>DASUKM010000011.1:0-9662 GCA_036278735.1 Vicinamibacterales bacterium
CGGCCCTCGGCACGCGCGACGACAGCCGCCAGGCGTATGCGACATTCCTCGAGCTGTGGAAGGACGCCGACCGCGACGTCCCGATCTGGCGCGAGGCGCAACGCGAAGCGGCCGCGGTGCGCTAGCGCTCAGGCGGCGAGACTCACGACCCTGGCGCAACCTCAACTCGTAGTCGTCGACCGGGTACGGAGGCGTTCGGCCGTATAATCTGCCGTCCCCCAAGATGCTCCCCACCTTGCGAGTGTGCGCGGGTCTCGAAGACGTCGCGACGGCCACGGGCGCGCGCCACTGCCGTCGCGCCGGCGCGCGATGGCGCGAATGCGGCCAACGCGCCGGGCACGAGAGGACCGCGTGATCGAGACGGGCGACAGAATCGGACCGTATCAGGTCGTCGGCAAGCTGGGTGCCGGCGGCATGGGAGAGGTGTATCGCGCACGCGATACGAAGCTGAATCGCGACGTCGCGATCAAGGTCCTGCCGGAGGCGTTCGCCGCCGATCCCGAGCGGCTGGCACGGTTCACGCGCGAGGCGCAAACCCTCGCCGCGCTCAATCATCCCAACATCGCGCACATCTACGGCGTCGAAGGACAGGCGCTGGTAATGGAACTCGTCGATGGCGAGGACCTGGCGCAGCGGCTCGCACGCGGACCGATTCCCCTCGAGGACGCGCTGCCGATCGCGCGCCAGATCGCCGACGCCCTCGGGGCGGCGCACGAGCACGCCATCATTCACCGCGATTTGAAGCCGGCCAACGTCAAGGTGAGGCCGGATGGCACCGTCAAGGTGCTGGATTTCGGACTGGCCAAGGCGATGGACGACGGTCCCGAGGGGGCGGCGAACCTCGTCAACTCGCCGACGTTCACCGCGCACGCGACCCAGATCGGCATGATCGTCGGGACGGCCGCCTACATGGCGCCGGAGCAGGCGCGCGGGAAGGCCGTCGATCGCCGGGCCGACATCTGGGCGTTCGGGGCCGTGCTCTACGAAATGCTGACGGGCCGGCGCGCGTTCGACCCCTCGGGCACGTCAGGGCCGCCCCGAGCGGCGTCGATCGGCGAGGACGACACGCTGCAGGACGTCCTCGCGTCGGTCCTGAGGTCGGATCCCGCCTGGACTGCGATCCCAGCCGACGTCCCCTCGTCGGTCCGGCGATTGCTGCGACGCTGTCTCGAGAAGGATCCGCGCAAGCGGCTGAGCGCGATCGCCGACGCGAGGTTCGATCTCGACGATCAGGACGAGGCGGCGGGCACGACCGCGCCGGCGCCCCGGAACCGCCGATCGTGGAGCGCACATCTTTGGCCTGCGCTGGCCGGCGTGCTCGTCGGCGGCCTCGCCGGCGTGCTCGTGTGGTCCGCCGCTGTCTCGCCCGCGAGTCCGCCGCTGCGGCGCGTGTCGCTGCTGCCGCCGCCGGCCACCACCCTGTATCCGGACTCGACGGGGGTGGCCATCTCCCCGGACGGCACGATGGTCGCGTTCGTCGTCGGGACGATCGCCCGTTCCGACACACAAATCTGGGTGCGTTCGCTCGATTCGATGACGGCCCGCCGGCTCGACGACACCGACGGCGGGAGCCTGCCGTTCTGGTCGCCGGACAGCCGGCGGCTCGGGTTCTTCACGACGTCGAAGTTGAAGACGATCGCCCTGTCCGGGGGGCGGGCTCAGATGCTGGCCGATGTGGTCGGCGGCGGACGCGGCGCGACGTGGAGCCCGTCGGGAGTCATCGTCTACGCCAGAGAGGCCGGCGGACCGCTGTATCGGGTTCCCGCGACCGGCGGCACACCCGTGCAGACGAGCAGCCTCGATGCCACGCGTCACGAGTACGGACATCGCTTTCCGTCGTTCCTGCCCGACGGCGATCACTTCACGTACGCCTCGCTGCCGGGACGCGACGGCAAGTTCGACATCTTCGTCGGATCGCTCTCGAGCACGACGCGGACATTGATCGGCCAGATGGAGAGCGCGCCGGTGTACGCGGATCCGGGCGAGCTCCTCTTTGCGCGCCAGGGGGTCCTCGTCGCGCAGCCGTTCGACGCGAAGACGCTGCGGACCACGGGCGATCCCGTGACGCTCGACGACGAACCGTCGATGATCCTCGATCCGGCGACGTCGTATACGGCTGGACGGCCGACGTCGATTTCCGCGAGCGGGTCATTGGCGTATTACACGGCGCCGTCCGGCAACACGGTCGCCGAGTGGTACGACGTGCTCGGCCGAAAGACGGGAACGCTGCCGCTGCCGCCCGGACACTACGAGCACGTGACGATCTCCCCCGACGGCACACGCGGCGTGGTCGTGCGCTCGACCTCGCCGTCTGAATCGACGTTGTGGCTCGTCGATCTGGCGAGAGGCGGGGCTTCGCTCCTGTCGACGGGGACCGGCCGCAACGACGGGCCGGTGTGGTCGCCGGACGGCAGCCGGATCGTCTTCGCCAGCGACCGCACAGGACCCGAGGACGTGTACGTCAAGATCGTCGGCGATCCGACGCCGGAGCAACCGCTCTACCGATCGAGCGTGCTCTTCAAGGGACCTGAGGCCTGGTCATCGGACGGCCGCTGGATCATCTGCACGCAGCTCAATCCGGGCACGGAGCAGGACGTGATGCTGTTATCGGCGTCTGCTCCACGCGAGCTGAAGCCGCTCGTGATGGGGCCGACGCGCGACGAGGCCGGACCGGTCTCGCCCGATGGCCGTTGGCTCGCATATTTCTCCGACGAGACAGGTCGTTACCAGCTGTACGTGCAGTCGTTTCCCTCTCCCGGGCACAGGCTGCAGGTCTCGCAGGACGGCGCAATCGGGGCATGGTGGACTCCCGACGGCCGCCAGTTGCTGTTCGTCGGGGACGATCTGCGCACGCTCTCGCGCGTCGACGTCGCCCAGGCTGGCGACGCGCTCCGCGTGAGCGAGCCGGCGACCTTCGCCACGCTGCCGCCGAACATCCTCTGGATTGACAGCACGCCCGATCGGCAGCACTTTCTGGCGCTCGCGCCGGAACGCACGGGAACGGGTTCGATGACCGTCGTCGAGAACTGGCGCGCGGCGCTGGCGGCGAAGTAGAAGTAGATGACCGCGGAGGGTGGAGACCATGCTGACCACGATCCCGACGTCCGGCCGGTTCCTGCTGCGGCTGTCGATCGCCGTGCTCGTCTCGGGGCTTCCCGCGGCGGCGGCCGCGCCGCCGAGCGTCACGATCGCGCGCGACGGCCACGGCCTGACCGCCACGCTGGCCAACGGCGGGACGGCGTCGATCGCCTTGAACTATTCGCCCGGCACGAATAACGTCTGCGCGGATCAGCACTACGCGCCGTGCTTCGAATTTCACGCCGAAGACGGCGCGATGGACGTGCCGATCTCGGTAACGGCCGGCTGCACACTCATTCACCCGGGCGCGGTCGACTGTCCGGCCCTCGGCGTCACGTCCGTCACGATCGTGGTGAAGAACGGCGGCAGCGTCATGACCACCTGCGACTCGGGAATCTGCGCCGGCGGCCAGTGTTTCAGCGGCACGACCATCCACGTGGAAGCGGGCCCGGACGCGGTGTTCAGCGTCAAGAGCGACGACGGGTGCGTGGAGGACGTCGTCTGCGCGGCCGGGAGCGGCACGGTCGAAGCCGATCGGATGGACCGGGTGGGCGGCTGCGCATACGTCGAGCGCCGGCGTCCTCTGCCCCGGCTGTGAAGCCGTCGAGATCGTCACGGATCGCGGGCTGGTATCGGACGGCGCCCGTCTCGGTTACACTTCGGGGTTGGAGGATGACGTGCGTAGTCGATTCGTATTGATGTGCGCCGCGGGGTTCATGACGGCGGGGCTGGTGGTCGTGGCACAGCAGGCGGGCAGCGGCCGCGAGGCGCAGCCGGCCAGAGGAAGAGGCCAGGTGGCTCCGGCACCCGATCCCGGGATCACCACGATGGTCGGGCGGCTCACGCTCGATCGCTATAAAACCACGATCAAGGGCCTGACGCAGTTCGGCGACCGGCGCCAGGGCACGAAGCGCAATCAGGACGCCGTGGACTGGATCGCGGCGCAGCTGAAAAGCTACGGCTACGACAACGTCGAGCGCCTCACCTATACGTTTCCGCTCGCCAGGCGTCCGTGCGGCCCGAGCGTCCCGCTCTCCGCGACAGTGCAAGGCAGCGAGGGGCAGCGCGCCGGACGCGGCGCCCAGCGCGGACGGGGCGCGGGACGCGGCGCGGGGCGCGGCCGGGCGGGCGACGTGGGCCGGCCGACCCCCACGGGCGGCGACGTTGGCCGCGCCGGCCGGAATGCCGGCGGCAGCATGATGTTCGGCTACACCGCGCACACGGGCGTCAACTGCGATCCCGAGGCGCAAAAGGATCCGGCGATTCGCGCCCTCGATTCAGAGCCGATCGTTTCGCAGACGGCGCAGGACGTGTACGTCACGAAAATCGGCACCGTCCATCCGGACCAGATGTACATCGTCAGCGGCGACCTCGACGGGCACGGGTACAACCAGGCGGCCAACGACAACGGATCGGGGGCGGCGCTCGTGATGGAGCTCGCGCGCGTGTTCGCGTCGCCCGAGGTCACGACGGACGTGTCGATCCGGTTCGTGCTGTGGAACGGCGAGGAGGAAGGGCTGCTCGGCGCGCGCGCGTACGTGGAACAGCGCGCGGCGCTGCAGGGCAAAGAGGACCCGGCCGGATCGCACAAGTATCCGGAGCCGACGTGGCTCGGCATGATCCAGCACGACATGATGATGTGGGATCACGGCATGCCTCGGGCCGACGGCACGTTGAGCCCCGACCAGCGTCCCGAGGCGGACGTGAATGTCGAGTTCCAGTCGACGTCGAAGACGGCGGACGCATCAGAGAAGCTCGCCTGGGCGTTCAAAGCGGCCAACGAGATGTACGCGACCGACTACCCGGCCCAGGTCGGGCCGCACATGACGAACACCTGCTCGTCCGCGTTCATGGACCTGACGCCGTCGATCAGCCTCCGCGAGAACGCCCGCGGGGCGCAGATCGGCGCCGGGTGGGATCCCAACTGGCACCAGGCGAGCGACGTCTACACGACCTATTCGGACAAGGACTTTCGTCTGGGGCTCAACGCGGCCCAGACCACGCTGTCCGCGATCGCGAAGCTGACCGGCGCGACGGTCAAATAGGGGCGTCCACCGCGTGCTCGGCGACGAACCAGACCTGCAGCTCGTTCGTCCGAATCACGTCGCTGACCAGCAGGTCGTTCGTCCCCTGATCGTCGTGCTCGGACGCGAGACGGGCCATGGCTCGCGCCTCCTTCAATACGATCTCGTGCCCGTGCAGCAGGCGCGACAGCTGCACGGGAACCGCTTCGCGGCCCTTCGGCGGACGCGGCAGGATGGTCCTCTCCGCCACGTCGTGCGCCATCGCCAGGCTGACCCCGCCCAGCGACTGGATGCGCTCGGCCAGCGCGTCCACGAGCGTGTTCTGCTCCGAATAGTGCTTGTCGAACAGCAGGTGCAGTTGATAGAACGTCGGCCCCGACACCTGCCAGTGATGCTTCTTGTACAGATCGCGCAGCGTGATCGTGTCGGCGAGCAGCTGGTTCAGGCCGTCGACGCTCTCCTGACACACCGCCTCGTCGAGCGCGATGGGCATCCGGACCAGGTGACCGAAGGGTTGAATCTCGCGCGCCGCCTGGTCCACCACGGAATTGGCGTGCTTCACGATTTCGTCAGGACTGAGAACCGATTTGCTCATGGACGTCTGCCTTTCACCAGGTGGAGTGGCCCGCGTCGCGTGCGCGATCAGAACCACGGTTCAGGTCGATCGCGTCAATCTCGGCTGTGCCCCGGGCCCGGCTGGGGCTTCGCGTCAGGAGCGCCGGGGCGCTCCGGTCCGGCCGGCACACCAAGCGTCCAGGGCGGAGGATCGCTCGCCGGGAACGAATCGGCGAGAATGAAATCGATTTCGCGCTCGTCTGAAATCGCCGGGTCGCCCCTTCCCAAGCTCTGCTCGGGCGGCGTGTTGTCGCTCTTCCGCATCCGTCTCCCCGCTGCCGTGAACTCGAGTCGTGAGGCGACTTGGATAGCAAGGTCTCCGCCACCGTGGCGCCCGCATCGAACCAAGCGGGAGTCGGGCGAAAGCCAACAACACGGGCGGCTGCCGAACGCGGGGCTGTCACCCTCCGATACACCAGAGGGATTCCGATCGGACAGACCGCGGTGTCGCGAGGCGACGAACGCGGCTCAGCCGGGTTGGCGCGTTCCCTCACCGCTTCCCACGAGGCGCGCACTCCGACGGGGCATACATTCTGCATCGGCTCAGCCGCACGTCTGGTGACGCGCTGGTGAACGGCTCGTAGCTCGAGCGCTCGATGCGCCGACGTCGTTCTTCGGACGACAGTGGTCGCGGCCGCCGCTCTCGGAGTGGTCTTCGCCCTGGGGATCTGGGCCTTCGCCCGGACGCCAGCGGCCGGCGCGAGCGTCGTACGGATGGTCCGGGTGCGATGGCGGCCGGCGTATGGACGTAGACGCGCCGGCGGTGTCCAATCTCCATATGGTCCCCTGCCCCGGTCGCCTCTTCGGAGCCGTCCTCGCCGCGGCACTCGTCGCGCTGCCTGGCGCTGGCAACGGGAGGCCGGAACCCGGGCTGAACGCATCCCTGACGGTCCGCCTCGTTGCGGGTCGTACGCAGTACAGGATCGGCGAGCTGATCCCGCTCGATCTGCAATTTCGAGGAACCGGTGATCCGGACCTGTACTTCTCGATCCTGCCGACCCGCCGTTCCGGAGAGCTCGCGACGGAACGGTACGAGGTGACGCCGGAGGGCGGATGGCACGACCCGCTCGCGGACTATTTCAGCACGACGGTGACGGTGGGCAGCATCCTCTCGTCGGAGCATCCGCTCGATGGCTCGCCACTCCATGTGCACGTGAATCTCAACGACTGGATCCAGTTCACCGCACCCGGCCGCTACGAGCTCTCGATTGCGTCGGCCCGCCTCCGCCGGTATTCGGGCGAGCCGGCCCCCGACCTGACGTCGAACGTCGTCGACCTCTCAATCGTGCCGGCGCCTCCCGCGTGGGCAAGGGCGCAGGTCGCCTCGGCGCGCACGGCAATCGAGCAGGGTTCGGATGCTCAGGTGCAGGACGGCGCCGTCGTCCTGAGACATCTCGGCACGAGGAGGGCGGCGATGACGCTGCTGGCCGAGTACGACCGGCTCGCGCCGGGTCACCACTTCGATCTGATCGCAGGCCTCGCAGCGTCGGCCTTCGGGGACGATGTCGCGGCCGTCATGGAACAGCGCGCCGGCACGGGGAACCCGCTTCCGCCGACGTACCTCAACGACCTCGCCCTCCTGCGCGCCCTTGGGGATCTGCGCGGGAGCTCCGCCACACCACAGCAACGCGTCGAGAAGCGCCTGGCACTCGAGGCGGCGTATCGGTTGCATTGGCTCTCGGCCGCGATCCGGTCACCGTCGGTCGCCAGGTTCGCGTCCGCGATCCAGGCGTTACCCGTGACAAGGGATCCGGCGTTTGAAGGGCTCCTCGGCCGGGCCCTCTCGCGGCGGCCGGCGCTCGCGCGGGAAGCGTTCCTCAGCCTCGACCAGCCTGCGCAGAACACGGCGCTTCGGTGGCGCGGCAGCGCGTGGAATGGACGCTGGATCGAACCCGCCCTCCGGCGTGTGTATCGCACCTGGCGCGGGGACACCCGGTCGGCAGGCGTTGGCGACGCCGCGCTGATTCGGCTGATCCAGATCGATCCCGCCCGCGGCGATGCGCTCGCGCTGCAGGAGATCCGGACCGGGGCGCACGGCATCGGATACGACGCGCTTGCGTCGGTGGACGTGCCTTCGGGTGCTGATCTCGACGATGCGCTGCGGCAGCGGCTGCTCCGCGCCTCGGCCGACGATGAACGCGCGACGTCGATGTGGCTGATCGCGCGGTACGGATCGGACGCGCTGGCGCCCGTCGTTCAGGCAACCGTTCAGGACGGAGTGGCCTGTTCGATTGAAGCAGGCGCGCTCACCTACCTGCTCGAGCACGAGCCCGAGGCCGCTGCGGCGCGGCTTCGGCCGGGATTCACGCCGACCCGCGGCTGCGTCACCGTACCGTGGGATGCGATCGCGCACCGGTATTGGGATGCCCGGCTCGAGGCGGCCGCGATTCTCCACGCGCGCAGCTTGACCGGATATCCCGCGGCAGACGCGATCCGCGTGCTCGGGTCGTACGGATCGGCCGCCGTCAAGACGCCGCTCCTCGAGCGGCTCGCGGCGTTCAGCGCAAAATGGCGCGCCCGGGCAACCGAACTCGAGACGGACGAGCGGCCCCCGTTCAACGCGGCGACTACGGTCGAGAACGCGCTCGTGAACGCGCTGCTCCAGAACCAACACATCGCCCTCACGCGCGCAGACGTGGCCCGCATACGCGAGCTGTGCGTGACGGCCGGCTGCCGCCGCAACGTGGACGCGCAATCGCAGGCGCGACCCCAAAGCCCAAAGCCTAAAGCCTAAAGCCGACTCTTTCACCCCGATGATGGCGCACGAGACCGAAAAACAGAAGATGCTGCGCGGCGAGCTGTACAACGCCACCGATCCGCAGCTCACGCGCGAGCGACAGCGTGCCAAGGCGCTGTGCCGCCGGTACAACCAGGCGGTCGAGGATCTCGACCGCGCGCTGCTGCACGAGCTGTTCGGCGGCGCGACCGACGCGTATCTGGAGTCCCCCTTCTTCTGCGATTACGGCTACAACATCCGTCTGGGCGCGCGCCTGTACGCGAACCACAACCTGGTGATCCTCGACTGCGCCGAGGTGACGCTCGGCGACGACGTCCTGATTGGCCCGAACGTGGTGATCTCGACGGCCGGGCATCCGCTGGACGGCGCGGTGCGCCGATCGGGTCTCGAGTTTGCCAAGCCGATCCGGATCGGCAGCGGCGTCTGGATTGGCGCGAGCGTCACCGTACTGCCCGGCGTCGAGATCGGCGAGAACGCCATCATCGGGGCCGGCAGCGTCGTCACGCGATCGATTCCCGCCGGGGCCGTCGCGTTCGGGAATCCGTGCCAGGTGCGGCGGGTCTGACGCGCCTACGGATGTGGCGGGTCTAAAGACCCGCCCTACAAACGCGGCGGTGCGGCGACGAAGTCGAACGCCGGTTCGATCGTCACCGTCGTCGTGACCGAGTTGGCGATGAAGCAGTCGTGATGCGCCCGTTCGACCAGTTCGAGCGCCTTCATCTCGTCGGTGCCCGCCGCGAGCGTGATGCGCGGCCGCAGCGTGACGCGCGACACGCGCATCCGTCCGTCGATCAGCGCGAGCCGTCCTTCCGCTTCGTCCTTGTAACCGAACACGACGAGGTGGTTGCGGGCGGCGAGGAACAGGTACGTGAGCGCCTGGCAGCCGGACAACGAGGCGACGAACAACTGCTCGGGGTTCGCGCGCGCCGGGTCGCCCCGGTAGCCCGGCGCCGCCGACATCGGCAGCGTCACGGCCCCCAGCACAACCGTGAGGTCGCGGCTGAACGCCGCGGGATCGGTGGTCGGCCCCTTGATCGCCCCCGTCCATTCGAGGTGGGCCAGGAACACGTCGGCCATGTCGCGGAACTCCTTTGGTGTGGCCGCCTGCGCGGCGATCAGCCCTCGTGGGCGCTCTCTTATTGTCCGCCCGGCGCCCCGCCGCACGCCAGCACGAGAACCTGAGAACCTGAGAACCTGAGAACCCGAGA
>DASUKM010000012.1:0-3742 GCA_036278735.1 Vicinamibacterales bacterium
CTGCCGGCGCTGACCGGCCTCGCGGGCCTGCTGTTCATGGGCCGGGTGATGGACCGCCGCGGCACGAAGTGGCTGATGGTGTCGTCCGCGTTGCTGATCCCGGTGCTGCCGGTCGGCTGGATCTTCGTGACGGCGGCGTGGCAGGTAATCTTTATCAACGCCGCGAGCGGTGTGTTGTGGGCGGGCTACAACCTCTCGCTCGCCAATATGGTGATGGTGATGTCTCCGCCCGAGAAGCGCGCGCGCTACGCCGCCGCGTTCTCGACAGTGACGATGGCCGCCTCGTTCGTCGGGCCAATCCTGGGGGGCTACATGATCGATGCGGTCGGCTTCCATGCCGTGTTCGGCTTCTCGGCCATCGGGCGGATGGCGGCGGCGCTCATCCTGCTGCGATACGTCACGGCGCATCCGCACGACGAGCGCGAGGCGGCGCGGCGGCTGGACCCGGTGCCGGCGTAGGCACGTTGCCGTCCGCGAGGGGACACGCTATTCTGCTGCGGTTATGGACGTAAGCGATCTGATCGAACTGAACGACAACCCCGCCGTCGAGGCCTTCTCGCCGGGCGACACCGTGCGCGTCAGCGCGAAGGTGGTCGAGGGCGACCGCGAGCGCACGCAGGTGTTCGAGGGCGTCGTCATCCGCCGCAACAAGGGCGGTGCCGGCGCCAACTTCACCGTGCGGCGCATCGCGCACGGCGTCGGCGTCGAGCGGACGTTCAACCTGCACTCGCCGCGCCTCGAGAAGGTCCAGGTGATGCGGCAGGGGAAGGTCCGGCGCTCGCGCATCTACTATCTGCGCGGCCTTACCGGCAAGGCAGCGCGCATCAAGGAGAAGACGCGCACGTAGGCTACGCGGCGCGGAGCACGAATCGCAGAGAGGCCATCGCGGCCTCTCTTTTCGTTTCCCGCCGGTAGCCCGCGCCAAGGGTCCGATCGGCCGTGGCGCGTTAGCCCGCCCGCGGCTTTACTGAGGGCCGGAGGATGCCGTGAAGTACGACGTCATCGTCATCGGCGCCGGCGCGTCCGGGGCCACGATCGCCGCCCGCGTGTCGGAGGACCCGCGCGTCTCCGTGCTCCTGCTCGAGGCGGGGCCGTACTACCGCACCGAGGACGAGACGCCCGAAGGGCTGCTCAACGGCAACGACAACTCCTACTCGCCGCACAACTGGGACTTCATGGCCGAGGCCAACGCCGCGGGCCGCCTGGCGCCGATGCCGAGCGGCAAGGTGGTCGGCGGGTCGTCGGCCGTGAACACGGCGATCGCGCTGCGCGGCACGCCCGAGGACTACGACGAGTGGGCCGCGCTCGGCAACGCCGAGTGGGCGTGGGACCGCGTGCTGCCGTACTTCCGCCGGCTCGAGCGCGACCAGGACATCCACAACGAGTTCCACGGCGATAGCGGGCCGATCCCCGTCCGGCGCTATCGCGAGGACGAGCTGGCGCCGGTTCAGCTCGCGTTCGTGAAGGCGATGCGCGGGATGGGGGTGCCGGAGACGGACGACAACAACAACCCCGCCTCGACCGGGCTCGGCTTCCACCCGATGAACAAGCGCGGCCGCACGCGCATGAGCGTCGCGCTGTGCTACCTGGCACCGGTGCGGCACCGGCTGAACCTCACGATCCGCGGCGACTGCCTGACGCGGCGTATCGTCTTCAGGGGCAACCGCGCGGTCGCCGTCGAGGTGGAGTCGGGCGGCAGCGTGCAGACGGTCGAGGGCGCGCGCATCGTGCTGTCGTCGGGCGCCATCGGCTCGCCGGCACTACTGATGCGGTCGGGCATCGGACCCGAGGCGCACCTGCGGGAGCTGGGCATCGAGACCATCGCCGACATGCCCGGCGTCGGCGCGAACCTCGACGACCACCCGATGCTGGTCGTCATCTACGCCGCGAAGCCGGGGCAGCTCGACGCGGGCGATCCCGTCGTGCAGACGACCTATCGCTACACGTCGCAGCTCAACAACGAGCGCAACGACATGCAGCTCATGCCTGTATCGCAGTTCGCCTCGCGCAGCGGCGACCTGTTCTACGGCCTGGCGCCCGTGATCTATCGCCAGAAGTCGATCGGACGGCTGACGCTGACGTCCGCCGACCCGCACGAGAACCCGCGCATCGAGAACAACTTCTGCGACGACACGGACGACGTGCTGCGGCTCGTCGAGAGCACGCTGATGGCGCTCGAAGCCGGCGAGCGCGACGAGTTCGGCCACCTGTCGGCGGGGATCAAGGCGCCGTCCGCCGCCGTCATCGCCGACGACGAGGCGCTCGCCCAGTGGTGCAAGACCGTGGCGACGAGCGGCTTCCACCCGAGCTGCACCGCGCGCATGGGCCCGCCGGACGATCCCATGGCCGTCGTCGACCAGTACCTGCGGGTGCGCGGGTTCGAAGGGCTGTACCTCGCCGATGCCTCGGTGATGCCGCGCTGCCCGCGCGCGAACATTCACCTCACGTCGGTGATGATCGGCGAGCGCGCGGGTGAGTGGCTCCGCGACGGCCTCCCCGCCTGACGTCCTCCGACGCAATCGCGCGCTTCGCGCCGGCCGCAGGTGACGTCGAGACGATCACCCGGGCCGCCGCGGCGCCCGCGGTGACCGTGCTACGATCGATCGTCACCCACGCCAGGATTGGAGGTGCCGCGATGGCCGGCGTAACGCGACTGAATCATGCGGTGCTCTACGTCTCGGACGTCGCGCGCTCGCTGGACTTCTACCGGAAGGCCTTCGGGTTCAACGTCGTAGACCGGATGGGCGACCAGGCGGTGTTCCTGCGCGCCGCCGACACCGACAATCACCACGACCTGGCGCTGATGTCGGTCGGCGCGAACGCGCCCCGGCCGGGGCCCGGATCCGTCGGCCTGTACCACCTCGCGTGGCAGGTCGCCACGATCGAAGAGCTGGCGGAGATGGCGGTGCGGCTCAGCGAGATGGACGCGCTCGCCGGCATGAGCGACCACGGCGTCTCGAAGTCGCTGTACGCGAAGGACCCCGACGGCATCGAGTTCGAGGTGATGTTCGAGGTGCCGCGCGAGCAGTGGGGCGAGTACGCCGAGCGCGCGGTCGTGCTGCCGCTGGACCTCGACCGCGAGCTGCGCCGGTTCGGGAAGGCCGCGACAGCTTCGGGGTGACGCTAGGCCGCCGCCACCGCGCCCTCGCGGAACTCAGGCGCGGTCTCGATCAGGTCGCGCACCTCGTGTGTCAGGCCGTTCCAGAAGAGGTAGCTGGCCAGGACGCCCAGCACCCCGGACGCGATCGCCCGCGCCCAGGCGCGCGGCGCCAGCCCGGTATACACGAACTTGGTGTCGCTTGATCCCTGCTCCAGTCGGACGCTGACGCCCACGAAGGCGTTCTTCACCACGACGAAGTCCCGCCGCGTGCCGGCGATGTTGACCCCGTGCCAGTCTTCGATACGGCAGCGGCCGTCGAAGTGGCGGGCGAAGACCTCTCGCACGCGCTCCGGCGTGAGCCCTGGATTGAAGCCGATCGTCTCGACAGCCATAACGCACTCCTTCCGGCCGATGCCTCGGATGATCCTGAGTGAGCATCGGCCGCAGGAAGGTGCGTGTTGAGCCCCTTGTCGGCTACGGAGGGATTCTTCGCCAGCGTTCAGAATGACATCGGCCTACGGCTGCCGGTTAGACCGCCGTAGGCCGATTCGGGTTCCGGGTGTCGCCGCGGTCAGTTCAGGTTGAGCACCGTGCGCGCGACCTCGCCCGCCTTCATCGCGCGGAAGGCCTCGTTCACGTCCT
>DASUKM010000013.1:0-45835 GCA_036278735.1 Vicinamibacterales bacterium
ACGCGATCTGACCCCGGCGCCGGGGTCAGATCGCGTTCTTTGCGCGGAACATGGACGATCGCCCCGCGAACCGACAGCACGCGCGGGTTCGTGCAGACAACAAGATCTGACCCCGGCGTTGCGGCGTCAGCGGTGCCGACGCGCGGTGGGAGCGGCGGGCACTGGCGCGACGATCGAGACCGCGTCGAGAAATCGTTCCACGGCGTACGTGACGATCTGACCGCATGGGCCGCCGAAGCTCTTGTCGCAGCGATGCGTGGCCCACGGCAGCCGCAGCAGCAGGTGCGCGACGCCGGCGCGCGCCAGGCGCGCCTCGAGGCGGCCGGTCTCGTCCGCTCGCACGATGCGATCGAGCGCTCCCTGCACCAGCAACGTCGGCGGCGACGTCGCGCTCACGAAATTGACGGGAGAGGCGTTGAAGTACGGATCGGGACGGGACGCCGGCGGTCCGCCGAGGTACCGCTCGAGCGCGGCGCGCGTATCGAGCAGCGGCGTGGGCGCGGGGTGTTCGTACTCGTACCGCAGATCGCTCGCGCCGTACAGCGACACCACGCCGCGGATCGACGGATCGCCGGCCGTGTAGGCGCTCAGCAGCGCCAGTTCGCCCCCGGCGGATCGGCCGAGCAGGACGAGGCGCGCCGGATCCAGCCCGAACTCGTGGCCGTACACCTTCGCGTACGCGATCGCCGACAAGACGTCGTCGCGCGCGGCGGGAAAGGGCCATTGCGGCGCCAGCCGATAGTTGATGGCGAGGACCACGTAATCGCGCGCCGCCAGGTAGGCGTTGAGCGCCATGAACGTGCCGTTGTCGCCGTCGCTCCAGTCGCCGCCGTGGACCACGATGACGCCGGGCAGCGGACCGTGCACGTAGCCGGGTTGATAGACGTCGAGTGTCAAGGGTTGCCCGGCATACGTGCCGTACTGGCGCTGCTCGAATCGTATCGGACGCGACTGCACCGGCTCGAACAGGTCGGTGATCACGAGCGGCGCAGGACGGGGATCTTCGGCGGCCGGCTCGCGCGCCCGGCGCGCCGCGCCGAAGGCGCCGTCGAAGAGGGCGGGAAGCGCCTTGCTCGTCTGCTGCGCGCGGACCACCGGCATCACGAAGAGGACGATCGCACCGAGCGCGAGCAGGCCGCCGAGTTTCCCGATCCGTGTCTGATGGCGCGTCGGGATCAGCGGGAGCAGCGACGCGAACGCGAGAAAGTAGCCCCACTCGGTCGCGGCGATGCTGGCGTACCAGAGCCACCGGGTCGCGGCCGGCACGAACGTGAGCGAGGCAGTGGCGAGCGCAAGGGCCCCGCCGACGAAACGCAGCAACTCGAGCATGAATCCGGCCGGGAAGCCGATAGCAATGCGCCTGCCGGCGTCCGTCCATTGAACCTGCGCGGAATTGCCTGTTCTGGCCGGACGCAGTCGACAGGACTGTGATCGCACGCCAGAATTGAAAGATGCGGACGTCGCCGTCCCCCGGCCGGCTCGTCGAGGTCGGCGGCCATCGGCTTCACCTGGACTGCCGCGGAACCGGGGCGCCGCCGGTCGTCTTCGACGCGGCGCTGGGCGCCTCCTCACTGAGCTGGGCGTACGTGCATCCAGCCGTGGCGGCATTCACGACCGCCTGCACGTACGATCGCGCCGGGTTCGGCTGGAGCGATGCGGGCCCGCTGCCGCGTACGGCCGGACGGATCGTCGAGGAGCTGCACGCGTTGCTCGCGGCAGCACGCGTCGAGCCGCCGCACGTGCTGGTGGGGCACTCGTTCGGTGGACTCGTGGTACGCCTGTACGCGGCACGTTATCCGTCCGATGTCGGCGGCCTCGTGCTGCTCGATCCGGCGTACCCGGAGGACTGGATCGAGCCGACGCCGGCTCTCGCGGCGCTCGTGGCCAAAGGGGTGAGGCTGTGCCGGTATGGCGAACACGCGGCGCGCCTTCGCATCCCCGATCTCGTCGTGCTGCTCGCCAGGCTCGGCGCGCTGCGGCTGGCGCGCTCGGTCGCGGTGGCCGCGAGCCGCGGCGACCTCAGCCGAACCGAAACCGAAGTCATCGCGCCGCTGCGCAAGCTGCCGCCCGAGCTGCAGGCGCTCGCGATCAGGCCCTGGACCCAGCGCCGGTTCTATCAGGCGCTCGGCAGCCAAATCGAGGCGGTTGGCGCGAGCAGCGCGGAGCTGCCACGCGACCAGTCGTTCGGCGATCTGCCGATGATCGTGGTCTCCGGCGCGCGGAATTCGGATGCGGGCCAGTTGTCGCGGCAACAGCGCCTGGCGGCCCGTTCCAGCCGCGGCCGCCATGTCGTCGCGCAGGGGAGCGGCCACTGGATCCCGCTCGACCGCCCCGATGTCGTCGTCGAGGCGATACGGGAGGTCGTCGACGACGTTCGGGCGTCGCTCTAGACCGCTGGACGCACGATCACGGCGTCGCACGCCGAAGCTCGGCGATCGCGCACGGCACCATCGCGGCGGTCGCGACGGCGGGCACGAGGCACCAGGAGCACAGCGCGCGGTGATTCCGCCACTGCCTCACACTCCGCGTGCTTGCCTGATACACGTCGAACGCAACCTTGCCGCCCAGCGCGATCGACAGCCACCGCGGGCGGCGCGCGTCTCCGATCTGGGCGAGCACGGCCGTCGCCGCGTAGCTGCCGAGCCCGAGCAGCGCGTCGGGGGTCGACAACAGCGCCGTGGCTTCCGGAGAGCAGACGATCCTCTCCGAGTCGAACAGCGAGCCTGGCGGATCCGGCAAGTGCGGCAGTGCGCCGATCTGATAAAGAGCCACGACGGCGAGCGACCCCATGGCTGCGATCGAGAGTTCGGCGATGGTGCGGCGGTTGGATCCGTTCACACGCGTCGAGCGTGGCGCCTGCGGGTGGGAGACCGGCCGCGCGGCGGAGGCGGTCATGCGGCCCCTCGCTCGACGTCGGGATCCACTTCCACGTGCAGCGTGCCGCGCTGGCGGAGCACTTCGACCCCGACCCGCCCGTCTCCCATCCGCACGAAGCGCAGGTCGAGCGAGGCGCGGCCGACGCGCAGCCGATGGAGTTCGAGGCGATCCACGAAGGGCGGCAACTGCGGGCGGACGATCCGCAGCCGCTGCTCGAAGGCGCGCGGCACGAGTCCGAGCAGCCGCTCGATCATGAACGGCACGGCGCCCGCCGCCCATGCCTGCGGGTGGCACGCCACGGGATACGGCACCGGCCGTCCGTACTCGCCGCAGTCGAATCCGCAGAACGTCTCGGGCAGCCGGTAATGATGAAAATGCCCGGCGGCATGGACGATGCCGCTGCACACCATCGTGGCCGCCTCGTCGAGTCCGTAGTGCCGGAGTCCCGCCGCGATGATCGCGTTGTCGTGCGGCCACACGGTGCCGACGTGATATCCAATGGGATTGAAGCGGCGTTCGTCGCTCGACAGCGTCCGGATGCCCCAGCCGCTGAACATCGCCGGTGATGTGAGCCGGCGCCCGACCTGACGTGCGCGGCTCGGCGTGACGATGCCCGACCAGAGCGCCTGGCCGGGATTCGACGACACCACCGCGGCCGGCCGGTTGCCGGCCTGCAGCGCCAGTGCGTACATGCCGTTGCCGGCGACCCAGAAGTCGCGATTGAAGCGCACCTTCAGATCCTGCGCTTCGGACCGCAGCCGTCTCGCCGTCCCGGCATCACCCGCGATGTCGTACAGGCCGGCCATCGCGCACTTGGCCAGATACACGTAGCCCTGCACCTCGACGAGGGCGATGGGCGGCGTGGCGAGCGTCCCGTCGGCGTTGACGATGGAATCACCGGAGTCTTTCCAGCCCTGGTTGCCGAGCCCCTGCTTCGACTTCGACTCGTACGTCAGATAGCCGGTGCCGGCCGACGCCGTCCGCGCCTCGATCCAGTCGAACGCCCTCTCGATGTGCTCCCGCAGCTCCTCGAACAGACCGAGATCGCCGGTCCACTGCGCCTGCAGGCCGATCAGGACGAGAAAGAGCGGGGTGGAATCGACCGAGCCGTAATACGGCGTCTGCGGAATCTCGTTCAGGTGGGCGAGTTCGCCGAGCCGCAGCTCGTGCAGGATCTTGCCGGGCTCTTCATCGCGCCACTCGTCGGTCGTCGTTCCTTGAAAGCCGGCGAGCAGCCGCGCCGTATCCGCCGCGACGCTCGGTTCGTACGCGAGCGTCTCGATCCCGGCAATCAGGCTGTCGCGCCCGAACAGCGCCGCGTACCAAGGCAGGCCCGCCGAAAAGAACTGGCGACGCCGGAGCGAGCTGCGCAGCACGCGCAGGTCGCGCAGGGAGCGATCGACGACCATGTTCAGCAGGGGACTGCTGGTGACGACGCGCGTGTAGGTGCCCAGCCACTCCTCGGCGTTCCGCTGCAGTTTGCCCGTGACGCGCCGTACCTGCGCATGCGTCGCCGCCTTGCCCCGAGCGAGCCCGGTGCTCGAGGACTCCTCGATTCGCAGCGAGACGCGCACCTGCGCCGTCTGTCCCGGCGCAATCGTGAGCGGAATATCGGCGCCCCCAGGCGTTCTCGACCGCGGCGCCGGATCGAACTGGACGCAGAGCCGCCGTTCGACGCCGTCGGCGCCGGCGTACGCGAACACGAGGGCGCCGCGCGACCACGCGGGCTTCGCGAGCCGTCCGTGCCGGCGCGGATGGAACCCGCGGATCGTGAACACGTCCTCGAAGGTCGACTGGAACGCGAACGACAGCGACACCGAGGCGCGGTGCTGCGACAGGTTGCCAATGGCGATCGTGTCGTGCAGCGCGTGCTGCCGGGCATCGACGACGCGTTCCCATCGCACGTCGAGCCGCTGCTTGGCAATGGCGGGCCCGCGGCGCGGCGAGATGTCGTGGTTCGTCAGCGCGAAGGCGGCCATGAACCCGTTGCGCGCCGTGAAGGTGAGCGGGTTCAGGTGCGTGCCGGCGATCAGCAGCTCGTACCCGTCGAGAAACCGGCAATCGTGATAGTAAAGACCCAGCCCGTCCACGTTGCCGAGGGGCACCTGTCCGGTCGGATCGCAGAGAAAAAAGATGTCCTCGTCCTTGATCGCCACCGCGGCGGCAACGCTGCGCGGCGCGACGGCAGTCCGCTTGGTCACGTCACCTCAGGATTGTAGCAAGCGCACTGCCAGCGGAGGCGTCTCATCAACGGCCGCGCGTCAGTGCGCGGCGGACGAGGGCGGTGGGGGAAACCGGCGCCGCGACTGCAGAAACAGCAGCAGCACCTCCGTCTGCCGAGGCGTGAGGTTCCCGGTATACGACGGCATGTTCTCCGCGCCGCTGAGAATTCTCGTCAACATCTGATCGCGCGTCAGGCGATCGCCGGCGTCGGTCAAGTCGGGACCACGGATGCCTCCGTACCCCGACACCGTGTGGCAGAACTCGCAGCCCTTGTCGTAGAACACGCGCGCCCCATCCGCCACGGGGCCCGTTGTCGGTCCGACCACCGCCGCCGGCAGCGGCGGCGCGTCCATTCGTGGCGACCACGGCGCCATGTGTCCGATGCGCGAGTAGTACGCGATCGTCCCCACGATCGCGACCACGACGATGATCGACCACGGCCGGCGGAACGGATGGCGTTCGCCGCGCGGCGCGACGATCGGCAGCAGGATCAGGAAGAGGCCGAACACGAGCGGCCCGATCAGGATGACCCAGCGCTCCGACCACTTGGGGATCAGCGAGAGGAGCGCGAAGTACCACAGGAAATACCAGTCGGGCCGCGGGGACGCGGCGACCAGCGTCGGGTCCGGCGGCTTGCCGAGCTCGGGCGGTCCGATCGCGATCGCGAGCACGACGATCGCGACGACGATCGCGAGCCCCACGACGACGTCGCGCCACGCCGCATCCGGCCAGAACGGGATTCCGTCCCGTTCGAGCAGCCGGTGGTACCGCGCCCGGTAGGTCCGCGGATCCACCGGCTGACCCGAGACCGGCGGCTCCGAAATGCCGTTGTAGAGCACGAGATAGAGATGCGCGCCGATGAAGGCGAACATCAGAGCCGGAATGAAGAACACGTGGGCGGAAAAGAAGCGGCTCAGCGTCGCGCCGCCGGGCACGCTGCCGGCAAGCACGAATCGCGCGAGCCACGTCCCGATCCCCGGCGCTTTGCCCGCCTGCTCGGCCGCCACGACGGCTGTCCAGAAGCCCGTTTGATCCCAGCGCAGCAACTGGCCGGTGAACGCCATCAGGACGGTGAGCAGCAGCAGCCCGGCGCCGGTCAGCCAGTTCATCTGCCGCGGGTACTTGTACGACGCCATCAGGTACACGCGCACCGTGTGGATGCCGATCAGGACGATCATCGCCGAGGCGCCGAAGTCGTGGATGCCGCGAATCACGCGGCCGAGCGGGTTCGCGGTGATGAACCGCAGGCTGTCGTACGCCTGGCCCGAGCCGGTCACGTACGCGCTCGAGAGCGCAATCCCGGTGACCACCTGGAGCATGAAGACGAACAGCGTCGCGCTGCCGAACACGTAGAACCAGCGGCTCTTCCGCGCACGCGGCACGGTGTGCGTGAGCATCGGGCCAACCGTGCGCGACGCGCCGGTGAGGTCGTCGAACCAGCGCCACAGGCGTGACGCGCCGCCGGCCGTCCATGCCTCAACGGCCCGAAATGGGGAGCGGGCTCGTGAGGATTTCGACATGACCGTCTCGGATGCGGACCGGGTACGTGGCCAGAGGCTGCGGCGGCGGCCCGGACGCGACACGGCCGTCGGCGTAGAACACGCCGCCATGACACGGACACATGAAGAGCTGCGCGTTCGGCAGCCACCGGACGGGGCAACCGAGATGCGTACAGTTGATGGAGAAGGCGATGAAGCGATCCTGATCGACGCGCCGCAGCCAGGCCGCCGTCTGGGCCGTGACCCCGGCCCAGGGCAGCGGTGAGGGATCCGCGAACGCGACCTGGCGGGTTTCGCCGACGGTGAAGTCGTCGGCCCGCCCGACGTTCGCCCACACCTGCGGGATGTTTCGCAGGCCAAGCAGGAACGCGACGCTGGGAATCGCGACGAGGAGACCGGCGACGCTGCCCGCTCCGACGCTGATCCACGTCAGAAATCCGCGACGCGTGTAGTCGTCGGAGGCGTCGGGTGGTTCCCGAAATGGATCGGCCATGGCTACGGCTGCCCTCCTCCCGTGGCCGCCGGACGCCGGCGCCAGACGACCACCTGATACGGACGCCAGAGATACGTGATTGGCGGCACGGCGATGTGCACGAGCCGGCTCATCGGAAACAGCAGAATCAACAGGAAGCCGACGACGATGTGCAGCCGGATCGGCGCGGGGAGCGCCGCGACCGCCGACACCCGGGGCTGCAGCGTGACGAGCGACCAGAGCCACGGCGCCGCGGTGCTCAGATACCACTGTCCGCCCCAGCGATAGAAGAGCGCGATCAGCATGCCGCTGAACACCTGCACGAGCAGGAGGAACAGTAGAATCCAATCCATCGACGACGTGGTCCGCCGGGCGCGCGCCTCGGGCGGCAGCCGGCGGGCGACGAGGATCACCAGCCCGACGAACGCATAGACCGCCAGCGCCAGGCCGAGGGCCTCCCACGTGAAGACTTGCGCGCCGCGGCCGAGCACCGCGTGCGCCGCGCCAGGCAGCAGCCACGCGAGCAGGTGGGCGAGCAGGATCGCCGTGATGCCGTAGTGCCACGGCACCGATCCCCAGAACAGCTTGCGGTTCTCCAGCAACTGCGACGACAGACTCGAGTACGAGTACCGGTTGCGCGTGTACCGCACCGTGCCGGCCGCGATCGCGGTGATCACCGCGACGTATGGGAAGACGGCAAAAAGGACGATGTCCATGCGTCGCTCTAGGTGCCTGGCACCTTTGGCATCGCTGTTGCGGCACAGGCAGTGCCAAAGGTGCCAGGCACCGAGGGTTCCAGCGCGAGCGTCACGGCCTTCAGCACCGCCCCGTACACCGGCGCCCGGCGCTCGACGTGCGGCAGCATCTTCTCGAGGGCCGGCCGCACCGCGTAGCGCACGAGATCGCGCGCCTCGTCGCTGTCGGGGTCGCACGCAAGCGAGCGCAGCACGAGCGAGAGGTGATCCGTCAGTTCGCACCCGGTGGGCAGCCCGAGATTCCGGTAGCGCTGCACCAGGCCGGCCATGAACAGCCCGCGGCGGCCGTCCTCGCCGAACAACTGGTGTCCCACGTACAGTGCCGCGTCGCTGGCGAAATCGAACGTGCGCGTGTACAGCTCCTGAAGCTCGACGAGCGGCATCCTGTCGGCGGCCCCCGCGAAGGCCGCCACGTGAACCCTCACGCGCGGGTCCCCCTGCGCACACGCGGCGAGCGCCGCGCGGCTGTCTTCGCGAGGCGCCACCGGATAGGCGAGCAGACTGCCGAGTCGATCCAGCATGGCCTCAGAGGCCCCGCCGCGGTTCACGGATGAACCCCATGCCGCCCCCCTCCTGCCGCTGCTGCGTGATCTCGAGCAGCTCGATCGCCGCTTCGCGCGCGAACGGCGGAATCACGAACCGTTCGTCGAAGTCGGCCAGCGAGGTCATGTGGTAGATCGCCTCGAGTTCGCCGGCGGACGTGCGCGCCTCCTCGATCGCGCGGTCCACCTCCGCCTGCGAGATGTCGCCGACGGTCTGCCCGCGCTTGTAGATCCGCATCGCCAGCATCTTGCGATACACGGCGGTCACCTCGGCTTCGTCGCCCGCCGCGAAGAGCGACGCCATGTAGCGGATCGGCAGCCGCGCGTGCTCGAGCGTGCTGAACAGGTCGGTGGCCGTCTCGTACACGCCGTCGTCGAGCGAGCCGGTGACGGGGAGCAGCGGCGGCACGTAGAAGAGCATCGGGAGCGTGCGGAACTCCGGGTGCAGCGGCAGCGCGAGGCGCCAGGTCTTGACGTACTTGTAGACGGGGGAGCGTTTCGCGGCTTCGATCACCTTCGCGTCGAGGCCGTTGGCCTGCGCGCGCTGCTGCACGTCGGGGTCGAAGGGGTCGAGGATGAGACTCCGCTGCGCTTCCACCAGCGCGGCGTCCGGCGCCTTGGCGGCCTCCTCGATGCGATCCGCGTCGTAGAGCAGCACGCCGAGGTACCGGATCCGCCCGACGCACGAGTGCATGCACGCCGGCGCCTGCTGCGTTTCGAGCCGCGGATAGCAGAGAATGCACTTCTCGGACTTGCCCGTGGCCCAGTTGAAGTACACCTTCTTGTAGGGGCAGCCGGAGATGCACATCCGCCACCCCATGCAGTTCTCCTGGCTGACCAGCACGATGCCGTCTTCGCCGCGTTTGTAGATGGCGCCCGCCGGACACGCCGCCACGCAGCTCGGGTTGATACAGTGGTTGCAGATGCGCGGCAGATAGAAGTAGACGATCCGCTCCGTGTCGAGGAGCTGCTGGCGTTCCTCTTCGGTGAGGCTCGCGAGATTCGGGTCGTTGGCCGCATAGATCGAGGAGCCGCCCAGATCGTCGTCCCAGTTCGGCCCGGCCTGGATTTCCATTTCCTGCCGCGTCACGAGCGAGATCGGGACGGCCACCGGCTGCTCCGCGGCAGGCGGCGACTCGATCAGATCCTCGTACTTGTACGTCCACGGCTCGTAGTAGTCGTCGAGCGAGGGGAGCCTGGGGTTGAACGCGAGCTTCAGCAGTTCGCCCGGGCGGCTGCCGAGCCGGAGCTTCAACTCGTCTCCCTCGACCATCCAGCCGCCGCTGTATTCGTCCTGATCTTCGTACAGCGTGGGATACCCCGTGCCCGGCTTGGTCTCGACGTTGTTCCACCACATGTATTCGGTGCCCGGCCGGCCGGTCCACAGGTTCTTGCAGGCGAGGCTGCAGGTATGACACCCGATGCATTTATCGAGGTGAAACACCATCGCCACTTGGCAGCGGACGTCCATGAGGTCTCCTAATACGGCGGCCGGCGCGGCAGCTTGTGGATGATCGCGTAGGTATCGCGGTCCGAGGCGGCCGGGCCGTAGTCGTTGAATCGGTACGAGTGCTGCGCGTAGCCGCCGACCATCAGGACGGGCTTGAGGCGGAGACGCGTCATGCTGTTGGTGCCGCCGCCGCGGTGGCCCCGCGCGGGGGACATCGGGATGCCGACCGTCCGCTCCGGCGCGTGATAGAAGAGCGCGACGCCGCGGGGCACGCGCGCGCTGACGCAGGCGCGGGTCACCACGGCGCCGTTGTCGTTCAGCATCTCGACCCAGTCGTTGTCGGCGACGCCGATCGACACGGCATCCTTGTCGTTGATCCACAGCGGTTCGATGCCGCGGGAGAGCGTCAGCATCCGGAGGTCGTCCGAGTACGTCGTGTGGATGTGCCACTTGCCGTGCGGCGTCAGGCAGTTGACCATCAGCGAGTGCGGCGGCACCGGCGTGTCGACGAGGTCCTTCGTCACCCCCGGCGGCAGGCGCGGCTTGAAGGTCGGGAGCGATTCGCCGAACGCGCGATACCCCTCGTGGTCCAGATAGAGGTGCTGGCGTCCCGTGAGCGTCCGCCACGGCACGAGCCGTTCGATGTTCTGGCAGTACGCGCTGTAGGCGCGGCCGCCGTTCACGATGCCCGACCACACGGGGCTGGTGAGGATGCGGCGCGGCTGGTCGGTCAGCGCCAGCAGATCGTACCGGACGTCGCGATTCGATTCGGCGAGGTCCACCATGTGCAGGCCGGTCTCGCGCTCCCGGTGCTGGAAGCCGCGGTAGGCGAGCTCGCCGTTCGTCTCCGGCGCGAAGAACAGGATCATGTTCGCGGCCTGTCGCGCCTCGACCAGCGAGGGATACCGTCGCCCACCCCATTCGTACGCCGGCGTGTCCTTCGCGAACTGGTCGTACAGGTCGCCCGCCGGCATCACGACGCCGCGATCTTCGACGCCGTGCTCGCGCAGCCGCGGCCCGAGCGAGCAGAACCGGTGGTACAGGTTGGCGTAGTCGCGCTCGACGACGCGCAGGTGCGGCATCGTGCGGCCGGGAATCGGCTCGCATTCCCCCTCGAACCACCGCAGGACGCGCGGCTGTGCGAGTTCGTCCGGCGTGTCGTGCAGGAGCGGCGTGGTCACCAGGTCGCGGAACGGTCCCTGGAAATGCGCGGGGGCGAGCGCGCTGATCTTCTCGGCCAGCATCCGGAAGATGTCCCAGTCCGTCCGCGACTCCCAGCACGGCGGAACGGCCGCGCCGAGCGGGTGGATGAAGGAGTGCAGATCGGTCGTGTTGAGATCGTCCTTCTCGTACCAGCTTGCCGACGGAAGGACGATGTCGGAGTACATCGCCGACGTGTCCATCCGGAAGTTCAGATCGACGACCAGGTCCATCTTGCCGCGCGCGGCCGGGTCGCGCCACGGGCCGTCGCCGGAGGCGGGCGGGGCGGTCGGCGCCGCGATCGCGCTGTCGCCGGTCCCGAGATAATGCCGCAGGAAGTACTCGTGCCCTTTGGCGCTGGCGTGGATGGCGTTGCCACGCCAGACGATCCACACGCGCGGCCAATTCTCGGGGGCGTCCGGGTGCTCGACGGCGAACTCCAACGTCCGCCGGCGCAGGCGATCCACCGTCCACGCCACGATGTCGTCCGGCGTCGTCGCGCCGGCGCGCTCTGCCTCGCGGATCAGCTCGATCGGGTTCTGATCGAACTGTGGATAGAAGGGCAGCCATCCCATTCGCACCGCGTCGACCTGCGCCTCCATCAGCGTGCCGGTCGAGAAGGGCCCCGTCGCGGGATGGGCGTCCGACACCAGGCTGTGATACCGCCACTGGTCGCTGTGCACGTAGTGGAAGGACGGACCGTTCTGCAGGCGCGACGTCCCGACCCAGTCGCCCGCCATCGCGAGCGTGGACCAGGATGCCGCGGGCACCAGCTTCTCCTGGCCGGTGTAGTGGTTCATCCCGCCGCCGTTCACGCCGATGCAGCCGCACGTCATCAGCGCCGTAATCGCGGCGCGGTAGTGCAGGTTGCTGTGATACCAGTGGTTCACCCCCGACCCGATGATCACCGTGCACTTCCCGCGCGTCCGCTCGGCGGTGCGCGCGAACTCGCGCGCGAACTGGATCACGGTCTGCCGGCCGATGCCGGTGAAGCGTTCCTGCCACGCCGGCGTGAACGGGCTGTCCGCCGCGTCGTAGTCGGCCGGATACTCGCCGGGCAGACCTCGCGCGATGCCGAAGTTGGCCATCAGCAGGTCGAACACGGTCGTCACGGCGGCGCGGCCCTCCAGCGTCTCCACGTACGCGACCGGCACGGTACGGCGGAACGGCCTGTCGTCGCCGAAGTCCGGGAACGCGACGCTGAGGTGATCGTCGGCGTGCCCGAGGAAGCTGAGGCGCGGCACGATCTCCTGATCGTCGAGTCCGTCGTTGAGCTTCAGATTCCATTGTCCGGGACGCTGTTGCCACCGGAAGCCGATGGATCCGGTCGGCATGCGGGGCTCGCGCTGACGGTCGTCGAACAGCAGCGGCTTCCACTCGGCGTGCTCGACGTCGCGGTATCGAGCGAGATCGCTGGCGCGCAGGAACCGGCCGGGCACGAACCCGCCGTCGGCCGCCTCGATCCGCACCAGGAAGGGGCTGTCGGAGAACCGTTTCAGATAATCGGTGAAGTACGGACTCTGCCGATCGGCGTGGAACTCCCTCAGGATCACGTGGTCGACGGCCAGCCAGAAGGCGGCATCCATCCCGGCGTGTACCGGGATCCACCAGTCCGCGTAGCGCGCGACCTCGCTGAAGTCGGGCGACAGGACGACGAGCTTCGAGCCGTTGTTGCGCGCCTCGGCCACGAAGTGCACGTCGGGGGTGCGCGTCATGTTCAGGTTGCTGCCGACGGTCACGATGTACTTGCTGTTGTACCAATCGGCGCTCTCGGCGACGTCCGTCTTCTCGCCCCACGTCTCCGGAAACGCCGGTGGAAAGTCGGCATACGTGTCGTAGAAGCTGAGGAGCGCCGCCCCGAACAACTGGAGCATCCGCGAGCCCGCGGCATAGCTGACCATCGACATCGCCGGAATCGGCGAGAAGCCGACGACGCGATCGGGGCCGTACCGTGTGGCCGTGTACAGCATGCTCGCGGCGACAATCTCGAGGGCCTCGCTCCACGTCGAACGCCGCAGGCCGCCTTTGCCGCGCGCCTGCTGGTACCGGGCGCGCACCTCTTCGTCGCCGACGATCGATGCCCACGCCTCGACCGGGTCGGCGTGGCGCGCGCGCGCGCTCCGCCACGCGTCGAGGAGGGCGCCCCGGATGTACGGGTATTTGACGCGGACCGGACTATAGAGATACCAGGAGAAGACAATGCCGCGGGGACACCCGCGCGGCTCGTAGCCCGGCAGGTCGGAGGCGAGCCGCGGATAATCGAGCGCCTGCATCTCCCACGTGACGATCCCTTCCTTCACGTACACCAGCCACGAGCAGCTCCCGGTGCAGTTGACGCCGTGCGTGCTCCGCACGACGCGGTCGTGCTGCCAGCGGTTGCGGTAGAAGTCTTCCCAGGACCGCGCGTGCGGATCGACGAGGTCGCGGATCCAGCTCACGACGACACCCGCCCGGACGCGGCGCGCGCGAGCAGCGCGAGCCGGACCGATCGAATCCGCCGCCGTCCGGCGAGACCGGTCACGATCATCAGGATCACGAAGACCACGATCGCGCCAATGCCGAGCCAGACCGTGCCCGCCACGGCGCGCGGCGCCTGATGGCTCGTGCTCGCGAAGAAGGCCTGCAGCGCCGCCTGCTCAGGCGGCGTGAGCGGATGCGCCTGAAACAGAGGCATCATCGTCGGGAAGAACAGCGTGCGGAGGGACGTGCGCACCCCCTCGGGACCGATGCGCGCGTCGATCGTCGTCAGGTCGGGTCCCATGGTGCCGCCGCCGGGGCGCGCGAGGCCGGCGCTGTCGTGGCACTCGGCGCACGCGGGACCACCGTTGGCAAAACGGATGGTTCCGGCAAACAACTGGCGGCCGAGATCGGCGTCAGCGGCGGGCGCTTGCGCCGCGGCCTGCCGCGCAGCGGATGCGCGCACGGCGGCCAGGCTGGGTGGGAGCACGAGGGCGGCGGTCAGAACGAGCCGGAACGCCCGCCGCACCTACCGGCCCTCCAGGGAGACGGTCCGGGGGAACAGAATCGCGTCCTCGACATGGACGTGGCGCGCCATGTCGTCCTCGAGCGCCGCGAATCGATCGTGGAGCTGGAGGAGCACGCGCGAGGGGTCGCGCGATTCGGTCCAGCCGCTCCAGATGGGCCGGATGCCCGCGAGCAGGCGGTCGCCCAGCGCATGCTCCTCCTCGAGGACTTCGATCGGGAGCCGCAGCGGACCGAAGACATGCTTTGGCGCCGGCTGCCCCTCGCCCAGGCGGGTCTCGAGCTGCTCGATGAAGGGGAAGAGCACCTCCTCTTCCTTGCGCAGATGATTGTCGAGCGTGGCGCGGAACTGTCCGAACAGCCGTCCGATCGTGCGCAGTTCGTCAGTCGTCGCACGCCGCGCCGCGGCAGCCTCGCGCAGCAGTTCCCAGAGGGCCGGCAATTCGGCGCGCAGAAACGCGTGATGCGTTTCGCGAATGTGCTGGGTCAGCGCGGCGAGCGCGCACGCAGCCGGGTCGACGACGCTCGCGGTGGCGGGCACTCTCCATCGATGATCACGTTACCGTCGGAGACGGAGCAATCAAACAGGTGTCCCGCCCGATACAACAAACGTTTTACGGGTTCAGGTCCCGAGATGGGCGGCGGCTCGCGCGTCGCACCACCAGACCACATCGCCTTCGGCGTGTCTCAGCGCCGACGCGGGGCAGGCGGCGAGATCGGGCGGATCGTTCAAGACCCGTCGCAGGACGTCGGCTTTGTCGAGGCCGGCCACGAGGAAGAAGACGTGCGCCGCGCGCGCGAGTACCGGCAGCGTCAACGTCAGCCGTTGCGGGGGCTCCGCGGGGACCTCGACGGCGACGCTCCAGCGTACGCGTTCCTCGAGCGCCGGCGATCGTGGGAACAGCGATGCCGTATGCCCTTCGGGCCCGAGGCCGAGAAAAACGAGGTCGAAACGCGGCCACGCGCCATCGAACGCCGACCGCAGCGTGGCCTCGTACGCGCTCGCGGCCCTCTCGGGCGGCAGATGCGTCGGCATGGGATGAATGTTCGCGGCCGGGCAGGGCACGCGATCGAGCAGCGTTTCTTTGGCCATGCGGTAGTTGCTGCGGGGATCGTCCGGCGGTACGTAGCGTTCGTCGCCCCAGTACACGTGAACGTGGGTCCACGGCACGCGATCGCGGAATCGCGTCGCCAGTTGCTCGTGGAGCGTGCGCGGGGTGTGTCCTCCCGAGAGCGCAATCGCGCATCGGCCGGCGCGGCGGACTGCGGCCTCGATGACCGTGGCGGCTGCCTCGGCGGCCGAGAGGCTCAACGCGTCGAGGTCCGCCGCGATCCGGACGTCAGACGCCGTCATGCTGGCGCAGCGCCGCGAGCACGTGCTGGACGAGGACGGCGGGCGGCTCCGCGACGTCCGCCACGATGGCGTCGGAGGGTTCTTCGAGCGCGTCGAACTGGCTCGCGAGCATCGAGGCCTTCATGAAGTGTCCGGCGCGATGCTTCATGCGTTCGCGAATGAGTTCCGGCGAGCCCTTCAAATAGACCCAGGCGATCGGCACGCCGGCCGAGAGCGTCGTGCGGTATGCCGCCTTCAAGGCCGAGCAGGCGACCACGAGACTCTGGCCGCCGGCGACCGCCTCCGCGATGCGCGCGTGGATCGCGGCGAGCCACGGCGCGCGATCGGCGTCGGTCAGCGGGATGCCGTGGCTCATCTTCTCGACGTTGGCGGCGGAGTGCAGGCCGTCCCCTTCGAGGAAGGCGCAGTGCATCGCCCGCGCCAGCGCGGTGCCGATCGTCGTCTTGCCCGAGCCGGACACGCCCATGACGACGACGATCATCGGCGCCACGCCTGCGGCGGCGCCGCGTGGGGCGTCGTGTCCATCATTTCAGTGCGCGGAGGAGCGCGGCGCGAAGCGCTTCGAGCCCGGCGTCGACATCCGGCCCGAGGTGAACCCGCAGCGCCCGGCGACGGCGCTCCGCGAGCACCGCGAAATCGCCGCGCGCCTGGGCGGCCTTCACGATGCCGAAGCTGTACTTCTGGCCGGGGACGGGGACATCGCGGGCATCATCGCAGGTGATCTGAAGGAAGACGCCCGTGTTCGGCCCGCCTTTGTAGGCCTGTCCGGTGGAGTGCAGGAATCGCGGTCCGAAGCCCAGGCACGTCGCCACATGGCGGCGATCCCGCACGGCCTGCCGCATGGCCTGCAGCACCGCTTCGTGCTTGGGTGTCATCGCCACATAGGCGAGGAGGGCGAAGTAGTCGCCGGCCCGCAGGCGTCCGAGGTGCCCGGCGAGGTAGCCGGCGAGCGATGAGTCTCCGGCGGCCGCCTGCTCGATGGCCTTGGCATTGTCCGGATCGGCGAACAGCGCGAGGCCGTCCGCCTGGCCGAACGGCTGTTCGGCGGGGAGCGTGCCGGTTCGCTCGAATGCCGACGTCAGCTTGCGCGTCGCGATCTTGCTCGCCTCGACGTCCGGCTGGTTGAACGGGTTGATGCCCATCACCGCGCCCGCCACCGCGATCGCCATTTCCCACCGGAAGAACTCCTGACCGATGTCGTCGCGCTCCGGCACGTCGATGCGGACGATCGGGTGGCCGGCCCGCTCGAGCGCGTCGACGGCCGCGTCCTGCGCCGCGTCCCGCTCGCGATCGAGTCGGATCTGGACGAACACGCGATCGGCGCCGTAGACCTCGGGCGGCCCGATCGGCTCCCGATCGACGGGGATGAGTCCCTTGCCGTCCTTGCCCGTCGATTCGGCGATCAACTGCTCCAGCCATGCCCCGAGGTCCGAAACGCCGGCGGCCGTGACGAGGGTCACCTTGTCGCGCCCCGCCGCACCGAGTGTGCCGAGCAGCGCGCCAAGCGCGACGCCGGGGTTGCTCTCGGCCGGCACGCTGGCCGCGCACGAGTGCACCATCAGTTCGGCGCGGTCGAGCAGCCGCGCGACGTCCAGCCCCATCACCGCGCTGGGGACGATGCCGAAATTCGACAACGCGGAATAGCGTCCGCCGATGCTGGGGACGCCCGGAAAAATGCCGCGGAAACGCTCGCGCTCCGCGATCTGCTGCAGCGTCGAGCCGGGGTCGGTGATCGCGAGGAACCGGTGCGGCGCCTCCGCCTCGCCGACGGCCTGCGTCACGCGCGCCATGAAGTACTGCATCAGGATGTTCGGCTCGAGCGTCGTGCCGGATTTGCTCGAGACGATGAACAATGTCCGGGCGAGGTCGACGGCGTGCTCCACCGCGAGGACCTGGGCGGGATCGGTCGAATCGAGCACGTGCAGTTCGGGGTACCCGGCGACACGCCCGAAGGTGCGCCGCATGACTTCCGGGCAGAGGCTGGACCCGCCCATCCCGAGCAGGACGGCGTGCGTGAAGCGTCCCTCCTTGATGTCGCCGGCCGTCTGCGTGAGGGGTCCGAGGTGCGCCAGCTGGTCGTTGGCGACCGTCAGCCAGCCGAGCCACTGGTTCTCGTCGTGGCCGGTCCAGAGCGTCTGGTCGCGTCCCCACAACCGGCGCGCCTTGCCCGTCTGCTGCCAATCGGAGACGACCGCCGCCACCCCTTTCTGCTGATCCGCCGAGAGGCTGAAGCTCTGGCAGTCGATTTTCGATTTCAGCTCGCCGCGCCGTGCCTTGTCGACGGTCGCGAGCAGTTCGTCGAAAGACTGGCTGAACAGCCGGACGCCGTCTTCGACCAGCCGATCCGTCACCTCCAGGAGCGAGATGCCCGAGCGGTCCAGCGCCGCGAGGACCTCGTGCGCCCCCTCCACGTTGTCCTGCAGCGTGGCGCGCGGGATCCCGTGATCGCGGAACGCCTCGATCGTCGCCGGCGGCATCGTGTCGATCGTGTCGGGTCCAATCAGCTCCTCGACGTACAGGACGTCGCGGTACTTCGGGTTTTTCGTGCTCGTGCTGGCCCAGAGCAGCCGCTGCGGGCGGGCGCCCTTTGCGGCGAGCGCCAGCCACTGCTCGGTCTTCAGCAGCGCGAGGTAGCGTTCGTACGCGAGCTTCGCATTGGCAATCGCGATTTTGCCGAACAAGCCTTCGAGCGTCTGCCGCGTGGCGGCATCCACCTGTCCTTCGAGCTTCTTCGCGATGAGGCCGTCGACCATGGTATCGATGCGGCTGACGAAGAAGCTCGCGACGCTGGCGACCTTCGCGACGTCACCGCCGTTGGCCGCAAACGTCGTGAGCCCGTCGATATAGGCGTGCGCCACCTCTTCGTACCGATCGACGCCAAAGAGGAGCGTGATGTTGATGTTGAGTCCTTCGCTGAGCAACTGACGGATGGCCGGTACCCCTTCGGCCGTCCCCGGAACCTTGATCATGACGTTCTCGCGCGCGACCGCCTTCGTCAGCCGGCGGGCGTCGGCGATGGTGCCGGCGGTGTCGCGTCCGAGGTACGGCGACACCTCGAGGCTCGCGTACCCGTCGCCGCGCTTCGTCTGGTCGTACACGGGACGCAGCAGGTCCGCGGCCTCGCGGATATCGCCAATCGCGATCGCTTCGTACAGCGCCATCGGGTCCGCGTCGCGCTGCCGCTCGATCGTCTTCAGCCGGTCGAGGTAATCGGTGCTGCCGGCGATCGCCTTCTGGAAGATCGATGGGTTCGAGGTCACCCCGCGCAGCCCGTCTTCGTCGATCAGCCGCTGGAATTCGCCGCTCGTGAACAAGCTGCGCCGCAGATAGTCGAGCCAGACCGACTGGCCGAACCCCTGCAGCGCCTTGACGGGATTCGCCGCGGCCGCGGGTCCGCTCGACGACGATGGCTTGAAACCGGTGGGGTCGTTCACGTTGTCCTCCGTCACGAAGCAGATCGGGCGCCGGCGCGCACCGGGCGGGTTCACGTTCGCTCGATTGTACACACCACTATTGCCGAAATTCGTCTGCCGCGCCATCCACCGCGATGCGAACGCTGCGGCCCAAAGCCCGGCCGCAGGCCGTGTTCGTGCGCGAGGCGAGAGGTATACTCGGAAGGTTGGTCGGCTCCGTCTCGGAGGACAGGCGATGCTGGACGGCGACCTCTTCGAACTGCTCGAGCACACCGCGGACGCCGCCTTCGTGGTGACCGACGCCGGCGAAATCTGCGCGTGGAATGCCAGCGCCGAAGCGCTCTTCGGGTTCTGTCGCGCCGAGGCGATTGGCCGGACCTGCTTCGACCTGTTCCAGGGCCGGGGCGCGCTCGGCACCCGTGTCTGCTCCGAGCAGTGCCACGTCCGGCAATGCGTCGTTCGGCACGAGCAGGTGCCGGATTTCGATCTGGACGTTCGGACGCGGTCGGGGCGCCGCATCTGGGTGAACATGTCGACGGTCGTGAGCGAAGATCCGCGGACCGGCCGCCGGCGCATCGTGCACCTGGCCCGCGGCATCACGAGCCGCAAGCGGACGGATCTGCTCGTCGACAAGATTCTGCGCCTGTCCCGCGATCTGGCCGACGCGCACGAGTCGCCGCGGTTCGATCCGGTCGTACCGCTCTCGGAGCAGGAGCAGCGCGTGCTCAAGGGGCTCTCCGAAGGGCGGAGTCCGTCGGACATCGTCACCGCCCTGCACATTACGCCGCAGACGCTGCGGAATCATCTGCACCACATCAACCAGAAGCTGGGCACGCACACGCGCCTGGAGGCGGTGATCCATGCCGTCCGGCGGCAATTGATCTGAGGCGATGGTGCCGCGGGCATGGCCGGAGCGAGCCAGATGATCAAAGTGAAGCGCGCGTACGAGCCGGCCGCGCGAACCGATGGCACGCGCCTGCTCGTCGAGCGGCTGTGGCCGCGCGGTCTGACCAAGGAGAAGGTCCACGTCGACGCGTGGCTCAAGGAGGTCGGCCCGAGCACCGCGCTGCGGAAGTGGTTCGCGCACGATCCGGAAAAGTGGGACGAATTCCGGCGGCGGTATCGCCGCGAGCTCGACGCCAACCCGGACGCCTGGGCCCCGATCCGGGCCGCCGCTCGCCGGGGGACCGTCACCCTGGTCTACAGTTCGCACGACGAGCAGCACAACAATGCCGTCGCGCTGCAGGAGTATCTCCAGGCGCACGCGCGACGCCGGTAGCGCCCGGTCGAACACAGGAGGCGAGATGTCCGACGACGTGTCTCGGGAACCGCTGCACCGAAGGCCCCACCCCCAGCCGATGGCGGCGCCGTTTCTGGAATTCGATCTCGGGCGCGAGCTGGACGACCTGCACCGGGAGGGCGGCTGGAAGAGCGGCCACAACGCGCGCACGCTCGTCAAGTTCGACGACTTCCGCGTCGTGCTGATCGCGCTGGCCTCGAACACCACCATCCCGGGGCATCGCACCGATGGCCGCATCTCGATCCAGACCGTCCGCGGCCACGTCCGCGTGCGCGCCGAAGGCCGCACCTTCGATCTGCCGGCCGGCGCGCTGCTCGCGCTCGACCACGATCTGCCGCACGACGTCGAGGCGCTCGAGGAGAGCGCATTCCTGCTGACGATCGCCTGGCGTCCCCGCGGGTAGCCGGCATCCGTCAGCGGCACGATCCGGACCCGGCGAGCGCATCGCGTATGATGGGGCGCGATCCTCGACTTGGAGTCCCGATTGTCCACCAGCAGAATTCTTGGAGGCGGCTTCGCCGCGGCCGCCATCGTCACCCTGTGCGCGGCGCCCACGCCGCCCTCGACACCTGCCGCCCGCGCCAGCGTCCACCGCGCCGTCGCCTTCGATGTGTCTCCTCCCCTGGCTCGTCTTCGCGGGGTGGACGCGAGCGGAGCGCCCGCGCATTGTCCGGCAGGCGACTGCGGCACATCGCCGCCGTCCAACGGTGCGCAGGCGCAACGCCGTCCCGATCCGCCGACGCCACCCGCCCCGAGCATCACGGCGGCCGGCGCCGCGGTCGAGCAGACGGTGCAGGGCAGCCGTCCGGCCGCGGCGATCGTCGCGAGCTTCGACGGGCTCGGCGTCGGCTTCGAAGGGCCGCAGGGGACGTTCACCGGCCGCAGTCCCTCCGACAGCAGCCTGGCCGTCGGGCCCGATCACATCGTCCAGACGGTGAACTCGCGCCTCGCGGTCTACACGAAAAGGGGAAAGAAGTATCAGACGACCGGCAAGGTGCTCTACGGACCGGTCGCGAACAACGCGGTGTTTACCGGGTTCGGCGGCGTGTGCGCCGCGCGCAACAACGGCGACGTCGTCGTGCGCTACGACCAGCTCGCGAACCGCTGGCTGATCGTCATGCCGATCTTCGGCCGGATCGCGCCGGGCGAGTTCCCGGCGCGCGGCCCCGCGCGTCCGGGGCGTCCGGCTCTGCCCGGTCAGCTCGCGACGCGAGGGCAGGCGGCCAGCGCCGGACCCGCAGCGCACATGCCGCCGAACGCCGTCCAGCCGCCGCCGCCGCAACGGCGTGGAGGCCGAGGGCGGCGCGCCGGCGAGCCGCCTGCGGCCCCGCCGCCCGGCACGTACGCGATGTGCTATGCCGTGAGCACGGGACCGGATCCGCTCGGCACCTACTACCGCTACGCGTTCGATCGGCCGCTCTTTCCGGACTACCCGCGTCCGGCCGTCTGGCCCGACGGCTACTACGTGCCGACCAGCACGGGCGATACGGTCATCCAGAAGCACGCGTGCGTGGTCGATCGCCGGCGCATGCTGAAGGGACAGCCCGCGACCGAGCAGTGCGTGATCATCGACGGCGTCAATTTTCTCAACAATGCCGACATCGACGGCCACGGCGTCCCCCCGCGCGGCGCCCCCAACATCATGATCGCGGCCGGCGGCACCCAGCTCAAAGACATCTTCGAAGACGACGGGATCTACGTCTGGAAATTTCACGTGGACTGGAGCGATCCCGCGAAGACGAAGGTCATCGGGCCGGAGAAGATTGCCGTCGCGCCGTACCACTATCTGTGCAACGGGCAGTTGAGCAGTTGCGTCCCGCAGCCCGACACCGACCGGCGCCTCGACGCGCAAGGGGACAAGATCATGCAGCGCGTCGTCTACCGCCGGATCGACGGACACGAATCGATCGTCGCCGCGCACTCGGTCGCGACGAAGGCGGGCGCGGGCGGCGTCAGGTGGTACGAGCTGCGATTCGATTCGCACCGCAACCCCGTGCTGTACCAGCAGGGGACGTACGCGCCCGATCGCTTTTACCGGTGGATGCCGAGCATCGGGATGGACGGGATGGGCGACATCGCGGTCGGCTACTCGTTCGGCGGCACGCCGAACTACGCCGGCCAGCGCTTCGCCGCGCGGGTCCCCGGCGATCCCAAAGGCGTGCTCTCGCTGCACGAGACCGTGCTCGTCGATGGCGAGGCCGCGCAGACGAATACCCTCCGCTGGGAGGATTACGCCACGACCGCGATGGATCCGTCCGACGACTGCACGTTCTGGTACACCGGGGATTACGTGAAGAAGGACGCGACGAGCTACTCGTCGCGGATCGGCGCGTTCCGCGTGCCGGGTTGCCAGTAGTCAGGGCATGAAGTACACGGCCTGATCCAGGGATCTGGGGCCTGCGATCTGGGATCTGGGATCTGGGATCTGGGATCTGCGATCTGCGATCTGCGATCTGGGATCTGGGATCTGGGATCTGGGATCTGGGATCTGGGATCTGGGTCAGCCCTTCATGGGCTGACCACGATCGGTGTCACCGGGACGCCCGCGATTCGATCCGGCGGTCGGGCACGAGCCACATGAGCGCGACCGACACGTACAGGGCATCCGACAGCCACTGGTTCACGAAGGCGAGCGGGATGGCCGCCACGTACAGGACGATCGAGAGATTGCCCTTGACGTCTCCGCCAATCGCGGCCGCCAGCTTCGATGCCGGGCCCTCCGCCGCGAGGATTGCGCGCACCAGAATCGAATACGCGATCGCGGCGAGCAGCAGGACGATGCCGTACACGGCCGTCGGCACCGCCGCGAAGTGATTCTCGCCCATCCAGCCCGTGACGAAGGGCACCAGCGACAGCCAGAACAGCAGGTGCAGGTTCGCCCACAGGACGCGCCCGTCCACCCGCTCGACGACGTGGAACATGTGATGGTGATTGCTCCAGTAGATCCCGAGAAAGACGAAGCTGAGCACGTACGTGAGCGCCACCGGGACGAGCGGCCGCAGCGCCGGCCAGCCGGTCCCCTCGGGCACGCGCAGATCCAGCACCATGATCGTGATGAGGATCGCGATCACGCCGTCGCTGAACGCCTCGAGACGCGTCGAGGTCACGATCCGCTGATCGGGTCGACGCCGGCGCGCCTGGCGGCCGCATTGAACGCGGTCAGGTCGGTCGACAGCACCTGCTGCAGTCGATCCGTCTGCACCTTCAGTTCCGCCGTCAGATCCTTGAAGATCGGGTACACGTTCGCGGTCGGCCGCCCGTCGCCCGCTTCGGCGACGCGCAGCAGCGACGCGAGCCGGTTGTTGATCTTGATGGGGAAGTTGAGCGGATCCTGGCCGCTCTGGTTCCGCACCTGGTAGATCTCCTCCTCGATCGCGCTGAGATGTCCGGTCAGCGTGTCCCCGGCGGCCTTCAGCCCTGCGTCCGGCGAGTTCGCGAGCCGATTCGTGACGGCGTCCTTGATCTTCCGGATGTGGATCACCGCCTCGTTGGCTTCGCTCACCTTGTCGCGAATCTGGCTGGCGATGTCGAACTGCGCCCGCAGGTCGGCGTCGCTCGTGTTCCGCAGCGGGTGCTTGCGGACGACGAGCGGCTGCGTTTCGCTGCGGCCGTCGACAGTCAGGCGCACCTGATAATTGCCGGGCAGCGCCTCTGGCCCGTTCGTCGTCGCGCCCCACAGGATCATCCCGGGGAACGTCGTCGCATCCGGGTAGCGGAGATTCCAGGTGACGCGATCGAGCCCGGCGGCCGTCGACGCCGTGACGGGACCACCGCGTCCACGTCCGCGTCCCGCTTCCGCCCCGCGCCCGCCACGGCCGCTTCGCGGAGGGGCCCCCTTGATCGTGTGGACGATCTTCCCGTTCGCGTCGAGGATGTCGATCGACAGATCCCGCGCGGCCGTGGGCAGGTAATACGAAATCATCGCGCCCGACGTCCCGCGGGTCGCGTCGGCCGGTTCGAACAGATGCGCCGCCGACGTCACGTCCGGCGCCGCCTGGCGCAGCGGACCGACGTCGTCGAGCACGTAGAAGCCGCGGCCGTGGGTCGAGATGACGAGGTCCTTTGCCTCGACCCAGATGTCCGACACCTGCGTGTCGGGCAGGTTCAGCGAGAGCGACTGCCAGTGGTCGCCGTCGTCGTACGAGACGTAGACGCCGTGTTCCGTGCCGGCATACAGGAGTCCCCGGCGCGTCGGGTCCTCACGCACGACGTGGACGTAGTCACCCGGGGCGATCCCCTCGACGATCTTCGTCCACGTGCGGCCGAAATCGTGGGTGCGGAAAACGTACGGCGCGAAGTCGTTCAGCAGCGGCTTCTTCACCGCGACGTAGGCCGCGCCCGGATCGAAGGCCGACGCGTCGATCTGGCTCACGCGGCCGAGGTCCGGCATCTCCTTCGGGGTCACGTTCGTCCAGGTCGTCCCGCCGTCGCGCGTCATCTGCACGAGGCCGTCGTCGGATCCGGTCCAGAGGATGTTGACGTCCGTCTTGCCGGGGCCAAGCGCGAACACCGTGCCGTACACCTCGGGGCTGTTCATGTCGTGCGTGATCGGGCCGCCCGATGGTCCCATCGTCTTGGGATCGTGGCGCGTCAGATCCGGGCTGATCTTGTCCCAGGTCTGCCCGGCGTCCTTCGTGCGCCAGACGTGCTGCGACGCCGCGTAGAGGACGTGCGGGTCGACGGGCGAGAAGACGATCGGATACGTCCACTGCCAGCGTTCGACGAGCGCGCTCGAGGGCTCGCCGGAGAAGAAGCGGGGATACGGCCCCACTTCCTTCAATTCCCCGGTGTGGCGATCGAGCCGCGTCAGGAACGATCCGTTGTTGCCGCCGGCGTAGAAGACGTCCGGGTCCAGCGGATCGGGCGCGATGTACCCGGGCTCGGCGCCGCCGACGCTGTACGGCTCGACGGTGCTGCCGCGCCCGAAGCCGCGGCCCGCCGGTTCGCTCGAGACGCACCACGTGCTGTTGTCCTGCTGCGCGCCGCACACGTGATACGGCACGTTCTTCGTCGTGATCACGTGGTAGAACTGCCCGGTCGGGTAATCGCGGGCCGACCACGTCCGCTGCGCCGAGCTGGCGTCGTAGGTGATCGCCGCCCCCTGGTCGTTGCCGTGCACGACGTGGTTCGAGTCGTCGGGATCGATCCACAGATCGTGGGAGTCGCCGCCGGCGAAGTTCGTCATCGTCTTGCCGCCGTCGGTCGAGCGGAGCACGCCGGTGTCGAGCGCGTAGACGAGATCCTTGTCGTGGGGATCGGCGAACACGTGCGTGTAATAGAACGCGCGCTGCCGGATGATGTGGTCGTCGTTGACGAGCGTCCACGTCGCGCCGCCGTCGTCGGATCGGAAGAGCCCGCCGTTGGCGTTTTCGACGAGCGCGTACACGCGATTGGGATCGGCCCCCGAAATCGCCACGCCAATCTTGCCGTCGACGCCCGACGGCAGCCCCGGGCGTCGCGTGATTTCCGTCCACGTGTCGCCGCCGTCGGTCGACTTGAAGAGGCCGCTGCCCGGCCCGCCGCTCGACATCTGATATTCGACGCGGTACGCCTCCCACAGCGCCGCGTACAGCACGCGCGGGTCGTGCCGATCGAGCGCGATGTCGACGCCGCCGGTCTTGCCGTCGCGGAACAGCGTGCGCTTCCAGGTCGTGCCGCCGTCGATACTCTTGAAGATGCCGCGCTCGTCGCTCGGCACGCTGTAGTCCCCGAAATCCGCCACGTAGACGATGTCCGGATTGGTGGGGTCGATGCGGATGCGCGAGATCGCCTGCGAGTGTGCGAACCCGACGTGCGTCCAGGTCTTGCCGGCGTCGGTCGACTTGTAGACGCCGTCGCCCGGCAGGATGTCGCCGCGGATGCACGATTCGCCCATCCCGATGTAGACGACGTCGGGGTTGGATTCCGAGACCGCGACCGCGCCGACCGACGAACTCTTCACCTGGCCGTCGGTGACAGGGGCCCACGTCGCGCCGCCGTCGACCGTCTTCCACAGTCCGCCGCCGGCCGCCCCGGCGTAGGCCACTTTCGGCTGTCCCTTGACGCCGCTGACCGCGATCGACCGCCCGGCACGCTGCGGTCCGAGGCTGCGCCATTGAAACGCCTTCAGGATCGCAGGGTCGAGCATCGGCGCCGCGGCCGTCCGGCTCGGCTGGATCGGCCGATGCGCCTCGCCCGCCGAGAGCGAGAGGACGGCGCTGCAAGCGAAGAGTACGGCGAACGCGGCAAGGGACAGACGGCGGAACGCGGGCATCGCGGGGATCCTCCTGAGGTGGGGAAGTCTATCCCATCTGCCAGCGGCGAATCGCCTCGACGGGGTACAGCAGCATGATCAGGTTCAGCGTCAGGTTGTCGCGGATCCAGTAGCCGACGAACAGCTCCAGGACGATCGTGAGCAGGATCGTCACGCGCCACGGCAGCCGCGACGCGAGCCAGAAGCCGAGCATCATCGCCAGGATGTCGCCCGACGAGTTGAGCACACTGTCGCCATAGTAGTGCAGAGAAATCGTCGCGGCGCGGTAGCGATCGATCACGAACGGCGTGTTCTCGAAGAGTTCCCAGCTCACTTCGACGATCGTCGCGAGCAGGAACCGGATCCGAATCGGGAGCCGCCGGAGGACGAGCCACAGCAGGCCGTAGAAGCCGAAGCCATGGATGACGTGCGAGAACGTGTACCAGTCGGTGAGCTGCTGGGAGTTCTCGGCGCTCTTCACCACACCGGCCCACAGTCGGACGTGTCCACATCGGCACGTCCACACCTGTCCCATGACGTGGAGCGAGACGGCTTCGCACGCGAGCAGCAGCGCGGCGCCGGCGAGACAGGTCCTCGTCGAGACACGGTCGACCCATCGCGCGGGCGGCGCCGTGGTGACGAGCTCGGCCATGACGCGCCAGCATACACGAAGGGCCGCGTCCGCGCGGATCAGGGATTGCACCCTGTGCGGTTTTTCACGGATCGATTTCCCGGAGAACCTGACCTATGCAGCCACACCAGACAACAGCGGACGGCGACGGCCGGCTGGGGACCGCCCTCGGCTGGTTCAGCATCGGGCTCGGCCTGGCTGAACTGGCCGCGCCAGGAGGCATCGCGCGCCTGGCGGGCATCGAAGACGACGATCGCAATCGGAACATCCTGCGGGCCTTCGGCGCGCGCGAACTGGCGGCCGGCGTGGGCATTCTCGCACGCGAACGCCCGACCGGCTGGATGTGGGGGCGCGTCGCGGGTGACGCCGTCGACCTCACCTTCCTCGGCAGCTCGCTCCGCGGCGACGAGGCGAGCCGCGGCAGAATCGCGGCGGCGACCGCGGCGGTCGCGGGCGTGACCGCGCTCGACGTGATCTGCGGCCGGCGATTGCTCCACACCAAGCCGGAGCCCGGCGCCCGGTCCGGCGCCGTGCGTGTCGCGACCAGCGTCACGATCAACCGTCCCGTCGGCGACGTGTATGCCTTCTGGCGGGAGTTCGAAAATCTTCCACGCTTCATGCATCACCTCGAGTCGGTCGACGTCATCAGTTCGCGCCGGTCGCACTGGAAGGCCAGCGCGCCCGCCGGCATGGCCGTCGAGTGGGACGCCGAGATCGTCGACGAGCGGCCGAACGAGCTGATCGCGTGGCGTTCGCTGCAGAACGCGACGGTGAGCCACGAAGGGCGTGTCACGTTCCAGGCCGCGCCCGGGCACCGCGGCACCGAGGTACACGTCGAGCTCCGCTATAACCCGCCCGCGGGCGCCGCCGGCCGTGCGATCGCGTGGCTGTTCGGCGAGGAGCCGGGCCAGCAGGTCCGCGACGACCTGAGGCATTTCAAGCAGCTGATGGAAACCGGCGAAGTGCCCATCTCGGAGGGGAGCCTCGGCCTCAGACAACCGGCGCAACCCCTGTCCCATCCGCCGGCCGCTCGTTGAGGCGTCGCCACCGTCAGGAGGAGACATGAAAGCGACCTGCTGGATGGGCAAGAAGCACGTCGAAGTCCGCGACGTGCCGGACCCGGCCATTCTCAACGCGCGCGACGCGATCGTCCGGATTACCTCGACGGCGATCTGTGGATCCGATCTTCATCTCTACAACGGGTTCGTTCCGACGATGGAGAAAGGGGACGTGCTCGGCCACGAGTTCATGGGCGAGGTCACGGAGGTCGGGCCGGAGGTTCGGAACCTGCGGAGAGGGGACCGCGTGGTCGTGCCCTTTCCGATCGCGTGCGGCCGCTGCAACATGTGCGAGCGCGAGCTGTATTCCCTGTGCGAGAACTCCAATCCGAACGCGTGGATGGCCGAAAAGCTGCTCGGACACTCGCCGTGCGGCATCTTCGGCTATTCCCACATGCTCGGCGGTTATGCGGGCGGCCAGGCGGAGTACGCACGCGTGCCGTTTGCCGACGTGGGCCCGATCAAAGTGCCCGACAGCCTCTCGGACGAGCAGGTGCTGTTCCTCTCGGACATCCTGCCGACCGGGTACATGGCGGCCGAACACTGCGACATCCAGCCCGGCGACATCGTCGCCGTGTGGGGATGCGGCCCGGTCGGGCAATTCGCGATTGCCAGCGCCTACATGCTGGGCGCCGAGCGCGTGATCGCGATCGACAGGTTCCCCTACCGGCTGCGAATCGCGCGCGAGCGCGCGGGCGCGGATACGCTGAACTACGAAGAAGTCGACGTGCTCGAGGTGTTGAAAGAGATGACTGGCGGGCGCGGGCCAGACGCCTGTATCGATGCGGTCGGCATGGAAGCCCACACACCAGGGCCGGCCTATGCCTACGAGCGCGCCAAGCAGGCGATGATGATCGAGACGGGGCGTCCCTTCGCGCTGCGCCAGGCGATCTACGCGTGCCGCAACGGCGGCACCGTGTCGGTCGCCGGCGTCTACGGCGGGTTCATCGACAAGTTCCCGATGGGCGCCGTGATGAACCGGGGCCTGACGATCAAGACCGGGCAGACGCACGTGCAGCGCTACATGCGCCCGTTGCTCGAGCGGATCGAGAGCGGCGACATCGATCCGACCTTCATCATCACGCACCGCATGCGCCTGGAAGACGCGGCGGAAGGGTATCAGACGTTCCTGACGAAAGAGGACGAGTGCCTGAAGGTCGTGTTGAAGTGCTGATCCCCCGGGGGACACGTGGGTGTCCCCCGGGCCCCGGCGCTACGCGGCGACCGGCCAGGGTTCCGGCTCGGCGGCCGCGAGCATCGCCCCGCCGAGCAACGCGGCGTTCTTCATGAACTGCACCATCTCCTGTCCGCGTTTCTGCGGGTCCTCTTCGGTCCAGAACGCGTGCATCTGCGGCGAGACGCCTGCCAGGAACGCCGTGATCAGCGCGGCGCCCCATTTGGGTTTGATGCCGGTCATCAGGCTGGCGCCGCCAAGGATGAGCAGCACGCCGCTGCCGGGCACCGCGGCCTCGGCCGCCGGCACCCCCTTGCTCCTGGCGTAGCCGGACAGCATTTCGCGATTGCGGAAGTGGTTGATACCGTTGTACAGGAAATATCCGCCGAAGATCGCGCGCCCGATCAACAGCGGAATGGTTTCGGCTTTGCTGCGCTTCTCAGCCATACGCGTCGCCTCCTGCCTCTCCTAGCAAAGCGGACGCCGTCCGGTTCTGCCCTCCGGCCTCTCCCGCCGGGTATGATGAAGCATGCATCCCTGGCGGTTCGTTGCGGCCGGCGCGCTCATTGTCGTGGCCATTGGTGTGGGCGTCGCGTTCGCCCCGCGGCATGCGAAGGGCGCGGCGCCGCCGCCGGCGGACCGTGCGGCGGCGGCGGCGCCGCTCGACGGGGCCGTGCGGCAGACCGTCCGCCTCTTCAAGGATCCGGCGGCGGTCCCGGCGTTCCGCGCCGACACCGTCGACGGCCGCCATCTCTCGTCGGCCGATTTCCACGGCAAGGTGGTCCTCGTCAACTTCTGGGCGACGTGGTGTCCGCCCTGCCGTGAAGAGATCCCGGAACTGATCGCGCTGCAGGACGAGTACCGCGATCACCTGCAGATCATCGGCGTGTCCCAGGACGATCTGCCGGCCGCCCAGGTGGCGCAGTTCGCGAAGGCGCACGGCATGAACTATCCGGTCGTGATGACGACGCCGGCGCTCGAGCGCCTCTTTCCCGGCGTGGACGCGCTGCCGACGACGTTCGTTCTCGATCGCGACAGCCGGCTGGCGCAGAAGCACGTCGGCATGCTCGACGGCAACCTCACGCAACTCGAGACGCGCGTCCTCGCCGGCTTGCCGACCAACGCGGTTGTCGAACGCGTGGAAGACGACGAGAAAGTGCGGCTGACCAACGCAGCGCAGGCCAACAAAATCCCCGGGATCGATCTCGCGCCGCTGGCGCCTGCGGCCCGCACCGCGGCGCTGCAGAAACTGAACGCCGAACACTGCACGTGCGGGTGCAATCTCACCGTCGCGCAGTGCCGGCTCGACGATCCCACCTGTCCAATCAGCCTGCCGCTCGCGCAGAAAATCGTGAAGGCGCTCGCGTCGCGCTGAGGCGCCCGAAACGCTACGATGGGATCGGCTGGTCGGCGATGCGGCCGTCGAACAGATAGATGTGCCGGCCGGCGCGCGCGATGTAGCGTTCGTCGTGCGTCGCAAGGCAGATCGTCGTCCCCGCGGCGTGCAGTTCGGCGAGCATGTCCATCAGCGCCTCGCCGCTCACCGAATCGAGATTCCCTGTCGGTTCATCGGCCAGCAGGATCGGCGGCCGGCCGGCGATGGCGCGCGCGACGGCGACGAGTTGCTGGTGGCCGCCCGAGAGCTGGCCGGGGCGCTGGCGTGCGCGCGGCGTGAGGCCGACGCGATCGAGCGCGGCGTCGACCCGCGTGCGGCGATCGGCGGCGCCGACGCTCCGCAGCGTGAGCGGGTACTCGACGTTCTCGTATACCGTCATGTCGCCAATCAGGTTGAAGCTCTGGAACACCAGGCCGATGTCGACGTTGCGGATGCGCGCCTTTTCGGCGAGCGCGAGCCGATCGACGCGGCGGCCGTTGAACCAGTAGCGCCCCGCGGTCGGAGAGTCGAGCAGCCCGAGAATCGAGAGCAGCGTCGACTTCCCGCACCCCGACGGACCGGACACCGAGACGTATTCACCACGCCCGATGTCGACGGTCACGTCCCGCAGCGCGGTCGTCTCCTCGTCGGCGTCCCCGCGGAATGTCTTGGTGATCCCCTCGAGGCGGATCAAGGGCAGCGAGGGGTCCGTCGCGGGTTCGTGCGCCTGCTGCCGCCGCCACCATGCCGTCATCGAGCGTCCTCCCCCCGAGTTAGACGAGAGACGCGGCGCCTTCGGAACAGAAAACCGAGCACGGCGGCCGCCACCAGCGACCACGCGAGGAGGTCGAGCACGGCCGGGAACCCGCCGCCGCGCGCCCGAACGGAGCCGATGGCCCATGGACCGACGAAGCCGCCCATGTTGCCGATGGAGTTGATCAGCGCGAGGCCGCCCGCCGCCGCCGGGCCGGTCAGGAATCCCGCGGGCACGCTCCAGAAGGGGCCAAACGCGCCCCAGACGCCGACGGCGGCGGCCGACAGCGCGACGAGCGAGAGGACGGGATCGGTCAGTCGCGCCGCGGCGAAGAACCCGCCGGCCGCCACCAGCGACGACACCGCAATCACCGCCCCGTGATTGCCGTTCCGGTCCGACCACCGGCCGATCGCCACCATCGCGATCGCCGCGGCGGCATAGGGAATCGTCGAGAGGATCGCGACGGTCGTGTTCGAGGCGCCCGACAGCGACTGCAGGATCTGCGGCAGCCAGAAACTGATGCCGTACAGACCCACCACGAGCGTGAAATACAGCAGGCCGAGCAGCCACACGCGCGGGCTGCGCAGCGCCGCGCCGGCCGACGCGTGCCCCCGCGCGGCCGCGGCCGCCGCGTCTTCGGCAAGGCGCGCTTCGAGCCACGCGCGCTCGTCGGCCTCGAGCCAGCGCGCATCGCGCGGACGCTCCGGCAGCCAGCGCAGTACGGCGAAACCGAGCCCGATCGCGGGAAGACCCTCGCACAGGAACAGCCACTGCCAGCCGGCGAGGCCGCCCACGCCGTCAACCGCGAGGAGCGCCCCGGAGATCGGTCCGCCGATGACCCCGGCCAGCGCCGTGGCCGTCATGAAGAGCGCGACCGCGCGCGCCCGTTCGGCCGCCGGAAACCAGCGCGTGAGATAGAGGATGATCCCCGGAAAGAACCCCGCTTCGGCGGCGCCGAGCAGGAAGCGCAGCACGTAAAAGCTGTGCGCCCCGCGCACGAACAGCGTCGCCGACGAGACGATCCCCCACGAGATCATGATCCGCGCCGTCCACAGACGTACACCGACGCGATCGAGGATCAGGTTGCTCGGCACCTCGAAGATCACGTACGACACGAAAAAGATCCCCGCGCCGAATCCATACACGTCCGGCCCGAAGCCGAGCGACCGGTTCATCTGCAGCGCGGCAAACCCGACGTTGATGCGATCGAGATACGAGACGATGTACAGCAGGAAGAGGAAGGGGATCAGCCGGCGCGTGATCTTCGGCAGCGGATTCATCTGGCGACACGATATCTGATCCGCGGCAGCGCCGCCTCCTGCGCTAGAATCGGCCGCGCCATCCATCGAGGTTTCATCATGAAGCGATCGCTCGTCGTCCTGGCCGCTTTGGCCCTGCTTGCGTTCCCCATTCGTGCGCAGCGCGCGCGAAACACCCGCACCTCGACGCCGTTCTCGATCTTCGAGGCCAGCATCCCCGAGATGCAGGCGGCGATGAAGGCGGGACGCACCTCGTCACACGCCATCGTCCAGCAGTACCTCACGCGGATTGCGTTCTATGAAGACGAGCTGAACGCGGCGATCACCATCAATCCGAAGGCGCTCGAGGAGGCCGACGCGCGCGACCGCGAGCGCGCGCAGGGCCGCGTGCGGGGGCCGCTGCAGGGGATTCCGATCGCGCTGAAAGACAACGTCCAGACCACCGGCATGCCGACGACGGGCGGCGCGCTCGCCTTCGACGGCCTCGTGCCTCCCTACGAAGCGACGCTCGCGAAAAACCTCGAGGCGGCGGGAGCGATCATCATCGCGAAGACCGGCATGACGGAACTCGCCAACTGGGTGTCGAGCCGGATGCCGAGCGACTACAACGGCCTGAAGGGTTACGGCATGAATCCGTACGACCCGCGGCGCGATCCGCGCGAGGCGACCTTCGACGGGCGCCCCGCGATGCAGACCGGCGGCTCGAGTTCAGGCATCGGGACCTCGGCGAACTTCTGGGCCGGCAACGTCGGTACGGAGACCTCCGGCTCGATCCTCAGCCCGTCCAACCAGACGATGCTCGCGGCGGTGAAGCCGACGGTCGGCCGGGTGAGCCGCTACGGCGTGATCCCGATCACGGCCGATCAGGACACGCCCGGACCGATGGCCAAACACGTGAGCGACGTCGCGATCATGCTCGGCGCGCTCGAAGGCCGTTCGCCCGACCCGAACGATCCGGCCACCTCGCGCTGCGAGCGTCCGGCCGACGGCGATTACACGCAATTCCTGAAGGCGGACGGACTGCGCGGCGCGCGCATCGGGATTCCGCGCGCATCGTTCTACGATCGTGTGACGCTGCCCGGCTCGGATCGGCCGCGCGGCGGCCTGAATCCGGATCAGGCGAAGGTCATGGCGGACGCCATCGAGGTGTTGAAGGCTCAGGGCGCCATCATCGTCGACCCGGCCAACATCCCGAGCGTCGTCGAGAAGGATCCGGCGAAGAATTTCCTGCTCTGGGGCATCTGCTCGGGCGAGGGAGACGCGAAGGGCAAGGACGAGGACTGCTCGGTCGATCTGAAATACGGGATGAAGCGGGATTTCAACGCGTGGCTGAAGTCGCTCGGCCCCGCCGCCCCCGTGAAATCGCTCACCGAGCTGCGCGAGTGGAACACGAAGCACGAGAAGGCGGGCGCCATCGAGTACGGCCAGTCGCAGCTCGACATCTCCGACGAGATGGACGTCGACAAGGATCGCGCGCGCTACGAGCACGACCGCGCGAAGGACATCGAGCTGGCGGGCACGCACGGCATCGACGAGGTGATGAAGGCGGACCACCTCGACGCGCTGCTGTTTCCCGGACCGAGCGGCGCCGCCATCGCGGCGCGTCCGGGGTATCCGACCGTGATCGTGCCGTTCGGGTTCGTTCCCAACGCGCCGTCCGGGGGACGCGGCGAGCCGTTTCCGCCCGGGTTCGACCCGAAGCCGCAGCCCTTCGGCGTCAGCTTCACGGGCATGGCGTGCAGCGAGCCGACACTGCTGAAGCTCGCCTACGGCTTCGAGCAGGCCACGCACAAGCGCGTCCCGCCGCCGGGCCTGCGCTAGGAGTGAAAGCTCCCAGCTTCCAGCTTTTGAGGAAGAACGGCCTCCTTTTGAGCTGGCAGCTGGAGGCTGGCCGCTGGCAGCTGCGCATGCACTTATAATTTGTGCGGTCCGTGATTGTCGACGGACCGATAAGGAGACTCGCGTGAACGGACGTACCTGGGCTCGGGCCGCCGTGGCCTCGACGACTCTCATCTTCACTGTCTGCCTGGGCGCGGGGATCGCCGCCCGGACGCCGCAAATACCGGCGCAGCCCGCCGCGACCGCCGCGCAGGCGCCGGCGGCACAGACCGCTGCCGAGAAATTCAAGAACATCCAGGTCCTCAAAGACATTCCCGCCGATCAATTGCCGGATGCGATGCAGTATGTGGCGGCGTCCCTGGGCGTGCAGTGCAACTTCTGTCATGTGCTCGGGCCGCAGGGAGGCTTCGACAAGGACGACAAGCCGACCAAGAAAACCGCGCGCACGATGATGCTCATGGTCCAGGACATCAACACGCGTCATTTCGACGGCACGCAGCGCGTCAGCTGTGCGAGCTGCCATCATGGCCACGCCGAGCCGGACGCCGCGCCGCCGCTCGCGACCGAATTCACGCCCGACGAAGTAGCCGCGGCGCAAGCACGGAGGCGCGAGGCGCCGCAAGAGGCACCGCGCGGTGCGGGCCAGCCCGGCCAGCAGGCCGGTCAGCCGCAGCGGCCGCCGCGTCCTACCGAAACCGTGGACGGCATCGTCGCCAAGTACGTCCAGGCACTCGGCGGTCATGACGCGCTGGCCAGCGTGAAGACGCGCGTCATGACGGGCACCGTGACGACGAGAGACCTGCAGACTGAACCGCTGACCGTTCAGGAGATGTCCCCCTCTTCGTACCGGATCGAGACAACCAGCGCGCGCGGGCCGATGGTGCGCGCCTATAACGGGACGGCGGCGTGGACGCAGACGGGGGACCGCAATCGAGAGCTGGAAGGGCTGCAACTCGCGCAGCTCTCGCGCGCGAGCGAACTCGGCCTGCCGCTGAACATCAAGGATCGGTATACCAATCTGCGCGTGGCCTCGCGCTATGGGAATGTCGACGGCAAGCCGACGGTGGTGCTCGTCGGCACCTCATCGCCTCGGGTCACCGAACAGCTCCAGTTCGACCGCGAGTCGGGCCTGTTGCTCCGCCGATCGATTGCCACGCGCACGCCGCTCGGCCGGCTGCCCGAGCAGTTCGATTATCGCGACTACCGCGCCGTCAACGGCGTGAAGGTGCCCTTCGAGGTCCGGTACGCCACCTGGAGCACGGTGCAGACCGAGAAGTTCACGGACGTGAAGATCAACGCGCCGGTGGACGAGGCACTCTTTACGAAACCGGGCGGCACGGGCTCTGCATCCCCCTCCGGGGGAGGCAGATGACCCATGCCAGACGATCGCCAGAGCGATTCCGACCGGAGCCCTTCGCGCGAGGACCGCTCGCCTGAGGCCGACCCGCAGCCGAGGCCGGAGGAGCGGGGCTACGAGGCCGAGCCGGACACGCCGGCCGATCAGTTGTCGTCGGGGCGCGAACGCTTGTTCGAATAGCCATGATGGACGACGTGTTTGCCGATCGCCGTGATGCGGGACGCCGGCTGGGCGCCGCGCTGCAGCGCGACGCCGCCATCGACGGCGCCGCGGCGATCGTGCTCGCGCTGCCGCGCGGCGGCATCCCCGTCGGATACGAGGTCGCGTCCGCGCTGGGCGCGCCGCTCGCGGCGTTCGTGGTGCGAAAGCTCGGTGTGCCGTGGCATCCCGAGCTGGCGATGGGCGCCATCGCTTCCGGCGGCGTCCGCGTCCTCAACGAGGACGTCGTTCGGCATCTGAGCATTCCGGACGAAGCGGTCGCGCGCGTGGCCGAGCGGGAAGGGCAGGAACTGACGCGTCGCGAGCAGCAATACAACGGCAGCCGTCCACTGCCCCCGCTCGCGGGACGCGACGTCGTGCTCGTCGACGACGGGCTCGCGACCGGATCGACGATGAAGGCGGCCGTGCAGGCCGTGCGCCAATATCGACCTGCGCGCGTCGTGGTGGCCGTGCCCGTCGGCGCCCCGGACACGTGCGCGGAGCTGGCGCGCGAGGCGGATCACGTCGTGTGCCTCCAGCAGCCGGCCGCCTTCAGTGCCGTGGGCCTTTGGTACGAGGACTTCCGTCAGACGACCGACGAGGAAGTGCGCGACCTGCTCGACGCCGCCGCTCAATCTCACGCGTGAGCCATCATCATCTGATGCGGGTGAGGCCAGGGCATAAAGCTCTGACCCACATGCCGTCGCGCCGGCCCCCGCCTCCCGCATCTCGCCCCCGCCTACCGCCGAGCCGGCCTTCCGGCATGATTTCCGCAACACCTGATCGGCACCGGCCCATGGCTGGGCCGGACGGATTCATGAGGGGGAGGAGCCGTTGAAGAAGATGGAGGCGCGAGTGCGCCGCACACGAGCGGGGGCCGCGGTACTGGCGCTGGTCCTGGCCGTCCCGGTGCTCGCCGGGCAGGCGCAGATTACCCCGCCGCCCAACAAGTACACGCCGGCGCAGGACGTCCAGATCGGCGAAAAGGCCGCGGCCGAGGTGGAGCAGCAGTTGCCGATTCTCCACAACGACGCGATTACGGCCTATGTCGCGGGAGTCGGGGAGCGGCTGGTCGCCGCGATCCCGGCGCCGCTGCGCCATCCGGAGTTCCACTACACGTTTCAGGTGGTCGACGTCAGCGAGATCAACGCGTTTGCGCTGCCGGGCGGGCCGATGTTCATCAACCGCGGAATGATCGAGAAGGCGCACACGGAGGGAGAGATCGCGGGCGTCATGGCCCACGAGATGAGCCATGTCGTGCTGCGGCACGGCACCGCGCAGGCGACCAAGGCGACGAAGTACGAGGTCGGGCAGGTGCTGGGGGCCGTCGTGGGGGCCATCATCGGCGGCAACGTGGGAAACGTGGTGGCGCAGGGGACGCAGTTCGGGCTGGGGGCCGCCTTTCTGCGGTTCAGCCGCGAAGACGAGAAGCAGGCGGACCTGCTCGGCACCCACATCATGGCGCGCGCCGGCTACGATCCGCGCGATATGGCGAACGTCTTCAAGACGATCGAACAGGAGAGCGGGCCGGGCGGTCCGCAGTGGCTGAGCGATCATCCGAACCCGGGCGACCGGTACGAGTACATCAACGAGGAAGCCAATCTGCTGCACGTCGATGCGACCAACGAGGTGCACGACACGGCGCAGTTCGAACAGGTGCAGGCGAAGCTCGAGGCGATGCCGCCGGCGCCGACGACCGAACAGGCGACGCGCAACGCCGCGGCCCGTGGCGCTTCCGGAGAAGGCACCAGCGCGGCAGGCCTCGGCCGCGTCGCCGCCCCATCGAAGACGTGGAAGACGTACAACGAAGGGGACGTGTTCCAGGTGGCGGTCCCGTCGAACTGGCGGGAGCTGCCTGGCAACAACTCGGTGACGTTCGCGCCCGAAGGCGGATACGGCACCGCCGGACAGAGCGGCGTCTTCACGCACGGCGTGCAGATCGGCATCGCGCGCAACGAGAACGACGACCTGGAGACGGCCACCGGTGAGCTGATTCAGTCGCTGGCGCGGACCAACCCGCGCCTGAGCCGGGCCGGCGATCCGGCGCAGACCTCGATCGGCGGCGTCACCGCGCTGCGAACCACGCTGGCGAACGTGTCGGACGCCACGGGCGAGCAGGAACAGATCGCGCTGTTCACGGCCGGGTTGAGCGACGGCAGCCTCTTTTACGTGATTGGCGTCGCGCCGCGAAGCCAGTTCGCCCGCTACACGACGGTCTTCGACCGCGTCGCCCAGTCGATCCACTTCACGCGATGAACGCCGGACGGGAGGCCCGACCTCCCGTCGCGTCAGCGTGATAGGCTCTTGCACGCATGAGCGAGAGCACCATCCTCGCCTTCGTCGGGCTGTCGAAGAGCTACGGCCAGACGTCCGCGCTCAGGAACGTCGGGTTCGACGTGCCGGCCGGAGAGATTTTCGGACTGCTCGGTCCGAACGGCGCCGGCAAGAGCACGTTGATCCGGATCCTCATGGACATCATCCGTCCGGATGCCGGGCAGGTGCGCGTCTTCGGCGAGCCCCGGCGCCGCGAGCATCTGGATCGAATCGGCTACCTGCCGGAGGAGCGCGGCCTCTACACGAAGCAGACGGTCCTCGACGTGATGACGTACTTCGGGACCCTCAAGGGCCTGAGCCGCGCGGATGCGCGCCGGCGCGGCGCCGAGTGGCTCGATCGCGTCGCGCTGCCGCACGTCGGCACGTGGCGGATCGACCGCCTGAGCAAGGGCATGAGCCAGAAGGTGCAGATCGCGTCGGCGCTGCTCGCCGATCCCGAACTCTGCATCCTCGACGAGCCGACAACGGGGCTGGATCCGGTGAACGTGCGGCTCGTGCAGGACCTCCTGATCGAACGGCGCCGGAATGGCCGGACGACGATCCTGTCGACGCATCACATGAACCAGGTCGAAGCGTTGTGCGACCGCGTGGCCCTCATCAATAAAGGGGCGCTCATCGTGTACGGCGAGGTTGACGAAGTCCGCCGGCGCTACTCGCTGCCGGAGGTGCGCGTGACGGCGCCGGGCGGGATGCCGCCGCTGCCGCTCGTCGTCGGCGCGGATCACGAAGGGGACTCGACGTGGCGGGTGCGGCTGGCCGACGGCGCGGAGCCGTCGGCGCTGCTGGCGGATATGGTCGGCCGGGGCATGGCTGTCGAGCGCTTCGAGCCGCTCCTGGCGCCGATGGAAGACATCTTCCTGCGCGTCGTCCGCGAGGAGCGGGTATGAACCGAATGCGGCGCTGGATCAAGATTCAGGCGATTGCCACGTTCGAGTTCCTCGCGGTCGTCAAGCGCCCCGGGTACCTGATCACGACCTTCGGGATGCCGGTGTTCATGGCGATCTATGCGGGGGTCGTCGCGCTGCCGGCGTACTACGCGACGCAGAAGGACCATGAGGCGGCCCTGTACGGCGTCGTCGATCGCGCCGACGTCCTGCATTTGAGCGGGGACGCGACATCCGCCCAGGGGCATCTGCCGGCGCAGCTGCGCGACGCGCTGGAAGCGGCGGGCCAGCAGGCGGCGATCCAGCGGATCGAGGAAGACGCCACGGTGACGTTCCGTCCCTTCGTATCGGAGGCGGACGCGCGGCGCGCGCTGCTCGGCCGGCGCGTGAAGGGCTATTTCGTGCTGCCTCCCGACTATCTGCGGACGGGCGCCGTCGAGAGCTATACGCCGGATGCCGTCGATCTCTCGAGCGCCGATCCGCGCGACGACCTCGGCACTCTCGTGCGCGAACGCCTCGTCGCAGGCCGCGTGGACGGCGGCGCCGCCGCGCGGATTCTGGCGCCGGTCGGCGACATGCACCGTTTTGCGGTGACGCGCACGGGCGAGGTCCGCGACGGCGGGAAGATGGCGTCGGCGGTGCGCCTGGTCGTGCCCCTCGCGTTCATGGTGCTGTTCCTGATGTCGATCCTCATGACGTCGGGGTACCTGATGCAGGGGACCGCGATCGAGAAAGAGAACAAGGTCGTCGAGGTGCTGCTCTCGTCGGCGAACCCCGACGAAATCCTTGCGGGCAAGCTCGTGGGGCTCGGCGGCGCGGGCCTGCTGCAGATCTGCATCTGGCTTTCGATCGTGCTGCTCGCCGGCCTGGGGATCGGTCCCATGCTGATGGCCGCCCACATCGACGTCCCGTGGACCACGATTGCGCTCGCGCTGCCGCTGTTCGTGCTCTCGTTCCTCTTTTTCGGCAGCCTGATCCTGGGGACGGGCTCGCTCGGATCCACGATGCGGGAGGCGCAGCAGCTCGCGATGGTCTGGTCGCTGACGGCCGCGTTGCCCCTCATTACCATGGGACTGCTGATCAAGGATCCGCACGGTCTGGTCGCGCGCGTGCTGACCTGGCTGCCCTTCACCTCCGGCGCGCTCGTCGTGCTGCGGTCGAGCATGGATCCGGGCGCCCTGGCCTGGTGGGAAGTCGCGGGCGCCGTGCTGGTGCTCTGCATCTCGATCTGGGGGGCGCTGCGCATGGGGGCCCGGCTGTTCCGGGTGGGGCTCCTGAACGCCGGCGCGCGTCCGAGCTGGCGCGAAGTGATCCGCCAGGCGCGCCTCGCGACCCCATAATCCGCACGACGGACCCATGAAACGACGCGTACTGCTGCTCACCTTCACCGGATGCGTGCTCGCCACGCTCACCCCTCTCGCGCAATGGACGGCCGCGCCGCCGCGGCGGATTCCGGGCCTCGACAAGGACGGAACCACGCTGCTGCCGAACGGATGGCGGATCGCGCCGGCGGGACGTCATCATCAGATTGGCGATCTGCCCCTCAGCATGCGCCCTTCGCCGGACGGCCGCTTTCTCGTCGTGGCCAACAACGGCTGGGAGAAGCCGACCCTCACCGTGTTCGATACGAAGAGCGAGGAAGTGGTCGGCCGCGCGGACGTGAGCAATGGATGGCTCGGGCTGGTCTGGGCGCCCGACGGCCAGCGCCTCTACTCGTCGGGGGCGGCCGACAACGCCGTGTATCCGTTCGACTGGCACAACGGGCGCCTCACGCCGGCCGACCCGATCGTGCTCGGGCCCCGCGAGCAGCACAAGGGGGACGCCCTCGTCCATGCCGGATTCATCGGCGGCCTCGCCATCAGCCCGGACGGCGCGCGTCTGTTTGCCGTGCAGGTCTACGGACAGGCGGTCAGCGTCGTCGATCTCGCGAAGCGCCAGATCGTCGCGTCGAAGGACCTGCCGGCCGAGCCGTACACCTGCCTGCTCTCGAAAGACGGCCGGACGCTGTTCGTGTCGCTGTGGGGGGGCGCGAAGGTCCTGATGTTCGACGCCCAGACGCTCGACGAGATTGCCGAGGTGCCGGTCGGCGAACATCCCAACGCGATGACGCTCGACGCGTCCGGCGCGCGGCTCTTCGTCGCGTGCGCGAACACGAACGCCGTCTGGGTGATCGACGTCGCGTCGCGGACGGCAAAGGAGCAGATCTCGGTGTCGCTCTATCCGGACGCACCGGTCGGCAGCACGCCCAACAGTCTCGCGCTCTCGCCCGACGGCAAGACGCTGCTCGTGGCGGACGCCGACAACAACACGGTGGCGGTCGCCGACGTCAGCACGCCGTGGCAGAGCCGCGTCAAAGGGTGGGTGCCGGTCGGCTGGTATCCGACCGGCGTCCTGTTCGACCGTGACGGCTCGCGCTTTTTCGTGCTCGACGGCAAAGGGCTGCTGAGTGCGCCGAACGTGCGCGGTCCGCAGCCGGGCGGGCTGCGCGTCGACGGCCAATACACGGGCAACATGTTCAAGGGGGCGCTTTCCGTCGTCCCCACGCCGACCGAGGCGATGCTGGCGCGCATGACGGCGAAGGTGCGTGCGCTGACTCCCTACACGGAAGCCGGACGCCTGGCGCCGCCGGACGCGCCGGTGGCCTCGCCGATCCCCCAGCGCGTCGGCGGCGCGTCGCCCATCCGGTACGTGTTCTACGTCATCCGCGAGAACCGCACGTACGATCAGGAACTCGGCGACGTCGCCGCCGGCAACGGCGATCCGCGGCTCACGCTGTTCGGCGAGGACGTGACGCCGAACGGCCACGCGATCGCGTCGCAGTTCGCGCTCTTCGACAACTTCTATGTCGACGCCGAGGTGAGCTACGACGGCCACGCGTTCTCGACCGGCGCCTACGCCACCGACTTCGTCGAGAAGATGTGGCCGATCAATTACGCCAGGCGCGGCGGCCTCTACTTGAGCGAGGGGGGCTACCGGCTCCGCAACGCCTTCGGCAACATCGCCGCGCCGCCGCAGGGCTACATCTGGGACTTCGCGACGCGGGCGGGACTGACGGTCCGCAGCTACGGCGAGTTCGCGTCGTGGAAGACGAAAGGCGGCGAGGTGACCGCCACCGTCCCGGGCCTCGAAGGCAAAGTGTCGCCCGAGTACCCGCCGTTCGATCTCTCGATCCCCGATCAGCAGCGGGCGGACGTCTGGACGGCAGAGTTCACCAAGTTCGAGCAGTCCGGCGATCTGCCGCGGCTGTCGATCATCCGGCTGGGCAACGATCACACGTCCGGCACGTCGCCCGGCCTCCCGACGCCGCGCGCCGACATCGCCGACAACGACCTCGCGCTCGGCCGCATCGTCGAGACGATCACGCACAGCCGCTTCTGGAAGGAGTCGGCCATCTTCGTCCTCGAAGACGATGCGCAGAACGGACCGGACCACGTGGACGCGCACCGGTCGATTCTGTACGTGATCAGTCCATTCGTGCGGCGCCACGCCGTGGACAGCACGCTCTATACGACGTCGGGTGTCCTGCGGACGATGGAACTGATCCTCGGGCTGCCGCCGATGAGCCAGTACGACGCGTCCGCGACGCCGCTCTACAACGCCTTCCAGCCGACGCCCGACACGGCGGCGTTCACGCACCTGCCGGCGCGCGTGCCGCTCGACGAGAAGAACGATTGGCAATCGCCGGGCGCGGCGGCGTCGCTTCGGATGAATTTGCGCGAGGCGGATCTGGCGCCGGAGCTCGAGCTGAATCAGATCATCTGGCAGTCGGTACGCGGCGCCGGCGCCGTAATGCCGCCGCCGAAGCGGAGCGGCTTCGTCCATCCGCTCGCCGGCGACGACGACGACCGATAGGCCTAGGGCAACCAACGCCCCGATCACCGCGCAGCTGCGGTTCAGCAGGAAGGGCTGACCGCACTGGCCAACTGGCAACTGGCAACTGGATTACGCCGCGCGTTCGCCGCGCAGGAACCAGCGGTCGAGCACCACACGCCGCGTGAACGCCGCCGACGAGAGCAGCAGACGTCCGAGCGGCGGCACGGCCGCGCGCGGAATCCAGGATGTCGGTCCGCCGTCGGCGGGCACGTGCGTGCTGAGGGTCGAGGCGTACGGCATCAGGTCGTCGCGGCCGTAGCGACCGTTCGCGGCGACGAGCGTCCCGGCGGCGAGCAGCGCGGACTCGACGGCAGGCCGGATCCCTTCGCCGCTCTCCCGATAGGCGAGTCCCGCGGCATCTCCAACCAGCAGCAGCCCGTCGTCGACCGGCGGGGTCGGCGAGGCTCCCGCCAGCAGGTAGGCGTGGCCGCGCCAGGTCGCGCGGAGCGCCTCGGCGGGCGCGCGGCCGGACTCGGCGAGCCAGGCCATGAACGCGCGGATGTGCGCGGGGAAGGCGTGCTGATCGCGTCGGCCGAGCCCGACGTTCAGAAAGGCGCCCTTGCGGACGCACCAGCCGTAGCCCTCGAGGTCGCGGCAGAAGTACAGCTCCGGCATGTCGCTCGCGACGGTGCAGGAGTCGGGGTCGGTCAGCGGCAGTTCAGCCTCCTGCGCGACCACGAGCATGCGCTCCCGAGGCGTCCCGCGCCGTTGCCGTGCGACGGGGCAGAAGTGGCCGCCCGCTCCGACGACCACGCGCGCCGCGATGGTGTCGTTCGCGATCCACCCGTCGCCGTCGCGCCGAAGCGACGCGAGCGGTGTGCGGGGCAGAACGCGGGCGCCCGATCGGCGGAGCAGGAAGTGATCGAACTCGCACCGGCGGATCCCGTGGCTGATCGGCTCGGTGTAGCGCGTCTCGATCGGCCGGCCGGCGATCACGCTCGTGCGGAACCCGTGGAAGTCCTGCATGACGAGGCCGGCCGCGCGATACGCGGCGGGATCGAGCTGGAGCGCGCGCAGCACGGACGGGGTAATCCAGCCGGCGCACACCTTGTCGCGCGGAAACGCGGCGCGATCGAGCACGAGCACGTCCGCGCCGGCACGCTGCAGCGCCCACGCGCACGTCGACCCCGCGGGGCCCCCGCCGACGATCAGAACGTCGCAGCGCTGCACGCCGCCTCCGTGTCGCCGCCGGACGGCCGTGGCGGCACCGTGCCGAACGCGTCGCGGCGCGTCCAGTACGGCGGCGTCGCGGTCGCGGGGGCGAAGACCACCTGAAAGAGCTGAAGCGTCCCTGTGACGAAGGCCGCCTCCGAACCCGCCAGATAGAGGTGCCAGGCACGGAAGAACGGCTCGCCGAACAGATCCTTCACCTGCCGTTCCGCGGACTCGAAGCGGGTGCGCCAGTGGTGCAGCGTTTGCGCGTAGTGGAGGCGGAGGTTCTCGACGTCGTGCACCGTCAGGTCCGCGCGCTCGAACACGGGGCGCTGCAGCTCCGACAGCGCAGGGGGGTGCGCGCCGGGGAAGATCCGCCGGCGGATCCAGGCGTTGAGCGGCCGCGGGCGATCACGGCCGATGAAGTGGAGCAGGCCCCGCCCGTGGGCCGGGTGCAGCGTGCGGCGGATGACGTCGGCCAAGGTCGGATAGTGGCGCCGCCCGACGTGCTCCAGCATGCCGACCGAGACGAACACGTCGAACGTGCCGGCCGCCGTGCGATAGTCCCCCTCGAGGAACTCGACGCGGTCCGCGAGCCCCTCGCGCGCCGCGCGGTCGCGCGCGTAGGCGAGCTGCTCGCGCGAGATATTGTAGGCCGTCACGCGCACGCCGTAGCTCCGCGCCATGTGCAGCGCGAGCGCCCCCCAGCCGCAGCCGGCTTCGAGCACTCGCTCGCCAGGCTGGAGGCGCAGCTTGCGGCAGACGAGATCCATCTTGGCGACCTGCGCGTCCTCCAGCGTCGCGCCGCGCTGCGGGAAGTACGCGCATGTGTACACGAGCTGGTCGTCGAGCCACAGACGATAGAAATCATTGCCGAGATCGTAGTGGTGGTGCACGTTGCCGGCGGCCGCGCGCCGCGTGTTGGCGTGCGGAAATCGCAGCGCGAGCCACTCGCGAAGCGAGAGCCGCTCCGACGCCGGCAACCGGCTGATCGCTTCGGCCACCCGTTCGAGATCCCCCTCCACCTCGAGCCGGGCCGACATGTAGTCTTCGCCGAACCGCAGATCGGGATTGAACGCCATGCCGAAGAGCGCGCGGCGGTTCCTCGCGGTGATCGTGGCGACCGGCGAGACGTCAGACGGCCAGATCGACGAACCGTCCCACAGCTCGAAGCGCAGGCCGACCGGCTCGAGCAGCCGCTGCAATCGATCGCCGATGAAGCGATCCACCCACGTGATCACGGCAGGCGTGGCCGCCGAGGGTACGTCGCGCGCGAGGGACCAGCCGGCGCGCTCCGGCAGAAGGAGTCCGTTCGACACGTTCGCCTTCCTGATTGAATGTCGCAGCTCGTCGCTGCTGCGGCCCTGGGGAGGGGCCGCCCCGTCCGCCCCGACCGGTAAATATTGCATAAACCGGGCCGCGATGCGCAACACACCGACACGGAAGGCGCGGAGTCGATCCGTGGCGTTCCACGCACGCCGGGGCCGGCGTTCCGTGCGATCCGTGGCCTTCCAGGCACGCCGCGGCCGGCGTTCCGTGCGATCCGTGCGATCCGTGGCCTTCCAGGCACGCCGCGGCCGGCGTTCCGTGCGATCCGTGGCCTTCCAGGCACGCCGCGGCCGGCGTTCCGTGCGATCCGTGCGATCCG
>DASUKM010000014.1:0-114487 GCA_036278735.1 Vicinamibacterales bacterium
GAAACAGAAGAGCGTGGCCCCCCCGTTCGTGCGGTTCGTGATCAAGCGCGCGCTCGCGGCGGTGCTGCTGGTGTTCCTCGTCTCCTCGGCGGCGCTCTGGCTGGCGCAGGTCGCCCCCGGCGACTATACGTCGCGGTTCGACACCGACCCGCGCGTCCTCGCCGCCGAACGCCACCGGCTCGGGCTCGATCGCCCGGCCGCGCAGCAATATGCCGACTGGCTGCGCCGCAGCCTCACGCTCGACATGGGGGAGTCGTTCCGGTACCACCAGCCCGTGACGAGGCTCGTGCGCGTCTACGCGGCCAATACGGCGCTGCTCGCGCTGGCCGCCCTGATCCTGGCGACGGCCCTCGGCGTGCCGGCAGGATTGCTGACCGGGAGTCGTCGGGGCGGCGTGCTGGTGCGGGTGGTCCGCGGCGCCTCGCTCGTGCTGCTCTCGGTCCCGCCGCTCATCACCTCGCTCCTGCTCCTGCTCGTCGCGGCTCGAACCGGCTGGTTTCCGGTGGGAGGGCTGGATATGCCCGAGGCGGGCGCGTCGTGGACGGCGATCGTCGCCTCGGCGCTCCACCACGTCGCGCTTCCGGCGCTGGCGCTCGCGTTGCCCCTCGCGGCCATGATCGAGCGCCTTCAGGCCGAAGCGCTGCGCGAGGCGCTGGGGCAGCCGAGCATGCTGGCGGCGCTCGCGCGCGGCATCCCGAAGCGGCGCGTCATCGGCGTCCACGCGTGGCGGCTCTCGCTCGGGCCGCTGCTGGCGATCTACGGCGTGATCGTGGGTTCGCTCTTCAGCGGCTCGTTTGCGGTCGAGATCGTGACCGCCTGGCCAGGGCTCGGCAACCTGATGATCCAGGCGCTCGTCGCGCGCGACACGTACCTCGTCGCCGGCTGCGCCGCCGCCGGCACGCTGTTCCTCGCGGTCGCCATGTTCCTCGCGGATCTGGCGCACGGCGCGATCGATCCCCGCGTCGAGACGGGAGGCGCCTCGTGAGCGCGGGGCGCCGGACAGGACTGGCCGCACTGGCCGCGATCGCCCTGCTCACGACGTTCGCCCCCCTCATCGTGCCGTACGATCCCGGCCGCCAGTTCGCGGATTATCCCTACGCCCCGCCCATGCGGCCGCACGTCCGGTCGGCCGACGGCTGGCATCTTCCGTTCGTCTATCCGATTCGGGCGGTCGACCGGCTCGAACGCGAGTACGGCGCGGATCGCGCGGTTCGGATGCCGCTTCGCTGGGGCGCGCACGGCCGGTTGCTCAGTGTGGACGAGGGGGCGTCGCCCTGGTTCCTGCTGGGGAGCGACGGCCTGGGGCGCGACGTGCTGTCGCGCGTGCTGCTCGGCGCCCGCCTGTCGCTCGGCGTCTCGGCGGCGGCCACCCTCCTGGCCCTGCTGATCGGCGCCACAATCGGGGCCGCGGCGGGCCTGACGCGCGGCTGGCGCGACGAACTGCTGATGCGCGGCGCCGATTTCGTGCTCGTCCTGCCCGCGATCTACGTGGTCCTGGCTCTCCGCGCCGCACTGCCGCTCGTGCTGTCCACCCGCGAGGTGTTCGCCGCGCTGGTGCTCGTCCTCGGACTCGTCGGCTGGCCGGCGGTGGCGCGCGGCGTGCGGGCGATCGTGGCGGCTGAAGGATCCCAGGAGTACGCAGAAGCGGCACGCGCGGCGGGGGCTGGCCCGTGGCGAATTCTGCAACACCATCTGCTGCCGGCCGCGCGGGGATTTCTGTTCGTCCAGGCGTGCGTCCTGGTGCCCGCCTTCGTGCTCGCCGAGGCGACGCTCTCGTTCGTCGGGCTCGGATTTGCCGCGCCTGCAGCGAGTTGGGGGGCCATGCTGCAAGACGCGGCGTCGGTCCGGACGTTGGCCGAAGCCCCCTGGCTGCTCGCGCCGGCGGCGGCGATCGTCGCCACAGTTTTTGCCGTCCACCTGGCCGCCGCCACTCCCCCCGAACCATGGCTCTGGAGGGATGGTGGCCACTAACCGATAGAATCAGCAGCACTTATCAGCGAAACGCCGCGTGTTCCAGACCTGCACGCGTGTGCCGGGACGGAACAATCACCCCGAAGAACAAACCCTTCATCACGTTACGGCGACGCAATCGCCGCCGTTACGATTCTGTTGTTCCGTTCTGGAGCACAGGGCCCTTCCTGAACCCTTCGCATCCGGTCGCCTCGTTTCGCGTAATTCGTTCGTGTATTGGCGCTTACGCTGAAACGCCCGCAGCCCTGCCGTTCTGGCCCCCCACTTGCTCATCTGGGCAGCGTGATGAACGTGCGCTCCTCCTCCGTTCTGGCGGCCCTTGCCCTCGCGTTGTCGCTTCCGGCGACGGCGCAGGGGGGGCCGAGTGGCCATTCGAAACTCGATCGTGTCCTGCGTGCCGCCGAGCAGACCGCCCATCCGCCCACCGAGCGGGTGATCATCCAGACGCGCAGCGCGGCGGCCCGGCAGGCGCTCGAACGCGCCCTGCGGGCGCACGGCGACACGATTGAAGACCAGCATCCGTCGCTGAACGCCCTCACCGTGCAGCTGCACGGGGAAGATCTCGCGGCCCTGGATGCCGACCCGTCGGTGCTCGTCGTCTCGTCCGACGCGGACGTCACGGTGACCTCCGCGAAAAACGCGAGGCCCGACAAGGGCAACGCGCACGCCAACGGCCACGCCCGCAAGACGTCGTCTTCGTCCAGCTTCGCCCCGCTTCCCGGCCTGCTCCGCGACGAACTCGGCGCCAACACCCTCGCGTATCAGGGGCGCGGGATTGGCGTGGCGATCATCGACTCCGGCATCGAGCCGAACGCCGACCTCCTGCTGCAGATTCGCGGCTTCTGGGACTTCACGCGCGGCGGCGTGCCCGCCATCCCGTACGACGACTACGGCCACGGCACCCACGTCGCCGGCCTGATTGCGAGCAACGGCGGCGAATCAGGCGGCGCGTTCACCGGCGTCGCCCCCGGCGCGCGGCTCTTCGGCTTCAAGGTGCTCGACAAGAACGGCCGCGGCCACTCGAGCGACGTGCTGAAGGCGCTCGAGTTCATCGTCGCCAACCACGATCGGCTCGGCATCGACGTCATCAATCTGTCGCTCGGCCATCCCGTGCTGGAACCGGCCGCCACCGACCCGCTCGTGCAGGCGGTCGAAAGCGCCGTGCGCGCGGGCATCGTGGTCGTGACCGCCGCCGGGAACGTCGGCGCGGACGACAGCGGCAAGGTCGGCTACGCGGGCATCACTTCCCCCGGCAACGCTCCCTCCGCCATCACGGTCGGGGCGGTCGACACGCACGACACGGTCGCGCACAGCGACGACCGCGTGGCGTTCTTCAGCTCACGCGGGCCGACCTGGTACGACGGCTTCGCCAAGCCGGACGTCGTCGCGCCTGGTGTGGGGCTGGTCTCGAACGCCGCGCGCTACGCGACGCTCTACCGCGAGTACCCGGAGATCCTCGAGAGCGTCCCCGGCACCCGGTCGCAGTTCGCGGTGCTCAGCGGCACGAGCATGGCCGCCGCCGTCACGACCGGCGTGGTCGCCGACGTGCTCGAGGCGAGCCGCACGGCCAACCGTAACAAGCCCGAGCTGACGCCGAACGCCGTCAAGGCGCTGCTGCAGTACACGGCACTGCCGGTGCACGACGACCACGGCGCGCCGTATGACGCGCTCACGCAGGGCACCGGCGAGGTCAACGTCGTCGGCGCCGCCGGCGTCGCCGCCGCCATCGACACCAGCATTCCGGTCGGCCAGCCCTGGACCGCCTACCGCCTCTCCGAGACGACGACCCTGGGCGGCGAGACGATGGCCTGGGCCCAGAACATCGTCTGGGGCACGTCGCTCGTGACCGGCTCCAATATTGTCTGGAGCAACAGCCTTGCGTTCGGCGACAACATCGTCTGGGGGACGTCGGCCCTGTGCTCGGCGACCGACCCGTCCTGCGACAACATCGTCTGGGGCACCGCCGCCTTCCTCGACAACATCGTCTGGGGCACCAACATCGTGTGGTCCTCCAACATCGTCTGGGGGACCTCGATGCTTGGCGTCCGCGACGGCGACAACATCGTCTGGGGCACGGCCCTGGGGCGCGACGGCGGCGACAACATCGTGTGGGGGACGGCCGCCGGCCGGGACGGCGGCGACAACATCGTCTGGGGGACGTCGCTCCTCGGCCCCGACAACATTGTGTGGGGGACGCTCGATCGGGCGGACAACATCGTCTGGGGCACGCTGACAGGCGCGCTGGGAGGCTTCTGATGAAGGCCTGTCCCACGCACCAGTCGGTCGCCATGGTCAGCACGTCGACCACGATGCACGCCAGGACGGCCAACGCCGAAGCGGTCGAGAGCGACTGGCGACAGATGCTGCCGGTGCTCCGCGGCCCCGGGGTCACGCTGCGCGAGCTGCGGCTCGCCGACGCCCCCGCGCTCCTGGAACTGCTGACGACCGCGGAGGTCGCGCGCTTCATTTCGCCGCCGCCCACGACCGTCGAGGGCTTCGAGCGGTTCATTCAGTGGACGCAACGGGAGCGGGCCGCCGGGCGCTACGTCTGCCTCGCGGTCGTGCCCGAGGGCATGGATACGGCGATCGGGATCTTTCAGGTGCGGCAACTCGAACCGGGATTCGGCACCGCCGAATGGGGATTCGCCATCGGCGCATCGTTCTGGGGGACGGGGGTATTCATGGACGCGGCGAAGCTGACGATTGAATTCGCGTTCGACACACTCGGTGTGCATCGGCTGGAAGCCCGCGCGGCGGTCCTCAACGGCCGCGGTAACGGTGCGCTGGCCAAGGTAGGGGCCGTGAAGGAAGGGGTGCTCCGCAAGAGCTTCCTCCGCGACGGCGAATACCTCGATCAGGCGCTCTGGTCGATCGTGCGGGAAGACTGGCGCCGGGCCAAAGCGGTCTGGGGTTCGATCATTCATTAACGCAACGCGAACTAGGACGGAAGGACTCGTACCGTGATTCATTGGCGATTGAAACCAACGGCAGCGCTGGCAGTTCTGCTGGCCTGCTTTTTCGGATTCGCGCCGCCCGCGGCGGCCGGCCCGAAATCCGGAGATCATCCCAAGCTCGATCGCGTCCTCAACGACCGGGCCGAGCACGCGGGCGGCGGCCGGTCGCGGGTGATCGTGACCCTGAAGCCCGGGTGGGATGCCTCTGCGGCCATCAAGCAGGCGAACGGCCGTCTCGGCCGGCGCCTCGACTCGATCAACGGGCAGGTCGTCGAACTGCCGAACGCGCTCATCCGCAAGCTGGCCGACAACCCCGCGGTCGAGAGCATCCACTGGGATCGCCCCACGCAGGGTCTCCTGAACCGCGTGGCGGTCACGGTCGGGGCGCGCGCCGTGCAGTTCGCGATGGGCTACGACGGCGCGGGCATCGGCGTCGCCGTGATCGACTCGGGCGTCACCTCCTGGCACGACGACCTCACGTATCGCGGCAGCAATCCGCGCGTGAAGGTGGTCAACGGCCAGCGCGTCAGCGCCTTTGTCGACTTCGTCAACGGCCGGACGTCGGCGTACGACGATTACGGGCACGGCACGCACGTGTCGGGCATCATCGCCGGCAATGGCTACGATTCGTTCGGTAGCCGCGCCGGAATCGCGCCGGCGGCCGACATCGTCAGCCTGAAGGTGCTCGACGGCAACGGCAACGGCCACATCAGCGACGTGATTGCGGCGCTCGACTGGGCCGTGCAGAACAAGACCGCCTACAACATCCGGGTGGTCAACCTCTCGGTCGGCGCCCCCGTCACCGAGTCGTACAACACGGATCCGCTGGCGCAGGCGGCCAAGCACGCCGTCCAGGCCGGCATCGTGGTCGTGGCGGCGGCGGGCAACATCGGCCAGGTGAACGGCAAGGCCGTGTACGGCGCGATTACCGCGCCGGGCAACGCGCCGTGGGTCCTGACCGTGGGCGCCTACAGCCACAACGGCACCATCTGGCGGTTCGACGACACCATGGCGCCCTACAGCTCGCGCGGGCCCACGATGTTTGACCGGCTGGCCAAGCCGGACCTCGTCGCGCCTGGCACGGGCACCGCGTCGCTGGCCGCCCCCGGCAGCACGCTGTACAAGGCCGATGCGGGGTATCTGCTCAACGGCAGCTTCTCGCTGTCGAACAAGCCGTACCTGAGCCTCACCGGCACGAGCATGGCGGCGCCGGTCGTCGCCGGCACCGTCGCGCTGATGCTGCAGGCGAACCCGTCGCTGACGCCCAACGCGGTGAAGGCGATTCTCGAGTTCACCGCGCAGTCCTACAAGGGCTACGACTACATGACGGAGGGGGCCGGCTTCCTCGACAGCTATGGGGCCGTGCAGCTCGCCCGGTATTACCGGTACGCGCATGCCGGCGACCGGTATCCGTCGTCGCCGACGTGGAGCCATCACATCGTCTGGGGCAACCACCTGCTGACCAACGGTGTGATCGCGCCGCGCGGCAACGCCTGGGCCGCCAACGTGGTCTGGGGCGCCGCGAAGACCGACGGCGGCGACAACATTGTCTGGGGGACGCACTGCAGCGCGACCGACCCGTCCTGCGACAACATCGTCTGGGGGACGTCGATGCGCGTCTGCGACCCGTCCGACCCCACGTGCGACAACATCGTGTGGGGGACGTCGCTCGGTTGCAGCACCCTGGATCCGACCTGCGACAACATCGTCTGGGGCACGTCGCTCAGCCTCGATCTCGGCGGCGACAACATCGTCTGGGGAACGTCGCTCAGCCTGGATCTGAGCCTCGGCCTCGGGGGCGACAACATCGTGTGGGGCACGTCGCTCGATGGCGACAACATCGTCTGGGGCACGAACTGCGGCGGCTCCGACTGCGGCGACAACATCGTCTGGGGGACGTCGCTGAACCTCGGCCTCGGCGGCGACAATATCGTCTGGGGCACGTCGGTCTCGTGCGACCCGACGGACCCGACCTGCGACAACATCGTCTGGGGCACGTCGGTCGTCTGCGACCCGACGGACCCGACCTGCGACAACATCGTCTGGGGCACGTCCGACGAGGAGACGCCGCTCTACGACGATCCTGACGCGCCGCCACCGTCATTCGACGGCGTGACATGGGACCAGGTCGTCGGAGGAGGGGCCACGTCGACGGACACGACGTCGACGGACACGACGTCGACGGACACGACCTCATCGACCGACACGACGCTCTCGACCGTCACGACGACGACCGTTTCAACCCTCGGCAGCCTGCTGGGAGGCCTCTAATGGAAAAGATGCCGTTCCGCGACGCCGAGGCCCTCGTGGACGTCCAGGCCGTCATCGCCGCCGCGCGCAGCGTGACGACCTCGTCCGACTGGCGGCGGGCTCTGCCGGTGCTCACCGGCTCGATGGTCACGCTGCGGGAGCTGCGGCTCTCCGACGCGCCGTCGCTGCTGTCGATGCTGTCGACCGAGGAGGTCGCGCGGTTCATCTCGCCGCCGCCGACGACGGTCGAAGGATTCGAGCGCTTCATCGCCTGGACCCATCGTGAACGCGCCGCGGGCAACTACGTCTGCTTCGCCGTCGTGCCGCACGGGATGGACAGTCCCATCGGCATCTTCCAGGTGCGGCAGCTCGAGCCCGGGTTCGCCACCGCCGAGTGGGGATTTGCCATCGGCTCGGCGTTCTGGGGGACGGGCGTGTTCATGGACGGTGCCCGGATGGTCGTCGACTTCGCGTTCGACGTCATCCAGACGCACCGGCTGGAAGCGCGCGCGGCGGTCCTGAACGGCCGCGGCAACGGCGCGCTCCGCAAGGTCGGCGCCTCGCAGGAAGGCGTGCTGCGCAAATCCTTCCTGCGCGACGGCGAATACCTCGACCAGACGCTCTGGACGATCCTCGACGAGGATTGGCGCCGGTCGAAATCGACATGGGGAGGCTCGGGGCAGGTGCACTGAGGTAGTAGCTGCGAGCGAGCGCCGCGAGCGAGCCACAGGCCCGGAGCGGGGTGTAGGGGCCCCCGCGAGGGCCTGTGTAGGGGGTCCGGGGGCGACGCCCCCGGATCAAACCGGACGGGGATCGTTCCACGTCCGGCGTTTTTGTTGTACGGTGGCGGCATGGACCTGCGCGCTGTCTTCCCGCCGATGCCCACTCCGTTCCGCGGCGACGAGGTCGACGAACGCGCCATCGCCTCGAACGTCGCCCGGTGGATGACGACGGGCCTCGGCGGGATTGTCGCGCTCGGCACGAACGGCGAGGCGGCGCTGCTCGACGAAGAGGAATCGGATCGCGTGGTCGCCGCCGCGCGGCAGGCGGTGCCCGCCGGGCGCGTGCTGATCGCGGGTGTCGGCCGCGAATCCACGAAGGGGACGGTCGCCGCCGCGCGACGCGCCGCCCGCCTGGGCGCCGACGCCGTCCTGGTCCGGACGCCGTCGCTCTACAAGGCGCAGACCTCCGTCGCGGCGCTCGAATCGCACTACCGGGCCGTCGCCGACGACAGTCCGGTCCCGGTGCTCCTGTACAACTACCCCGCGTTGACCGGCGTGCAGTTGACGCCCGCCGTGGTCGCGAACCTGTCCACCCACCCGAACGTGGCCGGGATGAAGGAAACGAGCGCGGACGGGGGGCAGTTCGCCGACGTCGCCGGCGTCGTCCCCGATCGATTCACGCTGCTCGCCGGGTCGGCCCCCGGGTTCTACCCGGCGTTGTGCGCCGGCGCGCGCGGCGGCATCCTCGCGGTTGCCTGCATCCTGCCGGAAGTCTGCATCCGTGTGTTGGAGCTGACCAGGCAAGCCCAGTACGGGGAGGCGCTCGCGCTGCAGCAGCGGCTGACGCCGATCGCGCGCGCCGTCACGTCGGTCTTCGGGATCGCGGGACTGAAGGCCGCGATGGACCTGCGCGGGTACACCGGCGGCCCGCCGCGGTCGCCGCTGCTGCCGGCTCCTGCCGCCGCGGTCGATCGGCTGCGGCGCCAGATCTCCGAAATCGAGGTGTGGTCGTGATGCTGCCGTCCACCGAACGGCGGCTGTTCGGGCCGGGCCCGAGCCCGGTGGCGCCGCGCATCATGCGTGCGATGATCGCGCCGCCGCTCAGCCATCTCGATCCCGACATGGTCAAAATCCTCGACGATGTCCGGGCGAGATTGGCGCGGACGTTCCTGGCAGGCGATCAGGCGCTGACGCTGGCGGTCTCGGGGACCGGCACGGCCGGATCGGAAGCCGCGGTCGCAAACGTCACCGCGGCGGGCGCGCGCGTGCTCGTCGTCGTGACCGGGTACTTCGGCGAGCGGCTCGTCGAGATCTTCACGCGCTACGGCGCACGCGTGGAGCGCGTCGACGTCGAGTGGGGCCGCGCGTGCGATCCCGCGCGCGTCGAAGAGGCGCTGGGCCGGCACGGCGCCGACATCGTCGCGATGGTGCACGCAGAAACGTCGACGGGGGTCGCCAATCCGGTGCGGGACATCTGCGCGATCGCCGTGCGCCACGGCGCCCTCACGGTCGTCGACGCCGTCACGTCGCTCGGCGCGCAGCCGCTGCGCGTGGAAGACTGGCACGTGGACGTCTGCTTCAGTTGCACCCAGAAAGGGCTCGGCGCCCCCTCGGGGCTCGCGCCGATGGCCGTGTCTCCCCGAGCCCGGGAGCGCCGCGTACCCTGCCGCAGCTTTTATCTCGATCTGGCGCTGCTCGAGAGCTTCTGGGTGCACCGCAAGTATCACCACACGATTTCGGCGCCGCTCGTGTACGCGTTGCGCGAAGCGCTCCAGATGGTCGACGAAGAAGGACTCGAGGCGCGCTGGGCGCGGCATCAGGCGAATCACGAGATGCTCGTCGCCGGCCTCGAGGCGATCGGCGTCACGCTCCTGCCGCCGCCAGCCGAACGCCTGTGGTCGCTCAGCACGGTCGTCGTGCCCGACGGCATCGACGAAGCCGCCGTCAGGCGCCAACTGCTCGAGCGCTTCGACATCGAGATCGGCGCCGGTCTCGGACCGCTCGCCGGCCGCATCTGGCGCGTGGGCTTCATGGGTTCCGGCTCGACGCGTGCGTCGGTGCTGCTGTTCGTCCACGCCCTCGACGACGTGTTGCGTTCATGCGGGTACAGGGCTGGCGCTCGTGCGTCCGCCTCTGCCGCGGGCCGATCGCTGTAAATAAGGACACCCCGATGACGGCCCGTTGAGTCGGGTCGGTACATCGGTTGCACTCCGGCGTTCCATGGTGCGGACACGCCCTTCCGGTCTGGTCGCCGCCGCGGCCGTGGCGCTCGCGAGCGCCGCCGCCTGTGCGACCAATCCCGCGACAGGCCAGAAAGAAGTCTCGCTCATGAGCGAGGCGCAGGAGATCCAGCTCGGTCAGCAGGCCGATGCGGAAGTCCGCAAGCAGATGGGCGTGTACGAGGACCCCGCCCTGCAGCAGTACGTGCAGGCGATCGGCAAGCGGCTGGCCGCCGTCTCGGAGCGCTCGACGCTGCCGTGGCATTTCACCGTCGTGGATCAGCCCGCGGTAAACGCGTTCGCCCTGCCCGGGGGCTTCATCTACATCACGCGGGGCATTCTGCCGTTCCTCGACGACGAGGCGCAGCTTGCGGGCGTGCTGGGTCACGAGGTCGGGCACGTGACGGCGCGTCACGCCGCCGAACGATACACGCAGCAGACGACCACCGGCCTCGGCCTCGCGCTGCTCGGTATCTTCGTCCCCGAGACACGCCCGTTCCAGGGGCTGGCGCAACAGGCGGCCGGGCTGCTCTCGCTGAAGTACAGCCGCGACGACGAGCTGCAGGCAGACGCGCTCGGCGTGCGCTACGCCTCGCGCGCCGGATGGAATCCGGCCGGCGTGCAGCAGATGTTGACGACGCTGACGCGGATCGATCAGGCGAGCGGATCGAGCAAGGGGGTGCCGAACTGGCTGTCGACGCACCCCGCGTCGGCCGATCGCGTCGAGAAGGTACAGGCCGCCGTGAAGAAGGCGACGGCGCCGGCCGGCGCCGGTCCATTCGTGACGAACCGGCCCGAGTACCTCGGGCACATCGACGGGGTCGTCTACGGCGACGAGCCGAGCCAGGGAATCGTACGCGGCAACCAGTTCCTCCACAAGGATCTGCGGATCGCGATGACCTTCCCCGACGGCTGGGACATCCAGAACACCGCGCAGCAGGTCGTCGCCAAGGCGCCCCGCGCCGATCGGTATCTGCTGCTGGAGCTCGTGCAGCAGCCGGCCGGATCGGTCGCGCAGATCGCGCAGGCGTCGATGGCGCAGGCCGGCTGGCAGCAACTGTCGGGCGCGCCCCGGCAGATCAACGGCCTCGCCGCGTACGTCGGCACCTATCGCGGATCGATGCAGGGGCTGGGGCCGGTGGAAACGCTCGCGGCGCACATCGCGCACGATCCGAACGTGTTCGTGTTGGCTGGGGTCGCACCCGCCGGGCAGTTCGCGGCCGCGCAGCAGGCGTTCACCTCGACGATCCAGTCGTTCCGGTCGCTGTCGGCCGCCGAAGCCGAAGCGATTCGCGCGAATCGCGTGGAGCTGTACACCGTGCGCGCCGGCGACACCTGGACCTCGCTCGCCTCGCGCCACGGCGGAATCGTGAAGCCCGCGACGCTGGCGATCATGAACGATCACAATCCCGGCCAGCCGCCCGCCGCAGGCAGCCGCGTCAAACTCGTCGTCGCAGGCTAGCAGCAGCTTCCAGCCGCCAGCCGCGAGCCGCCAGCTTGCAGGGAAGCCCTTCTTCCTTTTAAAGCTGGAAGCTGGAAGCTGGAAGCTGGGAGCTGGAAGCTGCATAATCGCGGGCATGCGACAGTTCGGGCGCGTTCTGGCCGCGATCGCCGCGGTGGCGTTCGGGTGTGCGGCGTACCTGTACCTCACGTTGCCCGACGTCCGCCCGCTTCGCACGCAGGCGCCCGCGACGACGGCGTTCATGCAGTTGCGCGCACGCGAGGCTGCCGCGCACGGCGAGCGCGCGCGTCGGGCCGAACACTGGGTCCCGTACGCGCGCATCTCGCCGAACCTGAAGCGCGCCGTGCTCGTGGCCGAGGACAGCCGCTTCTGGCAGCACGGCGGGATCGATTTCGAGCAGGTGCGGGAGTCGATGGAGGTGAACTGGGAGCGCGGCGAGTTCGCGCGGGGCGCGAGCACGATCACCCAGCAGCTCGCGAAAAATCTCTATCTGTCGCCGTCGAAGAATCCGGTTCGCAAGATCCGCGAACTGCTCATCACCCGGCGACTCGAGGCGGAGCTGTCGAAGCAGCGGATCTTCGAGTTGTATCTGAACGTCATTGAATGGGGCGATGGCGTCTGGGGCGCGGACGCCGCCGCGCACCGGTACTTTCATACGTCCGCCGCGGCGCTGGATCCCGCGCAGAGCGCGCTGCTGGCCGCCGCGATCATCAACCCGCGGCTGCTCGACCCCGCCCACCCAGGCGCCCGCCTGCGGCGGCGCGAGCAGATGATCCTCCGCCGCATGGGGGCCGCCGCCCCGCCGCCGGTCGTCATCGAATCCGCCGCCCCGGCCCCTGTCCCGCCGCTCCCGGAACCCGCCGTCCTCCCCGCCCCCTCCGGCGCTCCGGCAACGCTCCCCGGCGCGCCCTTACCGGTGACCCGCAAGCCAGACGGCGGTTGAACCCCGAACCAACCCGGAACCCGGAACCCAACCCGGAACTCTGAACCCCCGAACCCTGAACTACTCGAAACGCAGCGCCTCAATCGGATCCAGCGCCGCCGCTTTGGTCGCCGGGTACCATCCGAAGAACACGCCAATCGCACCCGCGACGCTGAACGACACGACGATGGCGGTCATCGAGACGTCGGTCGGCCACGCGAGAAAATTCGTGAGCGCCTGCGACATGCCCAGGCCCGTCAGGATGCCGAGCGCGCCGCCCGCGAGGCTGATCAGAAGCGCCTCCATCAGGAACTGCATCCGCACGTCGCGGCCGCGCGCCCCGATCGCGACGCGAATCCCGATCTCCCGCGTCCGCTCCGTGACCGACACGAGCATGATGTTCATGATCCCGATGCCCCCGACCAGCAGCGACACCGCCGCGATGCTCGCGAGCAGCGTCGTCATCGTCTGCGTCGACGCGCTCCGGACGTTGGCGATTTCCTCGAGCGTCCGGACGCGGAAGTCGTCGTCGCCGCCGGGGGGAATCTGGTGCCGGACGCGCAGCACCTGGGCGGCGTTCGCCGCGACGACGGGCACGAGCGCCGAGGTGGCGGCCGAAATGGTGATGTTGCTGACGTAGGTGACGCCCAGCAGCTTTTTCTGCACCGTGGTGTACGGCACGTAGACCACATCGTCCTGGTCCTGCCAGCCCTGCGACTGTCCCTTGCTCGTCAGCACGCCGACGATCCGGAACGGTTCCGAGCCGACGCGCATCGTCTGGCCGACCGGGTTCACGCCCGTGCCGAAGAGCATGTCGCGCACCATCGTGCCGATCACCGCCACCTTGGATTGGTGCAGGACCGCCTCGGGGCCGAAGAACGAGCCGTACTGGAGCGGCCACGCGCGGATCAGCGGAAGATCGACGTCCGTCCCTTCGATCGACGTGTACCAGTTCTGACCGCCCGCGAGCACCTGCTTGTGCGTGTGGAGCCCGGCCGCCAGGTATTGCACGCCGTGCACCTGCTGCCGGATGGCCGCGGCGTCTTCCGCCGTGAGCTTGCTCGACGAGCCCATCCCGAGCCGCACGCCGCCCGACGTCCAGTTGCCGGCGCTGACGATGACCTCATTGGTGCCGGCCTGCTTGATCTGCGCTTCGATGGTCTTCTGGGCGCCCGTCCCGAGCGCCGTCATGCTGATCACCGCCGCGACCCCGATGATCATCCCGAGCATCGTGAGGATGGTCCGGAGGAGGTTGCGGCGCAGGGCGACCAGGGCGACGTGGAGGAGGGTTCCAACGGGCATGATTCGATTCTACCTCCGCCACGCCTGAGCCCGGGAATCGCGGGTGCACAGTTTTTCTGTTCACCTTGACACCTTCCGGCGCAAGTCCGTATAGTCCCCTCGTCTCTGCTCCACAGCGACAAAGCGGCACGACGAGGACGCCGGCGGATGCACGTCCCGCCGGGCGTGTGCCTATGATCAACTACACAGAGCGCATTGCGCTCCTGATGCAGGACGTTGTCGCCCGTACTCCCGCGCTTTCGTTCATCGACCTGGCGGAAGTACTCGTGTTCGGCCGCTTCGGCCGCCCCGATGCGGAAGGGGCCTTTGCCACCTGTCATTGCCTGACGCTGCCGGAAAGCGAACCGGGCTATTACTTCTGGCGTGACCGGGCGACCGGGCAGTTGACGCGCCGGTCGGAATGGTTCGTCACCAAGACGCCCGTTGTCCGCGTGGGCGCCACCCGCATCAAGTATTTGATCTCCTTCGTGCTGCCGCGGTTCTGCAATCAGAGCCTGACGCGGTCGTGGAAGAAGGAGTTGTACCCGGACGGTCCGTCGTGGCTCGCCAAGCTCGACACGATCGTGCACGAGCTGTATCACATCGATCCGGCGACGTCGGGGCTGCGCCGAATCGTGCGCGCGGATGGTTCCTACTCGCCGCGATCGCACGGGCCGCGATTCTACGAAGAGGTGGCCGGCATCGTGCGCAGCTACCTCGCGTCGGCGCCGGACCCGGAGGCCTTCGACTTCCTCGAGCACGACTTCGCCATGCTCGAGCGGCGGACCGGCGGCGTGGCCGGCACGACCTTCCGCAATTTCCCCTCGTTCCCGCAGCGGTACATGGAGCAGATGGCCGAGGCGCCCCCCGAACCGCGGATCAAAGTCGAGCCGTTGAAGCCGCCGACGCAGCCCGTCGTCTACACGGAAGACGATCTGCACATCCGGCAGTTCACCGACTCGGGGGCCCGCCGCCTGACGCGGAAGGGGCAGCACTGCGCGGCGTGATCCGCCGCGCGCCGATGTAGCGGCTCGCCCAGTAAGCGGCGCTGAGCCGTTCCACTCGCACCTCGCCGCCTTCGCTGGGCGCGTGCACGAACTGCCCGCCGCCCAGCGCGATGCCGACATGACTCGCACCCGGCGCCACGGTCGTGAAGAACACGAGATCGCCAGGCTCGACGCGATCGTCCGGCACGGGCTGCCCGGCGCGGAACTGCGCCGCCACCGTGCGCGGCACCTCGAGGCCGTGCTGCGCGAAGACGTACTCCACCAGTCCGCTGCAATCGAAGCCTGACGGATCGTCGCCTCCCTCGCGATAGCGCGTCCCCCGGAGCGCCAGCGCCGTGGTCGTGATCGCCTCGCCGGTGGCGTTGCCGGGAAGGCCGGCGTGGGACTCCGGCGGCCTCGCGGCGCCGGCCGCGGGACCGGGCTGCGGAAACGGCGATGGCACCGCTCCCGTCGACGCGCACCCGGCCCCCAGGCCCGCCACGACGAGTCCCGCCAGCACGCCGCCGATTGGGACCACCCGCATCTGCATCTTCCAATCCCACTATCGGGTGGGGCGGGGTTTAGGCTTTAGGCTTTGGGCTTTAGGCTTTCGGAAGGCGTAAGGCATTCAGCCTAAGCCTAAAGCCCCCAAAGCCCAAAGCCCAACGCCCAAAGTCAGAGTCTGTCTAAACACCTGCAAACACTCTGTTTAGGCCCTCGTTCGCTTGACACGTTCGTACCCTATCGGGCACAATGACTCAGGTTTATGGAGCAAACGCTCCTGCTCAACGCCACGTACGAGCCGCTGAAGGTCGTCCACTGGCAGAAGGCGATTACGCTCTGGTGCCAGGGGAAGGTCGAAGTCATTTCTGTGTACGACCGGGAGATCCGGTCGGTCTCGTTCAGCTTCAAGCTGCCGTCGGTGATCCGGCTGCTGCGGTACATCAAGATCAAGCGGCGGATCGACTACGTGCCGTTTTCGCGGGCGAACATCTACGCGCGCGACAACCACGCGTGCCAGTACTGCGGCCAGACGTTTTCCACCTCCGACCTGACCTTCGATCATGTGGTGCCGGTCGCCCAGGGCGGCCGCAAGGACTGGGAGAACATCGTCACCTGCTGCATCCGGTGCAACCGCCGCAAGGGCGGTCGGACGCCTGAGGAGGCAGGGATGCACCTCATCCGGGTGCCGCGGCGTCCGGACAAGGCGCCCGCCATCCGGATCACCATCGGTCTGCGGCACGCGCCGGAGACCTGGCGCGACTACTTCTACTGGAACCTCGAGCTCGACGAGACCTGACGGTGCCCGCTCTCGCGCCGTCCGGCCGGCTCACCGGCGTGCATCCGCTCTGGGCGGTCGAAGGGGGCCTCGTCACGCTCGAGGGGACCGGCTTTTCCGTCGACCCCCAGCTCCCGTCGATTCTGATGGGTTCGGCCTCCGCGCGGATTGCGCACGCGAGTCCGACCTCGATTGGCGTGTTCGTTCCCTCGGGTCTCGAAGGGGGGACCACCGGCGTCCGGATCGAGGACGCGCCGGGCGAGACCGCGTACATCGAGGTGGGCGTGCCGTTCGCGACGGGCGTTCACCAGGTCGACAATCCGGCCTTCGACCGGCACGGCAATCTCTACGTCACCTTCAGCGGGGCGCGCGGGCAGCAGTCGCCCGTGTCGATCTTCATCGTACGCCCCGACGGTTCGCGCGAGCCGTTCGTGACCGGCATTGCGAATCCCACGTCGCTGGCCTTTCATCATGATGGGCGCCTGTTCGTCTCCAGCCGCTTCGACGGGAGCGTGTACGAGATCGATCCCGACGGCCGGCCGTCGCTGTTTGCGAGCGATCTCGGCGTGGCGTGCGGGCTCGCGTTTTCGCCCGACGGCGACCTGTTCGTCGGCGATCGGACCGGATCGATCCTGCGGGTGCGCGGCGGCTCGGCGGAGGCACGAGTGGTCGCCTCGCTGCCGGCGAGCGTCGCCGCCTTTCACCTCGCCTTCGGTCCGGACGGCTGTCTCTACGCGGCCGCTCCCACGCTGAGCACCAACGACGTCGTCTATCGCGTAACGATGGCCGGCGAGGTGTCGATCTGCTGCGGCGGTTTCGGCCGTCCGCAGGGGATCGCGTTCGACGCGGCCGGTCATCTCTATGTCGTCGACGCGCTGGCGGGCGCGAGCGCGATCTACCGGCTGCGCCTCGACCGCGCCGGCGAGCGGGAGCGGATTCTGTCGGGCGGCTCGCTCATCGGCCTCGCCTTCGATCCCCACGGCGGCGTCGCCGTTGCCTCGAGCGACACGGTCTACCGCCTGCGCGCCGACGTCCGCGGTCTCCTCCCGGTACAGTAGACTCCGTTCCGATGTCGCAACTCTTCAAACGCAAACCTATCCACGACCTCCTCGTCGAAGGCGATCAGTCGCTGAAACGCGTCATGGGCGCCGGCGATCTGATCATGCTCGCGATCGGGGCGGTGATCGGCGCCGGCATCTTCAGCGCGATCGGCACGGCGGCGGCGGGGCAGATCGGGCCCAACGGCGAAGTGATCCGGTATGGCGCGGGGCCGGCCCTCATCTTTTCGTTCGTCCTCCTCGGCGGGGCGTGCGCGCTCGCCGGCCTGTGCTACGCCGAGCTGGCGTCGATGATTCCCCAGGCGGGCAGCGCCTACGCCTATACGTATGCGACGCTCGGCGAGCTGGTCGCCTGGATCATCGGATGGGACCTGATCCTCGAGTACGCGGTCGGCAACGTCGCCGTCGCGATCTCCTGGGGCGACTACTTCAACACGCTGATCCGCGGCTTCGGCTTCCACCTGCCCGTCTGGTTGACGACGGGGTATCGGACGGCGCTGCTCAGCAGCGACCCGGCCATCCACGGCCTGCTGCGGTCGGCGCCGCACGTGGCCGGCATTCCGATCCTGATCCACCTGCCCGCCTTCGGGATCGTGATGCTGATCACGTGGCTGCTGCTGCAGGGGGCGCGCGAGAGCGCGCGCGCCAACAACATCATGGTCGCGATCAAGCTCGCGGCGCTCGGCCTCTTCATTGCCGTCGGGGCGACGCACCTCGACTTCGCGAACTATCATCCGTTCGCCCCCAACGGCTTCAAGGGCATCCACCAGGGGGCCGCGATCGTCTTCTTCGCGTACATCGGATTCGACGCGATCTCGACGGCCGCCGAAGAGACGAAGAACCCCCAGCGCAACCTGCCGATTGGCATCCTGGGCGGCCTGGCCATCTGCACCTGCATCTACGTCATCGTCGGCGCGGTGTTGACCGGCATCGTGCCGTACCAGCAGCTCGCGGTGGCCGACCCGCTCGCGCGCGCGCTGCAGCTCGCCGGCTTCTCGCGCGTCGGCGGCCTCGTCGCGCTCGGCGCGACCGTCTCGATGGCCGCGGTCCTGCTCGTCTTCCAGTACGGGCAGCCGCGCATCTTCTTCGCGATGGCGCGCGACGGCCTGCTGCCGCAGTGGGCCGCGCACATCTCGCCGCGCACGCGCATCCCCTCGACGACGACGATCATCACCGGCGTGTTCGTGGCGGCGTGGGCGCTGATTGGCGATGCGGGGGAGACGTACGACCTGACCAACATCGGGACCCTGTTCGCCTTCATGCTCGTCAGCATCGGGGTGCTGGTGCTGCGCTACAAGGAGCCGGAGCGTCCGCGTCCGTTCAGGGTGCCGTTCGTCTGGGTCGTGTCGCTGCTGTCGGCGGCCGGCTGCGTCTTCATCATGCAGGGCCTGCCGCACGAGGCGTGGGAGCGCTTTGGCTACTGGCTCCTCATCGGCCTGATCCTCTACGCGTCCTACGGCTTCCGTCACAGCCGGATCCGCACGGGGACGCAGGGAGCGCGGGTGTAAAGCGGCGCGCGGGGCGCGGGCGCGGGCAACATGCGCCGTACTCGCTAGCCCGATCCCATGATCCTCAGTTCGCCGATCGACCACCAGTATGTGGGGTCGTCGTGAAGCAATCTCAGCCGGAGATACCGGCCGGGCGTTGGCGGGAAGCCCACTCGCAGGCTGGGGTTGAGTGGATGCTCGAGCGCGGCGCGGTACGCGAGTGGGGCAGTGCGTCCTCTCCACACAGACGTCCAGGCCACCGCGTCGTCCGAGACGCTGATGTCCAGCCCGCGCGGATAATCCAATACGGCGGGGCCCATTTCGAGAACGACCCCCGTCAGCACGCGGTCCAGGCCGGCGTCGACGACGATCGCGTCTCCCGCTCGTTGGGGGCGGCCGGTTGTCCATCGCGTCGAGGGATCGTGATCCGCGACGAGGTGAACATCCTGCGCAGATGCCGTCGCCATAACCGCGACCACCCCCGAGGACTGGGGAGCGCCCCGGTCAACGGCCTCCGTCTCGGCGGGGAGCGTGAACGCGTAGGGAAACGTGGGCGTACCCCTGAAGGCGCGCGCGCCGCGCTGACCGTGCACCCACCTCTCGAGCGCCGCGCGGCCGGCGAACTCCGGCTTCGCGATCACCAGCAGCTGGCCTTTGTATGGAATCGCACGCAGGACGTCGAAATCCCCGTCGTGCAAGGCGTGCGAGAGGACGTCGTACGCGCGAGGGGCGTAGCCACTGTAACCGTTGACGACCGGCAGCCTGTGGCGCGTGCCTCGGTACATGGCGGCTGCGTCCTCGTCCACGCCGCCCAGGGGCAGCTCCACGACGACGTTTGCGTTTTTTGTCATGGCGGCCGGCACGGGCGAAGGCACGTTGGCCAGCGGAAGCGGGGCAACGCAGCCCTCGATGACCGCGAGCGCGGTGAGCGCCCCCAAGATCTGCCGTCGCCGCGCCCTGGGCAACAGCCGTTCGAGCGCGAGCACGCACGCCGTCGTGAGAGCCAACGTGCCCGGCAGCCAGGCGCGGGCGGGGACGCGGAGTGCGTCGACGCCTGGAATCCATGCGAGAAGGTCGTACGGTCCGTAATAGAGGAACCGCATGCCGCCGAACAAGGGTCGGGGGCCCCATGCGAGCGTGTACATCAGCGTGGCCGCGATCGCATAGAAGAGGAGCGGTGAACGCCGGCGCACGCCCGCACCGAAGCCCGGCTGAACACAGAGTGCGGCGACGGCGGCCATGGCCGCGAGCGTCAGCGGTTTGTAGGCCCGCCGGACGGACAACGCGAAACCCCACCCGTAAAAGCCCCATCCGCCCGTGATCGGTACCGACAACGCCGCGCCCGCGAAGACCCCGGACAGCACTGCCAACGCGATCGCGAGCCACGACCAGGGCGCGCGCACCAGGCGTTGCAGAGCCCAGCCACCAGAGACGGCCGAAATCGCGAGCAGTACGACACCTGGGAAGAGATCACCCTCGCTCGCCGGGGACAAATGGCCCTGCGGGTAAAGAACCGCGATTGATGAAGGAGAGAAAAGGCCAAGCGCGTCGGCGCTGAACATGCGCACTTCCCACGCCGGCCGCACGAGCCCCTGCCCGTGCAGCACCGTCGCGTACCCCATCAGAAGGGGCACGAGCGCGAGAACGCCGATGGCGAGCCCTGCGACGAGGACCGCCGCCCTGGCCGTGTGTCGCCCCGTGGCAAACCAGAGAATCCACAGGCCGGCGACGACCGAAAAGAACACCAGCATGTAGCCGTTCGTCACCGCCTGAAGGAGCCAGGCGACCGCGAAGATGAGCGCCCAGCGAAGGCCGCCGGCTCTCACGAATCGGTGAGCAGCCCACAGCGCCAGCGGCATCCAGAAGCTTGCGACCATCTGGAGGTGCGATATGTGGGACAACAGGTATGGATTGAACGCGAACAGCACGCCGGCAAGGAAGGCCAGATCGCCCCGATGCGTCAGCTCGAGGCACAGCAGGAACGTGAACGTGCCGGCCAGTGCGAACGAGCCGAGGAAGACAAGGTTATAGGCCAGAATGGGCGATCCGCCCAGCCACTGGATGGGGGTGGTCAGCGGTGACAGGCCGAGCAGGCTTTCCGACAGCGCCAAGGACCCCTGTATGGGAAAGAACGCGGGAGCATTCCACCAGGCCGTGGTGAGAGGAAGGGCGTGAGCATTCCACCACAGGATCCACGCGTTCAGGACCGGATCGCCGGGATCGTGAGGCAGCCGATCGGCGACGTGCCGCGCGACAGGCCAGGTCTCCAGGACCGCCAGTGCGCAGTACGCGGTTACGATCCAGCCGAGCGGCCGCATCCGCATCGCCACCGCGAATGGCGCCGGCTGCGGCGACAGGCTTCTGCTCTCACGCCGTTCGCGCGACAAGACGGTTCCACGTGGTGGACGGCAACGCCCACCACGTGCGTCGCGGGATCTGACCGTCAAGATGACGAGCGGATCAGGGTTTTGATCTGGTGCCCTTCCTGATAGACTTGGTGGCCCCAGAAGTTGTCGAACTCGGTCCGGACCTGGTACGACCCGGTGATCGCATCACCACTCGCATCCACGCGCCAGCGCATTAGCGTGATCTTGACGGAATCTTCCGGCTGGAACAGCGTGCCCTCGAGCTCGATCGTAGCAGGCTCTTGGCCCTCGACGTTGCCATGCACCGGTCCCGGCACTGCCGCTGTGCTGGTGCTGCCGTACAGCGACAGTTGCCCCGTGAGCGACGGACCCACTTGAACGAGCCTCAGGTCGATCGGTCCGATCAAGTTCATCAGAGAGCGACACGTCGATGGTCCCTCGCCTGAAATACGCGCACAGTCGGTCACCTGGAACTGGCCCGTCCAGTGGCCCGCGACGTCAGCTACTGGACCGCTCGGTGCGGCGGCGCTGCCACCGCACCGTGTCGCCAGAACGCAGCAACCGATCAGCGCGGCCGCGCTAAGAGCACACGCTCTGGCACGAGGGAGCATGGTAAATCCGGCAGACGTAGCCGCCCTGGATCGATGCGGAACCGAAATGCCCCGCGGTGTAGTCGCCTGACAATGTACAGTTGAAGCCTCGTGTCCCGTTCGCGCCGGACCACGTGTTCGACTGAACGCTGCCCCAGTCGATGCCGTCGATGGCGAGATTGACGACCGCCCCGGACGAGGAATTGAAGTACACGTTCCCGGCGTCGGAAACAGGCACACCGGGGTCCCAGGGAAGTATACTCGTTGCCCCGACGCGTGGCTAAGGGCTTCATACCCGGAACGCGCACCTGCGGCTCTTCGACGTCGTTCTGCGATACGACCGGTGACCAGACTGAACCGCCTTGCGGCGCTGACGCTCACGCTGGCGATCGCCGCGTGCGGCGGCGGACCCTCCGGGCCCGAAGGCCTGCCCACGCTCGTGTCGATTGCGCCCGCGACCGGGTCGGTCGACGGCGGCACGCGCGTTCGCTTGACCGGAAGCGGTTTCAGCGCCGGAGCGTCCGTGTTCTTCGGGGACACGGCCGCGATCGACGTCGGCGTCGACTCGCCGGATCAGATTTCAGCGACGACGCCGCCGCACGCCGCGGGTGACGTCGACGTCGCGGTCGTCTCGTTGGGCGCCAGGGCATCGCTGCCTTCCGGATTTGCGTTCGTGCGGACGGCGAGTGGACCGCCAGTGATCACGAGCCTCGGCGCCCGCGGGACGCGCGCCAACGAGCCATCCGGTTTCGCGGATCTCGGGGAGTCGATTCTGGTCGCGGCCGCGGTGACTCCGGACGACGCGATCGACGCGTCGACGTTCCAGTGGTCAGCGCCGGAGGGCGTGTTCGGCGGTACCGGACCGTCGGTGACCTGGCAGGCGCCGGGCATGCTGTCGACGCCCGCGACAGTTCTGCTGCAACTCGTCGTGTCGAACGCGCTCGGCCAGGCGAGTGGGAAGACGTCGGTGTCGGTGCATGATTCGCCGACAGAAATCGGCGACCTCGCGCGGCAGTTCCTCCTCGACTTCTCGGATTCGACGATCCGCTCCGCCGACACGGTCCTCCGCAACTTCAGCACGGGCGCGCGCTGCAGCGCCGGCCGGAGCGCCGAGTCGGACGACATCGCCGACAACCGGAGACGGTACGAGATCCAGTCGCACGAGATCGGGGCCGCCAACGTCACCGTCGCCTTTGCCAGCCGTCCCTGCTCGTACATGCCGCTCGACGGCGATGGCTGCGCGGTCGTGCACGCCGTGTGGGACTCGGTGTGCATCGAAACGAATCCCGAGTGCACGGCAGGAGAGCGGACACACGTCGAGGGCTTTGACTACGTCACCGCCGTGTACGAGCCGCTCAACTGGCGTCTGTGCGCGAGCTACTTTCAGCGGGCGGATGGCGGATGACGGAGGGCGGATGGCGGATGACGGAGGGCGGATGACGGATGGCGGATGGCGGAGGGCGGAGGGCTCCAGCAGGCGCGTCCTACCCTCCTGCGAGTCTCCTGGCCTTTTGATTTCCTGCGATCCGCCAGCATCCGTCGATGCAGCGATGCAACAGGAGCCACCCGCCGCACATGAGCAAGGGCCCACCCAACCCTCTCCTGATCTCATGACCTCCTGCGAGAACCGCTGAGGCCGCGCCACATGGTACAATCGCAGGTTGGCACTCAACTCGAACCACCGGCAATAGCACCATGGCGCACGACTGGATTGCGGTGCGCGGCGCCCGCGTCCACAACCTCAGGAATATCGACGTCGACCTCCCGCGCGATCGGCTCGTGGTCATCACCGGCCTGTCCGGCTCGGGCAAGTCGTCGCTGGCCTTCGACACGATTTACGCCGAAGGACAGCGACGCTACGTCGAGTCCCTGTCCTCGTACGCCCGGCAGTTCCTCGAGCAGATGGAGAAGCCGGACGTCGACCTGATCGACGGGCTCTCGCCTGCGATTGCGATCGAGCAGAAAACGACCGGCGCGAATCCCCGCTCGACCGTCGGGACCGTTACCGAAATCTACGACTACCTCCGCCTGCTGTTCGCCAACGTCGGCGTCCCGCACTGCCATCTCTGCGGGCGCGAGATCTCCTCCCAGTCCCTCGACCGCATCGTCGACATCGTCATGCTCTCGCCCAACGACGAGCGCGTGAACGTGCTGGCTCCGGTGGTGCGTGGGCGCAAGGGAGAGTTCAAGAAGGAGCTGCAGGCGCTGCGCGCGCGCGGATTCACGAAAGTGCGGGTCGACGGCCAGCTCCGCTCCTTCGACGAGGACATCAAGCTGGATCGGCGCCGCAACCACACGATCGAAGTGGTCGTCGATCGCCTGATCCTGAAGCCGGGCATCGAGCGCCGGCTTGCCGAGTCGATCGAGATCGCGCTCGATCTGGCGGACGACATCGTCGTGATCAACACGCTCGACGGCGGCGACCGGTTGTTCTCGCGGCGCCTGGCGTGCACGACGTGCGGCGTGAGCATGCCCGAGATGACGCCGCGCGCCTTTTCGTTCAACTCGCCGCACGGCGCCTGCCCCGAGTGCCAGGGACTCGGCGCCGTGTACGACTTCGACCCCGCCCGCCTGGTGCCCGACGAGTCGCTGTCGCTCGACTCGGGTGCCATCGCGCTCTGGGCCAAAGGGGACAAGAAGCTCGTCAAGGAAGCGCTGACCGCGTTGAGTCAGCACTTCGGCATCGATCTGGGCGTGCCGTTCCGGCGGCTGCCGAAGAAAGCGCGCGACATCCTCTTTTACGGCGCCGGCGCGCACCGGCCCGACACGGCGGCGGAGCGGAAGCGCGCCGACAAGGATCCCTATGGGTCGGGCTTCGAAGGGCTCGTGCCCAATCTCCGGCGGCGGTACGACGAGGGGAGCTGGGTCGAGCAGGAGAACCTCGAACCGTATCGAGCGCTGCGCGTCTGTCCGTCGTGCCAGGGGGCGCGCCTCAAGCCGCAGAGCCGCGCCGTGCGGGTGAAGGGGCGCACGATGCCCGAGTACGTGGGGCTGCCGATCGGCGAGGCGCTGCGCGTGTTCGAGGACATCGAGCTGACCGATCGCGAAGCGCTGATCGCGACGCGGATTCTCCGCGAGATCCGCGACCGCCTGCGCTTTCTGCACGACGTCGGCGTCGGCTACCTCACGCTCGGGCGCAGCGCCGCCACGCTCTCGGGCGGCGAAGGGCAGCGCATCCGGCTCGCGACCCAGATTGGTTCGAACCTGACCGGCGTGCTGTACGTCCTCGACGAGCCGTCGATTGGTCTGCACCAGCGCGACAATCGCGCGCTGCTCACGACCCTCGGACGGCTGCGCGATCTCGGCAACACCGTCGTCGTCGTCGAGCACGACGAGGAGACGATCCGGACCGCCGACTACGTGATCGATCTCGGGCCGGGCGCCGGCGAACATGGCGGCCACGTGATCTTCCAGGGGCCGCCATCGAAGCTGCTCGAGGACGGCCATGGATCGCTGACCGGCGCCTACCTGCGGGGCGAGCGGCGCATCGACACGCCCGGCGTGCGGCGGCCGCGCACGCGCGGCGAAATCCTCATCAAGGGGGCGCGCGAGAACAACCTCAAGGACATCGACGTCGCGATCCCGCTCGGCGTGTTGACGACGGTCACGGGCGTGAGCGGCTCGGGCAAGTCGACGCTCGTCAACGAGATCCTCTATCGCGCGCTCGCCCGCGCGCTGTACCGCGCCGGCGACGAACCGGGCGCGCACACGGCGATCGAAGGGATCGACCTGCTCGACAAGGTGATCCAGATCGACCAGTCGCCGATCGGCCGGACGCCGCGGTCGAATCCCGCCACGTACACCGGCCTGTTTACGTTCATCCGGGAGCTGTTCGCCATGGTGCCCGAGGCGCGCGCGCGCGGGTTCCGGCCGGGGCGCTTCTCGTTCAACGTGAAGGGCGGCCGCTGCGAAGCCTGCCAGGGGGACGGCGTCATCGCGATCGAGATGCACTTCCTGCCGAACGTCTACGTCACGTGCGAGCAGTGCAAGGGGCGCCGCTACAACCGCGAAACGCTCGAAATCAAGTACCGCGGCAAATCGATCGCCGACGTCCTCGATCTCACCGTCGACCAGGCGCTGCCGCTGCTCGAAAATTTCCCGGCCATCGCCAACAAGCTGCGGACGCTTCAGGACGTGGGCCTCGGCTACATCGAGCTGGGGCAGTCCGCCACCACGCTGAGCGGCGGCGAGGCGCAGCGCGTCAAGCTCGCCAAGGAGCTGTCGCGCCGCGGCACCGGCCGGACCCTCTACATCCTCGACGAGCCGACGACCGGCCTGCATTTTGCCGACACCCACAAGCTGCTCGACGTGCTGAACAAACTTGTCGATCAGGGCAACACAGTTGTAATCATCGAGCACAACCTGGACGTCATCAAGTCGGCCGACTACGTCATCGACCTCGGACCAGAGGGAGGGATGGCCGGGGGCCGGATCGTCGCCCAGGGGACTCCTGAGGACGTCGCCAGGAGCCGAGAATCCTTTACAGGACGATTTCTGGCCGATATTCTTGGCATGTCTTCCGCAACAGCCGCTACGCGCTGAGGCTGGAATGACAAAACCGTCAGAAAAGGCTGTGGTATTATGACCACACTGACAGGGTCCGAAATTGTGGCTCCACAGCCACAGCCACCCAAGAGCTCGATGCGTTCGTTCGCCGCACTAACCACGCAACACACTGACCCTGAGTTACTTACGCGCTATCGTCGTGGCGCGCGTTCGCTGGCAGACCCTTTGCTGGGGTGGCATGGGCCCACCCAGCGCCCAGACGAGAGGTCATGAACGCGCAGCGCACTCTTCGCCGATCTGTGTCTTGTACCGGTATCGGGCTTCATTCCGGCAACAAGGTCACGTTGTCCCTCAAGCCCGCCCCGGCGGACTATGGCATCCGTTTTCAGCGCGCCGATCTGGGAGGTCTCGAGATTCCGGCGACGGTCACGCATCTGGGCGGGATCCAGTATGCGACAGGCCTGACGCGCGAAGCGGTCTCGGTCGAGACGGTGGAGCACCTGCTCGCCGCCGTCACGGCGCTGGGGATCGACAACCTGATCGTCGAGTTGAATACGCCGGAAGTGCCGATCATGGACGGCAGCGCCGCGCCGTTCGTCTACCTCATCATGAACGAGGCAGGCGTCAAGCGGTTGACGGCCCCGCGCCGCTATCTCAAGGTGCTGCGTCCCATCTCGCTGAGCCAGGGGGACAAGCGGATCGCGCTCTACCCGTCGGACCACTTCAAGGTCACCTACAGCATCAGCTTCGATCATCCGCTCATCCGGCATCAGTCGCGGACGATGAGGATCACCGAAGACACGTTCGTGGAAGAAATCGCGCCCGCCCGGACGTTCGGGTTTCTGAAGGAGGTCGAGATGCTGCGGCAGCGCGGCCTCGCGCTGGGCGGTTCGCTCGACAACGCCATCGTGCTCGGCGAGACGAGCGTGCTGAACAACGCGCTCCGTTTCGACGACGAGTTCGTGCGCCACAAGATTCTCGACGCGATTGGCGATTTGTCGCTGGTGGGCTATCCGGTGATTGGCCACCTCGTCGCGCACCGTGCCGGGCATGCGCTGCACACGGCATTTGCGGCGCGCATTCTCGAGGAGCACGACGCGTGGCGGATCGTCGAGACGCCTGTCGATCCGGCCGTCGCGCCGGTGCCGGTCTCGGTGCCCCGCAAGAGCGCCGCGCGCCTGGCGAACTGAATCGCACGTAGGCCGGGTCTTTGGAGCGAGGCCGGGTCTGTAGATGTAGGCCGGGTCTTCAGACCCGGCATTCCTTCACCGCACGATCAGTTTCTTGACCGTCGTCGGCGATCCGCACGCCTCGAACCAGTCGATTCCCTCGCACACGAGATCGAACTTCAATTGATACCGTCCGCGCTGCGGCGGCGTGATGGCCAGCGGGATGTCGATGGTCGCGCCGGGGCCGAGCGTCGCGGGCAGCCAGGCGCGCTCGAAATCGCGGTTGACGACCGCGCCGTCGTCGGCGAGGAGCTGCGCCCCGAGCCGCACGAGCCGGCGTCCGTAGCTCGCCTGTGCGGGGAACGGACGCGACGAGAGGTTCGTGACGCGCGCGCGGAGCCGGAGCGGCGCACCGGCGCGGGCGCGCAGCGGTGGAATCGGCCAGGCCGCGCGGACGTCGATGCGCGCCCGCGGCGTCGCCCCCGGGATGGCGTTGCCGAGGTTGTTGTCGTCCCAGACTTCGTGGCGGATTGCCTCGAGCGGCGCGCTGCCGTGAACGAAGCGGCGCGAGAACATGTCCTCCGGGTGATCCGTGATTTCCCAGCACAGGCGGTCGACGCCCGCATCGGCGGCGAGCTGCCGCGCCAGGTCCATCTCTTCGTCGCTGTCGTTGTGGGTGAACAGGATGTAGCGCCAGTTGACGAAGGGGACGTCCCGGTCGTGCCGGTGCTTCTCGTCGGCGATCGCCCGCAGGTTCGCCAGCGCCTTCTCGAACGAGCCGCGACGCCGGTAGCGCGCGTAGCTCCCGGGCGTCGCGCCGTCGATCGAGAACGTGACCTCGTCGATCCCCGAGCGGGCGAGGCGGCGTACCTGCTCGTCGCTGAACGCGAGCCCGTTCGTGCTCGTGTAGAGATAGACGTGCGGGAAGCGGGTCTTGATGTACTCGCACATCTCGACGGCCCGCTTGTGCAGGAACGCTTCGCCGTAGTTGAAGAAATCGATGCGCGCCAGCGAGGGGCCGGCTTCATCGATCACCCGGCGGAACAGATCGAAATCGAGCATGCCGGCCTGGCGCGTGCGGGTGATGCCCGTTTCGGGCGCGCAGCACGCCTGGCTGCAGGAGATGTTGCACGCGGCGGTGCACTCGACGTACAGCCGCGAAGGCAGCGGCGCCACGTCGAGCGGGCGCTGGGGCGGGGGCTCGCCGGGCGCCAGCGGGAGCTTGAGCGGGCAGTCGCCGCAGAACGTCGATCCGCCCGCGTTGAGATCCTGCCGCAGCCCGCGCGCCGTCGGTCCGGTCCAGACGGCCGACACCGTCGTCGTTCGCGCATCGCCCAGCACGCGGCGGCCGTACGGATCGGCGCACCCGCAGACCAGACGTCCGTCGCACAGGAGCACCACCGTGCTCCACGGCCACGAACAGGTGAAGCGGGTGGCGAGATAGTTCAGAGACATGACGGCGCCGGTTCAGGGTTCGAGGGTTCCGGGTTCAGAGTCGGGTTCCGAGTTCGTACAGGTTCGGCGTGAAAATCAGGCGCTACCTTACGCGAGCCCGAACCATGAACCCCAGCCCGGAACCCCGACGCTGAACCCCAGCCCGGAACCCGGAACCCTGCTCATGCGTTCACTTCCGCGTCAGCTTCTTGACGTAGGCGCCGAGCCGCTCGTTTTCGTACGAGACCGTGTTGAGGAACAGGCTCTCCGACAGGTACCGGCGGCGCTCCTCGTCGGTCATCTGTTCGATGAGGTGCTGGATCTCGCGCGCGATGTCCTCGAAGGTGCGCTCGAGGTCGCGCTTCACGGTGATCTCGCGGTAGAGGGACTCGAGCACGGTGAGCAGATCGCCGTCGAGCGGCAGCTCGGCGCCCGTCGTCAGCTTGATGGTGCGCATCGTCGTCAGGCTCCGAAGCTCTTGACGGCGCTGGGCTCGTCGGGGTGGACCTCGATGAAGTTCTGCGCGCCGGTCATCGTCAGCATCGTCTCGACGCGTTTCTGGACGCCAGCGAGCTTCAGCGCGCCCCCGGCGGCGTGCGCCTGCCGGTACAGATCCATCAGGCAGCCGATGGTCGCGCTGTCGACGTAGCCGACCGACGACAGGTCGACGATCACGCGCTGCTCGCCGGCCGCGATCAGTTTCTGCACGGCGGTCGAGAATTCGGAGAGCAGCGGATACATGAGCCGCGATTCGCCGACCCGAACGACCGCGATGCCATTGGCGTGCTCGGTAGTCAGATTCATTCAGATACTCCGCTGCGCCGGCCGCGCCGCACGGGGGCTGCCCGCCTGCGCGAAGCGACCGGTTGCCTGTCCTGCAGCCGTTTGAGCTGCCGCGCCAGCTCGATGCGGCCGCGGTTGATCCGCGATTTGACCGTCCCTTCCGGCAGCGCCAGCCGGGTGGCGATCTCCTGATACGACAACTCCTGCAGATCGCGCAGCACGACGGCGGTCCGGAGCGTGGGGGGCAGCGTTTCGAGCGCCTGCCGCAGCATCGCGCGCAAGTCGAGGTGCTCGACGGTGGCGTACGGCGTCCGGTCGACCGAGGCGGGCTGCAGGTCCACCGGGTCGATGTCGCGCGCGATCGTCTGCCGTTCCTTCCGGACGCTGCGATAGTGGTCGATGCACAGGTTCCGGCTGATGCTGATGATCCAGGTCTGGAAGTTGGCGCGCCGATCGAAGGTCCGGAGCGCCTTGAAGATCTTGAGGAAGATGTCCTGCGTCAGATCTTCCGCTTCGTCGTGACGCCCGACGAACTTGTAGGCGACGTTGAACACCTTGCGCCAGTGCTGCCGGACGATCGCCTCCCAGGCGGCCTGGTCCCCGGTCAAGCACTGCTCGATCAGGCTGTCGGGCGTCGACGGTGAGCTGGCCGGTGAATCAACAGACATGCGTCAAGGGACGGCAGGATCGGTCGATGATAACAGAGCGCTGCGCGCGCCAGCAAGGCGACGTGATAGCATTCGGGGTTTTGCCACGACACTCGTGACTGGATTCTCTCGTCAGGCCTCCACCCTCGTCTGCGACGGCGTGCCCCTTCCGGATCTCGCCGAGGCGCACGGCACCCCCCTGTACGTCTACAGTGCCGCACTCGTCACGGCGCGCTACCGCGCGATCGACGCCGCGTTTGCCGGCTGCCCGCACGCGATCCACTACGCCCTGAAGGCGAATTCGACGCTCGCGATCGTCCGGCTGCTGCGCGCGCTCGGCAGCCGCGCCGACGCGAACTCGGGCGGCGAGATCGACGTCGCGCTCCGCGCCGGCTTCATCCCGTCGGAGATCGTCTTCACCGGCGTCGGCAAGAGCATCGCGGAGCTGGCCGAGGCGATCGATCTGGGCGTCGGGACGATCAACGCCGAATCGGCCGGCGAGCTGGACCGCATCGACGCGCTCGGCCGCGAACGCGACACGCGCGTTCGTGTGGCGCTGCGCATCAATCCTGACATCGACGCGCACTCCCATCCACACATTTCGACCGGGCTCAGGACGAACAAGTTCGGCGTCGCGATCGACGGCGCGCGTGAGCTGTGCCGCCGGATCCGCGACCGCGCCGGTCTGCAGCTCGTCGGGCTGCACGTCCACATCGGCTCGCAGATCACGAGCCTCGATCCGCTTCGCCGCGCCGCCGCCGCGCTCGTCGCCCTCGCCGGCGAGCTGCGCGAAGACGGCGTCGCGCTGGAGCATCTCGATCTGGGCGGCGGCCTCGGCGTTTCCTACGACGGGTCGCCGGTACCTGACGCCGAGGACTATGCGGCCGCGCTCCTGCCGATCGTTCGCGAGTCCGGCCTCCGGATCGTTCTCGAGCCCGGCCGACAGATTGTCGCGCCCGCCGGCGTGCTGCTCACGCGCGTCGTCGACGTGAAGCCGCAGGGGGACGGACGGCTGTTCGTCGTGATGGATGCCGGGATGACCGAGTTGATTCGCCCCATGTTGTACGGCGCCTTCCATCGAATCGAGCCCGTCGTCCTCTCGGACGCGCCACGCGTGTCCTGCGACGTCGTGGGGCCGCTGTGCGAGAGCAGCGATACACTCGGCACCGATCGCCTGCTGCCGGCCCCGAACGTCGGCGATCTGTACGCCATCCTCGACACGGGGGCCTACGGGTCGGCGATGGCATCGAACTACAATCGCCGGCTGATGCCCGCGGAAGTCATGATCGTCGACGGCGCGCCGCAACTGATCAAGCGCAGGCAGACGATTGACGAACTCCTGTCGCTGGAACGGTGAGACGGAGGGCGGAGGGCGGAGGGCGGAAGACGGAGGACGGAGGGCGGAGGGCGGAAGACGGAGGACGGAGGGCGGAAGGCGGAAGGCGGAAGACGGAGGACGGAGGGCGGAGGGCGGAGGACGGAGGGCGGAGGACGGAGGGCGGAAGACGGAGGACGGAAGACGGAGACGGAAGACGGAGGACGGAGGGCGGAGGACGGAAGACGGAAGATGGAAGACGGAGGACGGAGGACGGAAGACGGAGGACGGAGCTGAGGGCGGAGGATAGAGGATGGAAGGCGGAAGCCGGAGGACTGAGGACGGAAGGTGGAGGACTGAGACGGAAGGTGGAAGACGGAGCGCCTGCGGCCCGAGCGAGCCGGCGAATGGAAGCGCGGCGGGAGTTGCGCCGAACTGGGAACTGGGAACTGGGAACTGGTAACTGGTAACTGGTAACTGATCAGTGACATCGATACCCGGTTGTCTCGTCGTCTTCGAGGGGCTCGATCAGAGCGGCAAGCAGACCCAGGCCGAGGCGCTTCGGGATGTGCTCGCGGGCCGCGGGCTCGCGGTGGTGCTGTTGTCGTTTCCCGACTACGACACGGCGATCGGCGCGGAGATCGGTCGGGCGCTGCGCGGAGAGCGCGACTATGCGGCCGACGTCATGCAGTTGCTGTACGTGGCGAACCGGTACGAGAAGCGCACCGCGATCGAGCGGCACCTCGGGGCGGGCGCGGTGGTCGTCTGTGATCGGTACCGCGCGTCGAGCATCGCCTACGGCGAGGCGCAGGGGCTCGACCCGGCGTGGCTGGCCGACATCCAGCGGTTCCTGCCGGTGCCCGACCTCACGATTCTGCTCGACATCGCGCCGGAGACCGCCGCGCGGCGCAAGGCGGCGGACCGCGACCGCTACGAGCGCGATCTGGCGCTGCTCGCGCGGGTGCGCGCCAGCTACCGGCGCCAGGCGGACGCCGACGGCTGGCTGCGGCTCGACGGCGCCCGCGATCGCGCGGTGGTCAGCGCCGACGTGATCAGCGCGTTCGACTCACGACTCGCGCGGCCGTGAGCCCGCGGACCTCCCGCGCCCCGGCCGCCAGCAGCGGGCGCGCGCACGCCGCGATCGTGGCCCCCGTCGTGCTCACGTCGTCGACGACCACGAGGATGCGGCCGGCGACCGTGGCGCGCGGCGCGAGCGCGAAGGCGCCGCGCACGTTCGCGTGCCGGCGCGACGCCGGCAGGTCGGCCTGGAGACGGGTGCGGCGCGTGCGTCGCAGCGCATCGAGCATCGGGACGCCGAGGCGCCGCGCGAGTTCGCGCGCCTGGTTGAACCCGCGCGTCCGCTCGCGCGTGGGATGCAGCGGCACCGGGACCACGAAGTCGGCCTCGGCCAGCACGTCGCGTCCGGCTCGGGCCAGCCGCGCCGCCAGCGGCCCTGCCAGCGTGGGGCGCGGATCGTACTTGAAGGCGTGCACGATCGCCCGCAGCGATCCCTCGTAGGCGCCAATCGCCCGGCTGCAGGCCACGTTGGTGGGATGCCGGCGGCACCGGGCGCACTGCGCGGCTTCGAGGCTGACGATGCGCCAGGAGGGCAGCGGATCCCCGCACGTCCGGCAGCACGGCGGCGTGATCGGCACGATCGCGCCCCAGCACGCCTCGCAGACCGCGCCCCGCGTCGGTGCGTCGAGCGGCGCGCCGCAGGCCGCGCACGTCGGCGCGACGAGCACGGCCGCGACGGCATCCGCGAGCCGCGACACCAGTCCCGACTTACCGCAGTCCATAGCGCTTCCGCTTTTCCCACAGCGCCTTGCGGCTGATCCCGAGGATCCGGGCCGCGTCTCCCTGGTTGTCCTTCACCCGTCGCAGTACCACGTCGATGTAGCGGCGCTCGAGTTCGTCGAGCGTGGGCGGGCCGCCCGCATCCTCCGCGTAGAGCGTGTCCGCGCGCTCGAACAGCTCGATCGGCAGATCGCGTTCGACCACCTCGGTCCGCTCCGGCTCGATCGACAGGACGACGCGCTCCGCGACGTGCCGCAGCTCGCGGACGTTGCCGGGCCACGTGTGGCGTTCGAGCGCCGAGGCCGCGCCGGGCGTCAGCGTCAGCCGCGGACGGTCCAGCCGCGCGGCCGCCTCGCGCAGGAAGACGCGCGCGAGCGGAAGGATGTCGGCCCGACGTTCGCGCAGCGGTGGCAGATCGAGCGGCAGCACCCGCAGCCGATGGTACAGATCCTCGCGAAATTCGCCGCGCCGCACCCGCGCCTCCAGGCCGACGTCGGACGAGGCGATCACCCGCGCCTGCAGCGGATACGACGTCGTCCCCCCCAGCCGTTCGGCGTGCTTGTCTTCGACGAGCCGCAGCAGCTTGGCCTGGCTGTCGATCGGCAGGTCGGCGACGCTGTCGAGATACACGGTGCCGCGCCCCGCGGCCTCGAAGCGGCCGGCCCGCGCGATGGTCGCGTCGGTGAAGGCGCCGCGCTCGTGGCCGAACAGCTCCGACTCCACCAGGTTCTGCGGCAGGCTCGCGCAATCGATCTTGACGAAGGGATGGGACCGCCGCGGGCTGGCGGCGTGGATCGCCAGCGCGAGCGCGTCCTTGCCGGTGCCCGTCTCCCCCGTCAGGAGCACGTTCGCATCGGCGCGCGCGATCCGCGGCAGCTGGTCGACGACCGCGCGCATCGCGGCGCTGCGCGCCAGGAGCCCCGGCGTCTTCACGGCCGGCGCGCGGTCGCGCGGTGCGGCGGCTCGGTCGGGACGTCGATCCGCGCGGCGTCTCCCCACAGCCGCTCCAGCGAATAGAACTCGCGCGTCGACGGCGTGAACACGTGGACGATGAACGTGAAGAAATCCATCAGGATCCATTCGCCGCGGTCGTAGCCTTCGATGTGCGCCGGCCGCACCCGCACCGCGCGGAGCGCCTCCTCGACCGCGTCGGCGATGGCCTGCACGTGCCGCGGGTTGTGCCCCGAGCAAACGAGAAAGAAATCGGTGAACGCCGGCGTGTGCCGCAGATCGAGCACGACGACGTCGGTCGCCTGCTTGTCGGTCGCGGCCGTGACCGCTCGCGCGATCTCTCCCGTGAGTTTCGTGGCGCGCGGTGAAGGTGTTCTGCTCCGCTTGTTGTCAGTGCTCGCCATGCAACTGGTCTGCCGGGATGACGGCTCCATAGAGTCCGTGTTGAAAGATGTGACGCTCGACGGCCGGAGGCACCAGCCCCGTAATCGATCGCCCCGCGCGCAGCCGCTCGCGGATCTCCGTCGAGGAAACGTCGGGCGTCGGCGCGTCGAGCAGGAAAATCGAGGCAGAAGACGAGGCGCCCGCGCCGGGGCGGGCCGGGCGCATGCGCGTCGCGAGCGCCGGGACGAGCGTCGCGAGCGCGTCGACGGGATGGCCGGGTCGCGCCACGACCACGAAGTGCGCGAGATCGAGGACGTCGGGATAGCGGCGCCACGTCGCGATTTCTGCGAACGCGTCGGCCCCCGTGATGAAGAAAATCTGCGACGTCTGGACGCCGTGCGCGCGCAGCCGTTCGAGCGTGTCGGCGGTGAACGACGGTCCCGGCGCCCGCAGCTCGTCGTCGCTCGCGAGCAGGCCGTCGACGCCGTTGACCGCGAGCGCGGCCATCGCGAAGCGGTGGTAAGCCGAGGCGAGCGGCTGCTCGGGCCGGTGCGGCGGCACGTGCGAGGGCAGCACCCGGACGACGTCGAGCGCGAGCCCGCGCCGCGCGGCGAGCGCGGCCTGCACGTGCCCGTCGTGAATCGGATCGAGCGTGCCGCCGAGAATGCCGATGCGGGCAGACGAGGTCATTCGGCCATGGGTGTCGAAGGCGCGGCGCGCCGCCGCGCCACCTCGCGCCAGACCGCCTCGAGCAGCGGCGCCAGGCCCGTTCCGGTGATCGCCGACACAGCGTAGAGCGGAATGCCTGCGCGCTGCAAATGCGCCGTCAGCCGTTCGAGCCGTGCGGGCTCGTCGAGCGCGTCGATCTTGTTCGCGACGGCCAGCACCGGTTTGTCCGCCAGCCGTTCGCCCGCCGCGTCCCGCCCCGGAAACATCTCCAGTTCGTGCGTGATGACGTCGAAGTCGGTCACCGGATCCCGGCCGGATGCCGACGACACGTCGACGAGGTGGACCAGGACCTTCGTGCGTTCGAGGTGGCTGAGGAACCGATGGCCGAGCCCGTGTCCCGTGTGCGCTCCTTCGATCAGGCCCGGTACGTCGGCGACGACGAACGTGCGATCGCCGGGCAGGCTGACGACGCCGAGGTTGGGCACGAGGGTGGTGAACGGGTAATCGGCAATCTTCGGGCGCGCGGCCGAGATGCGCGAGATGAGCGTGGACTTGCCCGCGTTGGGGAAGCCCACGAGCCCCACGTCGGCGAGCAGCTTGAGGTGCAGCCGCAGATCTTTTTCTTCGCCGGGCAGGCCCGGTTCGACGCGGCGCGGCGCGCGGTTGGTCGAGGTGGCAAAATGCGCGTTGCCATGTCCGCCCAGGCCGCCTTCCGCGATGAGCACCCGCTGGTCGGCTTCCGTCAAATCGGCAATCTGCACCAGGTCGTCGTCGGCGCGTTCGTACACGACGGTGCCGACGGGGACGCGCAACTCGATCGTCGCCCCCTTCTTGCCGGTGCGGTTCGACCCTTCGCCATGGCCGCCGCGGCCGGCGGAGAATTCCTTCTGAAAGCGGTAGTTGAGGAGCGTGTTGAGATTCGCGTCGGTGACGAGGTACACCGAGCCGCCGTGCCCGCCGTCGCCGCCGTTGGGGCCGCCGCGCGGTACGAACTTCTCGCGGCGGAAACTCAGGCAGCCCCGGCCGCCATGGCCGGCCGCCACGTGGATGTCGACTTCGTCAACGAACACGGCAGGCTTTGTCCTAAAGCCTAAAGCCTAAAGCCCAAAGCCCAGTGAGGCCTAGCGCCCCTCGGTCGGTTCGATGCTGATGACGCGGCCGCGCGCGCCGTGGTCCGAGAAGCGGACGCGTCCGTCCACTTTCGCAAACAGCGTGTCGTCCTTGCCGAGGCCGACGTTGAGCCCGGGACGGAACCGGCGGCCGCGCTGCCGCACCAGGATCGAACCGCCCGTGACGATGTTGCCGTCGAAGCGCTTCACGCCGAGCCGCTGGGAGTTGCTGTCGCGCCCGTTGCGCGAGCTGCCCTGACCTTTCTTGTGTGCCATGGCTCTCTACTGTCCGAAGCTGATGTCTTTGATCTGCACGCGCGTATACGTGCTGCGGTGTCCCTTCGTCCGGCGCATGCCTTTGCGGCGCTTCTTCTTGAACACGCGGATCTTGGGGCCGCGCGCTTCGCCGTCGACCACGCCCACGACCGCCACGTTGGCGACGAAGGGGGCGCCGGCGAGCACTTCACCGCCGTCCTTTTCGACGAAGAGCACCTGGTCGATGCTGACGTGGTCCCCCGGCTGCAGGTCGATCCGATCGACCGTGATCACGCTGCCGGGTGTGACCTTCACCTGACGACCGCCGCTCTGGATGATTGCGAACACGTCGAGTCTCCTCGGGGCAGAGGGAAAACTTTAGTATATCACTGGTCGGTTCAGGGTTCCGGGCTGGGTTCGGGCGCTCCCAACTCGGCTTCCCGGAACCACCTCCGAACCCTGAACCCAACCCCGAACCCGGAACCCCCTGAACCCTGAACCGGGTTACTTGAGCAACACCCGCGTGCCGCGAATCTTCTGCGGGCTGAGCGTGCTGAGGAAGCTCGGGAGGATGGAATCCATCATCTCGAAATACGAGGAGAGCGCCGGCGTGTTCTGCGAGGCCGCATACAGCCGGGATTCCGAGAACTTCTCTGAATAGAGGACGGTGCCGGTCCGGCCGTCGATGAAGACGAAGCGGGGCTGGAGCGTGAAGCCCTTTCGCTCCTGATAGGTGCGGACCGGGATCACGCGCCGGCGGCCCAGCGAATCGTAGACTTCCTGCTCGTGCGTGACGAACCCGTTGGCCTGATTCGGCACGAAGAGGATCGTGCCCGTGACGATGAGCGGGTTCTGGTATTCCTCGCCGAGCTTCTTCCAGTACGCGACGTCGGCGAAGATCTTGTCGTACTTCTGCAGATCCTTGTCGCTCTTGATTTTCGGTGCCTTGACGTCCGCCTTCTTCAGCTCGGCGTCCGGCGCGGGCGCACCGTCGCCGACGGGGGCCAGGCCGGCCGCGCCAGGGGCGGAAGGAGTGCCCGCTTCGGTGCTCGCAATCTTCTGCGTTTCCTCGTTGGCGACCTCGGCGAGCGGCAGCGCGTCGGCCTCGATTACGTGAAGCGCCGATTTCGTGCGAAGCTGGCTGCGCAGCAGCCGCACCGTCTCGAGGTTCGCGTCGACGTCGTCGGATCCGCCGGCGATGAAGCCCGCGACGAGCACGCGCTGGAAACCCGAGACGTCCATCTTCGGCTGGATGGGCGTTTCAATCGGAATCTCGTAGAACGACGTGCAGCCCGCCACGAGCAGACCGCAGGCGAACACGAGACTACTTATCGCGGCGGCGCTTCGTGCGGTCATTGATTTCTTTGAAGAGATCGTAGTTCTGCTTGATCAGCAGGTTTTTCGGGTCGAGCGTGACCGCCTTGTCGTACGCGGTCTTCGCGTCCTCGAAGCGGCCCGCGTGCTCGTACGCGATCGCGAGGTCGTTCCAGGCCGCGGCGTAGGAGGGATCGAGTTCGACCGCCTTCTGCCAGCGGTACAGCGCCTCGTTCCACAAGCCGGCCTGCGCCACCTTGATGCCGAACTCCACCTGCGACTTGGCGTCCGAGCGCGCGTCCGCCAACGCGACAGACGCCGTCAGCAGCAGAATGAGGAGGCCGCCGAGCACTCGCCGATACATGGCTTTGGTTCCACTATAGCGGGGTGACGAAGGACCCGCAAGCCACAGGGGCCTTGCAGGTACCTGTGTAGACGCAGCAATGGATGTACCACGGTCGAGATGCGAGCCGGGCCCGCCGAATGCGTAAGTTTCCGCCGCTTTTCGTAATGCGGCGACGCGCCGCGTAAAGCTCCCGGTTGCGTCAGGCGACACCCCGGCCCTATAATCAGGACAGAGGGGTCGGGCCGTTTGCTGCGGAGCAGCACGGATCCGGCCCCTTTGGCGTTGATCCGGCTGCGCCGCCGCTCTCGAGGTGTACGGTGGACCTTCAGAGTACGGTGGCCCTCACGACGCTTTCCGGCATCAGCCGCGCGCGCGCCGCAGCGGTCTTCAAGGATCTTCAGGATCATCCGGGCGGGCGCCCCGTGTCGCTCGAACGCGTGATAGCGCGGTGCGCGCCGGGGCTCGACGCGGCCGCGAACGCCGCCGCCGCGCGCAAGCGGGCGGCGGGCCTGCTCGAGGCCGCCCGCCAGGCCGGAATCGCGGTCGTCGGCCTGGAGGATCCGCGCTACCCGCCGCTGCTGCGGGCCATCGTCGATCCGCCGCCGGTGCTCTGGGCACGGGGGATGCTCCAGGCCCTCCCACGCCCCGGCATCGCCATCGTCGGATCCAGGGCCGCCACGCCGTACGCGCGCGAGGCGGCGGCCCGGCTGGCGGAAGATCTGGCGCGGCGGGGGCTGGTGGTCGTGTCCGGGCTGGCGCGAGGGGTCGACGGCGCGGCGCACCGCGGGTGTCTGCAGGGGGAAGGGGCGACGATCGCCGTGCTCGGGTCCGGGCCCGACGTCATCTACCCGGCGGAACACCAGTCGCTGGCCGTAAGTATTTGTGAACATGGGGTGATCGCGAGCGAACTCGGGCCAGGGGCCGCCCCGCTGCCGGAGCACTTTCCGGCCCGGAACCGCCTGATCAGCGGGATCTCGCTGGCGGTCGTCGTCGTCGAAGCCTCCGAGAAGAGCGGATCTTTAATCACGGCCCGGTGCGCCCTCGAACAGGGGCGCGACGTCATGGCGGTGCCGGGGAGCATCCTGAGCGGGCGGAACCGGGGTTCGCACGCGCTCTTGAAGGACGGCGCAAAGGTCGTCGAGAGTGCGGACGATATTATGGAAGAGCTCGGTTGGACGGGACTGGGGGCCGAAAGGGCGGAAGCGCCGTCTAACCTATTGATTTCAGACCCCTTGCTCGACAAGATGGCGGCTGGAGAGCCCTACGGCATCGACGCGCTGGCAAGTCTGACTGGCCTGGCCGGACGCGACCTGTTGGCCCGGCTGACCGACTGGGAATTGCGCGGCGACCTCGAGCGGCTGACCGGAGGCCGATTCCGGCGTCCCGCGGCGTCCACCCCGACGGGCCGCAAGCCGCTTGGCTGAGCGGGTCTCGCCGTCGCCTTGGCGGAGGCGGAAGCGAGCCGCCGGCGAGCGAGCGGGCGGGTAGGGGGGCCCGGGGGGCGAAGCGGCGGCCGGCGCGAGCGAGCGGCGCGAGCGAAGCCACGCGATCGGAGCGAGCCGCCGGCGAGCGAGAGCGCGTGTAGGGGGGCCCGAGGGGCGAAGCGGCGGCCGGCGCGAGCGAGCGGCGCGAGCGAAGCCACGCGATCGGAGCGAGCCGCCGGCGAGCGAGAGCGCGTGTAGGGGGGCCCGGGGGGCGAAGCCCCCTGGATTAGAAAGGTGTAACGTAGGTCAGGATATGGCAAAGGCACTCGTGGTGGTGGAATCGCCGGCGAAGGCGAAAACCATCAATAAATATCTGGGGCGGAACTACAAAGTGATCGCCTCGATGGGGCACGTCCGCGACTTGCCGAAAAGCAAGCTCGGCGTCGACGTCGACGAGGGCTTCGAGCCGTCGTACGAAGTGCTCGCGACCCGCAAAAAGGTCCTGAAGGAACTCAAGGAGGAGGCGAAGAAGGCCGACGAAATCTTCGTCGCGACCGACCCCGACCGCGAAGGGGAAGCGATCGGCTGGCATCTGGCCGAGGAGCTGGGCAGCGGGAACCGGAAGAAAATCCGCCGGCTGATGTTCAACGAGATCACCAAGAAAGGCGTCCTGACGGCGCTCGAACATCCGACGACGATCGACAAGAAGATGGTGGACGCGCAGCAGGCCCGGCGCGTGCTGGACCGGCTGGTCGGCTACAAGATCAGTCCGCTGCTGTGGGACAAGGTGCGCCGCGGCATGAGCGCCGGGCGCGTGCAGTCAGTCGCCTTGAAGCTGGCCTGTGACCGCGAGCGCGAAATCGAGCGCTTCGTCTCGGAGGAATACTGGAACATCTCGGCGCGCCTGGCCGCCGCCGTTCCCCCGGAGTTCGCCGCCAAGCTGCTCAAGAAGGGGGGCAGCACGATCAAGGTGACCAGCGAGGCTGCGTCGAACGCGGTGCTCGCCGACCTGCAGAATGCCCGCTGGATCGTCGACGCCGTCGCGACCAAGGAGCGCAAGAAAGGGCCGGTGCCGCCGTTCATCACGAGCAAGCTGCAGCAGGCCGCGCGCTTTCCGGTCAAGAAGACGATGATGATCGCGCAGCAGCTCTACGAAGGCGTGGAGCTGCCGGGCGAAGGGTCGGTCGGCCTGATCACCTACATGCGAACCGATTCGACGCGCGTGTCGGACCAGGCCCTCACGGAAGTCCGCGAGCTGATTGCCACCGCCTACGGCGCCGAGTACCTGCCGGAGAAGCCGATCTACTATCGCGCCAAGGCGGACGCGCAGGACGCGCACGAAGCGATTCGTCCGACCTCGATGCAGTATCACCCGGACGCCGTGCGTGCGCACCTCACGCCGGATCAGTACTACCTCTATCGCCTGATCTGGAACCGCTTCGTCGCCTCGCAGATGCTGCCGGCGACCTTCGACGAAACGACCGTCGACATCGCCGCGGCGGAGTATCTGTTCCGTGTGAAAGGATCCGTCCCGAAGTTCGCCGGCTGGATGGCGGTGTACGGCCAGGACGCCGGCGGCGACACCGCCCCGGGGCAGACGCCGGAGGCCGCGCCTGCCCCGGCGCCGCAGAGTGCCACCGTGGAGGAAGACGAGGGGGCGTCGGCCGGGCTGCTGCCGCCGCTCGCAAAGGGGGACGAGCTGACGCTGCGCCGGCTCGAGCCGGAGCAGAAGTTCACGCAGCCGCCGCCGCGCTACAGCGAGGCGACGCTGGTGAAGGCGCTCGAGGAAAACGGCATCGGCCGGCCGAGCACCTACGCGACGATCATCGGCGTCATCCAGGCGCGGGAGTACGTGACCAAGGTCGAGGGACGCTTCCGCCCGACGATGCTCGGCATGATGCTCGTCGAGAAGCTGCTCAGCCCCGCGTTCGACGACATCCTCGACGTCAACTACACGCGCGAGCTCGAAGAGGATCTCGACAAGATCGAGCAGGGCACGTCCGACTACGAGTCGACGCTCTCGAGCTTCTATCGCAAGTTCGAGAAGGATTTGAAGCGCGCCGAAAAGGAGATGGTCAACCTCAAGGAGGGGGCCCAGCCGGTGCCGCCGGTCGCGTGCGACAAGTGCGGCAAGCCGATGGTGATCAAGGCGGGGCGCTTCGGCCTGTTCCTCGCGTGCAGCGGCTATCCGGAGTGCGAGAACACGCGCGAGCTGGAAACGCCGGACCCCGGCACCGAAGACATCGAGGAGACCTGCGAGAACTGCGGCAAGCCGATGATCGTCAAGCGCGGCCGGTTCGGCCAGTTCCTCGCCTGCACCGGGTACCCCGAGTGCAAGACGACGCGCAAGCTGATTGCGACCAAGCAGGGGGTTACGGCCGCCAAGCCGGACCAGATCCTCGACGAGCCGTGCCCGAAGTGCGGCTCGAACCTGGTGCTCAAGCACGGGCGCTTCGGCGAGTTCACCGCCTGCAGCAACTATCCCGCATGCCGCTACGTCAAGCAGAAGTCCACGGGCGTACTCTGCCCGAAGGACGGCGGCGACATCGTTGAACGCAAGTCGCGCCGGGGCAAGGTGTTCTACGGGTGCGCGAATTATCCGGCGTGCGACTTCACGCTCTGGAACAAGCCGATTGCCGAGAAGTGTCCCGACTGCGGGGCGCCGTTCCTCGTCGAGAAGATCACCAAGCGCCACGGGCGTCAGCTCGTCTGCAACAACGAAGCGTGCTCGTACGTGCGCTCCGAAGAACTGACGCCGGCGTAACCGTTCACCACTTCGCGGGGTTTCCCGGTGCTCACCATCATCGGCGGCGGGCTCGCCGGCAGCGAGGCGGCGTGGCAGGCCGCCGCGCGCGGCGTGCGCGTCCTCCTCTTCGAGATGCGGCCCGTGCGTCCGACCGCGGTCCACAAGACCGATCGGCTCGCCGAACTGGTCTGCAGCAATTCCTTCCGGGGCGACAAGCTCGACAACGCCGTCGGCCTCCTGAAAGAGGAGATGCGCCGGATGGGATCGCTCGTGATGCGCGCGGCCGACGCGGCGCGCGTGCCGGCGGGGGCGGCGCTGGCGGTCGATCGCGAGCGCTTCGCCGAAGCGGTGACGGCCGCGATCGCGTCGCATCCCTTGATCGAGATCCGCCGCGAAGAGGTGCCGGGCATTCCTCGCGAATCTGCCGGTCCCGTCATCATTGCGACCGGACCCCTGACGTCCGAGTCGCTGTCGCGCGACATCGCCGCGCTGGTCGGCAGCGCGCATCTGTACTTCTACGACGCGGTCAGCCCGATCGTGCTGGCCGAGACGCTCGACACGGCGAAGATCTATCGCGCCTCGCGCTGGGGCCGCAGCCTTCGCCCGTTGGGCGACGCGCCAGCTCCGGCGCAGCCGGCCTGCGGGGTCGACGACGCACAGGGCGACTACCTGAATTGCCCCCTGACGCGCGAAGAGTATGCGCGGTTCTACGGCGCCCTGATGGCCGCCGAGAAGGCGCCGCTGCACGATTTCGACCACGCGAAGTTTTTCGAAGGCTGTCTGCCGATCGAGGTGATGGCGTCGCGGGGAGTGGACACGCTGCGCTTCGGGCCGATGAAGCCCGTGGGCCTGCCGGATCCGAGGACCGGTCGCGACCCGTACGCGGTCGTGCAGCTGCGGCAGGACAACATCGCCGGCGATCACTTCAGCCTCGTCGGATTTCAGACGCAGATGAAATGGGGAGAGCAGGCGCGCGTGCTGCGGCTGATTCCCGGCCTCGAGCAGGCGGAGTTCGTCCGCTTCGGCATGATCCACCGCAACACGTACATCAACGCGCCGGCGGTGCTGCGCGAGACGTGGCAGACGCGTCCTCGCCCCGAGCTGTTCTTCGCGGGGCAGGTCTCCGGGGTCGAGGGCTACGTCGAGTCGGCCGCCTCGGGCCTCATGGCGGGGCGCAACGCGGCGGCGCTCGTGCTCGGGGAGGCGCCGTCGGCGCCGCCGCGCACGACCGCACTCGGCGCGCTGGCCTATTACGTGTCGCACGCCGATCCGAAACACTATCAGCCGTCGAACATCGCGTTCGGACTGCTGCCGCCGCTCGACGCGCCGCCGCGCAAGCGGCAGGATCGCAAGGCGGCCGTTTCGGAACGCGCGCTGGCCGATCTGGACCGGTGGATGGCGTCGGCCGGCGCGACTCCCGCGCCGGCGCGCGGCTGAACCGCTGACGGGCTCACGGATGAAAGAGCATCTCAAGGCGTTCCTCGAGCACCTGCGCTTCAACGAGAACGCGTCGGCGCACACCGTCCGGGCGTACGAGAGCGACCTCTCGCAGTTGCTCGACTTCCTCGCCGGTCATCTCGGCAAGCGGTCAGGCGACCTGGTGGCCGGCGACCTGGACGACGCCCACGCGCGCGCGTTCCTGGCGAGCCTGACGCACAGCGGCCACTCGAAGGCGTCGTCGGCGCGGAAGCTGGCGGCCATCCGGACGTTCGGGCGTTACCTGCGGCGCGAAGGGGCCATTGCCTCCGATCCGGGCGCGCTGGTCGGCACGCCGCGGCGGGAACAGCGCATCCCGGCGCACCTCGGCGTCGAGGAGATGACGCGGCTGCTGGACATGCCAGACACGACGTCGCCGCTCGGGCGACGGGATCGCGCGATTCTGGAACTCTTCTACGCCTCGGGCCTGCGGCTCAGCGAACTGGTGGGGTTGGATCTCGACGACGTCAACCTGTCGGGACGCGTCGTCCGGGTGCTGGGGAAGGGGCGGAAGGAACGGATCGTCCCGTTCAACGGTGCCGCGGCGGACGCCATTCGCGCATGGCTGGCCGATCGCGAGCAGTTTCTGCCATCCGGGGCGCAACTCGCAGGCCAACGGTGCCAGGCGCCTTTGGCACGCGGCCGGCGCCGGCGCGACGCACTGTTCCTCAACTACCAGGGCGGACGGCTTTCCACGCGCAGCGTCGACAAGCTCGTGCGCCGCTACGTGGCTGCGTGCAGCACGCGCTACGGCATCAGCCCGCACGCGCTGCGGCACTCCTTCGCGACGCATCTCCTGGAAGCGGGGGCGGATCTGCGGGCCATTCAGGAACTGCTCGGGCACGCGCGCCTCAGCACCACGCAGCGCTACACCCACGTGAACGCCGCGCAACTGATGGACGCGTACCGCAAGGCCCACCCGAGAGCCTAGCCGCGCCGGCCGCAGCGAGGCGAGCGAACGCGTGAGCGAGCCACGCGAACGGAGCGGGGCCAGGGGCCCCCGCGAGTGAGCGTGTCGGGGGTTCGGGGGCGAAGCCCCCGGCAAACGAATTGACGCGTACCGCAAGGCCCACCCGAGGGCGTGATTACGCGACTTCGACGGCGACCGGCATCCGGCGGCCGCGCGGATACTCGATGCCGAGCGTCTTGATCTTGTAGTTCATCACGCGCGGGCTGATCGCGAGCAGCTCGGCCGCGTCCTTCTGTACCCAGTTCGACATCTTCAGCGCTTCGACCAGCGCCTGCCGCTCGATCTCCTCGAGCGCGATGCCGGTCGGCGGAATCTTGACGACGGGGCTGCCGTCCATCGACGCCGTGCTCGTCGACAGCTCCCCGAGCCGGAGATCGCTGGCCGTCAGGAACGGACCTTCGGTGAGCAGGGCGGCGCGCTCGATGGCGTTCTCGAGCTCGCGGATGTTGCCCGGCCAGTTGTACCGCATCAGCAGCTTGAGCGCGTCGGGCGAGAGCCCCTCCATCTTCTTCTTCAGCTCGCCCGAGAAGCGCTTCAGGAAGAAGTTGGCGAGCTGCGCGATGTCGTCCTTGCGCTCGCGCAGGGGCGGCATGTCGATCGAGACGACGTTCAGTCGGTAGTAGAGGTCTTCGCGAAACTGTCCGCTCGCGACCATCTGCGGCAGGTTCCGGTTCGTCGCGGTGATGACGCGGACGTCGACGCGCAGCGTCCGGGTGCCGCCCAGCCGCTCGAACTCGTGCTCCTGGAGCACGCGCAGGATCTTGGCCTGCGTGTTCGCGCTCATGTCGCCCACTTCGTCGAGGAACAGCGTGCCGCCGTCGGCCTGTTCGAAGCGGCCGACGCGCTGTTTGTCGGCGCCGGTGAACGCCCCCTTCTCGTGGCCGAACAGCTCCGACTCGAGCAGGTTCTCCTGCAGCGCCGCGCAGTTCACCTTCACGAAGTTGCGCCCCGCCCGGAGCGAGTTGTGGTGCGTGGCGCCGGCGATCAGCTCCTTGCCCGTGCCCGTCTCGCCGCGGATCAGCACCGTGGTGTTGCTCTTGGCGACCTTCTTCACGATGGCCAGGACCGACTGCAGCGCGCCGCTCGCGCCGACGATCCGGTCGAAGTCGTAGATGTCCTGTTGCGTGTGGCGGAGGTACTCGATCTCGTGCTTGAGACGGCGGTGCTCGATCGCCTTTTCGACCTTGAGCTCCATCTCCTCGATTTCGAACGGCTTCTGCACGTAATCGAACGCGCCGATCTTCATCGCCTCGACGGCGGTATGGACCGAGCCGAACGCGGTCATCAGGATCACGGCGGTCGTCGGCTGGAGCGACTTGGCCGTGCGCAGCACGTCCATGCCGTCGCTGCCGCCCATCTTCAGATCGCTCAGGACGACGTCGAACTGCCCTTCGTGCAGCCGCTCGATTGCCACGTTCCCGTTCGGCGCCTCCTCGACCTCGTGATGCGCCTCCGAGAGCGCGCGCACGATGCCGCGGCGCAGCGAGTCGTGGTCGTCCGCCACCAGAATCCGGCCCATGTAGGTCCCTTTCGCTGTCGAACCTGCCTCAGCTGAACAATCCGTGCGGGCTCCGCACCGGCAGCGTCACGCGGAACACCGTGCCGCCCCCCCGTTTCGCCGTCACGTCGATCCGCCCGTCGTGCGCGTCCACGATCTTCCGCACGATCGCCAGCCCGAGCCCGGAGCCCTGCGGCTTCGTGGTGAAGAACGGGCTGAAGATGCGGTCGATCACTTCCGGCGGGATCCCTGGTCCGGTGTCGCTCACTTCGAGCTGCACCATCGGGCCCTGGTGGTCGGCGCCGGCCCCCGGTTCCTCTTCGGCGTCGAGCCTCGCGGCCGCGATCCGGACCGAGCCCGTGCCGCCAAGCGCTTCGAAGGCGTTGATCAGAAGATTGGTGAAGATCTGGCGCAGCTGGAGCGGATCGCCCTGAATCGGCGCCAGCGGTTCGGGCACGTCCACCTGGACGTGCACCCCCCCCTTGTGGGTGTGGTTTTCGGCCATCACGACCGCGTCGCGCACCAGTTCGGCCAGCGCCACGCGCTCGACCTGCAGCCGGATGGGCCGCACGAACTCGAGCACCTCGAGCACGATCGCGTTGGCCATCTTCGCTTCCTTGATGATGTCGGCGAGGATGGTCTGCGCGTCTTCCGAGGCGGGCAGCTGCCGCTTGAGCAGCCCGGCCATCACTTCGATGCCGGCGAGCGGGTTCTTCACTTCATGAGCGATCGCAGCCGCCATTTCGCCGAGCGCCGCGAGCCGGTCGCGCAGGCGCTCGCGTTCTTCGAGCTGCTCGACGCGGGTCAGGTCCTTGAAGAAGAGCGTGGCGCCGGCGAGCCGGCCGCGCGTGTCGCGCACGTGCGACAGCGTGTAGCCGATGACCTTGCCGGTCTGCTTGAGCCGTAGCTCGGCGCGGTTCGGCAGATGCGACAGGTCGAAGGCTCCCGCCAGGATCCGCAGGACGTCCTGGCTGCCGCGCAGGACCTCGCCGACCGGCCGGCCGATGTCGGACGGCCGCGGCTCGAGCCCGAGCACCCGGTACGCGACGTCGTTCATCACCGCGATCCGTCCGTCGCGGGTGATGGCGACGACGCCGTTGCGGAGGTTCCAGACGAGGTCGCGATAGAACCCGTCGGGCACGACCGCCGCCGCCTTGGCGCGGGGCCTGGCCGTGTCGGGCGCGGGCCGCCGCCCTGCCGCCGTCGCGCGGCGCACGGTGCGAGCTGCTTTTCGAGGCATGACCATCGGGGCCGTCTCGAACATCGACGGCTCTCGGGCCAACATTGTAAGCGCCTCGTTCTGCCGAGCCAAGCTCTTTTCCATCTTCAAGTTACGGGAACCCAAGGCCGTACGCCGGACCCGCGTGCAGGGCTCCGCCTGCGGCACACGGGCCGACAGCAGCAGGGGCAAAGCGTATGCCCCGGCTGAACGGGCCGTATTTGTTGAGGTTTTGGGAGATTGGCGAAAAGGCCGTGTCGACGCGTGATTACAAAATTGACACGCGATTACAATTTTGTGCCCGTCTGCAGCGCCTCCCACTGGTTCATCAGATCGCCGACTTCCCACATCAGGGCCTGATGGCGGTCGAGAACGGGCTTGGCGGTCTCGTGGTGCTCGTAGAAGCCCGGGGCCGCCATCGAGGCTTCCAGCTCCTTGATGGCCTGCTCGCGCTCGGCAATCCGGGCTTCGAGGTCCTGGACGCGCCGCTGGCGGGCATCGGCGTCCTTGCGGCGCCGGCGGGTTTCGGCGTCGTGCCGCCGCTTCTCCTCGTAGCTGTGTGCGTCGGCTTTGGGCTTCGGCACCGCGCCGGCCCGCGGCTCGGGGGCGCGCGCCGCGGCCGCGGCCGGGGGAGCCGCCTCGCGCTGGCGTCGGCTCCACAGCAGTTCTTCGTAACGCCCCGGATAGACGACGGCGTCGCCGTTCCCGATCTCGATCACCTTCGTCGCGAGCTTGTCGACGAAGTACCTGTCGTGCGACACGAAGATCAGCGTGCCGCCGAAATCCTCGAGCGCGTCGAGCAGCACGTCTTTCGAGTCGAGGTCGAGATGGTTCGTCGGCTCGTCGAGCAGCAGGGTATTGGCGGGGCGCAGCAGCATGCGCGCGACCGCGAGCCGCGTGCGCTCGCCGCCCGAAAGCACGCGCACCGGCTTGTCCACGTCGTCGCCGGAAAAGAGGAAGCCGCCGAGGATGTTGCGGATGTGCGGCACCATGTGGAGCGGCGCGTCGCCGGCGAGCGTCTGATAGACGGTGCGCGTGGGATCCAGGCGCGTGGCTTCGTCCTGCGCGAAGTACTGCGGGATCACCTGGTGCCCTTCGACGCGCTCGCCGGCGTCGGGCGCTTCGACGCTCGACAGCATCCGCATCAGCGTGGACTTGCCGGCGCCGTTGGGGCCGAGCAGCGCGATGCGATCGCCGCGCTCGACGTGCAGGTTCACGTCGCGGAAGACGGCCTGCGATCCATACGATTTGGCCACGTGGCGCATCTCGAGCACGGTGCGGCCGCTTTTCGGGCATGCGGGAAAGTGGAAGTGCACCCGCTTGCGCTCGGGCGGGATCTCGATCGGCACGATCTTGTCGAGCATCTTGATCCGGCTCTGCACCTGCGACGCCTTCGTCGCCTGATACCGGAACCGGTTGATGAACGCCTGCATCCGCGCGACCTCGTCGTCCTGATCGCGCTTCTGCTGGCGCAGGCGCTCCATGCGCGCCTCGCGCTCGCGAAGGTAGTCCGAGTAGGTGCCGGTGTAGTCGGTCAGGGTGCGCAACCCGATGTCGGTGATGCGCGTGACGACGGCGTCGAGAAAGAACCGATCGTGGGAGACGAGGATGACCGCGTGCGGATAATCGGCGAGGTACGATTCGAGCCAGTTCCGCGCGTCGAGATCGAGGTGGTTCGTCGGCTCGTCGAGGAGGAGCAGCCCGGGGCGTCCGAGGAGCAGCCGGGCGAGGGCGATGCGCATCTGCCAGCCGCCCGAAAACGCCTCCGTGGGCTTCTCGAAGTCGCCGGGTGCGAAACCGAGGCCGCGCAGCACCGTCGTGACCTTCAGATCGATCGTGTAGCCCTCGCCGCGTTTGAAGGCGTCCTGCAGTTCCGCGTACCGGGTCAACATCGCCGCGTGCTCGGCGTCCGAGCCCTCGTCGCCCCCCAGGCGCTCTTCGAGCGCGGCGATCTCGTCCCGCATGTCGAGCAGCGGCTCGAAGGCGAGCGACACCTCGTCGCGCAGCGTCCGTCCGCGGTGGACGAGGCCGTCCTGCGGCAGGTAGCCGATCGTCAGGCCGCTCGGCTTCACGACCGCGCCGCTGTCCGGCTCCTCGAAGCCGGCGAGCATCTTCAGGAGCGTGGTCTTGCCGGCCCCGTTCGGGCCGCTGAGGCCGACGCGCTCGCGGTCGTCGATTTGCCAGGTGACGCCGTCGAGCAGGACGCGGTCGCCGAACGATTTACTGAGAGATGAAAGCTGAATCACGGATAGTGGCGGGCGCGCTCCCTAGGGCGCGTCCCGGTGCGGGCCGTTCGCAGAGGCCGATCGTCCAATTTTAGCACAGCCGCACACGGCGGCCCGGTGGTCAGGGGCCTGTCCACAAGGGATGGCGCGGTCTGGAATCGACAGGTGGTGCCCGCTGTTGTCCGCTCGAGTCATGCCGATCCGTGTCCCTCCAGGTATAGGCCCGATCGCGCGCGCCCCCTACAGTGGAAGGCATGCGACGCCTGATTCCCTTCGTGCTGTTCGCGTGCAGCGTGGCGATGCCGGCCCTGGCCGGCGACAACTCGGTCGCGTCCGTCGCGGTCCGGGCCCACTTCGCCAACCGCACCGCGCTCACCGTCTCGAGTCACGTCCTGCAGTTCGACGTCCCGCAGCAGGGCGAGTCGACGACGACCACGGTGGATTTCTCGGCGGCCGCCCGGACGGCCGCGGGCGAGGAAATCGTCCTGACGGTCGAGGCGCTGCGCGGGATCGACGGCCCGGGCGGCGCGGCCGACGTCGAAACCGGCGTGTCGTATGAGGGCGAAGGCGCCGGCACCCTGTCCGGCACGATGAACCCCGCCGCCCCCTCCGTCGTCGCGCGCTGGCACGGCAGCGGGATCCACGATGGTCATCTGACGTTCACGCTGCACACCTCCGCCGCCGGCCACTACGCGGTACCGGTGCGATTCGTCATCTCGACGCCATAAGGCAGCCGCCAGTAACCAGTTCCCAGTAACCAGTTCCCAGTAACCAGTTCGCAGTCTCCAGTCTCCAGTCTCCAGTTCCCAGTTCCCAGTTCCCAGTTACTGGTTACTGGTTACTGGTTACTGGTTACTGGTTACTGGTTACTGGTTACTGGTTACCGGCGCCTGTATGTCGTCACCCAGAGTTGCTGCTTCGTGAGCTTCTCGAGCGCGCCGACCGCGTGGCGCGCCAGGCCGGGGGAGCGATAGCGTCCGACGCGAACGCGGTAGGGACCGTCGGGATCGTCGGGCAGCGGGTCGACGAGGTACGCGGGGAAGCCGGCCGACTTCAGCTCGTCGACCATGTCGCGCGCGTGAAGCGGGTCGTTGAGCGCCGCGATCTGGATCGTGTAGGCCACGGCTGCCGCATTGACGCTCGGCCGGCGCGTGGCCGAGGCGATGACCGCCGCGCCGCTGGCGCTGCGCCGCGGCGCGGCGACAGTCGATGCGGCCGGCGTGCGGCCGCGACCGGCCCCGGCGGACGCCGGCGAACGACCTCCTCCGCCGCCGCGCTTCGGCGGGAACACCTTGCGAATCTCCGGCCGCTTGGCGATCGTGACCAGAAACGTCGCGTCGGGCGCCGGATGCTCGCGGGCGATCGTCACGCTCTGTTCGGCCTCTCCCGTGATCTTGCTGCCGTCGGGCAGCGATTCGGCGAGCAGTGCCAGACGATGGGCCCCGCTGCGGACCGCCTCGAACCGGAAGATCCCTTTGCGCACCACTTCAGATCGCTCGCCGCCGTCGAGCGTGAGGACCGCCCCCTCGACCGCCGGCTCGCCGGCGTCGGCGACACCGTTCCGGTTCAGGTCGTTGACCACCCGCCCGTGCACGGCGCCGAGCGGGATCAATCCGAACGCGACGCGCTGCGTGTCGCCGCGCCCGAGATCGACGACGAGGTCGGGGACGGCGGGTGGGTCGAAGTCGACGGGGAGCGCGCGGAGATCGAGCGCGACGTGCTGCGAGCCAGCGGGTACGTTCATGAACGCGAACTGGCCGTCGCGCGCGGTCGTCACGTGCAGGACATTCGAGAACTGCACCGGAATCCCGCCGAGCTGTTCTTCGCCGGCGTCCATGCGGCCGTTGCCGTTCCAGTCGGCGTACACGCTGCCGAGCACGGTCGCGCTCCCGTGCGTCCGGGCCGACGCGCCGGCGCCGACCACGCCGTTCGACATGCGCGCGGTGCCCGTCGAAATCGTGTGCGTCAGCCGGACGCTCGAACGCGTGAGCCAGGTGCTGGGGGCGCCCGCCAAGCCGTCGCTGGCGCGGTCGGCGTAGACGCTCAGCGCGATCGTCGTATTGCGCGTGAGCTGGCCGGTGAGGCCGACGCTGAACGACTCGCGTGGGGAGAGCAGCCCGGTCTGCAGATCGCGGTTCGTGCTGCCGCTCGCTTCGAGCCGGATCCACAAGCCGGGTCCGAACATCTGGTGCGCGCCGCCGCCGCTCACCTGGACGAACGTGTTCCCGGCGCCGCTGGCGCTCGCGGTGTGGGTCACGGTGGCGATGCCGAAGAGCTGCGCCCGGCGCGTGGCGTTGAAGAAGAGTTGCGCCGACCCGTCGTGCTGCGTGAACGTCGAGCTGGCGTTCGACAGATCGACGTTGTCGCGCTTCGAATAGCGCAGGAACGTGGACGCGCGCCCGTTGGTACTCTGCCAGTCCGCCGACAGGGCGCCGGTGTCGCTGATGGTGGCGCGTCCGTCGAGCAGCGGCTTCGCGTCGCGGCCGCCGTCGTCGAGCCGGACCGAGACGGTGGAGCGGTCCCCCATCCGCACGCGCACGCCGGCGTATCCTCGATCGACCGTCGATTGCGGGATCGCCAGCGACACGCCGGCCGGCTCGAGATTCGAGGCGATCGTCTCCCAGCCGCCGAACACCCGCATGCGCGAGAAGAGATCGTATTCGCCGCCGGCGAACGCGCCGGAGCGGTCCTGCAGCGGCGCGTTGAGCACGGGGAACTCGCCCGGCGAGAACCGCGACACGTTGGCCTGGATCCAGCCGCGCGAGAGCAGCACGTGGGTGCCGAACAGGTAGGAGACGTCCTGCGCGTCGTGCGTGGCGCCGGTGGCGCGATAGTCCACCCAGCCGCCGTCGGCGACGAGATGGACCGATGGGGTGAGTTCGTACCGGAGGCCCGCGCCCGCTTCGTCGCTCGCGTCGATTCTTCGGGTGAACTCCTTCAGATTCGTCGTCCGCACGTGCGACGCCCGGCCCAGGAGCTGCAGTCTCGGCGACAGTTTGTAGCTGAGGGTGGCCAGCCCGAGCGCCTGGTCGAGCGGATCGGGAGAGCTGCCGAAGATGTTGCGCCACGCGGTGGAGCGCCCCCCGACCACCTGGAACGTCATGCCGGCCGAGTGCGCGCCGATCGAGGCGCCTTCGAAGGTGACCGGCGGGGCGGAGAGATTGGTGAAGCGATCGTCGGTGATTGCGGGACTCGCGTAGATGTCGCCCGCCTCGAACGTCCATTTGAGACCGGCGTAGCTGGCATCGCGGAGCGAGAGCCACGAGCGCCCGAGGTGCACGCTGTCCCCCCGGCGCGTGCCGCTCAATTGCATCTGCCACTGCCCGAACGTGCTGCCCGGCTCGAGCCAGTTGATGCTGAAATCCGGTTCGAACCGGCGCTCGCCGGCGCGGCGGACCGGATCCCCCTCGAGCACCTGCGTCTGCGACGAGACCTGAATCGACCCCTGCTGCTGGGCAGCGGCGACTGCCGGGAACAGAACCGTCGTGACCAGGAAAAAGGGGAGCGTCCCCCTTTTCATCACGGCACCTTCAGCGTCGTCTCACCGACGAGGACGGCCGCGGCGCCGACGTCGATCTTCACTTCGACGCGATAGGTGCCGGGGGGGAGCGCCGGCTGCGAGGGATCGACGGTGGAGATCGCCACTTCACGCTCGCTTTCCGGCAGCACCGGCACGTCCGGCACGACCGTCTGACGCACGAGCGCGCCCGAGCCGTCGTACAGCGACAGCGTGCCGCGCGTGCGCACGCTGCGGCGCCCCGTGTTCTTCAGCTGCGCGACGATCTGCGTCGGCTGATGCGGCCGCTGCCGGATCTGAAGGTCGGTCAGATCGACGGCGACGGGCGGTTCGCCGACGTTGACGTAAATCAACGTCGCGATGCGGCTCTTGACCAGGATCTGATGCCGGCTGCTGACCGGCGGAGCGGACGCCGGTTCGAAGTCGAAGAGGATGGCCGTCCGGTAGCCGGCCGGCGCCGCGTCGGCCGGCACCGCGAGCGTGAAACGGACCGTCGCGTCGTGGTTCGGTTCGACGACCTGCTCCGGGGGGGCGATCCGGACCCACGGCGTGGCCGAATAGCGCACATCCGTCGCCGTCGCGAACTGCGGCGAGCCCGCGTTCGAGAGAGACCAGTCCGACAGCGCGGCCCGAACCCGCACCGCCTGGTCGCCCGTGTTCGTGATCGTCACCGCCTGCGTGGTCTGGCCGTTGGCAGCGGTATTGAGTTCCACCCGGAGCGGCGAGACTTCGACCGACGACTGGGCGAATGAGGGAGCGGCGCCGAGGCAGAGCGCGAGCCAGGCGGCCGCTAGGGGGCCGACAACGTGAAGACGATGACCTGCGTGTACGTGCCTGCGCTGTACGTCCATGAGTTCGCCAGACGAAACGTGACCGACCCGTTCAACCCCGGATTCTGCTGACCAGTGCCCGACGCCATGTCCACGGCCACGCTCTTGCTCAGTGTGCCGTTCTGGAACGGCGGCGCAGGGGTCGCCGTCCAGGTGACGTTCGAAATATCGACGGTTGAGCTGCCGGCGATTAGGTCTCCGCTAGCCAGCACGGTCAGCTGCCAGGGGCCCTTGTTCTGCCGCACCCGCACGTTGACGACCACCGGGGCGGAGGTCACGATCGGCGTCGTATCCGGATCGGCCGACGGCATCGTGATGGCCGCCGGGGACACCGACAGATCCAGTTTCTGGGCGGAGGCGAGGGCCGGCAGCGCCAGCACGGCGCCCACGAGCACGAGCGAGCGGACAGGTTTCATGGTGCGCTGAGGGTATAGACAATCGAAGCGCTATACGTGCCGGTCGCATACGTCCACAGGTTCCGGAACGACCAGGCCTGCGTGCCGCTGCGGACACCGGACGTGCTCCAACTGGCGAGCGTCACGGGCCCGGTGCCCAGCGTGCCCGCCACGAAGCCGACACCCGAGGCGGTCCACGACAGCGCCGACACGGGAATCAGATCGACGCCGGATCGCAGGTCGTCGGTCGCCTGCACGGTCAGGAGGACGACCGAGCCGGGGGTCACGCGCGACTTCGCCGTGATCGCCAGGTCGCCGCCCACCGCCGGCACCTGGGGAATGACGTCGGGATCCGCATCCGGAAACGTGACGGCGTTGGCCGAGACCGAAAGCCTGGCGAGCGGCGCGATGGTGACGTTGAGGGTGGCGGAACTGGTCTGGGCATCCGCCGGCACGGCGTGCGCGGCGAACACCCAGACGAGTGGAACGACGATGCTGAACTGACGTGCGGTCATCTGGCCGGGCGCCCCCCGGCCGATGTATCGGTTAGGGGGCCGTCAGCGTGTAGGTGATGGTCGAACCGTACGTGCCCGTGTTGTACGTCCAGCTGTTGGCCAGAACCAGCGTCTGGGTGCCGCTCTGGTTTCCAGATCCGGTCCAGGTTCCCACCTGGCTGTCCGTCGTCGCCATCGTGCCCGCGTTGAACCCGCTGCCCGTCGCGGTCCACGTGATGTTGCCGATGGTGATCGTATCGCTCCCGCTCGTCAGATCCGGCGCCTTGGCGTCGAGCACGACGACGCCCGCGGTGGACGTGCGCGCCTTGACGCTGATGTTGAGAGGGGTCGCACTGATCGTCGGGAACGTCGTCGGATCGGCGTCGGCGAAATCCACGGACGCCGAGTCGATCGTCAACTTCGCCTTGGCATTCACATGCACCGTCACGGTCACGCTGGCGGTGTCCGTCTGCTGCGCGAACACGGGATTGGACACCAGGAAGACCGCGGCGGCCAGCGCGGCGGTCCAGACTGCCTTCTGCATCACCTTCATGATCATCGCTCCATGGATAACTTCCGTCGCGCGGAAGGGCATCTCGAAAATGTCCCTGACGCGCCGGTGTGCCGCCGGCGCCGGGAAACCTACACCGCCGAATGGGTCGCGAACGCCCGCTGCCGCTCCAACCACTGATCGAGGTCCGTCCGCCGGAACCGCCACTGCCGTCCAATCCGGACGGCCGGCAGTTCGCCGCTGCGAATCAACCGGTAGATCGTTCGCGGCGTGACCTTCAGATAGGCCAGCACTTCCTCGGTGGTCAGACAGGCCTGAAACTCCGCCGTCGCCCGTGCCACTGATGACGCTTCGTGTCGTTCATTAGTGAGCATATTACGTAAATTCAATGACTCTATAGGACAACAGAGACACTTTAGCTCTGCCGTAGGGCGGCGTCAAGACACCTCCGGCCGAAGCCTTGGAAAGTGTGCAGAATTGTGCAGGACCGGCTATTCGCCGAGGGCTTTTTCGACGACCGCGAGCACCCGCGGGACCCGGAACGGTTTCGTGAGGTAGCCGGACACGCCGAGGTTGACGGCTTCGATGGCGCTGGCCTCGCTGGAGTACCCGGTGATGATGATGACCGGCAGATCCGTCTTGAGGCGGCGGGCTTCGCGGATCACCGTCAGGCCGTCGATGCCGGGCATTTTCAGGTCGGTGATCAACAGGTCATAGGGAATCATCCGCAGCCGTTCGAGCGCGAGGCGGCCGTCGGGCGCCAGGTCGACTTCGTACTCGGCCAGCGCGAGGGTCTTCGCGAGCAGGTCCCGGATGCTGGCCTCGTCGTCGACGACGAGCACGCGGCGCGGGCCGGTGGCGCTGGCCGGCACCGGACGCGCCGCCGGCGCACCGCGCATGACGCGCGGACGCTGGCTCTCGAGCCACGCGTCGATGTCGCGCTTCCGGAAGCGCCACTGCCGGCCGACCCGCGACGCCGGAATCTTGCCCGCCTTGATCAGGCGGTAGACCGTCCGGAGATTGACCTGCAGGTACTCGAGTACCTCTTCGGTCGTCAGATAGCTTTCGTCCATCATGCCAGCGGACCCGGTGTCACTTTACCACCAGTTCCGCGGCGGGCAGATCGATCTGGAACACCGCGCCCCCGCCCGGCGCATTCGCGGCGCTGATCGTGCCGCCGTGTTCCTGGACGATGCCGTAGGTGATCGCCAGCCCGAGGCCCGTGCCCTTGCCCACTTCCTTGGTGGTGAAGAACGGATCGAAGATCCGCGGCAGGACCTCGGCGCCGATACCGGTTCCCGTATCGCGCATCGCGATCGTCACGCGCTTGCGCGCTGCGTCCGTCTGCGACGTCAGCTCGATCCGGCCCGTGCGGCCGCCGGCATCCGCAATCGCGTGTTCGGCGTTGACCAGCAGATTCAGGAGCGCCTGCTGCAGCAGCAGGGGATCGCCGAGAACGGCGGGCAGGCGCGGCCCCATGTGCCTGACGACCTCGATGCTCGCCCGCCGCAGGTTGGCGCTTCGGCTCGCGAGCGCGCGGCTGACGATGCGATCGACCTGCAGGCGGCGCCGCGCCATGCGGCGCGACCCGGTGAACACCAGCAGATTGCGCACGATCTTGGCCGCGCGATCCGCATCCGTGTAGATGCGGCGCAGTTCGCGCTGGATCGGGCGCCCGGCCGCCGATGTTTCGATCAACAGCTCGAGATGGCCGAGCACCCCCTGCAGCGGATTGTTCATCTCGTGCGCGACGCCGGCCACGAACTGGCCGAGCGACGCCAGTTTTTCCGATTGCCCGAGGCGCTCGCGGAGCGCCGTCCGCTCCGTTTCGAGGCGGGTCTGCCGGGTGATGTCTCGCGCGACCAGCACGCGGCCGACTGCCTCGCCATCCTGGTTGATGAGAGGGGTCGTCGTCAGGAGAAACGTGCCCCCCAGCCGCTCATCCTGCACCTGATGCGATCCAGCCGCGGCCTCGGCCGGGTGCCGCGCACGTTGCGCGAGCCCTGTCGGATACCGGCGCCCGTCCTCCTGATCCGCGGCCGCTGCGGGTCCGTGTCCGTCCGTGTGATCCGTGGCTTCGTAATGTCCGTGTGTTTCCGTGTAATCCGTGGCCTCCTGGTTTCCGTGTGTTTCCGTGTGATCCGTGGTTGCGTAATGTCCGTGTCCGTCCGTGTGATCCGTGGCCTCCTGGTTTCCGTGTGTTTCCGTGTGATCCGTGGCTTCGTAATGTCCGTGTCCGTCCGTGTGATCCGTGGCCTCGTGGTTTCCGTGTGTTTCCGTGTGATCCGTGGCCTCGTAATGTCCGTGTCCTTCCGTGTAATCCGTGGCCTCGGGATGTCCGTGTCCGTCCGTGTGATCCGTGGCCTCGGGATGTCCGTGTCCGTCCGCGTGATCCGTGGCCGTGGCCGTGGCCATGGCCGCGACGGTCTCGGGACCGACCAGTTCGTCGAGCCGGACGCCGAGCACGGCGGCGCGGGTCCGTCCCACCCGCGCCGCAAAGGCGCCGTTGGTCTCGACGATCCGATCGTCGCGATCCATCACGACGACGAGGTCGACGAGCGAGTTGAACGTGTCTTCGAGCAGCCGGCGCTGGCGCAGCAGGTCTTCGAGCAGCTGCACGTTCTCGATCGCGATCCCGAGCTGACGCGCGGTGGCCTGCAGCACATCGATCACGTCCTCCCCGTCGGGGGCACTGCCGGCCGGGCGTTCGACGATCAGGGTGCCGAGCGCGCGGCGCCAGCCGCGCAACGGGGCGACGACCGCCCCGTCGATCACGTGCGGCCGTTCGAGTCGCAGGCCGCGCGCCGCCGGGTGCTCCGTCCCGGTGGTCGGGACGCGGATGTCGCGCAGGGCCGTCCGGGCGTCGGGGTCGGAGCAGGCGCCCAGGCGCAGTTCGTGGGCGCGCCGGTCGTGCAGCCACACCGACGTGCGGGAGGTCCCGAGCATCGCGTTGATGTCGGCGACCAGCCGATCGAGAGGTGCGTCGAGGTTGAGCGTGGCCGAAACGCTGGCGGAAAAGCGCAGGAACAGCTCGCCCAGGCGCTGCTGGAGCTGGACGAGCCGCCGCAGCCGCGCGAGCTCAGCCGCCGGATCGAGCCGGTCGCCGGGCTCGGCGCCGGGAGCCGTCCACGACGAATCCGTCATGTGTGTCGCCACTATAATCGATGTCTCCGGTCCGCCCCGGCCGACGGCGGGGGGCCGGGCGTCTAAACAACCGACACGTGAGCTCCATCGGAATGGTCTCCTCCGACGAAGATCTGGTCGCCCGCTCCATGGGGGGCGATCTGGACAGCTTCAACCAGTTGGTGCTCCGCTGGGAACGGCCGATTTTCGCCCTCGCCTATCGGGTGATCGGCCGCGAGGAGGACGCACGGGACGTGTGTCAGGAAACATTCCTGCGCGCGTTCCGGGCGCTCGGCGGGTTCAAGGGGCAGGCGAAGTTCTCGTCCTGGCTGTATCGCATCGCCCTGAACCTGTGCCGCGACTGGATCCGCCGCGAGCGGCGGACGCCCGTCGCCCAGGCGCCCGAGGGGGTGGACCTGCTCGATCTCGCGACCGATTCGGCGCCGGCCGAGTCCATCGAGGACCTGGTCGCACGCCGCGAGATGGGTCGCGCCGTGGCCCGCGTGATGGCGGTTCTCCCCGACGAACAGCGCACGGCCATCATTCTCAAGGAGTACCACGGGCTGACGTTCCAGGAGATCGCGGATCTGCTGGATTGTCCGCTCAGCACGGTGAAGACGCGCTTGTATCAGGGCCTCGTGGTGATCCGCCGCCAGCTCGCCGAGGCGGGCATGGGCCCCGGAGCCACGACGAAGTGAAGGTACCGATTATGTGTGACAAGGAACGGCTGGTCGCCTACGTCTACGACGAGATCGCGGAGGCGGATCGCGTGCGGCTCGACGCGCATCTCCGCGACTGTGCCGCGTGCCGCGCCGAAATCGCGGAGCTGCGGCAGGCCCGGACGGACCTGTCGGCGTGGACGCCCCCCGCACTCGACCTCGGGTTCCAGGTCACGCGGCCGTCGCACGGGCGCGCGCGTCCGTGGCGGTCGCCGGTCTGGGGCCTCGCGGCCGCCGCCGTGCTGGTGCTGGCCGTGGCCGCGGCGATCGCGAACGTGCAGGTCCGGTACGACGCGACGGGCCTGACGGTCCGCACCGGCTGGCGCGTGCCGGCGGCCTCCGCCTCGTCCGTGCCCGCGACGCCCGTGCACGCGGCGATCGACCCCGCGGAATCGGCGCGCCTGGCGCAGATCGATCGGCGGCTCCGTCAGCTCGAAGACGCGGCCGATCGGCCGCAGGCCGCGCGGGTGGCGGCCGTCTCCGCGCCGGTCTCCGAGGCCGACGTGATGCGGCGCGTGAAAGACATCCTGTCGCACAGCGAATCGCGGCAGCAGCAGGAACTCGCGCTTCGGATCGCGCAGGTCGTGCGCGACGTCGACGCGCAGCGGCAGGCCGATCTCGTGCGCATCCAGCAGGGCATGGGACGGCTCGAGGGGATCGCCACGGCCGATCAGGTGCAGCACCGGCAGGTCATGGACTTCGTGGCCCGCGTGGCCGAGCGGCAGAAATAGGGAAAAAGGAGTACAACCCGTGAACGCAGGATTTTTCGCGGCCGCGGTCGTGACCGGCGCGACGCTCGTCGCGCAGCAGGCGGCGCCGGCGCCCGATCTGCAGTCGCGCCGCGACAACGTCCACATGATGGAAGGGGTCCTCACGCAGGCCGTCAGGCGCGGCGCCGAGCAGCTCGGACTGCGCATGCAGTCGGTCGACCCGACCCTGGTGCTGCTCACCGGCAGCGCGCGCGCGCGTGGCTTCATGCTCGACGGCTACGGCGTCTTCTTCGACGTCGAAATTCCGGCGGTGCGCCAGAGCGTCGCCTGGTCGGTCCGGACCATGGAGCACGACCGGGAAGCGGGCGCGGCGATCCGGCAACTGCGCCAATACGTGAACGGTCTGCCCGATGCGGCCGCCCGCGCGCAGCTCGATCAGGAACTGCGCCGAATCGAGCTGCTCACCCCGCAGGCCCGGGCACCGCAGCCGGCCACGCCCGGGTCGGTCGTCGCAGCGACCGCCGACGGCCCCGATACCGGGACGTTCGATCCGAACCAGCAGTACACCGAAGTCGTGAAGGCGGCGCTGGTCGACGCGATGCTCGACTACAGCGGGCCGATGCATCTGCAGCCCAACGAGTGGCTCACCGTCGCGGCGCGCGACAGCGAAGGCTCGCTCGCGCCGGGGGAACTGTCCGACCTCGCCACGATCGTGCTGCGCGTCAAGGGGAGCGATCTCGCCGCGTTCCACGCCAACCAGCTCTCGCGCGACGACGTCCGGAAGCGCGTGGAGGTCCAGGAGTTCTGATCTAGAATCGAAGCATGATCAGGCATCCGCGGGCGTCGGTCCGGGTGCGCGTGATGCTCCCGGCGCTTGGCGCCGTCCTCGCCGTCGCCCTCGCCGGGTGTTCGCCGCAGGTCGATCTCAAACAGACGCTGCAGGTCACCGACGTCGCGGCCGGCTGGCACGACGCCGGCGTGGTGGCCGGCAAGAACAAGATCGTCCCGAGCGTCACGTTCCGGCTGAAGAAGCCGGCCGGCGCCTCGGTCAGTCCGCTCGCCCTCAATGCCGTGTTCAAGCGGCTGAACGGGCAGCCGCCGCACGTCACCGAAGACGACTGGGACGAAGTCTTCGTGCAGAACGTGCCGTTCGAAGGGGACCAGACGGCGCCGCTCACGGTCACGTCTCCCACCGGCTACACGGCCGATCCGCCGCAATCGCGCGCCGACATGCTCGCCAACAGCCAGTTCCGCGACATGCGCCTGCACCTGTTCGCCAAGTCCGGCTCCGGACAGTGGGTCGAGGTCGCGCACATCGACATTCCCCGAACGCTGCTCGCGCAGTAGCGGAGCGTGGATCCGCTGCGCCGCCCCTCCGCCCGCCTCGAGCGCCGGCTCGGCGCGTTCGACGCCGCGGCGATCGTCATCTCCAACGTCATCGGCGGCGGCATTTTCTTCGTGCCGGTCGTCGTCGCGCAGATGATCCCGGATCCGGCCGGGATTCTCGGGGTCTGGCTGCTCGGGGGCGCGCTCGCCTTTGCCGGCGCGATGGCATACGCGGAGCTGGCGGCGCTGCGCCCGCGCGCGGGAGGGGAATACGTATACCTGCGCGAGGCGTTCGGTCCGGCGGCGGGATTCCTGACCGGCTGGACCTCCTTCGTCGCCGGGTTTTCCGGCGCGATCGCCGCGAGCGCCGTCGCGCTGGCCGGCTACATCGGCCGCTTCGTCCCGGCGGCCGGCGACGATCGCGCGCTCGTGTCGCTGCCGATGGCCGGCGGGGCGCTCACGCTTTCGCCGAAGACGATCGTCGCCCTCGCGGTGATCGCCGCGCTCTCCGCGATTCACGTCCGCGGCCTCGGGCCGGGGCGGCTGCTGCAGAACCTGCTCGCCGGCGTGAAGGTCTGCGCGCTGGCGGTGTTCGTCGCGCTCGGCTTCGCGATCGGCCGCGGCACGACCGCGAACCTGACGAGCGGCGGTGCGCTGCCCGCCGCAGGTTTCGTGCTCGCGCTCGTGCCGGTGATGTTCAGCTACTCGGGATGGAATGCGGCCGCGTATCTGGCTGAAGAGGTACGCGATCCGGGACGCAACCTGCCGCTGGCGCTCGGCCTCGGCACCGTGACGGTCGTGGCGATCTACGTGGCCCTCAACGCGCTCTACTTGTACGCGATCCCGGCGGCGCCGCTGGGGGCGCTTCCCGGCGGGCGTCTGATGGACTCGGTCGCCGAGCGGCTCTTCGGCTTCGTCGCCGGCAACCTGCTCGCGGCCTTCACCATCGTCAGCATCGCGGCGAGCGTGAGCGCGATGGTGCTGGCGGGGCCGCGCGTGTACTACTCCATGGCGCGCGACGGCCTCTTCCTGCCCGCCGCGGCCCAGGTGCATCCGCGCTACCGGACGCCGGCGGCTGCGATTCTGGCGCAGGGCGTGTGGAGCGGGATCCTCGTGCTCTCGGGCACGCTGTCGCAGCTCGTGAGCTATACCGGATTTGCGGTGGTGCTGTTTGCCGGCGTCGCCGTCTGCGCGCTGTTCGTGCTGCGGCGCCGCGAGCCGGACGCGCCCCGTCCGTTCCGTGCCTGGGGCTATCCGTGGGCGCCGGCGATCTTCGTGGCGGCCAGCGCGGTCATGGTCGTCAACGAAGCCTGGCGCAACCCGGGGACGACGCTGGCCGGGGTGCTCGTCATCGCGGCGGGCCTGCCCGTCTATGCGCTGGTTCGGCCGCGAGTGCCAGCACCGTAAGGACGGCCAGGATGCCGTCGCCGGCCGCGAAGAGCAGGAACGACGCCGGCGAATGACGGACGATCCTGTCGAACAGGAAGGCGGCCGCTCCCGCCCCTTTCAGCCCGGGGCCCATCACCCAGAGATACCAGCGCGCGCCGACGGGATCGCGCCAGGGGGCGCAGTACCCGGCCGCGACCGCGAGCAGGAACAGCGCATTGAGGTCCGAGAAGATCGCCGGATGCGCGGGAGGGACGCCGAACCAGGCGGCGAGCCGATCCGAGGCGAGCAGCAGCATCAGGCCCACCCCCCCGTCGTACACGCCCGACACGGCGGCGATCGTCCGGACAAAAGAAAATCGGTGAGCGGGCTGAAGGGCCGGCTCACCGATGGCGGCGTGCTCGCGCGGGTCGCGGAGCATTACTGGATTTTCTTCAGATCCCCTTCGTAGGTGACCGTATCGTTCGGCGTGACGAGCACCTTGAACGTCTGGGGCGCGTAGCCGTTCGCACGCACTTCCATCTCGTGCGGGCCGCTGGTGAGCGTCAGCTTCTGGAAGATGCCGTCGAACTGATCGACGCTGCCGACCAGATAGCCGTCGACGTAGACCTGCGCGTCGCGCGGCTTGATCTTCAGCCGCACGGACCCCTGGTCTTCACTCTGCTGCGCCGGCGTGCTGTACGAGTAGCCGCCGCCCGACCCGTAGCCGCTCGAGTACCCGTAGGGGTCGAAGCCATAGCCGCCGTAGCCGTACGGTGAGCCGTACCCGTAGGGCGTCGACATCATCCACGGATCGAAATACATGTCGAGGCCGAGGCCGTAGGCGCCCGGCACGAAGTACGGCAGGACGTACGGCGAGTAGTACCCGCCGTAGTACGGGTTGTAGTAGTAGCCGTTCGAGTACACGTTGCCGCGCGCCGGCGGCGGCGTCGTGCGTCCGACGGCCGTGCCGGTCGTCGGATGGCTTCCGTGCGGGCGTCCCCAGGAGGGAACCTCGGCCGCATTGTGTGGTCCGCGATTCCCGGATGGGCTACTGGCCGCACCGGCGCTGCGCGGCGACGCCGTGCCGGTCGACGTCGCGCCGCGCGGCACGGCTCGACGCTGCGGCGCGAAGGCCATCGGGGCGCGATGCATCACGCCGGCGCTCGGGCTGGCCGAGCCGTGCGTGGGGGTGGCGGCCGACGGGGACGAAAACGTCCCGGCCGACGAAGCGCCCGCTGCCGAGGGCGATGGCGCGCTGGGCGCCGGCGCGGCGCTCCCGCCGCGCGCCACGGCGCTTCCCGAGGACGAGCTGTCCGCCGGGCGCGTACGCTGCGCGAACGCCGGGGTTGCGGCCATGGCGGCTCCGGCGGCCAGCGCGACGAATGTCACTTTCAAGCGAGTCATAACCGCTCCTCCCCGGAGAGCCCACAGCGAAGACGGGCTTTTACTCACTAGTAGTGTGCAACAGATCTGCCAATGATGCCATCAGAAAATCCCCCCGAAAGCCTAAAGCCCAAAGCCCAAAGCCGGCCCCGTGTCCCGCCCCGAGGGCATCGAGTCGCCTCCCGAGGACACCGCGGGCGGGGGCGCGGTTGCGGCTGTACGGGCCATTCGATAAACTGGCGGGAGGCCCTTCCGGCAGCGCTCCCGACATGGCTCAATCCCACGCGATCCAGGCGACGACCGTCCTTTCCGTCCGGCACAACGGCGCTTCCGTGATGGCCAGCGACGGCCAGGTCACCTTCGGCGAGACGGTGGTGAAGCAGGGAGCGCGCAAGATCCGGCGGCTCTACAACGACCGGATTCTGGCCGGCTTTGCCGGGTCGGCCGCCGATTCGTTCGCGCTGTACTCGCGCTTCGAGTCGAAGCTCGAACAGTACCGCGGCAACCTGGAGCGCTCCGCCGTCGAGCTCGCCAAGGACTGGCGCACGGATCGCATCCTGCGCCGGCTGGAAGCGATGCTGATCGTGATGGACACGCACGCGACCTATCTGCTGTCGGGCAACGGCGATTTGATCGAGCCCGACGAAGGGGTGATTGCGATCGGATCGGGGGGCGCGTACGCGATGGCGGCGGCCAAGGCGCTCGCGCGCCACACGGCGCTCGACGCGCGGCAGATTGCCGAGGAGTCGATGCGCATTGCCGCCGCGATCTGCATCTACACGAACGCGAACCTCACGATCGAATCGCTGTAACCCGTCATGCCTATCTACCTCCCCGAAAGCACCGTCTCCACGATCGAGGCGCTGACGCCCCCGCAGATCGTCGCCGCGCTCGACAAGTACGTCGTCGGCCAGGCGCAGGCCAAGCGCGCCGTGGCGATTGCGCTGCGCAACCGGATGCGGCGGCAGAAGCTGCCCGCCGAGATGGCCGAGGAGATCGCCCCGAAGAACATCCTGATGATCGGGCCGACGGGCGTCGGCAAGACGGAGATCGCGCGCCGGCTGGCGAAGCTCGCGCAGTCGCCGTTCCTGAAGGTGGAGGCGTCGAAGTTCACCGAGGTCGGCTACGTCGGGCGCGACGTCGAGTCGATGGTGCGCGACCTGACGGAGATCGCCGTCGATCTCGTCAAGGAAGAGCGGATGGTCGAAGTGCGCGAGAAGGCGCGGCAGTCGGCCGAGGAGCGGCTGCTCGATCTGCTGCTGCCGCCGCTGCCCCCCGCCGCCGAGTACGACGAGCAGGCCGCGGGCGTGCGCGAGCAGGCGCAGCGCACGCGCGAGAAGCTGCGCGAGCAGCTCCACGACGGCCGGCTCGATCACAAGCACGTCGAAGTGGACGTCCGCGAGAAGTCGTTTCCCTCCTTCGAGATCATCGCGGGGTCGTCGGTCGAGGAGGTCGACATCAACGTCAAGGACATGCTGCCCGGCCTGTTCCAGGGGCGCACGAAGAAGCGGCGCGTCCGCGTGCCGGAAGCCGTCGAGCTGCTGACCCAGGAAGAAGAGCAGAAGCTGATCGACATGGACAGCGTGTCGCGCGCCGCGCTCGAGCGCGTGCAGGAGGCGGGGATCATTTTCATCGACGAGATCGACAAGGTCGCCGGGCGCGAAGGCGGGCAGGGGCCGGACGTCAGCCGCGAAGGGGTCCAGCGCGACATCCTGCCGATCGTGGAAGGCACGACGGTCAACACGAAGTACGGGATGGTCCGGACGGATCACATCCTGTTCATCGCCGCCGGCGCGTTTCACGTCTCGAAGCCCTCGGACCTCATCCCGGAGCTGCAGGGCCGCTTCCCGATCCGCGTCGAGCTCGAGTCGCTCGGCCGCGAAGACTTCGTCCGGATCCTGACCGAGCCGAAGAACGCGCTCATCCGCCAGTACACCTCGCTGCTCTCGACCGAAGGGGTCACGCTGGAATTCACGCCGGGCGCGATCGGCCGCATCGCCGACTTCGCCACCACCGTCAACGAACGCACCGAGAACATCGGCGCGCGGCGGCTGCACACGGTGATGGAGAAGCTGCTGGATCAGATCTCGTTCGACGCCTCGGAGCTGTCGGGCCGCGCGATCACGATCGACGAGGCCTACGTGAACCGGATGCTCGCCGATATCGTCGGCAACGAAGACCTGTCCCGCTACATCCTTTGATCCGGCTCTCACACGCGCCGCGAGCCTGCGCCCCGATGGGGGTCAGCCCTTCATGGGCTGATCCCCTTGGCCGACAGGAGCCTGTGTGGGTCAGCCCTTCATGGGCTGACGATTGGCGCGATCGGCGCCGCCGGCGGCGCGCCGCGATCGCGCTGCTGCTCGCCGCCACGCTCGGGCTCGCGGGCTGCGGCAAGAAGGGGCCGCCGCGCGCGCCGCTGCGGCTCGTGCCCGAAGCGCCGGCGGACGTGTCGGCGCGGCGGATCGGCGATCGGGTGTACTTGCGCTTCAGGATTCCGGCGAAGAACGCCGGCGCGCCGGGGGCGGCCGCAATCGATCGCGTCGACGTCTACGCGGTGACGGTCGCCCCGGGCGGGGGAACGCCGCCGAACGGTGTGCTGTACGACCGCGCCCACCGCGTCGGTTCCATTGCGGTGAAGCCGGCGCCCGAAGCCGGCGCCCCGACCGAACCCGCGGCGGGCGAACCCCCCGACACGCGCCCGGCGCCCGGCGACACGACGAGCTTCGCGGAGGAGTTGACCCCCGCCGTGCTCGAGCCGATCGCCCTGCCGAAAACGTCTCAGGGCGCACCGGCCGCGGCGACGAGCCCGGCCGCGCCGCCGGCCGCTGCATCGGGCACACAGACGACGGCGCCGGCCTCCGCCACGCCGCCGGCCTCCGCGACCGCGCCGGCCTCCGCCACGCCGCCGGCCTCCGCGACCACACCCGCGTCCCCCACCGCCTCGCCCTCGCCACAGACGCCCGCGCCGCCGGCCGCGCCGACGCCTGGCGTGCTGACGCGCGTCTACGTCATTCGCGGCGAGGCGCACGGCCGTCCCGGGACAGCCTCGGCGCGGATCCTCCTGCCGCTGACGGCTCCGCCAGGGGCGCCGACAGCGCTCGACGCGGGATTCACCGAGCGCGCGGTCACGCTGAAGTGGCAGGCGCCGAAAGCGCAGACGGGCGTGGCGTTCGCCTATAACGTCTATCCCGCCAGCGCGCGCGCGTCCGCGACGGAGGCACCGGTGCCCATCAACCCCGCGCCGCTGACGGCGACGAGCTTCGCTCACACCGGGGCGCCCATCGGGCAGGAACAATGCTTTGTCGTGCGCGCGGTGGTGTCGCAGCCGCCGGTGACGCTCGAGGGGAGCCCCTCCGATCCGGCGTGCGTCACGCCGCGTGATATCTTCCCACCGGCGGCGCCCAAAGGGCTCAGCACCGTCGCGGGGCCGGGCGCCATCAACTTGATCTGGGACGCCAATGTCGAACCGGATCTCGGCGGCTACATCGTGCTGCGCGGCGAGGCGGGCGGGGCGCTGCAGCCGCTGACGCCGTCGCCGATCCGCGAGACGACCTATCGCGACGCGGCGGTGACGCCCGGGAACCGGTACGTGTACGCAATCGTCGCCGTCGACCGCGCCAGTCCGCCGAACCGCAGCGCGCCGTCGGCCCGAGTGGAAGAGACCGCACGATGAAGAGGTTCTATCGAGTCGACGACCACGGCCAGCCGCGGCACGCCGTCGAGGAAGACGGCCGCTGGCGGCGCGTCGAGGGGGATCTGTTCGGACGCTGGCAGGCCGGTGCGGAAATTCCCCCGCTGCAGGCCGTCACGCTGCCGCCGGTCCTGCCGTCCAAGATCGTCGCGATCGGCCTCAACTACAAGGATCACGCGGCGGAGCAGGGAAAGCCGCTGCCGGCCGTGCCGATGATCTTCCTCAAGCCGTCGACGGCGGTGATCGGACCCGGCGCGCCGATCGTGCTGCCGGCCGGCGCCGGACGCGTGGATCACGAAGCGGAAGTCGGGGTGGTGATCGGCCGCCGCGCGCGCCTCGTCCGCGAGGCGGACGCCGCCGGCTACGTGCTCGGCTTCACCTGCGTGAACGACGTCACCGCGCGCGAGCTGCAGGCGAAGGACGTCCAGTACACGCGCGCGAAAGGATTCGACACGTTCGCGCCGGTCGGCCCCTGCATCGCGGCCGGGCTCGATTATCACGCGCCCGAGGGGATCGCGGTCGAAGGCTGGGTGAACGGGGAGCGGCGGCAGGCCTCGTCGACGGCCAGGCTCATTTTCCCGATCGATCGGCTCATCGCGTTCGTCAGCTCCGTCATGACGCTGCTGCCCGGGGACATCATCAGCACGGGGACGCCGGCGGGCATCGGACGGCTCGCGGCGGGCGACCGCGTGATGGTGAAGGTGGCGGGGGTCGGCGAGCTGACGAACCCGGTCGAGGCGGCGCCATAAATAGACGAGGGACGGCCATGAAACTTTTCATCGACAGCGGCAATCTGAAGGACATCGAAGCGCTCGTTCCGCTCGGCATCATCGACGGAATTACCACCAACCCGTCGCTGCTCGCGAAGGCCGGCGGCGACTCGCGGCAGTTGCTGAAGAAGATCTGCCAGACCGTGCAGGGACCGACGAGCGCCGAAGTGGTGGCGACCGACGCCGAGAGCATGATCCGCGAAGGACGCGACCTGGCGACGATCGACAAGCACATCGTCGTCAAGGTGCCGTTCACGCGCGAGGGGGTCAAGGCGTGCAAGGCGCTCAGTTCCGAGGGGATCCGCGTGAACGTCACGCTGATTTTCTCGCCCACGCAGGCGCTGCTCGCCGCGAAGGTCGGGGCCACCTACGTGAGCCCGTTCGTCGGACGTCTCGACGACATCGCGACCTCCGGGATGCACCTCATCGAAGAGATCGTCGAGATCTTCGAAAACTACGAGTTCCCGACCGAGGTCCTGGTGGCCAGCGTGCGGCATCCGCTGCACGTCGTGGAGGCGGCCCGGATGGGGGCGGACATCTGCACCTGCCCGCCGGCCGTGATCGAGTCGCTGTTCAACCATCCGCTCACCGACATCGGCCTGCAGAAGTTCCTGAGCGACTGGGAGAAGGCGCAGGCGCAGGCCGCGGCGGCCCGGTAGGCGCATGGATCCGATCGAACACCTCGAGGCGCTCGAGCGCCGCGCGGAGCAGGGAGGCGGCGAGGAGCGGCAGCGGCGCCAGCACGCGGCGGGCAAGCTGACCGCGCGCGAGCGCATCGACCTGCTCTTCGACCCCGGCTCGTTCCTCGAGATCGACAAGCTCGTCACGCACCGCTGTCTCGATTTCGGCATGGACGCCCAGCTCGTGCCGGGAGACGGCGTGGTGGCGGGCGCCGGGCGGATCGACGGCCGGCCGGTGTACGCCTTCGCGCAGGATTTCACCGTCTTCGGGGGATCGCTGTCGGAAACGAACGCCGCCAAGATCGTCAAGATCATGGATCTGGCGATGAAGATGGGGGCGCCGGTCGTCGGACTCAACGACTCGGGCGGCGCGCGCATCCAGGAAGGGGTGCTGTCGCTCGGCGGCTACGCCGACATCTTCCTGCGCAACACGCTCGCCTCGGGGGTCGTGCCGCAGATTTCCGCGATCATGGGCCCGTGCGCCGGCGGCGCGGTCTACTCGCCGGCGATCACCGACTTCACGGTCATGGTCGAGGGGACGAGCTACATGTTCATCACCGGGCCCGACGTGATCAAGATGGTGACGCACGAGGAGGTGACCAAGGAACAGCTCGGCGGCGCCACGACCCACAATGCGACGAGCGGCGTCGCGCATTTCGCGGTCGCCGACGACCGCGAGTGCCTGCGGCTCGTGCGCGATCTGCTGAGCTATCTGCCGGGCAACAACGTCGACGATCCCCCGCGGCGCGATCCCTCCGATCCGATCGATCGCGAAGACGAAGCGCTCGATCGCCTCGTGCCGCCGTCTCCCTCGCAGCCGTACGACATCCTCGATCTCATCCACGCCATCGCCGACGACGGGACGTTTCTGGAAGTGCATCGGCAGTTCGCGAAGAACATCGTCGTGGGCTTCGCGAGGCTCGGCGGCCGGCCGGTCGGCATCGTCGCGAACCAGCCGGCGCACCTGGCGGGGACGCTCGACATCGATGTGTCGGTCAAGGGGGCGCGCTTCGTGCGCTTCTGCGACGCGTTCAACGTGCCGCTCGTGACCTTCGAAGACGTGCCCGGCTTCCTGCCCGGCACGCGGCAGGAGTACGGCGGGATCATCCGGGAAGGCGCGAAGCTGCTGTTCGCGTTTGCCGAAGCGACGGTGCCGAAGATGACGGTCATCACGCGCAAGGCGTACGGGGGCGCCTACTGCGTGATGTCGAGCAAGCACATCCGGACCGACGTCAACTTCGCGTGGCCGACCGCCGAAATCGCGGTGATGGGGCCGGAGGCGGCGGTGAATATCCTGTACAAGCGCGAGCTGGAAAAGGCGGCGGATCCCGCCGCGGCGCGCGCGGCCCGCGTCGTCGAGTTCCGCGACAAGTTCGCGAGTCCGTACGTCGCGGCCGGCCGCGGCTTCATCGACGAAGTGATCCGCCCGCGCCAGACCCGCCCGCGGCTGATCGCCGCGCTGGCGGGCCTCGACACGAAGCGCGACAGGAATCCGCCGAAGAAGCACGGGAATATTCCGTTGTAAGAGGGTTCAGGGTTCGGGGTTCCGGGCTGAAGGCTTCCATCGATTCAGGCCGAAAGACAACGCGGGATTCGTGCGCATCGCTCTGGGATCGCTCGGCGAGACGATGAATCATCTGCGCCACGCGAGGAAGCAGCGCTACATCACGGACGATGAGGTCTTTGAGATGACGCGGCTGGCGGATCGCGCGCATCGCGCTACCGTAGGGTGGGTGACGTACCTGGACTCGTGCGACCCAAGCGGGCCGCAAACGCCGAGACGACGCGACCGGAAGCCTGAACCCCGAACCCGACCCGGAACCCTGAACTCCGAACCCGGCCCGGAACCCTGAACTCCGAACCCTGAACCCGCTCCGTCCCCCGCCCCCCGCACTCCGCTAGAATACAAAGAACGTGAAACTCCTCATCGCGAACCGCGGGGAGATCGCCGTGCGCATCATGCGCGCATGCCGGGAACTCGGGCTCGCGACCGTCGCGGTGTATTCCGACTGCGATCGCGGCGCGCGCCACGTCCGCGAGGCCGATCAGGCCGTGCCGATCGGCCCGAGCCCCGCCGTCGAAAGCTACCTGCGGATCGATCGCCTGATCGACGCGGCCCGACAGACCGGCGCGGACGCCGTGCATCCCGGGTACGGCTTCCTGGCCGAGAACGCGGCGTTCGCGCGCGCGTGCCGGGATGCGGGCCTGACGTTCATCGGCCCGTCCCCCGCCGCCATCGAGCTGATGGGGAGCAAGACCGCCGCGCGCGACGCGGCGCAGCGCGCCGGCGTCCCGGTCGTCCCGGGCACCGCCGCCCCGTTTGCAGCCGACGCGAGCGAGGAGGCGATCGCCGCCGAAGCCTCGCGAATCGGGTACCCGCTGATGGTGAAAGCGGTCGCCGGCGGCGGCGGCAAGGGGATGCGCGAGGTCGAGCATCCCGCAGCGCTGCTCGCCGCGGTGCGCACCGCGCGATCCGAAGCGGGCTCCGCGTTCGGCGACACGAGCGTCTACCTCGAGCGACGCCTGACGCGTCCCCGTCACATCGAGATTCAGCTGCTGGGCGACGAGCACGGCGCGGTGCTGCCGTTCGTGGAGCGCGAGTGTTCCATTCAGCGCCGGCATCAGAAAGTGGTCGAGGAGTCGCCCTCGACGGTGGTCACCCCGCCGCTGCGCCGCAGGATGGCGGAGGCCGCCGCCGCCGTCGCCCGAAGCGTCGGGTATACGAACGCCGGCACGATCGAATTCCTTCTGGACGAGGAGGGCGCCTTCTATTTCCTCGAGATGAACACGCGCCTGCAGGTCGAACACCCGGTCACCGAAATGGTGACGAGCATCGACCTCGTGCACTGGCAGATTCGTATCGCGCGCGGCGAGCCGCTGACGATCGACCCGGCGCGCGCGCTCACGCCCGTCGGCCACGCGATCGAGTGCCGGATCTACGCGGAAGATCCCGACCTGGGCTTCCTGCCCTCGCCGGGGCTGATTCGCGGCGTGCGGGCGGCGAGCGGTCCAGGCGTCCGCAACGACGGCGGCGTGGCGGCCGGGTATACCGTGCCGGTGTTCTACGACTCGATGATCGCGAAGCTCATCGCGTGGGCCGACAATCGGCCCGACGCCATCGCGCGGCTGTCGCGCGCGCTGCGCGAGTACGATGTGCTCGGGATCCGCACCACGATTCCGTTCTTCCTCTGGCTCACCCGACAGCCCGCGTTTCTCGAGGGGCGGTTCGACACCACATATCTGGACCGGCTGCTCGCGGCGCGCCAGGGGCTCTCGTTCAACGAACTGGACGCACGCGACGAAGAGCGGCTCGTGATCGCGGCGGCGCTCGACGCCTGGTTCCGCGCCAGCGCGGCCGCCGCCCCCTCCGGCGCCACGACCCGGGGCGGCTGGAAGACGGCCGGGCGCCTCGAGGCGATCCAATGAGCCCGCGGACCCGAACGGCTGCCCGCGGCGCATGACCTTCGAAGTCGAGCTGAACGGACGCACGCGGACGGTGGCGGTCGAACGCGCGGGGAGCGCGGCCGGGCGCTTTCGCGTGACGGTCGACGGCGTCGCATGGCTCGTCGACGCCGAGCGCGTGGGGGAATTCGGCGTGTCGCTGCTGTTCCCGGACACCGCCGATTCGGGCGGCACGGCGCACTTCGTGCCCGGCCCCTCGCGCGGCGAACGTCTCGCGCATCTCGGCGGCCGTGCCGTGCCCGTCGGCGTCGATGGCCGGCGCACCCCCCGCGGCGGCGAGGCGGCGGGGGCCGCGCAGGGGGAGCAGGCGATTGCCGCGCCCATGCCCGGCCGGGTCGTCCGGGTGCTGGTCGCCCCCGGCGACACGGTGCAGGCGCGCCAGGGGCTCGTCGTCGTCGAGGCGATGAAGATGGAGAATGAGCTGCGAGCGCCGAGGGCCGGGCGCGTGAAGGACGTGATGGTGACGCCGGGCACGTCCGTCGACGCCGGCCGTGTGCTCGTGATTGTCGAATAATGCAGGCCGGGTCTTCCCGGCGAAGATAGGCCGGGTCTCCGGACCCGGCGACGCCTCGTGACCGAAGAGCAGACCCCTTCAACGGAATCGCAATCGCCCGCCGGGCCGGCGCCCGTCGACGCGCCGCGCCCGCGACGCCGGCATCCGGCGATCCGGCTGGCGGCGTTGCTCGTGGCGCTCGTCGCGGCGCTGGCCGCCGCGAGCCTGACGCTGGATCTCGGCCCCGCCCTGCGCGCGCGCGCCGAGCGCGCCGGGTCGAATTACATCGATCGGCCGATGCACATCGGGCACCTCTCGGTGAAGCTGCTCTCCGGCACGTTCATCGTCCAGGATCTGGTGATCGAGGGGCTGCACCCGACGGATCGGCCGTTCCTGCGCGCGAAGCGGATCGAAGTCCACATGCCCTGGTGGACCGTGTTCAGCCGCCAGCTCATCATCGAAGGCATCGAGATGAGCGACTGGGACATGGTCGTCGAAACGTTTCCCGATGGCCGGCACAGCTTTCCCCGATTCGTGCACCCGTCGACGAAGAAGGGGCCGAAGCGTTTCACGACCACGCTCCACCAGGTGATCGCGCGGCGCGGGCGCTTCACCTTCGACGACCACCACACGCCGTGGGGGGTCGTCGCGCCAAACCTCACGGTGACCGTCTATCGCGGCGTGAACGAGTATCGCGGCACCGCGGAGTTCTCGGACGGGTCGGTGGCGATCCAGTCGTACCAGCCGTTCCGCGTCGACATGTTCTCGCGCTTCAAGATCGACGGCGGCCAGGTCGTCTTCGATCGGCTGGGGCTGCGCAGCACGGGTGCGATTACGAACGTGACGGGCTCGGTCGACCTCGGCCACTGGCCCGAGATGCTCTGGAACGTCCGCTCGCGCGTCGACTTTCCGACGCAGAAGGGCATCTTCTTCGAGAACGATCGTTTCACGGTCGCCGGCTACGGCGACTTCACGGGCACCTTTCATCTGTACAAAGGGGGCCACGAGCTGAAGGGCACCTTCACGAGTCCGGAGGCGCACGTCGACGGCTGGCGGTTTCCGGACGTGAAGGGATCGCTGCTGTGGCTGCCGAGCACGTTCGCTGTCACCAACGTGTCGACGGGCCTCTATGGCGGGCACGCGGTGTTCAGCTACACGATGGGGCCGTTCGGCCAGGGACGCACGGCGCGCGCCGTCTGGGACACGCGGTACGACGACGTCGATCTGACGGCGATCACGGATCGGCTGGAGCTGAAGGGCATTCGCCTGGCCGGGCGCGCCCGCGGCCACAACCGCATGGAGTGGCCGCTGGGCCACTTCGGCGAGAAATCCGCGCAGGGGGACATCACCGTGACGGCGCCGCCGGGGACGTCGCCGCTCGGCCGGGAACTCCCGGCGAACCTCATTGCCCGCGTGGACCAGCTCCCGCCGGAGGTCGGGCCGTTCAACGCGCACGCGCCGGTCGGACACGTGCCGATTGCCGGGTCGGTCGCCTACGCGCTGGATCCGGAACGCATCACGATTCCGCACGGCTGGGTCGCGACCGACCGCACGTACGTGGAGTTCAGCGGCGAAACCGCGTGGGGCCGGCAGTCGCATCTGCCGTTTCATGTCACCAGCCTGGACTGGCAGGAGAGCGATCGTCTGCTGGCCGGCATCATGACGGCCGTCGGCGCGCCGACCGGCGCCGTGCCCGTCGGCGGACGCGGCACGTTCGACGGGACGATGCTGGAGTCGTTCACGAAGCCGCGGATCGAAGGGCACTTCGAAGCCGACGGCGTGCGCGCGTGGGACGTGCGGTGGGGGCACGCGCGGGCCGACATCGTGATCCAGAACAGCTACGTGTTCGTGACGAACGGCACGATCGAAGCCGGCGCCTCCCGGATGCTCGCGGACGGCAAGTTCTCGCTCGGCTATCCCCGCCATGACGACGGCGAAGAAATCAACGCGACGATCCAGATGTTCCGGCGCCCGCTGGTGGACCTGCGTCATGCCTTCGGCCTGGACGATTACCCCGTCGACGGCACGGCGTCCGGCGAGTATCACCTGTACGGCAAGTACACGACGCCGTTCGGCTTCGGCCGGCTCGTGATCGACCACGGCACGGCGTGGGGGGAGCCGTTCGACAACGCCGTCGCCAGCCTGCGATTCGAGGGCACGGGCGTGCGGCTGGACGGCATCACGATCCAGAAGAGCGCCGGCCGCGTGACGGGCGCGGCGTGGGTCGGGTGGGACGGCACCTATTCGTTCAACGCGGACGCGACGCGGATTCCCGTCGAGTCGCTCGCAACGCTGTCGTTCCCGCGGGCGCCGCTCTCGGGCCTGCTCCAGTTCACCGCCACCGGCGCCGGCGCGTTCGCCTCGCCGCGCTACGACGTCAAGGTGCGGGTCGACGATCTGTTCGCCGGAGACGAGGGCATCGGCCAGGTGACCGGCCGCCTGTCGCTGCGCGGCCAGACGATGACGCTCGAAGTGGAGGCCGCGTCTCCCCGGCTGGCGGTCTCGGGCTCGGGGCGGATCGCGCTCACGCCCGAGATGGACAGCGAGCTGACGCTGCACTTCTCGCAGACGTCGCTCGACCCCTACGTCCGCTTCTTCCAGCCGAAGCTCTCGCCGTTTACATCGGCGGTCGCGGACGGGACGGTGCGGGTGGTCGGCGAGCTGGCCGACATGACGCACCTGACGATCGACGCGCGCGTCGATCAGCTGAAGCTGAAGCTGTTCGACTATGCGGCCCAGAACGACGGCCCGATCGAACTGGCGTTCAACAACGACGTCGTGCGCGTCACGCGCTTCCGTCTGGCCGGCGAAGGCACCGCGCTCGAGCTGGGGGGGAACATCAATCTTCGCGACGCGAGCATCGCGCTCGACGCGTCGGGGAACGCCAACCTCGGCATCCTCCAGGGCTTTTTCCGCGACATCCGCAGCTCGGGGCATGCCTCGCTGCACGCCGACGTGCGGGGCCCGCTGGACGCGCCGGTGTTTTCGGGCAACGCGACCATCAGCGACGGACGCATCCGCTACGTCGCGCTGCCGCACAGCGTCGAATCGATCAACGGCGCCCTCGCCTTCGACGCGCAGGGCATCCGCCTCGACAACATCACCGCGAAGGTCGGCGGCGGCGACGTGCGGTTCGGCGGCCGCATCGGGCTGAAGGGCTACGTTCCCGGCCAGTTGAACGTCACCGCGACCGGCCAGCAGATGCACCTCCGGTATCCGGAAGGCTTCCGCTCGACGGTCGATGCCGACCTGGCGCTGCGCGGCGACATCGGCGCGCCGCTGCTGACCGGCACGGTCACGGTCCGCGACGCGGTCTGGACCAAGCGCTTCGAACCGGATGCCGACCTCTTCAACCTCGGCGGGGGCGGTCCCTCCGTGCCCGGTCCCGTGACCAGCGAACCGACGCTGCCGCTGCGCTTCGACATCCAGATCCAGGCCCCCTCGTCGCTGCGCGTCGACAACAATCTGGCGCGGCTGACCGCGAGCGCCGACCTGCGGCTGACCGGGACGTACGATCGCCCGCAACTGCTCGGCCGCGCCGAGATCGACCGCGGCGAGATTCTCTTCGAGGGGAACCGCTACGTCGTGACCCGCGGGACGATCGACTTCCTGAACCCGTCGCGCATCGAACCGTTCTTCGACCTCGAGGCCGAAGCGCGCGTCCGGGTGCCCGACGAAACCTACCGCGTGACGGTCGACGTCAGCGGGACGACGGCGCGGCCGACCCTGACGCTCAATTCGGACCCGCCGCTCCCGACGGTCGACATCGTCTCGCTGCTGCTCGGACAGACCGCGAACATCCAGGACGCCGAGCTGCGCCAGTTGAATCCGACGACCGTCACGCAGTCGCAGGAGCAGCTCCTGCGGCTCGCGATGTCGCGCGTGCTCGTCAGTCCGATTGCGGCCCCCGTCACGCGCGCGGTGGAGCAGCTCGGGTTCAGCAGCGTCCAGATCTCGCCGAGCCTCGGGACCGAGACGGATCCGCTCGCGCCGACCGCGCGGCTGATCATCGGCAAGCGCCTGTCGAACCGCGCGTACCTGACGTTCTCGCGCGCCCTGGGCTCGTCGCAGCAGAACCAGATCATCATCCTCGAATACGATCAGAGCGACAGGGCCGGCTGGGTGCTCACGCAGACCGGCGGCAATCAGTTCGCCATCGAGTTCCGGGTCCGGCACGTCTTCTGATGCGTGCGCGCCCCCTCCTCTTCGTCCTCGCGCTGCTGGCCGCCGCCCCCGCGGCGTTCGCGCAGACGCTCCCCGCCGCCGCGTTCGTCGGGCACCCGGTCGCGGCCGACGCGCTCACGATCGAGGGGCGCCAGACGTCGGAGCCGCGGCTGCTGGCGCTCATCGCGACGACCGCGGGCAAGCCGCTCTCGATGGCGGACGTTCGCGAGACGATCACGCACTTCTTCAGCCTGGGCCGGTTCGAGGACGTGCGCGTCGACGCGATCGCGACCCCTGACGGCCGCGTCCGGCTGACCTACGATCTCACCCCCGTGCACACGGTCACCGCCGTCGTCTTCCAGGGCACGCTCGGGCTGCCCGAGAGCACGCTCCGCGAGCGCCTCGTCGAGCGGTACGGCGCCACGCCGCCGGCCGCCCGGGCGAACGACGTCGCGCGCGCGCTCGAGCAGCTCTACGCCGAACACGGGTACCTGCGCGCCTCCGTGCGCGCCCAGGCCGTCCGGCACCACGACCCGGACCGGACGGTGCTCGAGTTCGACATCGCCTCCGGCCAGCGCGCCCGCGTCGGCCGGATCGCGATCGAAGGACAGCCGATGGCGTCGCGCCAGGACCTGCTCGGGCGGCTCGACCTCGCGCCGGGCTCCCCCTACGAGCGCGTCGATCTCGATCAGCGCCTCTCGGGCTATGTCGATCGCCTGCGGCATCGCGGGTACTACCAGGCGACGGCGAGCCAGCACGCCGACGTCAGCGCCGACAGGACGGTCGCGAACGTGACCGTCGACGTGGAGGCGGGGCCGTTCGTCACGATCCGCTTCACCGGGGACTCGCTGCCGAAAGAGAAGCGCGCCGATCTCGTCCCCGTCGAACGCGAGGGTTCGATCGACCAGGATCTGCTCGAGGATTCGACGCGCCGCATTGCCGCGTCGCTGCAGCAGCAGGGCTACTGGAAGGCCGCCGCCACGTACCGCGAGCAGGAAACCGACGGGCACATGACGATCGTGTTCGACGTGCATCGCGGACCGCAGTACCACGTGGCCGGCGCGGGGGTCTCGATCACCGGCAACGCCGCGGTGCCGGCCGACACGCTGCGCGCCCTGGTCAAGCTGCCGGCGGGCGAGCCGTTCATCGCGTCGCGGCTCGACGATGGGGTCAACGCGATCACGGGGCTGTACCAGACGCGCGGCTTCGCCCAGGTGCAGGTCCACCCGGCCGCCAACGAGCTGTCGCCCGGCATCGTCCAGCCCGTGATCACGATCGTCGAAGGCCCCCGGACCCTCGTGCAGTCCGTGACGGTCACCGGCAATCACGTGATCGCCACCCCGCAACTGCTCGGCGCGCTGAAGATCCGCGCGGGCGAGCCGTATTACGCGCCGACGGTCGCCGCCGATCGCGAGACGCTGCGGCTCGAATACCTGAACCGCGGCTACGAGTCGGCCGAAGTGACGGTCCATCCGACGTTTTCGACGGACGGGACCCGCGCCGACGTCCCCTTTGCCGTCGTCGAGGGGCCGCAGACGATCGTCGACCACATCCTGATCGTCGGCAACACCCGGACGGACGCGGCGGTGATCGAGCGGGAGCTGCGGCTGAAGTCCGGACAGCCGCTCGGCCTCGACGATCTGATCGAGAGCCAGCGGCGGCTGAGCGCGCTCGGCTTGTTCCGCCGCGTGCGCATCACGCCGCTGACGCATGGGCCGGCGGAGCGGCGCGACGTGCTGATTACCGTCGAAGAGGCCCAGCGCACGACCGTGAGCTACGGCGGCGGCGGCGAGATCGACAGGCGCCTGCTCGCCACCGGCCCCAACGGCGAGGCGCAGGAGCACTTCGAGTTCGCGCCGCGCGGGTTCTTCGATATCGACAGGCGCAACCTGGGGGGAAAGAACCGGTCGATCGGCTTGTCCACCCGCCTGAGCCTTCGTCCCAAGGATGCACCCGACACGTCGAACCCCGGCGCGACAGGGTTCGGGTTCGCGGAATATCGCGTGGTCGGCACGTACCGCGAGCCGAGGGTCTTCGGCGAGAACAGCGATTTCACCGTGACGGCCGCCGTGGAGCAGGGGGTGCGCACCAGCTTCAACTTCGCGCGGAAAGGGGTCAACGCCGAGCTGACGCGGCGGCTCGGCAGCCTGGTGCGCGCGAACTTCCGGTATTCGTTCGGCACGACCCGCACGTTCGACGAGCACCTGCGGCTCGACGAACAGGTGGCGATCGATCGTCTGTTTCCGCAGGTGCGGCTCTCGACGGTGTCGGTGGGGCTTGCCCGGGATGCCCGCGACGACCTGCTCGAGCCGCACGCGGGGACGTTGTTGAGCGCCGATTCGGAGATCGCGGGCCGGGCCATGGGTTCGCAGGTCGGGTTCGCGAAGGTCTTCCTTCAGAGCTTCTGGTATCACCCGGTCGGCGCGCGCAATGTCGTGTTTGCGACGGGGGCCCGGCTCGGGCTGGCGACCGGCTTTCCGCGCGAGACTCAGACGATCGACGAGCACGGCGGCGTCACGACGAGCGTGCTCCACGACATCCCGGCGAGCGAGCGCTTCTTCGCGGGAGGCGATACGACGATCCGCGGATTCGCGCTCGACACGGTCGGGACGCCGGCGACGATCAGCCCGCAGGGGTTCCCGATCGGCGGCAACGCCATGCTGGTCCTCAACGCCGAGCTGCGCGTGCCCATCTGGCGGGAGCTGGGGGGCGCGGTGTTCGTCGATGGCGGCAACGTGTTCGATCGCGTCTCGAACTTCGATCTGGGCGAGCTGCGCGGCGCGACCGGCTTCGGCCTGCGCTACAAGTCGCCGCTCGGGCCGATCCGCGTGGACCTCGGGTTCAAGATGGCCAGAAGGGAAATTGCCGGGCAATTGGAGCCCAGGACGGCCTGGCATTTCAGTATCGGACAGGCTTTCTGATTTCCGATTGGCGATTGGGGATTGACGATTGGGATTGGCGATTGGGGATTGGGGATTGACGGATTGACGATTGGCGATTGGATTGGCGATTGGGGATTGGGGATTGGGGATTGGATTGATGATTGAGGGATTGGCGATTGGCGCGCAGTGAGCGGCGGCGGCCGCTGGTGCAGGCCATCGTCCTGCTGATGCTTGCCGCGGCACCGGCGGCGGGGCAGGTGGCGGGCGGGCAGCCGGTGACGATCGACCGCATCATGGCGGTCGTGGACACGCAGCCCATCATGCTGTCGGATGTCGACGCGGCGCTCACGCTCGGCCTCGGCACCCCTCCGGCGGGGGGCGATCGCCTGGCGGCGGGCTTGACGATGCTCGTCGATCGCACCCTGATGCTCGAGGACGTCGATCGGTATCAGCCGCCGGAGCCGGCGGCCGCGGCCATCGACGCCCGCATGGCGGCCGTCGAACGCCGCGCCGGATCGGCCGCCGCACTCGATCGCGAGCTGGCTGCGGTTGGACTCACGCGCGCGCAACTGACCCGCCGCGTCCGCGACGATCTGCGGATTCAGGAATATCTCGACAGCCGCTTTGCGGGAGGGCCGCAGCCGATTTCCTCACTCGTGGCCGACTGGGTTGCCGGCTTGCGTCGGCGCGCTGATATTACCGTGCTGTACCGGGCGGCGGGGCAGCCTGGCGGCTGACGGTCTCGGGTGCCGGCGATGGCGCGGGGACGACGCCGCAGACCGTCGCCCGCTTCGGGTTGTTCAAGTCGACCCGGGCCCTGACGAGCACGCGGCGCGGACGCAGGCCGAACTCTATGCGGTTCGCCGATTGGTTCCCTTTGTCGTTCACCTGTAATTCGACGCGCGAGACGTAGGCGGATCCCTGCTCCGGCGCGAGATCGACGCCGTCGCGCCGCGCGGCGGCTCGGAGCGCCGCCAGATCGCCGCGGTCGGCCGTGGCGAACGTCTTCACGAAGAGCCGCGGCTGGCCGGTACCGGCCACTTGGATCAACCGCGGGATGGCGGGGGCGTCGGTCGCGGCGTAGAAGACGGTGCTCGACAGGAACGGACGATAGTCGTCGATCTTCACCGTGACGTTCTCTCCGAGCGTCGACGTGAGATCGTGCCAGCCGGTATTGCCGATGTCCGTGCACACGCTGCCCGTCGTCACGCGAAACAGCGGCAAGGGGTGCATATCGAAGGGCAAGCGGAGCGCGTGGTGCGGATCGAGGTCGTAGGTGCGGATGCGGCCGGCCGGGTCGATCGTCGCCAGCAGCGCCCCCGGTCCGGCGTGGTGCCGTTGGGTGGGGCCGATCCGGATGGTCGCTCCGTCGCGATCCGCCGCCGCGGCGATGGGCCGGGCCGCGGGGCCTCCGGTGCCGATCCGTCCGCCGGCGCCGACGTCGAGCGCGGCGCCTGGAAACCCGCTCGCCTGGGCCGCCCGGCCGGCGCCGGCCACGCCAGCGACCGCGATCGCTCGCCCCACCGGGCCGCCGAGCAGGGCGTCGAGCGAGACGCCGATGCGCGTCCAGGCCGGGCGGTTCGAGCGCAGTTGCGCCGCGACCTGCGGCGTCGCCGCCACCACCACCGTCCAGTTCGCCGGGATGGTGTCGAGATACTCCGGCAGCGTGAGGTCGTACAACTGCACCGGCTCGAGCTGGTACCCGATCGACTCCAGCGCCGCGCGTGATTCGCCGAACGCGAAAATCTGATACCCGCGGTTCATGCTGGCGGCGAGCCCCTCGTGGTCCGGGATGCCCGCCTCGATGTCCCGCGCGCCAGCGGCCGCTTCGCCCAGCAGCTTGTATTCGAGCATCATGTGGACGGTGTAGCGTCCCTCGACGAGCAGGCTCCGGTCGGGCAGCATGCGAAACAGCGAGTCGAAGTACCGGATCTCGAACGTTCGTCCGTGGTGGTCGTTCGGCTTGTAGTTGGCCACCACCTGTCGAGCCGGCAGGGCGGTCGCCGCGGCAGCGATCAGGAAGGCGGTGGCGCGCTGGAACGCTCGTGCGCGCGGCCGCGCCCAACGGCGCAGCGCGCCGGCGACCATCTGCAGGCCGGCGCCGGCGAGCAGCCACAACAACACGAAGGCGGGCAGCAGGAACCCGTCGTCTTCGTTCGAGCTCATGTTGGCCGTGAGGGCGAGCACGCCGAGCGCGCCGAGCAGACAGAAAATCGCCTCGCGCTTGCGTTGCCTGAAGAGCGCGAGGAACCCGGCGCCCGCCAGCAGGAGACCCGCCGGCGTCAGTTCGCGCACGACGAGATGGCTCACGATCGGCACGCGAGTCGCGACGAGTCCGTGGAGCGAGTACGCGCCGATCTCGCGGGCCCAGCGGCGCGCCGTCATCACGCGCCACAATTCTGAAAGATTGGTGGCGCGCGCTTCCAGGTACGGCGCGTGCTGCCGCGTCCGGACGAGCACGAAGAGGTACTGCGACAGTCCGAGCGCCAGCAGGCCGGCGCCGGCGAGCACCACGCGTCGCGAGAGCGCGGTGCGGGCGTCGGTCGCCACCGCGTAGAACAGCAGCGCCGGCACGAGCGCGATGACGATCAGGTGATTCCCGGTGCTGATGGCGAAGATCGCCATCGCGAGGTACAACGCCGCCGGCCGGCGGGTCCGACCCCAGCGCAGGAGCACGAGCGCGCCGGAGGCCACGAGCGCCGAGTTGAGCGTGTAGTCCTTCGCGTACAGCGCTTTCGACCAGAAGGCATAACCGAAGCCGAACGCCAGCGCCGTCGAGACGGCAATCATGCGCTCGGACCCGAGCAGGCGGCTCGCGAGATACACGCACGCGACAGTGGCGGCCGCGAGCACCGCCGAGAGCAGGTTGATGCGATGCGCCAGAGTTCCGGCGGGCACGTGGGAGAACAGATACGAGACGAAGACGTAGAGCGGATATCCGGGCGCGTGCGGCGTGCCCAGCACTTTGCCGACGAAGGCGAACTTGGCCGCGTCGCCCATGTCGAAGATGCCCGGGTACAGGGTTTCGCGGTACACGGCGAAGGTCAGCAGCGCGGCCGACGCCGCGAGCAGCAGTTCGACCCGCGAGACGATTCGGGGACGGGCCACGTGCGCCGGTGGCGCGACGCCATCGACGGTCGCGGAAGGCGGACGGGAGGTCAACGAAGGCCTGCGAGGGTTTGCGGGACGGCGTAGATGCGGTAGTCGTAGCCGAGATTGCCGCCGAACGAGGTCTTCGCGTGAAACGTCCGCACCAGGATCAGGGACTTCAGTCCGGGGTTCGCGAAGTCCGGCTCGGGCACGACCACCAGATTCGCTTGCGCGATCGGCGGCCCGCCGGCCTGAAGCGCCGCGCCGAGATCGGGTACTCGCCGCACGACCAGGTCCGTACTCCGCAAGTCGAGCCACTGCGCGCCGGCCAGGACGACCGTCCCCTTCGGGACGCGCCGCAGCCAGGCTTCGGCCAGCGCGTGCGTCGGCGGCGTCACCCGGCGGCTGAACGACACCGCTCCCGCTGACAGCGCCGGCCAGAGCACGGCGACGGCGACGACCGCGGCGAGTACGCCTGCCGGGCGGCTCCATCGCGGCGACCGGTCGCGGACGCGCGCGAGCGCCGTCCGGAGCAGCCAGTCGAGCGCCCCCGCGCCGGCGATCGCCACGAAGGGAACCATCGGAAACACCCAGCGCGGAAACTGTGACGGGCGGTGCGTCATGAACCACAGGTACAGGAGCGGAAAGCTGACGAACACGAGATGGCGTGCGCGGCCGATGGCCAGCGCGAAGACGGCGAACGCGGTGGCGAGCAGGAGCAGCGGCGCCCCCGGGCCGAACCGGTCGAGAATCTTCACGTAGAAGCCCGCGGGATCGTCCGTCGCCGCCCAATGCCCGCGGCCGGTGATGGAGACCTGATCGGCGAGCTGTTTCAGGAAATTCGGGAAGTCCGCCCAGACGAAGTGATTCGTGACGGCAATCGCGATGGCGCAACCGGCCAGCGCCAGAAGGGTCCGCCGCACGCGCCGTGCCGGCGTGCCCCGTGCCGCCGCCGCGATGAGCACCGGCGCGACGGCGAACACGGCGGAATACTTGATGCCCGCCGCAACACCCGCGAGGACGCCGGCCGCCGCCATCCACCGGCTGTCCTCCCGTTCGAGCGCGGCGAGCGCGAGGCACACGGCTGCGACCACGGCCAGCACCATCCCCGGATCGTTGCGGACCACGGTCGACGTATCCACCGACAGCGGCACGATGGCGACGAGTGCAGCCGCGAGCAGGCCAGCCGCGCCGTTGAACACCTGACGTCCGATCAGGCCGGTGAGCAACACGATGGCCGCGCCGACGAAGACGTTGGCCACACGCGCGGACCGCACGAACATGTCGACCGGGATGTGTGCCGGTTGCACGACCGCCCCGCTCGTCAACTGGTGCATGTATCCGATGAAGGACGCGCCCGAGAACATCCAGAACACGGCGCCCGGATAGTGCTCGACCGTGTCGTGGTTCAGGTCGCCTTTCACGAAGAACTGCTTCACGTTGGTGGCCAGGCGGTTCTCGTCGACGTCGAGCGGCTGGTGCCCGAGTTCGCCGTTCAGCCCGGGGACGCGCGCGACGAACGCGAGCAGGACCGCGCCGGCCAGGGCGAGCGCGAACGCGTGCCGCCGCGCGAAGGGACGCCAGGTGCGCCAGCGGCCGGCGGCGCGCGTCGCGACGGCGACCGCAATCAGCGCGGCGGCCAGCGTCAGCGTGCCCGGCAGCCAGCGCCAGGTCGCGCCACCGAGGCGCAGCACGATCAGGCTCGCGATCGCGGCGGAGACGATCGCGGCGCCGGACACTCGGGTGGACATGGTGGATAGGTAGATCGGATGCGCACCGGCGCGAGAAAAACAGTACCGCCCGGGGATCGAAGTGTCAACCGGGCGGAGGGCGGAGGGCGGAGGGCGGAGGGCGGATGAAAGCTGGAAGCTGGAAGCTGGAAGCTGGAAGCTGGGAGCTGGGAGCTGTCAGCTTCCAGTTCGCGTCAGCGCGTCCGCATCAGCTCGCGATACAGCGCCACCGTCGCGTCGCCGGCGGCCGTCCACGAAAACTCGTGCTCGACGATCGTGCGGCCGGCGCGGCCAAAGCGGACGAGGCGATTCGGGTCGGCCAGCGCGCCGCTGATCGCCGCGGCCAGCGCGCCGGGATCGCCGGGCGGCACCAGCCAGCCGTTGACGTGGGGGCGCACCTTGTCCGGCAGCCCGCCCGCCGTCGTCGCCACCACGGCGCGGCGGTGCGCCATCGCCTCGAGCGTGACGAGCGAGCTGCCCTCGTACAGCGTCGGGTGCACGAACAGCGTCGCCAGGTCGTACCAGGCATGGACGTCGGCGTCGGGAAGCCGGCCGGCGAACTGCACGCGGTCGACGAGCGACAGCCTGGTGGTGAGCGCCTCGAGCCGCGGCCGGAAGGGCCCGTCGCCGATCAGCACCCAGCGCCAGCGCCGTCCTTCGAGCGTGCCGTGATCGCGCGCGGCGGCCAGCGCCGCCAGGAGCACGTGGAACCCTTTGTTGCGCTCGAGCCGTCCGACGCTCAGCAGCACGATCTCGTCGTCGCCGAGATCCGCCCGCGCCCGCACGCGCGCCCGGTCGAGCGCGGCGCTGTCGTGGCGCGCGTCGATCGCCGCCAGGTCGAGCGCGTTGGGAATCACGTGCACGCGCGCCGCGGGGACGCCCAGATGCTGCAGGACCGCCGGCTGCAGCGACAGGTCGGTCGCGATCACGGCATCGGCGGCGCGGGCGCATGCCCGCACCGCGCGGCGCAGCGGCAGATACGCGGCCCGCTTCAGCCGGGCGCGCGACGGATCGGTCGCGCCGAACTCCTCGAGCCCCTGCGGATTGAAGACGAGCGGCGCCGCGGCCGAACGCCGTGCCCGCGCGTAGCCGAGCACGCTCGCGCCCAGGCCATGGACGAGGTCGATTTCCCCGCGCCGGACGAGTTCGAGCGCCCGCCGGCCCGCGCGCGCGCCGAACAGCGGATAGGCGGTGCTGCGATCCAGCACCGTCGTGCCGCGCCGCCCCGCGAGCGGAAACGTCCGGTACGGCACGAACTCGAAGCGGACCGCCGGGTCGATCGCGCCGGCCGGCTGGCCGGCCCGTGGCGGCTGCGTGATGAGCGTGACCGCGACGTCGCGCGCCGCCAGCGCCCGCACGAGATCGTACACGTGGCGCTCGAGGCCACCCACGCCGTGGAAGGGAAAGACCGACCGCGCGACGACGGCGACGCGCATCTCAGCCACGCCGCGACACCTGCCGCGTCTTCACGAGTTCACGGTACACCTGTTCGACGCGCGCCACGACGGACGCCGCCTCGAACAGCGTGTCGACGCGCCGCGCCGCGGCGGCGCCGAGCCGCTGCCGCAGATCCGGATCGCTCTGCAGGCGCGCGACGTCCGCGGCCAGCGCTTCGGGCGACCCCGAGAGCAGGCCGGTGACGCCGGGCTCGATGATGTCGCGCGTGCCGCCGGTCTCCATCGCGGCAATCGGCACCCCCAGCGCGCTCCCCTCGATGAGCACGCGGCTGAGGGACTCCGGCCCCCGTGACGGAAAAATCAGGAGGGCGGCATGCGCCAGCCACGTCGCGGCCGCGCCCTCGTCGACCCAGCCCAGGAAGCGCACATCGCGTCCCGACGCCGCCGCCTCGCGCTGCAGGCGCGCGCGGCCGGGACCGTCGCCGGCGACGACCAGCGGCCAGTCGAGCCCCGCGCGCGACACCACGTCGATCAGCGCATCGGTCCCCTTGTTGGGCGCGAGCTTGCCGAGGTAGAGCGCGTACGGCACGTCGAGCGGCGGGACGGCCGACACGCGAGCGCGCAAGGCCGCGACGTCGACGGCGTTGGGAATGACGTCGATCCGCGTCGACGCCAGTTCGGGCGTGCGCTGCCGCAGGTCCGCGGCGAGGCGCGTGCTCACGGCGATCACGGCATCGGCCTCCGCCAGCGACGTGCGTTTGCGCGCGAGGTTCGCACGCATGTAAGGAATGAGCGGCAGGGCCAGCGGCCACGCGCCCCCGGCGCGCGGCCGGACACACTGCGTCATGTGGCCGGTGGTGCAGGCGGGGCACAGCGTCAGCCCCGACCGCGTGTGCAGCAGATCGGACCAGTAGCAGACCGGCCAGTAGTCGCGCACCGTGACGACGGCGGGGACGCCGGCCGCGTGCGCGGCGTCGATCGAGGGGGCGGCGGTCATCACGTGCTGCGCGTGCACGAGGTCGAACCGATCCTGGCGAAGCATGCGGGCGAGCAGCGCCGCCAGCGTCGCGCGCAGGCGCTCGCTCTTGAAGTAGTTGCGGACGTACGGCAGGTCGGGCGCGAACACGCCCATCTCGGTGACGGACACTCCGTCGTAGTCGGTCGTCCGCACACCGGCGGGCTGGCCGGGACGCGGGCGCACGACCGAGACGTCGTGCCCGCGCGCGCGCAAGCCGCGCACCAGCTCGTACGTGCTCCACCCGCTGCCGCCGCAGAGGGGCGGAAAGGCATCGGTCGCGATCAGGACCTTCATGGTGTGGAGGCGACGCCCCGGGCGCGCTGAAACGCCGCGTCGAGCGCGCGGCAATGGGCCCCCCAGCTGTAATCGCGCTCGGCCCGTTCGCGCGCGGCCCCGCCGAGCGTGCGCCGCAGCGCCGGATCCACGAGGCGCGCGAGCGCCTCGGCGAGCGCCCCCGGCCTGCCGCGATCATAGAGGAGTCCTTCGCGCTCGTGCGCGACCAGACGCGGGAGGCGATCGATCGAGGGGGCGACGACCGGAAGCCCGGCGGCCATGTACTCGAACAGTTTCAGCGGCGACCAGTAGAAGCCGAGCGCGAGCGGTGCGTGCGCGCCGGGATCGAAGGGGGCCACGCCGGCGTCGGCGCCCGCCAGTGCGGCCGGCATCGCCTCGTGCGGCAGTGCGCCCGTGAAGAGGATCCCCGGCACCCCTTCGGCCGCCGCACGAACGCGGGGAAGTTCGGGCCCGTCGCCTATCAGCACGGCGCCGACCCGACGGATCCCTCGCGCGTGCAGATCCCGCACGGCATGGACCAGGTGAATGGCGCCGTGCCAGCTGCGAAAGGCCCCCGCGAACGCCGCCAGCATCTCGACCGGGGGGCGCGCATACGGGACGGCCGCACCGGCGCGCGGCCGGAACCGATCCGTGTCCGCGCCCCACTCCAGTTCGAGGATGCGCTCGCGCGGCGTGGCCGCCGGAAGAATGGCCGCGCTCGGCGTCACGATCAGATCCGCCCGCCGGACGATCCGCTCGCGCCACCGGCGCATCGGTTCGACGAGCAGCGCGCGGTCCAGCGTGCCTTTCCAGGAGCCCGGATAATCGATCACCGGCGCGTTGACTTCGAGCACGGCCAGCGCGCCGGCGGCCGCCGCCGCGAGGATGGCTTCGCCGCCGAAGTTGTGGTACCGCTCGACGATCACGTCGGGACGAAGGGCGCGCACGAGGCGCGCGATCGACGTCGCTCGGGCCAGCCGGAGATGCGGCGAACCGAACGGCGCCGGCACGGCAGTCCAGTGGACCGCCGATGCCCTCGGGTCGCCCGTGCCGGGCGTGACGAGCGCGTGGACCTCGTGCCCCAGGGCCGCGAGCCCTTCGGCCACCGCGGCGACATGGATCGACCCGCCCGTCGTGCCGGGCACCCTCTGATCGATGGCCGCGTACAGAATCTTCATCGCGGATCCGCGGCCTCCTTGCGTTCGAGCAGCGCGAAGAACGGCCCCGACTCGATTCGGCCGAACAGCAGGAGGTCCAGCTTCATCGCGAGCGTGAGCGCGCGCAGGACCGCGTAGGTGGCCGGGCTGCGTGCGATCTGCGCCTTGGCCGCGGTGCGCGCGGCCTTCACCGCCTGCGCGTCGGCGGCGGCGGCATCGGTCGAGGCGGGCAGCCGCCGGGCCGCGCGCCTGGCCATCTGCCGCTCCGCCATCCGCATCAGGATGTTCTCGACGACGCCGCCGACGATCGGCGTGTAGTACCGGATCCGCGCGACGGTAAACCCGCAGGCGCGCGCGACGCCGTGGAGTTCCGGCAAATCCGCCAGGGGGTTGAGGTGATCCGATTTGCGCAGGTGCTCCTGCCGGAGATCGATCAGCCCGGCGCGCTCCAGCCGCCGCGCGAGCGCGTTGATCCAGCGGAGCCCCACCGCGATGCGCGCGTTCTTGCGCACGTGGCTGTACACGAACAACTGTCCGCCGGGCGCGAGCACGCGCGCCGCCTCCGAGAGCATGCCCCGCAGGGCGTCCGGCGAGAGATGCTCGAGCACGTCGAGCGAGAACGCCTTCGTGAACGTGGCATCGGGGAACGGCAGTTGCCGCAGATCGCCGATCAGCACGTCCACCTCGCGCCGGGCGTCCTGCGCAAAAAACGGCGCGAGATCGACCCCCACCGCGGCGGCCCCCCAGTCTCGATTCCACAACAGCGCGCGCCCGCTCCCGCATCCGAGATCGAGCACCACGTCGTCTCGCCCTGGCGCGAGAAACCGCCGCAGCATGTCGTTCCGGATTTTCGCGCCCAGCAGCGGCGGCGACACCGTTTCGTGCCGCGCATCCACGTGCAGCGCCTCGTCCAGATACTTGGTCTGTTCGTCGAACGCCTGGCGCGGCCGGAGATCGAGGTAGTCGGCCGGCGATCGGTACTCGCGCCCGCACGTCCCGCAGACCAGGCACGAGGGGCTGCCGCTCAACGCTCCCCGGCAGTCGGCGCAGCGCACGATCGAGAGCAGGCGCGTCGAGATCATGCGGTGGGCACGAGCTGCCGCAGCAGGTCCTCGAGCCGTTGAGCACGCGCGGCCCAGCTGTACTGCGACACGTCGCTCAGCGCGCGAGCCGCCAGCCGTTCGGCCAGCGTGCGGTCGTCGGCGAGCCGCCGGACGCCCGCCGCGATCGCGCGCGCATCGCCGGGCGGCACGAGCACCGCGTTGACGTCCGGCTGCAGGACTTCCCGGATGGAGGGCAGATCCGCGGCGACGATCGGCCGCCCGGCCGCCATGTATTCGAAGAGCTTCAAGGGCGATGTGAATCCGGTGGAAATCGCCGAGGCCGGGTTCGGCAGCACCAGCACGTCGGCCGCGCGCAACCGCGCGGCCACCTCCGGCGGCGGCACCGCGCCCGTGAACGCTACGCGATCCGCGACGCCGCGCTCGGCGGCATGCTGGCGCAGGCGCGCGAGGTCCGGCTCCGCGTCGAGCCCGCCGACGATCACCGCGCGCACTCCCGGGAGTTCGGCGACCGCCTCGACGACGAGGTCGGGCCCCTTCCAGGGATACAGGTGCCCCGCGTACGCGATCGTCAGCGGACCGGACCTCTCCGGCACGGACGGCGGCGCCGCATCGAGCCGAACGCCGTCGGGCACGATCGCCAACCGGCCGCGCGGCCCGAAGCGCCGCGTCAGTTCGCCGGCGAGACCACTCGTTATCGTGACATAGCCGTCAGCCGCGTGCCACACCCGGGCGTCGCGCCGATCGAGCCGCCGCAGCTTGGCGTCGCTCGGAGGCGACGCGGTCGACACGAGCGTCGGGAGCGCACGGCTGACGAGGCTCGCGACGCCGTGCGCCTCGAACACGATGGGCGGCCGGAACGCCGCGGGCACGCGTAGCAGCGCCGAGGCGACGCCGAGGTCCCGCGTGAAGACGACGTCCTGTCGCGCGCGTCCGAGCGCGCGTCCGGCCGCGAACGTCAGGTAGCCGACGCGGCGCATCGTGGCGGAGCCGGACACGGGCGCCCGCTCGACCGACAGATCGCGCGACGCCGGCAGGCCGTAGAACGCGAACGGATCGCGCGCCGGCGACGCCGTGTCGGGCCGCACGATCATCGTCACGCGATGCCCGCGCGCCGCCAGCGCGTAGCAGGTCTGCATCGACTGGATGCCGTTGGCGCGCTCCAGCGGAAACCGGATGTCGGCCAGGTAGAGGATGCGCATGTGCAGGAGCCGGACCCGCTGATCCTATCGCGGCCCGCCGAGAAGCCCGACAACGCCCATGCAGGTGGCCGCCCGCCGGGGATCGCCGGCACGCTCGTTCAATGATCCGCTGCGGCGCTGCCGGATCCCGTCTGGTAGAAGGAGGATCGTTCGAACAGGTAGCGGTACGCCAGACCTGGCGCCGACCGGGGGAGCACGACGAACGCCTCGTACGCGTTGTCTCGCAAGTCGAGATGCTGCCGATTCATCAGGTTCGCGCCGAATTCCGCCGTGAGCGCGAGATTCCACCAGACGAACACGACGATGAGCGCATGCAGCGCCACGCGCCAGGCCCGGTGGCTGCGCTGTCGAGTCCACCCTCGAACGGCGGAGAGGGTCAGGACGAGGATCGCCGTCAAGCACACGAACCGGCGCTGGCCGAAGGCACCGGCCACCGTCCAGGACTCGACCGAACCCGCCACGTAGACTTCGGCCAGAGTGGACAGCAGCAGGCAGAACACGACCCATCGCCGATCCGGCATCGGGTGCGGCGGTTCGCGATCGAACGGCATGAACAGCACCGCAAAACCCAACAGCGCCACGACGGCCAGCGGCGTCCACAGGAAGAAGCCATGGAGGGGGGAGATCAGCACCTGCAGGAAATGGGGGGACGTCCACGTCATCTTCCTGCTGACCAGCTTCGATGGACCAAAGTGCCCGTAGAGGATCTCGTACGCGATGATCTGCGGAGAATATACGAGCAGACAGGTCAACGCGCCCAGCGCGACACTCGTCGCCACTTCCCTCCGACGGGCAGGCAGCCGGAGCGCCCGCAGGCCGACGCGAACGATGTCGATCGCGGGGCCAAGGAGCACGAACGCATCCTGCTCGCGGACCATCGGGACGAGCGCGGCAGAGGCGGCCAGGAGGATCAAACCGCGACGGGACAGGCGATCTCGGACCCGGAGCCACGTATAGAGGACGAGGGCGACGGCAAAGGCGGACACGGCATGCGCCATCGCGGGCGCCACGTACATATAAAAGAGGAGCGGCGTGCCGATCCAGATCGCCGCGGCTGAGGCTGGATCGGCCGGCCCAAAGCGTCTGGTGATCTGGATCGACAGGAGCAGGGCGCACAGCCCGTAGAACGCGGAGGCGTAACAGACGGCCGCGATGTACGGCGACGAGTAGCCTTCTGCGCCGCGCGCCTCCTGTCCGTGCATCACCTTCACATAGACATCCGCGGCACCATAGAACGGAGCCCACAAGAGGGCGGGCCCGACCGTCCCGAAGTTGATGCGATGTCCGGTCGGGGTCACCGGTTCGAGGTAGGTCTGACGAAAGCCTTCGACATGCGCCACGCCGGCGTCGTAAAACGCGCGGTACTCGTTGTCGAACGAGAGATCGTGGTCGAACCAGACCGACCGCAGGAATGCGAAGTACTGGATTTCATCAGACGCGTAAATGCGCGTCGTGACGGCGGGGAGGGCCAGCAGGAACGCGAGGACGAGCAACGCCGCGCCGCGCGCCGAGCGCGGCACGAAGGCCGGCGTCAACGCTCGAACGACGCCTCGCGGCGGTACGGGCCTGCGCGTGGAAACATCCGGGGCCATGGCCATCGAGCGCAGGCCAAAGGAACGGGTTTGGGGTTGACCGGCGAACGGCGCGGATTGTAGTCTGAACGCCTGTCATGAGCAAGCCTGTTCCCGCGGCTCAGGCGTCGCCGGACTTCGACGTCACGACCGCGCGCCGCTACTTCTCCAGTTTCGCAGACGACTACCACCGGGCCTTCCATGGGACCGGGCGAGACCCGCTTCACGCGCTGCTCAACCGGCTCTTCCGCCGCAAGACGTTTCAGATGCGCACGCACGTGGTCGAGTCGCTGCTGCGGGCGCACGCGGTCTCGGGCAAGCAGGTCCTCGATCTGGGCTGCGGGTCGGGTGAGGTGAGTCTGCTCGCGGCCGGCATGGGCGCGAACGTGACAGGTTTCGATATCGTGCCCGCGATGGTCGAACTCGCGCGGCGGGACGCGCAGGCTGCCGGCATGGCGGGCCGCACGCGGTTCGAGGTCCGGGACGTCTATACCGGCGAGGTGCCCCCCTCCGACGTCACGCTGATCGTCGCGGTCATCGAGTACTACAAGGAGATCTCGTCGTTTCTCCAGCGCGTCGCCGGCGGCACGCGCGAACTGCTGATTGTCGTGGACACACGCGGCCCGTGGTGGCGCCGGATGCTCCGCTACGGCCTCGCGCGGTACAAGCGGTTCCACCTGTATTACCGCTCTCCCGACGAGGTGTCGGCCGCGATCGTCGCGGCGGGTTTCGTGGAGGAGTCCCGCACGCTCGGCCATTCGTACAGCGTGCTCGCCTTCCGGCGCGTGTGATCGTGGACGCCTACCACCTCGCGCTCTCGATCGATCTCGACGAGTGGTACCACTCCCGAAGATGGGTCGACGGCGGCCAGAAGGTGGCGGTCCCCGATATGCCGGCGCTGTTCGAGAAGCTGTACCGGCAGCCGCGCCCATCGGGCGATGTCGTCGCCCCGACGCGTGCGCTGTTGGATCTGCTCGATCGTCACCGGTGCCGCTGCACGTTCTTCACCCTTGGAGAAATGGGCGAGTGGTATCCCGATCTGATTCGGGAGATTGTCGCGCGCGGCCACGAACTGGGTTGCCACGGGATGCACCACGTCGACATGACCGTGCTCGGTCCGGATGAATTCCGGCGCCAGTTGACCCGTGCGGCGGAGACGCTGGACTCGGTCGCCGGTGTCCGTCCGCGCGGCTACCGGGCGCCCAACCTCGTGTACGCGCCGTGGGCGACGAGAATCCTCGAGGAGACGGGGTTCGAGTTCGACGCCAGCGTCTGCGTCTCGCGGCCGATCGGCGGCAAGTACAAGGGCTGGGCCGGCGCTCCGCTGCACCCGTATCACCCCGGCTACGACAACGTCGCGGTGCCTGGAGACGCCCGGCTGATGGAAGTGCCCCTTCCGTGCTTCCCCGTGCTGCGACTCTCCGCCGGGTCCGGCATCATCACGCGCATCGTCGGGTATCGTTGGACGTCGATTGCCCTGAGCAGCACGATTCGCACCGGGCACACGTCCTACTACTTCCATCCCTGGGAAGTCGGCGTGCGTCCGCGGCCCGACGGACACTGGTTGAAGAACCGCATTTTCCTCCGGCGAACCGGACCCTGGATGCTGCGGGCGGTGGACCGGATCCTGACGACGTTCGCCGACCGGATCGTCCCCGTGGGTGAGTGCGTGCGGATCGCTCGTGCGGAGCTGTCGGCGCCCGCCTTCGCCTTGCCGACGCCGACGGATCGGGTGCCTGTCTCCAACTGACGCGCAGCCCTTCGGGCGCCCCCCGCCCGAAGCATCTACCCGACCATCAGAAACTTCACGACCTGCAGCAGGTTGAACCCCGCGTGCGCCACCATCGGGGCGGCAATCGAGCGGCGCACCAGATACAGGATGCCCCAGAACGCCCCGAGCGCCGCCGTGGCGATCGCGACGTCGTACCCCTGCTCGAGATGCCCCAGTCCGAAGACCATGCTGAACAGGACGATGCCGACGGTGCCCCCGCCCAGATATTGCTCGAAGCGGTGCAGTACGAACCCGCGCTGCACTTCCTCGCGCACCCCTCCCGCGATCATGGCGACGAACGCGAACAGCACGGCGTCGAGCGGCGTCCGGATGAGGTCGGCGAGCGGATTGTGCAGCACGTTGTGGAGCGCCGGCGCGAACAGTTGCACGACGAGCAGGACCGCGACGATGAGGACGAACGACACCGGGATCAGGACGATGCCGAAGAGCAGCTCGCGCCCGATCGGGCGCGGACCGAACAGGACGCCACGGGCCGATTCCCCGTGGGCTCGCAGAAAGAACAGCGCGAACCCGACCAGCAGCACCGTGTCGAGCAGCGTCAGCGAAAAGATGAACGGCGGCGACATGCGTCCGCCGCTCAGCGTCGGGTGGAGGCCGAAGACCGTGAGCACCTGGATGATGACGAGCTGCGTCGGAAACCCCGAGCAGACCAGCACCTCGAAGGCCGCCGCCGCCCGCTCGACCGGTGCCGGCCGGCGCGGGCGCGCGTCGCCGCCGGATGCTGTCTCATCCGGCAGCATATCGTTGCAATGTAGCACGCGCCGCCGCGGCCGAGCTTTCCCCCTCCGCAGATCTGTGTAAAAATTGCCGCTGGAACCCTGCGAGGAAAGCGAGCAAGACGGCTGTGGCCACTCTGACAGAAACCGACCACGTGCCCACGGACGATCCGATTCCGTCTCCTTCAACCGGCGAGCGCGTCCTGATCGTGGAGGACGATCCGTCGACCCGCGTCGGACTGGCCGAACTGGTGGGCGCCTGGGGCTTCCAGACCGACGAAGCGTCCAACGGCGAAGAGGCCCTGCAGAAGGTCACCACCTTCCGTCCCGCGATCATCGTGTCGGATCTGGTGATGCCGCGCGTCGGCGGCCTCGAGCTGCTGCGCGCCCTGAAAGATCAGCTCTCCGACATCACGCTCATCCTGCTGACCGCGCAGGGCACGGTCGAGAGCGCCGTCGAAGCGATCAAGGAAGGGGCGTACGACTACCTGAGCAAACCGGTCGACCCGCAGCGGCTCAAGATTCTGCTGCAGAAAGCGGTCGAGCGGCAGGAGACGCTGCGCGAGGTGAAGCACCTGCGGCGTCAGCTTCGCGAGCAAGGCAGCTTCGGGCGCATCGTCGGCAACAGTCCGGGCATCCGGAGCGTCTATCGCGTGATCGAGCAGGCCGCCCCGACGTCGGCGTCGGTGCTGGTGGCCGGCGAGTCCGGCACCGGCAAGGAACTGGTGGCCCAGACGATTCACGAGCTGAGCCAGCGCGCCACGTTTCCGTTCGTCGCGATCAACTGCGCGGCGATTCCCGAGACGCTGCTGGAAAGCGAGATTTTCGGCCACGAGAAAGGGGCGTTCACCGGGGCGCAGGACCGGCGGCTCGGCTGTTTCGAGCTGGCGCACCGCGGCACGCTGTTCCTCGACGAGATTGCCGAGATGCAGCCCGCCACCCAGGTGAAGCTGCTGCGCGTGCTGCAGGAGCGCACGTTCCGCCGCCTCGGCGGCCGGCAGGAGCAGCAGGTCGACGTCCGCGTGCTCGCGGCGACCAACCAGGTCCCGCTCGACGCCGTGCGCAACGGCAAGCTGCGCGAGGATCTCTTCTACCGCCTCAACGTGTTCGCGATCGATCTGCCGCCGCTCCGGAACCGGCGCGAAGACATTCCGCTGCTCGTCCAGACGTTCCTCACCGAGTTCAACACGCGCAACGGCAAGTCGGTCCGGGCGGTCGACCAGGAGACGATGCACATCCTCGAGAACTATCCGTGGCCGGGCAACATCCGCGAGCTGCGGAACGTGATGGAGCGCGCGACGATTCTGGCCGAAGGGGACTTCATCGAGACCCGACACCTGCCGCCGCTGCTCGTCACGCGCGGCGAGGAAACGCTGCCGACCTTGACGCTCGCGCCCGGCACGACGGTCGACGAAGCGGAGCGCCGGCTCATCATCCTGACGCTCGAGCACACCCGCCAGAACAAGACGCGCGCCGCCGAAATTCTGGGCATCAGCCTGAAGACGCTGCACAATAAGCTGAATCGCATGAAGCAGGAGGCCAGCCAGGCCTGAATGTCGATCAAAGCGCGACAGGTCGCCGGCGTCACCACGCTGGTCGTGATGATCGTGGTCGTGCTGTCGGCGCTGCACATGGCGACGTTGGCCGGACTGAGCCTCGCCGAGACGGCCTCGCGCGGCGAGCTGCTGGCGCGATCGATCTTCCAGCGCGCGCGCGACGTGGTGCCCGGGGCGCCCGAGCCGTACGGCGCGCTGCGGCAGGACGGCGGCATCCGATCGATTCTCGAGTCGTCTGTCGCCTACTCCAAGAACGTCACCTACGCCGCCATCGTCAACACCGATGGGGTTGCGGTCGTCCATAGCTTCCCGTCGCTGCAGGGGAAGCCGATGCCGCCGCAGGAAGACCTGCAGGCGATCGTGAACGCCGGCCCGTTGGCGCAGCTTCGCGCCGTCTATTCGGACCGGACGTTCGAGATCCGGCAGCCGCTGCTGTTCGGCGATCGGCAGTTCGGGTCGATCGTGATTGGCGTGTCGACGCTGCTCGTCCGCAGCGAGCTGCAGGCGGCGTTCAACCAGGCGCTGCAGACGATTCTGCTGGCCCTGATCGTCGCCGCGCTGGTCTCGACGCTGCTCGCGCAGTGGATGCTGCGGCCGATTCACGTGATCCAGAGCGGGCTGACGCGGCTCGGCCGGGGCGAGCTGGACGTGCGGCTGGATCTGCCGGCCGGCGAGGAGTTCAAGGATCTCGGGACGTCGTTCAACGCCGTCAGCGCGCAGTTGTCGGCGAGCCGGACGCGTGCGCTGCCGTCGGCCCCCGCCGATTTCGAGACGGTCGTCGAGAACCTCGAGGACGCCGTCGCGCTGTTCGGCCCGGCGGGGGACTTGATCTTCCGCAACTCCGCGATGCGGGCGCTGCTGCCCGGATTTGGCGCGGAAGGGCAGCGGCGGATCGAACACATGGCGCCGCCCTCGGACCCGGCGCGGCAGCTCGTCGAGCGGACGCTCGCGGCGCACGCCGACCAGGGGCCGGTGTCGATCGGGCTCGACGACGGGCATGCGGCCGCCTCGCCCGAGGCGCACGGCGAGCGGCTGCTGATGACGCACGCCATCGACGCGGCGGACGGGAAGTTCGTCGGCGCGATGCTCGTGGCGCGCAATCTCGCCTACATGAGCCAGGTCCATTCGACGTTGAACTACTCGCGCAAGCTGGCGGCGCTCGGCCGGCTGATGGCGGGGGTGGCGCACGAGGTGAAAAATCCGCTGAACGCGATGACGATTCACCTCGAGCTGCTGAAGCAGAAGCTCGCCGCGGCGGCGCGGCAGCCGGTCGGGGTCGGCGGGCCGGTGCCCCCCGGGACCGACGGCGTGGCGCCCAACATCGTCAAACACGTCGACATCATCACGAGCGAGATCCACAGGCTCGACCAGGTCGTCAACGGCTTCCTCAAGTTCGCGCGCCCCGAGGAGCTGAAGCTGCAGCCGGTGCGGCTGGCGTCGATCGTCAGCGACGTCGCCACGACCGTCGCGCCCGAAGCCGAGCGGGCCGGCGTGAGCGTCAAAACGGAGTGCCCGCACGATCTGCCCGAGGTGAACGCCGATCCGGCGATGCTGCGGCAGGGGCTGCTGAATCTGGCGCTCAACGCGTGTCAGGCGATGCCCGACGGCGGCACGCTGCGGCTGGCCTGCCACACGGCGCCGCACCACCGCGTCGGGATCGACGTCGAAGACACGGGCGTGGGGATCGCGCCCGGCGATCTCCAGCGCATTTTCGACCTGTACTTCACGACGAAGGAGAAGGGGAGCGGGATCGGGTTGTCGATGGTGTACAGGATTGTCCAGCTCCACGACGGCGAGGTGGAGGTGCAGTCGACCCCCGGCCGCGGGACGCGCTTCCGGCTGGTGTTCCCGCAGGCGTAATGCTGGGGTCAGATCTTGTTCTTTGCACGCGTGCAAAGAACAAGATCTGACCCCGCGCCCCCGCCGTTGTATGGTAGAGCGACGCCCGTCATGAAATACGTTCTGATCCTGCTCCTGGTGCTGCCGCTCGCCGCCTGCGGCGCTGCGCACGCCGCGCCGAAGACCGCGCCGGTGCTGCCGCCGCTCGACGTGCCGCCGCCGCCGCCGAGAACCGTTCAGAGCCCGCCGCTGCCGGAGCCGCCGCAACCCGTCGGCGATCTGCCGCCGGCCGCCCCCGTCGTTCGACCCGTGCACCCGCCGGCGGGGAAGGAGACGCCGAAGGAGACGGCGAAGCCCGAGCCCAGGCCCGAGACGCCGGTCGAAACCGTCCCTCCCCCGGTCCCGCCGGTCGTGCCGCAGTTGCAGACCCCTCAGGCGGCCGATGGTCCGGAGATGGCCAGAAACGTGCGCACCATGATCGATCGCGCCAACGGCCTGCTCGGAACGGTCAACTACGGCCCGCTCAGCCAGGACCGGAAGACCCAATACGACACCGCGAAGCGCTTCCTGCAGCAGGCGGAAGTTGCCCTGAAAGCCAAAAACTACGTCTTCGCGCAGTCGCTCGCCGAAAAAGCGGACACCCTCGCCCAGGAACTCGCGGGGAAGTAGGCGTTGGGCTCTAGGCTTTAGGCTTTAGGAAAATAGGGCAGCAGGCCGAAGGGCTGAGAAATCGGCGGTATTTGTCAATATCTTGCGCCTGCCCTAATTCTGCCGCACAATATGTAGTGGATCTGGTCTTGACAAGGCTGGCAGCGAGGGCGCATATTGCTGCCCCAGCGCGACAGCCGGACGCGGGGGTCCCAGCCCGAGCGACTGCCTGACTGCCACGCGCGTTCCACAGACATTTTTCATCGCTGCCGACCCGTGGGGGACGTGTCGGCGGGCACCTGATGGTCGGAGGGAGTATGCAGAGAGGCGCGGCTGTGGACCTGAATGGCGGCTCGGGCGTCGGCACGAGCCTCGAGACGTCGGAGCATCCGGCCGAGAGCGTGACCGGCCAGGCCTCCGCGCCCGGGCTGGAGTACGAGCGCTTTTTCAGCCGCGCGGGGGTCGATCCGTTCGACGAAGTCGAGTGGGAGACGCGGGCGGCGGTGATCGGCAGCGAAAAGGGGACGGTCGTCTTCGAGCAGCGGGACGTCGAGATTCCGAAGTTCTGGTCGCAGCAGGCCACCAACATCGTCGTCTCGAAGTACTTCCGCGGGCAGCTCGGGACGCCGGGGCGCGAGAAGAGCGTCAAGCAGCTCATCGGCCGCGTGGTCGACACGATCACCGAGTGGGCGCGCCGCCAGTCGTACTTCGCGAGCGACGACGATCTGCAGGCGTTCAGCGACGACCTGAAGCACCTGCTGGTCTATCAGAAGGCCGCCTTCAACTCCCCCGTCTGGTTCAACGTCGGCTTCGAGAAGCATCCGCAGTGCTCCGCCTGCTTCATCAACGCGGTGCAGGACACGATGGATTCGATCCTCGGCCTGGCGAAGACCGAGGGGATGCTGTTCAAGTACGGATCGGGCACCGGGTCGAACCTCTCGCCGATCCGATCGTCGCGCGAGCTGCTGGCGGGCGGCGGCACGGCGTCGGGGCCGGTGTCGTTCATGAAGGGCTTCGACGCGTTCGCCGGCGTCATCAAGTCGGGCGGCAAGACGCGCCGCGCGGCCAAGATGGTGATCCTCAACGCCGCGCATCCCGACGTCGTCGAGTTCATCAACTGCAAGGTCGAGGAAGAGAAGAAGGCCTGGGCGCTCATCGACGCCGGCTACGACGGGTCGTTCACCGGCCCCGCGTACAACTCGGTGTTCTTCCAGAACTCGAACAATTCCGTCCGGGTCACCGACGACTTCATGCGGGCCGTGATGGACGACGGCGAGTGGCAGACGCGGGCGGTGCTGACGGGCGAGGTGATGGACACGTACCGGGCGCGCGATCTGATGCGGATGATTGCCGACGCGACCTGGGTGTGCGGCGACCCGGGGCTGCAGTTCGACACGACCGTCAACGACTGGCACACCTGCTCGAACACGGCGCGGATCAACGCGAGCAATCCGTGCTCCGAGTACATGTTCCTGGACGATTCGGCGTGCAACCTGTCGTCGATCAACCTGATGCGGTTCGTGAAGAGCGAGGGGGCCGGCGCCGGCGAATTCGACGTCGTCGCCTTCGACCGCGCGTGCCGGACGATGATCGTCGCGCAGGAGATCCTGGTCGACAACGCGAGCTATCCGACGCCGGCGATCGGGAAGAACTCGCACGAGTACCGGCCGCTGGGGCTGGGCTATGCGAACCTCGGGGCGCTGCTGATGTCGCGCGGGCTGCCGTACGACAGCGACGCCGGCCGTGATTACGCGGCGGCGATTACCGCCCTGATGCACGGCGCGGCGTACGCGGAGTCGTCGCGGGTGGCGCGCGACTGCGGCGGCCCGTTTGCCGGCTACGAGAAGAACCGCGACCCGTTCCTGCGCGTGATGCGCAAGCACCGCGCGGCCGTGAAGGACATCAACCGGACGCACGTGCCCCGCGATCTGTACGAGGCGGCCAAGGACGTCTGGGACGAAGTGATCGAGACCGGGGAGCAGCACGGGTTCCGCAACGCGCAGGCGACCGTCCTGGCGCCGACCGGGACGATCGGCTTCATGATGGACTGCGATACGACCGGCGTCGAGCCGGACATCGCGCTCGTCAAGTACAAGAAGCTCGTCGGCGGCGGGATGATGAAGATCGTCAACCAGACCGTCCCGATGGCGCTGAAGACGCTGGGCTACACCGCGCCCCAGATCAAGGACGTCATCGAGTACATCGACGAGCACGAGACGATCGAAGGGGCGCCGCACGTCAAGGGGCCGCACCTGGCGGTGTTCGACTGCGCGTTCAAGCCCGCGCGGGGATCGCGCTCGATCCACTACATGGGGCACATCAAGATGGTCGGGGCGGTGCAGCCGTTCCTTTCGGGGGCGATCAGCAAGACCGTCAACGTGCCCAAGGACGCGACCGTCGAGGAGATCGAGCAGGCCTACATCGACGCGTGGCGCCTGGGCGCGAAGGCGGTGTCGATCTACCGCGACGGCTCCAAGCGCACGCAGCCGCTCAACACCAGCCGGGGGACCGCGGGGCGGAAGCCGGGGGAGGCGGACGCCGACGGGACGCCGAAGCCGGCGCGCCGGCGGCTGCCCGACGAGCGCCGCGCGATCACGCACAAGTTCGACATCGCCGGACACGAGGGCTACATCACCGTCGGCCTCTTCGAGGACGGCATGCCGGGGGAGATCTTCCTCGTCATGGCGAAGGAAGGCTCGACGATCAGCGGCTTCGCCGACGCGTTCGCGCAGGCGATCAGCTACGCCCTGCAGTACGGGGTGCCGCTGCAGGATCTCGTCGACAAGTTCAGCCACGTCCGCTTCGAGCCGTCGGGCATGACGCGCAACCCGGACGTCCGCTTCGCGAAGTCGATCGTCGACTACATCTTCCGCTGGATGGCGGCGAAGTTCCTGTCGCCCGAAGCGCAGTTCCGCGCCGGCGTGAACAACCGCGACGAAGTGGTCACCACGCCGGAGCAGCTCCCGCTGCAGGTGACCGAGACGGCAAAAAGCCGCCAGCCGCCAGCGCCCAGCGTCCAGCCGACGGCCAAGAGTGCCAGCTTCGCGGCGATCCAGAACCAGGAGGATGCGCCCCCCTGCTCGACGTGCGGCTCGATCATGGTCCGCAGCGGCGCCTGCTACAAGTGCGCGAACTGCGGCACGACGAGTGGGTGCGCGTAGGTTCTCGGGTTCTCGGGTTCTCGGGTTCTCGGGTTCTCGAGGTTCTCGGGTTCTCGGGGTTCCGCAGGAGATCAGGAGATCAGGAGATTTGTAGGGCGGGTCTTTAGACCCGCCGGGGCCCCTCTCGTGATCCAGCTGACTTGAAACGATGACGGTCGCAAAGCTGGCGACGGGGACGCTGCTGGCCGCGCTGCTGGCCGTCGGGCCACAGACGCGCCACGAACTGAAGGACCTCCGCGCGCACGTGGGGCAGACGCAGCGCGTGTGCGGACTCGTGGCGAACTACGACTACCCTGCCGACGAGGGAAGCGGCGACTGCACGGTGCGGCCCTCCGCGCACCTGCACACCGGATCAGGAAATCGCGCGCGCCCAGAACTTCAGCGTCGCGTGCGAAACGCCGCCATGGTCCCGCGCGACGGCCTCGATGAGACATCGCTGGAGCGCGAGCGCGTCATCCCGGAGGCCGAGGGTCGAGAGCGACTCCATGATCCGGGTCAACCGCAGGTGATTGTGGTTGCCCGGGTGCAGCCACACCCGCGCGCGTGACGCAAAGCGCTCCGGGTCCGCACCGATGGCGCCGTCAGGATCGAAGCGCAATCCGTAGAACAGCAGCATGCGACGAAACGCCTGGCGGAGGCGCGCGCGAAGATCCGCGGAATCGGAGAACGCTCGCACCGTCGCGTCGGTGACGAGCGGCGCATGCGGGTTGACGCCGCTCGGCTGACGCGTGGGGAACACCCACTGGACGTAGTCGTGCACCGACTCGAGCCCCTCGTCCGTCCACGAGAGGATCTGATCGAGCGTGCGCCGGCGGTGATCAGGCCCGCCGGAGTAGAACGCGACCACTGCATCCTGTGCCGTCGTCATCGTGTTGGGGCACCTCGTCGCGGAGGCCAGCAGAAGCACGCGGATCGCATGATACGTCGGGACTTCTGTAGGATCGTTCCATGCACCGCATCCTCGTCGTCGGCGCCACCGGGAACGTCGGTCGTCACGTGGTGGAACAGCTGAGAACCGCGGGCGCGCCGTTCCGCGCCATGACCCGCAACCCGGACGCGGCCGGGTTCCCGCCGGACGTCGACGTCGTCGCGGGCGATCTCACGATCCCCGAGTCTCTCGATCGCGCCCTCGAGGGTGTCGAGACGGTGTTCCTCGTCTGGACGGCGCCGCCAGCCGCCGCCGCGGGAGCCCTCGAGCGCATCGCAACGCACGCGCGGCGCATCGTGTTCCTCACCTCGCCTCTAAAGACGCCCCACCCATTCTTCCAGCAGCCCAATCCTTCCAGGGAGACGGCCGAACGCGTCGAACGTCTGATCGAAGCGTCAGGACTGGAGTGGACGTTCCTGCGGGCCGGCATGTTCGCGGGCAACGTGCGGCATTTCTGGGGGCCGCAGATTCGCGCCGGCGCCGTCGTCCGCTGGCCGTACCTCGACGCGCCGACGGCCCCAACCGACGAGCGCGACGTCGCGGCGGCGGCCGTCCGCCTGTTGTGCGAAGACGGCCACGCCGGCGCGGAGTATGTCGTGACCGGACCGCAATCGCTCACGCAGGCGGAGCAGATCCACACCATCGGCCGCGCGATCGGACGGCCGCTGCGCGTCGAAGCGATGTCGCCGGAAGCGGCGCGCTCGGAGCTGCTCCCGGTCCTCGGTTCGCCGGTGTTCATCGACATGCTGCTCAACGCCTGGGCAGCGGCGGTGGGTCAACCCGCGTACGTCACGTCCACGTATGCGGAGCTGACGGGAACACCGCCGCGGACCTTCCTCGAATGGGCGACTGACCACGCCGCGGAGTTCCGGGGCTAGCAGATGACACGCGAGAGCCGCACCGTGTATTCGTCCGCCGCCGGGCGCCTCTGCCCCGAGTGCGGGCAGCCCGAACGCGGGTGCCGCTGCGGCGAGCGATCGCACGAGCCGGTGCCCGCGCGTCCCGTCGCAAAGCTGCGGATGGAGAAGGCCGGCCGCGGCGGCAAGACGGTGACCGTCGTCTTCGGCCTGCCGCGCAACGCCGCGTTCCTGAAGGCGCTCGCGCAGGAGTTGAAGCGCGCGTGCGGTACCGGCGGCGCGGTGCTCGAGGACGGCGTCGAACTGCAGGGGGATCTGCGCGACCGCGTCCGGGAATTCCTGACGAGCCGCAACTTTCAGGTGAAGGGGTAGAGCTCCGTTCGGAGCCCCTGCTCGTTGGCCCCTGCTGGTTGACGGGAAGTGGTTGCTACATAGACCGTCATGTGCGCACCCTGTGCCGCGCGCGATCTGATGTAACGACCCCACATGCCAAGGCAGAAGAAGGAGACAACCGCCAACCTCGGCGTCGAGGCGAAGCTGTGGGCGGCGAGGCGAAGCACGAACAACTGAGCGCGCAGACGAAGGACGGCGCCGATCCGGAGGATCCCGACGAGTACCGCGCGGACAACATCTTCTGGGTGCCGCGGGAGGCGCGCTGGCAGTACTTGAAGTCGATGGCGCCGCAGGCGACGATCGGCCAGATCGTAGACGTCGCGATGGAAGCGATCGAGCGCGAGAACCCATCGCTCGAGGGCGTCCTGCCGAAAGACTACGCCCGGCCAGGGCTCGACAAGCAGCGCCTCGCACAGATCATCAACCTCGTCGACGATCGGGCCCTCGCGATTTGCGACGACGTCGGATTCTTTCAAGCGATTCGGGCGGTGCTCACGAAGCACGCGCCGGGCGAGCGGAAGACCGACGAGGAGCTGAATCACGCCATCAGGCAGATCGTGTCGAACGCGATTGTGTCGGACGAGGTCGTCGACATCTTCGCCGCCGGCCTGAAACGGCCGGACATCTCGATCCTCTCGGACGAGTTCCTGGCCGAAGTCCGGGGCGCCAGGGACGTCACGATCGACTGGACCGTGCGCCAGAACGTCCGCGCGCAGTTCCGTGTGTACGTCAAGCGCATTTTGCGCAAGTATGGCTACCCACCCGACAAGCAGGAGAAGGCCACCGGGACCGTGCTGGAGCAAGCCGAAGTGCTGTCCGCCGGCTGGGCAATCGCTTGACGGCGTTCGGGGCCGTCGTGTGCCGTCGGCCCCTGCAGCGATCTCCGCGGCCGCCGCTCGGCAGCCGCGTTGGAAATACCCACTGGACGTCGTCGTGCACCGGCTCGAGCCGGTCGTCGCTCCACGCACGGATGTGAGGACCTGCCTGCCCGGCCCCGGCGATTTGCCGTAAGATTGGGGGGCGATGCTGATCCGTGATGTCATGACCAGTGACCCGGTCCACGTCACCATGGACGCCACGCTCCGGCGCGCGGCGGAGATCGTCAGTCTGGCCGAGGTGAGCGACCTCATGGTCGTCGACCACCAGAAGCGATTCGTCGGAGTGCTGTCGGAGGGAGACATGCTGCGGGCGCTCCTGCCCGATTTCGAGGAGATCATCACCGCGGGCGGATCGTTGAGCGACGCATTCCGCTTCTTCGTCGAGAAGGGACGCGATCTCGCGGCACGCCCGATCGCCCCGCTCGTCATCACCGACGCGATTACGATGCTGCCCACCGACGAAGTCGCGATGGCGGCGGCCGTCATGACCGAGAAGCAGATTCGGCGTCTCGCGGTCGTGGACGAGGGGGCGCTGGTCGGCACCGTTTCACGCGCCGACCTGTGTCGCGCTGTCATCTACTACAGCCAGGAGCCCGGCGACACGTCAACCGATGGAGCTGCGCGACACAACTGAACCGGCACCCGCGCGCCGCGTGCTCGACGCGGCCGAGCGTGCGAATCAGCACAGCGGCCACGAGAACCTCGGGTTCCTCTCGTCCGCTGCCGGCTTCCTGCCGCTGCAGGCCCCGCTCCAGGAACTTCCGGCCTCTCATCGCGCCTGGGATGACATCGCCGCGGACCTGCCGCGCTTGTACCGGATGCAGGCGCTGCGCGACGCGTTCGACGAGCTGCCGGTGCTGAGCGCGGAGGCAGGGGCGCTGCCGGACGCGGCCGTGTGCCGGGCCTCGTCGCTCCTCAGCATGTTCGCGCACGCGTACTATCGCGCCAGACCGGAACCGGCCGAGCGCATGCCTCCCTGCATTCAGCAGCCGTGGGAGGACGTCACGCGTCGTCTGGGGCGCCCGGCGCCGTGCCTTTCGTACGTTGACCTCATCGCGTACAACTGGCGAGTGCTCGACCCGCGCGAGGCCCACCCGCGGCGCGTCGAGAACATGGCGCTCCTGACCCCCACCGTCGGCAATCGCGAGGAGGAAATCTTCTATCTGACCCAGGTGGAGATGCTCGCCGAGAGTGCGCCGATCGTGGAGGCCGTGGTGCGTGCTCAGGAGGCTGTCCTCCGTGAAGACGCGACCGCGCTTGCGCGCGAGCTCCTGCTGGTGAGCGAGCGGTTGCGGTACCTGACCGAGGTCTCGTTCCAGAAAGTGGACCCGAATCCGTACGCCCGGAGCTATGTCGATCCGGTCGTGTGGGCGAAGACGGTGGCCCCGTTCGCCGTGCCGATGCAGGAAGGGGTTCAGGGTCCCAGCGGAACATCCTCACCCGTGTTCCACGTGCTGGACGTGTTCTTCGGACGCAGGCACTACGGTTCCGTGCTGGGCAAGGAGTCGATCGATCTGCGCCGGTACTACCCGCCGCACTGGACGGACTTCCTCGCGGCGCTGAATGCGGTGCCCATCCGCCGCTACGTCGAGGAGCGGGGAGATCGCGGCCTGAACGGGCTCTTTGCCGCGGTCCTCAACGAATACGCGGGGGAGAAGGGATTTCTCGGCGTCCACCGGCTCAAGGTGTACGGCTACCTCGAAACCGCCTTCAAGGTGGGGCGTTCGATCACGATTGGCGGGTTTGCGGGCCTGTTCAAGGACCGCGCCTGGGAAGACGTCGATGGCGCGCTGCACGCCACGCAGCGCGAGCGTTTCGTGGACCGACGCGAGCATCGCTTCGTCGCGACCGCGCGCGGCGAGCGCCTCGCGGGCAGCAGGCAGGGACCGGCGCACGTGGTCCTGGACGTCGCCGGCACGGGGATTCGGTTCCAGCCGGGCGACCGGTGCGGCATTCTGCCCGAGAACGATCCCGAGCTCGTCGAACGGACGTTGAACGCGCTGCGCGCGGCGGGCGAGGAAGCGATCCATCTCGACGCCGCCTGGCGGCAAGCCCTCCAACGGCCCGGCCACGAGTTCGCGAGCGTGTCCCTGCGCGAGATGCTTCGCCTTGGCATCATCCGCCCTGTCGAACGCCGAGTCGCGCAAACGCTCCACGCGATCACCGCCTCGTCTCGTCTCAGGGCCATCATCGCGGCGCGGGCGGAAGATCAGTGGGAGCTGTGGGATCTGCTGCAACTGCTTGCGGAGGGTGGGTACGACCCGCGGCGGCTCTGGAAGGCCGAGCCGTGGGATCGCGAGAGCATCTGCCGGATCGTCCGTCCGCCGACGTTCCGCCTCTATTCCATCGCGTGCGCCATGGACGACTCCGCGGCGGCATCGGCGAGTGACATCCATCTCTCCGCCGGTGAACTGACGTACCGGACGCAGGACTCGCCGGTATCCCGCGCCTGCGCGCGCCGCGGCACGGCCTCGCGCTTCCTTGCACGGATGGCCGACGCACCTGGATCAGCCCGCACGACGGGACAGCCGGTGACCGTGTCGGTGGTGCCCGCGCGACGCTTTCATCTGCCATCGGATCCACGAACGCCGATCGTGATGTTCGCCGGCGGCGCGGGGATCGCGCCGTTTCGCGGTTTCCTGCAGGAACGTGCGCGTCAGCATCAGGCAGGCGAGAACTGGCTGTTCTTCGGGATCAGAACCCGGGACGACCTGTATTTCGGCGATGAGCTCGCGGCGCTCGTCGCGGCGGGGCGGTTGCGGCTCGACGTCGCGTGCTCGCGTGAGGATTCGAGGCTGTGCGTCGCGCCCTGCGCGCCATTCGCGTTCGCCGACGCGCCGCGATCGCGCATCGATCAGCTGATGCTGGAAGAGGAGACCGCGCGGCGCCTCTGGGATCTCCTTCGGGATGAGGGGCACGGCGGGCGAGGGGCGCGCTTCTACGTGTGCGGCCAGACGGGGTTCGCTGCCGCCGTCTTCGCCGCGCTGAAACACATCGCGCGACGATATGGCGGCGAGCAGGGCGTGCGCCTTCTCTATCAGATGGCCGCGGACGAGCGGTATCTGCAGGATGTCTTCACGACCTACTCGGAGCCCGCACCCGCGAGCCGTCGCCTGTTCGACGCCTCGGAGGTCGTGCTCCACAACGAAGCCGGGCGCGGGTACTGGATGGTCATCCACGGCCGTGTGTACGACGTCACGGAGTTCATGCACCTGCACCCGGGCGGACAGAAAATCCTCGCCGCGTATGCCGGCCTCGACGCCAGCCGTGCGTACCGTGCGGTGCGCCACGACGTCAGTCCCGAGGTGGACGCACTCCTGGGCCTGTACGAGATTGGCGTGATCAGGCGACTGAACTTCCGAGCCGGATGGGGTGTTGCGGTGACGCCGCACGGGCTGCGCTACGTCTCGGCGGGGGACGCGTTTCGCGCCTGGGTGCGGCTGCTCTACATGGTCGTGGAGATGGAGAACGCGTTCGGCAACGACGTGAGCTTCCTCGATCGCGTCACCACGAAGGGCGAGGAGGCTTCCGCGCTGACCCCCTACAAGGTGCGCATGCTCGCCGACGCGCACACCCGGTTCATCGCGGGTTACGTCGACGGCCTCGTCGGCGAGGACCTGCAGGCACTCTGGGCGATCACGACAGGTTTGTGGGCGCCGCGGGAGGACGTCCGGCGAATTCGTCGCGAGGTCGACCTCGTCTCCGGCACGCCGGAGGCACATCTCGTCCGGGCGCTCGGCGAGCGGCTCGCCGTTGCGGATCATGCTCGAGGGACCGCGCCTGAGCCGTCGCCGGTTGCCAGCGTGCCCGTCTGGATGGAGGCGCTGTGCCAGACGATCGTCGCGCGTGACCGCGCCTTCCTCGCCGGACTGAAGGCCGCGCTGCGGAACGGAGTGCAGGCCTTCGAGGAGCTCGAAGCCGACGTGATGCCGCATGGTGGACGGCGGCTGCTCGAGGCGTTGGGGCAGGTGCCATCCTTGCTTCAGACGTACTACGAGGGGCTTGGCGGTGAAGCGGAAGCCCTGTCCTCAGGGTCGCTCACCCCATCCCCTCAGACGTCAGCGGTCAGACCGCGCACGGCGTTCGCCGGACACGGTTTCTGACCCGTGCATCGCGGATCGCGGATCGCGCATCGTGCATCGCGCATCGAGTTCCGTGGATAGCCCGTCGTGATACCGTAGGCCTCCCACCTTGTGCAAGGAGCGTCACGGTGTTCACACGCCGGCTGCTCACGATCGCCGTCATCGTCGGGACCCTCGCGCTCACCACCGTCCGGGCCGAAGCGTTCGTGCCGTTCAAGGGGACCCGGTCCGGTGTCACCCACGCCCTGTTCTTCGACGAGCTCGACGAGCGGATGCCAGCATGCACCATGGTATACTTGCTGGCATGAACGAACGCAAGGTGACCGTCCACCTCCCCGAGGACCTGCTGGATCGGGCGCAGAAAGCGACAGGGCAGGGCATCACGGAAACCGTGCGGCAGGGGCTGCGGCTGGTCGCGGCCGGCGAGACGTTCCGGCAGATGGCGAAGCTCCGCGGGTCGGTGAAGTTCTCGATCGACGCCGCGCGCCTGCGCGAAGATCGCGGATGATTGCCGTCGACACCAGCTCGATGATCGCGTTCCTGCAGGGGGACCCGGGCGGGGACGTGGACGTGGTGCAGTCGGCGCTGGAGCACCAGCAGCTCGCGTTGCCGCCGGTGGTGCTGGCGGAGCTGCTCAGCGACCCGGCGCTGCCGCGGCCGGTTCGGACGCTGCTCTGCGGGCTCCCGATTCTCGACATCGAGCCGCGGTTCTGGGAACGCGCCGGCATCCTGCGCGCGTCCGTCCTGAAGCAGAAGAAAAAGGCCCGTGTGGCCGATGCGCTCATCGCGCAGAGCTGCCTCGACCAGTCGACCCCGGTCGTCACGCGCGACCGCGATTTCCGCCATTTCGCCGCCGCCGCCGGCCTGCCCCTGCTCTGAGACGGGCGGGCACGCGCCGTGCACCGGTACGGCGCATGGCACACGAAATCCCCTGGCACCACGACCTCGACGCGGCGCTCGCGTCGGCTGGCGACAAGCTCGTCCTGCTCGACTTCAGCGCCGCCCCCATGTGAGCCGGCTGCGCTCGGCTGGATGCCGAGGTGTATCCGGACCCCCGAGTGGTAGCGCTCGTCACCGAGCACTTCGTGCCGGTGCGCGTGCACGTGAAGCAGAACCGGGACGAATTCCAGCGGCTGGGCGCGCAGTACAACGCGCAATGGACCCCGGCCGTGCTCATCCTCGATCGCGACGGCACGGAGCGGCACCGCATCGAAGGCTTTCTTCCGGTCGAGGACTTTCTGTCGCAGCTCGACCTGGGCATGGCCAAGGCGGCGTTCGCGCGGAAGGACTACCGCCGCGCGGAGCAGCTGTACCAGGACGTGCTCAACCGGTATCCTTCCACCGATGCGGCCCCCGAGGCGCAGTACTGGGCCGGCGTGTCGCGTTACCGCGCCACCAACGATCCGGCGGCGTTGAAGGCCGTCGGTCAGGCATTCCAGACGCGCTTCCAGGACAGCCAGTGGGCCAAGAAGGCGTCAATCTGGAAGTCCTGAGCGCCGGGTCTGAAGACCCGGCCTGGACATGCCGGGTCTGAAGACCCGGCCTACTCTTCGACCAGTTCCACGCGGCGATTCTTCGCGCGTCCCTCGTCCGTGCGGTTCGTCGCGACCGGCGCGAGCGGACCGACACCGGCCGACTGCAGCCGGGTCGGCGCGACGTGATACCGGCCCGTCAGCGCCGCGACGACGGCGTCGGCACGCTGCTTCGACAGCGTCATGTTCGACGCGAGCGTCCCGACGTTGTCGGTGTGCCCGACGACGTGCAGCCTGAGCGCTGCGGAGGAGGAGAGCAGCTTCGCGATCTCGGCGAGCGTCGCGTCCGATTCCGGCTTCAACGTCGCCTTGCCGGTGTCGAAGAAGATGCCGTAGATCGACGCATGACCCGACGTCGAGAGATCGTTGGCCATGGCCGCGGCGTCGACCTTCACCAGGCCTCCTTCGAGCGGCTTCACCTCGACGATCGTCAGCCACGCGCCCCCCTCGTACTGATCCTTCTCGACCACGAGCGACACGTACGCGTCTCCCGACGGGCGCGCGAGCTTTGCCGCGAGATACTGCATCGGCTGCTCGCAGGTGCGGCACCAGACGCCGGACGTCGACGTCGTGTATCCGCCTTCGAACTTCGGCGAAAAGCACGCTGTGCCGGCGCACGACCACAGCACCTGAAAGCCGGCCTTCTGGAGTTCGTCGCGGTAGCTGCGGCTCACCTCCAGCGCGGAGCGCTCGGCGGGCACGGTGTACTTGAAGCTCGTCACCTTGCCTTCGAGCGGCTGGGTCCGCCCGTAGACGTCGGCCGCGGCGATCGGGCCGAGCGGCAGCTGGAACGCGTCGAACTCGACGGCTTTGTGCTCCTTCACCTCGGAGCCCTGGAAGCGCGAGACGAGCGGATGATCGCGCACCGCCTGCTGCGCCTGCGCCAGCGCGCCGGGCAGGCAGACGATCAAACAGGCGGCGGCCACGGCTCGGGACGATCGCATGCGTTCCTCCAGCAAGTCACGCCCGGACCCCGCACACACGAACGCCGATGCCGACGCGAAGACGCGAATGCGCAGGAGTGTCGTGTCCGGGTTGTGGATTTTGAAGGCGAACTGTATGCGGCCCGCCCGCGTGCTGTCAATGGGATTGCGCGCCCCCCGAGTGCCGGGTCTGAAGACCGGCCCTGCCGCGCTTGGCCGGTCCGATCTACGGCGCAATCGCCTGATAGTACGCAAGCACGCCCACGATCCGCTTGAACGTCGCGATGCGCCTCGCCTCGGCGAACCCAGCCTCCGTCATCCGCCGCAGCAGCCGATCCTCGACGGCGGCGTTCACCTGTCCGCCGTGCAGGGCGCCGGCGAGCGTGGCGTGCGATCCGCCGGCGAAATCCAGGAACTCCAGCCGGCCGCCCGGCCCGAGCACGCGCCGGATCTCGACGAGCGTTGGCGTCCGGACGCCGGACGGAAGGTGATGAAACATCATCGACGAGAACACGCGATCGAACGTGTGGTCACCAAAGGGGAGCGCGTCGGCGAACCCCCGGGCGAACGTCGCCGTCCCCGCCGCCCGCGCCGCCTTCCGTCGCGCCCGCGCCAGCGCCTTTGGATCGGGGTCGAGCCCCACGACGGCCACGGCTGGATGCCGGCGCCCGAGGAGCACTTCCAGCGTACCCGTGCCGCAGCCCACGTCGAGCACGATCTGTCCGGGCTGCAGCGCCGCCTGTTCGACCAGCGCCCGCAGCGCCGCCGGCATGCCGAGCAGCCGCGTCACGGGATCGTAGAGCGGCAGGAAAATGTCGCGCCCCGCGGCGGGAAGATACGTCCGACCGGCCGGCATCCGTCGATCCTATCGCGGTCCGCGGCCCCGTCCACGGCGCCAGAAATCGGGCTTGCCAGCTCGCCGCGGGCGATACCGCCATGCTCGAGGAGCTCCGGCCGTCCGAGCGCGTCGAGTTGTCAGGCGGCCGAGCGGCGCCCAGCCAACCCGCCCCGTCGGATCCGAAACGCCACGTTCGCGCCAGATCCTCGACGCGCCGCATCATGCGTTCGAGCTTCTTGTGCGCCGCGGCGGCGATCACGAAATCAGGAGCCGCTGACGAATTTGTCGCGCGAATCCGGCCCGCTTCGCCGGCGCCCGTGCGGGATCGCGAGCGGATCGTGCCCGGCGGCCGCCCGGCGCGATCGCGTGTGCCGCGGGCACGCCGCTTGCGATTCGGCAGCCGATGCGCGGTGCGTGGATTACGGGAATCCTGATGGCGTCCGGCGCGTTTGGCGCGGCGGGCGTCGCCGCCGTTGCGCCGAGCGTGCCGCTACCGCCGCCTCCCCGCGCGCCGCTCGCCGTCACCCGCACGCTGCCGCCGGAGTCGGTGCTGGCCTCGCACCTCCTCGTCACGTGGTACGGCAGCCCGTGGAATGGCCGGATGGGGGTCCTCGGACGCCTTCAGGGCCAGGCGCTCGCCGACGGGTTGAAACACCAGGCGCAGGCGTACGCGCACGTCACCCACAAGGACGTGCTGCCGGCATACGAGCTGATTGCCGTCGTGGCGCAGGGACAGCCCGGGCGCGACGGGCTTTACCGTCGTCGCGAGAGCCGCGAGGTGATCGACCGGATGCTGCGCGAGGCGCGCCGCGCCGGGCTGAAGCTGATTCTCGACGTCCAGACCGGCCGTTCGACGGTGCTCGACGAACTCGCGTATCTGACGCCGTATCTCGAGCAGCCGGACGTCTACCTTGCGCTCGACCCCGAGTTCTCGATGGGCGACGCCGGCGTGCCCGGGCGCCGGATCGGGACCATGCAGGCGCGCGAGGTCAACGATGCGATTGCACTGCTCGAGGTGCTGATCGCACGCGACCACCTGCCGTCGAAGGTGCTGATCGTTCACCAGTTCACCACCGGCATGCTGCCCGACAAGGATCGAATCCTCACCAGCCCCGTGCTCGACGTCGTCCTCGACGTGGACGGCTTCGGGTCGCCGGCGCTGAAGCGGAACACGTATCGCACGGTGATCCGCCAGCGGGCGCTGCCGTTTGCCGGATTCAAGCTGTTCTATCTGCAGGACACGGACATGCTGCAGCCGGCGCAAGTGATGGCGCTCGAGCCGGTGCCGTCGCTCATCATCTATCAGTAAGCGCAGCCGCCAGCTTCCAGCAGCCAGTAGCCAGATTCCAGTTCCCAGTTGCCAGTTCCCAGTTGCCAGTTCCCAGTTCCCAGATTCCAGTTCCCAAGTTCCAGCTTCTCCGCCCCCCGCCCTCCGCCCCCCGCCCTCCGCCCTCCGCCCTCCGCCTTCCGCCTTCCGCCTTCCGCCCTCCGCCCCCCGCCCTCCGCCCCCCGCCCTCCGCCCCCCGCCCTCCGCCCTCCGCCC
>DASUKM010000015.1:0-8866 GCA_036278735.1 Vicinamibacterales bacterium
CTCCGCCCTCCGCCTTCCGCCACCCGTCCTCCCACTTTGATAAACTCGCACCGTGCCCGACGCCCGTCTCGAAGTGACCGACGCGCTCGGCCGGCGCATCGTGCCGGTTGACAAGGCGCTCTTCGGCATTGGCCGGCGCGAGACGAACGACTTGCGTCTCGCCGGGAGCGAAGTGTCGCGGGACCATGCGGAAATCGACCTGCGCGACAACCAGTTCATCATCCGCGACCGGAGTTCGCGCTACGGCACCTACGTCAACGGCGAGGCGGTGACGGAGAAGCCGCTCGCCCACGGGGACCGCATCCGGCTCGGGCGCACCGGCGGCGCCGAAATGGTGTTCCTGCTGGCCGATTCGGCCCCGGCGCAGGACCGGGCCACGACGACCGCCATCGGCGACCTGCGGCAGATTGCGGCGCTGCTCGACGGGCTGCGCGCGCTCGGCAGCGGGCGGGTGCTCGACGACGTGCTCGCGCTGGTGCTGGATTCGGCGATCGAGGTCAGCGGCGCCGAGCGCGGCTTCATCATGCTGGCGGGCCCCGACGGCGCCCTCGAGTTCAAGCTGGCCCGCGGCCGCGGACGGCTGACGCTCTCCGGCAACACCTTCGCCACCAGCCGCAAGATCCCCGAGGAAGTCTTCCGCACGGGCGAGCCGCGGATCGTCGCCGACCTGCTCGACGGCGAACTGGCGAACGTCCACATGGGGACGGTGGCGCTCGGCATCCGCAACGTCCTCTGCGTCCCGCTGCGGCTCGTGCGCTATCTCGACAAAGCGGACGCGCCGGCCGAGGAGCGGCGTATCGGCGTGCTGTATCTCGACAGCCGCGAGAAGGGCCTGTTGATGTCCACGTCGACGCGCGGCGCGCTCGAGACGCTCGCGACCGAAGCGGCCGTCGCGATCGAGAACGCGCGGCTCTATCGCGAAACGATGGAGAAGGCGCGGATGGAGCAGGAGATGCGGATCGCGGCCGAGATCCAGCAGGCGCTCCTGCCGAAGGCGGGCCGTGTGGGGCCGTACTTCCGCGCCGCCGCCGCCTCGCTGCCGTGCCGGTCGATTGGGGGGGACTTCTTCGACTACGTGGACCTGCCGGACGCCTCGTTCGGGTTCGCGCTCGGCGACGTCGCGGGCAAAGGGCCCCCGGCCGCGCTGCTGAGCGCGATGATGCAGGGGATTTTCGCCGCGCAGGCGGCGTCGAACGACGGACCGGCGCAGACGATCGCCCGCGTGAACCTCGCGCTGTACCGCCGCGGCATCGAATCGCGCTTCGTCACCCTGATGTACGGTTCGCTGCGCGCGAACGGGGAGCTGACGTACTGCAACGCCGGCCACAATCCGCCGCTCGTCGTCGGATCGCGTCCGGGGAGCGTCAGGCGTCTCGAAACCGGCGGTCCCATCGTCGGCCTCTTCGAGGCGGCCGCGTTCCAGGAAGAGACGATCACGCTCGCCCCCGGCGACTGGCTGATCGTGTTCAGCGACGGCGTCTCGGAAGCAATGTCGGCGTCGGGTGAGGAGTACGGCGAGGCCCGGCTCCTCGAGAGCGTGGAAGCGCACGTCGGCGTCGAGCCGCCCGAGATGCTCCAGGCGATCTTCTCGGACGTGCGCGCGTTCACGAAGGGAGCGGCGCAGAGCGACGACATCACGGCCCTCGTGCTGCGCTTCGCGAGCTGATGGCGCTCTCGCGCGCGCGGCGCCGGCTGCTCGTGCTCTGGATCATCATCGCCGTCGTCGTCTGGAACGGCGTCTGGGACATGCAGATGCACGACGCCGTGCGTGGATCGCTGCTCCAGGCGGCGCTCTTCCAGGCCCATCTCGGACCAGGCGTGCACCTGCAGGACGATCTTCACTACGCGGCCGGGCGCGCGCTGGCCATCTCGTCGGCCTGGGCGCTCGGCATCTTCGCCGCCGGACTGTTCACGATCATCCGGGCGGGGGACCAGAGGCGCTGACGTGCATCCGTTGATCTACGACTGGAACCGGCCGGCGGTCCCGGGCCCCCGGCCCTCCGTCATGCTGGACGACGAGACGCTGCGCGACGGGCTGCAGTCGCCGTCGGTCCGGTGCCCCTCGATCGAGGAAAAGCTCCATATCCTGCACCTCATGGATCGGCTCGGGATCGACACCGCCGATCTGGGCCTGCCGGGGGCCGGCGCGCACGTGGTCCGCGACGTCGAACGGCTGGCGCGCGAGATTGCCGCCGAGCGGCTGTCGATTCAGGCCAATTGCGCCGCCCGCACGCTCGTCGCCGACGTGAGGCCGATTGCCGAGATCTCGCAGCGCGCGGGGCTGCCCATCGAGTGCTGCGCGTTCATCGGCTCGAGTCCGCTGCGGCAGTTCGCGGAAGGGTGGTCGCTCGATCAGTTGCTCGCCCTGACGGAGGAGGCGATCACGTTCGCGGTCGGCGAGAACCTCCCCGTGATGTACGTCACCGAGGACACGACCCGCGCCGATCCGGAGACGCTGCGCGCCCTCTACTCGACGGCCATTCGCGCTGGCGCGCGGCGGGTCTGCATCGCGGACACGGTCGGGCATGCGACCCCCGCCGGGGCGGCGGCGGTCGTGCGCTTCGTCGCGACGGTCGTCGAGGCGTGCGGCGGCGGCGTCGGGATCGACTGGCACGGCCATCGCGATCGCGATTTCGCGATCGCCAACACGCTCGCGGCGCTCGAGGCCGGCGCCACGCGCCTGCACGGCGCGGCGATCGGGATCGGCGAGCGGGTCGGCAACACGCCGATGGACCTGCTGCTGCTCAACCTGACGCTGATGGGATACCGGGATCGCGATCTCTCCGGCCTCGTCGAGTACTGCGAGGCGGTGTCGGACGCGACAGGCGTCCCCATCCCCGCCAACTATCCGGTCGTCGGGCGCGACGCCTTCCGGACGGCGACGGGCGTGCACGCCGCGGCGGTGATCAAGGCGTTCCGCAAGCACGACGCCGCGCTGGTCGACGCGGTCTATTCCGGCGTGCCGGCGAGCCTGGTCGGCCGCCAACAGCAGATCGATGTCGGGCCGATGTCGGGCCGCTCGAACGTCGTCTTCTGGCTGGAACGCCGGGGCATCGCGCCGAGCGACGACCTCGTCGAGCGCATCTTTGCGCGAGCGAAGGGGTCGCCGACGGTGCTCGAGGACGAGGAGATCGAGGCGGAAATCCGGGCGAGCGGCGGCCGCTCGGCTGGTCAGCCCTTAAAGGGCTGACCCACGACAGCAGCTGCCAGTCTCCAGCTGCCAGCTTCCTGCTTGTGGGTCAGGCCTTTCAGGCCTGACGAACCATCAGCGGGTCGCGTGCTTTTCGATCGCCGGGAGCGCCGCGATCAGGACGTCGCCGACCGCCTGCAGGCTGCCGGCGGCGACGCGATCGAGCCGATCTTCCGGGTGGTGCCAGGCGGGGTAGTCGAGATCGATGATGTCGACCGAGGGGACGCCGGCCGCGAGGAACTCGAGGTGGTCGTCTTCGACCGTCGTCGTGTCGTCGAGGAAGGCCGGCTGCTTCAGACGATGCGCCGCATCCCAGATCGCGCTGGTGAGCCACGGCGTCGAGTTCGTCTCGCGGCGGATGTCGAGGTCGCGGTCGCCGATCATGTCGACGAGGATGAACGCGCGGATGTCTTCGAGGGTCCCCTTCCGGCGCGCCTCCTCGACGTAATGCCGGCTGCCGTAGGTATGATCGGTGCCGGCCCATTCGCCTGTCGCTTCCTCGCCGTCGAGGAAGAGCAGCTCGATCGGCAGCGCGTTCTTGCGGCCTTTCAGCGCGCGCGCCAGTTCGAGCACGAACGCCGCGCTCGAGGCGCCGTCGTCGGCGCCGACGAACGGGAAGTCGTGAAAGAGCTTCGTGTCGTAGTGGCCCGCGACGATCAGGCGGCCGTGGCCGGCGGGGCCGGGCAGCGTCGCGCGGACGTTGACCATGTGAATGGTGCCGATCGGCGTTTTCGCGTCGAACGGCAGTTCCTCGGCTTTCAGCCCGGCGTCGGCGAGCTGCTTCTCGATGTAGCCCCGCGTCTGTTCGAGGGCGGCCGAGCCGGCGGGGCGCGGGCCGAACGACACGATCTGGCGCAGGTCTTCCCACGCGCGGCTCGAATCGAAGGCGGCGGGCGCCTGCGCCGCCACGGCGGCGGCACAGACCGCGGCGAGGGCGGCGCCGTACGCCGCGCCGCGCCAGGAGCTCGTCTGCCGGTTGCCCTCGTGCGTCATGCCGCGTCCTCCGTGTCGCGCTATTTGCGCTTGTCGAGCGGCACGTAATCGCGCTTCTGCGCGCCGGTGTAAATCTGCCGCGGCCGCGCGATCTTCTGGTCCGGGTCGGTGAGCATCTCCTGCCACTGGGCAATCCAGCCCGCGGTGCGGCCGATGGCGAACAGCACCGGGAACATGTCCATCGGGAACCCGATGGCCTGATAAATCAGGCCGGAGTAGAAGTCGACGTTGGGATACAGCTTGCGCGAGACGAAGTAGTCGTCTTCGAGCGCGATGCGCTCGAGTTCGAGCGCGATGTCGAGCATCGGGTTGCGGCCGGTGACCTCGAACACGAGGTCCGCCACCTTCTTGATGATCTTCGCGCGCGGGTCGTACGACTTGTAGACGCGGTGGCCGAACCCCATCAGCCGTCCTTCGCCCCCCTTGACGCGGCGGACGAAGCCCGGAATGTTCTGCACCGAGCCGATCTCGTTGAGCATCCGGAGGACCGCTTCGTTGGCGCCGCCGTGGAGCGGTCCGTAGAGCGCCGCGGCCGCGCCGGCCAGCGCCGAGTAGGGGTCGGCGTGCGAGCTGCCGATGCCGCGCATCGTGCTCGTGCTGCAGTTCTGCTCGTGGTCGGCGTGGAGGATGAAGAGCACGTCGAGCGCGCGTTCCAGCACCGGGTTCGGCTGGTACTTCAGCTCCGTCATCCGGAACAGCATGTTCAGGAAGTTGCCCGCGTAGCTCAGCTCGTTGGCCGGCTGGTTGTACGGCCGGCCGATCGAGTGCCGGAAGGCGCAGGCCGCGATGCCCGGCACCTTCGCGATCAGCCGCACGGTCTGGAGCCGCCGCGACTCTTCGGAAAAGATGTCCTTCGCGTCCGGATAGAGCGTCGAGAGCGCCGCGACCGTGCTGATGAACATGCCCATCGGATGGGCATCGTGCCGGAAGCCCTCCATCAGCTTCGCGACGTTGGTGTGCAGCATGGTGTGCAGCGTGATGCGGCGCCGCCACTCCTCGTACTGCGCGCTCGACGGCAGTTCGCCGAACAGAATCAGGTACGCGGTCTCGAGAAAGTCGCTCCGCTCGGCGAGCTGTTCGATCGGGTAGCCGCGATAGAGGAGGATCCCCTTCTCGCCGTCGATGTAGGTGATGGCGCTGCGGCACGCGGCCGTGTTCATGAAGGCCGGGTCGTACGTCATCATCCCGAACTCGTCGGGCGTCACCTTGATCTGACGCAGGTCGGTCGCCCGGATGGTGCCGTCGTGGATCGGGATCTCGTACTGTGTGCCGGTGCGGTTGTCGGTAACGGTCAGGGTGTCGGCCATGCGCTCTATCGTGTGAGATGCGTCAGTCGGGCTCCGGGTGTCCGTGGTCGTCCGGCTCGTCTTCGTCTACCGGCCGGTCGTCGGCCGGCACGCGGTAGTCGCCCGAGAGCCAGCGGCCCAGATCCGCCAGCTTGCAGCGGTCGCTGCAGAACGGCTGCCATCGCGGGTCGACGGGACGCCTTCGGCAGTAGACGCAGACGGGATCGGCCATGCCCGCACAAACCTTCCTATTGTATGCCATCGGGCGCGGCGCGGGATCGCCCGGCGCGCGCACCCCCGATCAGTCCGTCGTCCCCGTCCGGACCACGGCCCCCTTCGGCACGACGATGATGCCGCTGCGAATCACGTAGCCGTCGCCGTCGGCGTGGTCGATGTTGGCGTGGTTGACCAGCCGGACGCCGTCGGCGATCCGGGCGTTCTTGTCGACGATGACGCCGTCGAGCACGACGTCGCGGCCGATGCCGAGGCGGACGCCGCTCGTGCCGCCGTCCTCCTCGTGGTAGAAGTCGGCGCCGAGCAGCACCGACCGCGTAATCCGCGACCCGGGGCCCGCATACGTCCGGATCCCGACCACCGATTCGCGGATGTCGCTGTGATCGAGATAGCAGCCCTCGGCCACGATCGCCGACTCGAGGCGCGTCTCGTACGCGCGGGTGGCCGGCAGGAACCGCGGGTGCGTGTAGATCGGCCGGTGCGGATGGAAGAAGTTGAACGGCGCGCTGCGCTGCGTCAACTGGATGTTCGCGTCGTAGAACGCCTCGATCGTGCCGACGTCGGCCCAGTAGCCGCGGAACAGGAACGCGTGCACGCTGAAGGTCCGCAGCGCCGCCGGGATGATCTCCTTCCCGAAGTCGACCCCCGGCTGTTCCAGCATCTCGAGCAGCACGTCGCGCGAGAACACGTAGATGCCCATCGAGGCGACGAAGGGCTTCTCGCCCGAGAGCCCCGCGCCGGCCGGCCCGGTGCCGGCGCTGCTCTTCATCGCCCGGAGCCGATCGGCATTCGGCTTCTCCTCGAAGCCGGTGATGTGGCCGGTTTCGTCGAAGCGGAAGATCCCCATCTGGGTCGCGTCGGCGCCGGTCACCGGCTGCGCCGCAATCGTGATGTCGGCGCCGGTCTCGATGTGCGCGTCGAGCAGCTCGCAGAAATCCATCCGGTACAGATGGTCTCCGGCCAGGATGAGGTAATGGTCGGCGTCGTAGCCCGTGAAGTGGCGCGCGGCCTGCCGCACGGCGTCGGCGGTGCCCTGGAACCAGTCGGAACTCTCGGGCGTCTGCTCGGCGGCCAGCACTTCGACGAACCCCTCCGAGAAGACGTCGAGCCGGTACGTCTGCGCGACGTGCCGGTTGAGCGACGCGGAATTGAACTGCGTCAGCACGAAAATCTTCTTCAGCCCGGCGTGCAGGCAGTTGCTGATCGGGATGTCGATCAGGCGATACTTGCCGCCGATCGGGACGGCCGGCTTGGACCGCATGTGCGTCAGCGGATAGAGGCGCGCGCCGCGGCCGCCGCCGAGGATGAGGGTCAGCACGTCCGTCATGGATCAATTCTAGCCGCCGCGCGGCCGGCATCGGCGGACGTTGCGGCAATCTGCTAAGATCCCGGCGCGAGGGGGAGGACGTCGGTGAGGCTGATCCCGAAGGAAGAGCGGTTCTACGACGATTTCGTCGCCCTGGCGGAGCAGATCCGCTACGGCGCGCAGCTGCTCGTGTCGATGCTCGCGCCCGACAAGCCGGTCTGGGACAAGGCGGACGAAATCAAGGAGGTCGAGCACAAGTGCGACTTCCTCACGCACGAGGTCATCCAGCGCCTCAACCGGACCTTCGTCACCCCGCTCGACCGCGAAGACATCCACACGCTGGCGCGCACGCTCGACGACGTGATGGATGCGATCGATGCGTCGGCCACGATCGTGCGGCTGTATCACATCGGCAGCGTCCGGCCCGGGGCGCGCGAGCTCGGACGGATCATCCTCGACTCGGCCGAGCAGGTCGTTCGCGCCGTGCAGGCGCTCGAGAACCGCAAGGGGGTCGCCGAGCCGGCGGTCGAAATCAACCGGCTCGAGAACGAGGCGGACCGCGCGCACCAGACCGCCGTCCAGTCGCTGTTCGCCGAGGAGCGCGACGCGATCGAGATCATGAAGTGGAAGGAGATCCTGGATTTCCTCGAAGAAGCGACGGATCGCTGCGAGGACGTCGCCAACGTCCTCGAGGGCGTCGTCGTGAAACACGCCTGAGCCAGGATGCACGCGAACTTGTTCGCCGTCGGCGGCCTCGTGCTGGTCGCGCTCGTCTTCGACTATTTCAACGGCTTCCACGACGCGGCGAACTCGATTGCGACCGTCGTGTCGACGCGCGTGCTCTCGCCCGGCAAGGCCGTCATCTGGGCCTCCTTCTTCAACTTCGTCGCCGCCTTCCTCTTCGGCACCGCCGTCGCCAAGACCGTCGGGGCCGGCATGGTCGACCTGAGCATCGTCACCTTTCCCGTCATCTACGCGGGGCTGATCGGCGCGATCATCTGGGACCTGATCACCTGGTACTACGGCCTGCCCACGAGCTCCTCGCACGCGCTGTTCGGCGGCTATGCGGGGGCCGCGGTCGCCAAGGCCGGCTTCGGCGCGATCATTGCCGCCGGCTGGATCAAGACGCTCGTCTTCATCGTCGTGTCGCCGCTCGTCGGCCTGGTCGTCGGGCTGGTCGTGATGACGGGGATCTACTGGGCGTTCCGGCGGGTGCGGCCCGGCCGCGTCGATCACTGGTTCCGCCGCCTGCAGCTGCTCTCGGCGGCCGGTTTCAGCCTGATGCACGGCGCCAACGACGCGCAGAAGACGATGGGCATCATCGCGGGCGCGCTCGTCACCGGCGGCTACCTGCACCTGATCGACGGACAACTGCCGATCCCGTGGCCCGTCGAGTTCGCCGCCTACACGGCGATCGGCCTGGGCACGCTGACGGGCGGCTGGCGGATCATCCACACGATGGGGTCCAAGATCACCAAGCTGCAGCCGGTGGGCGGGTTCGCCGCGGAGACCGGGGCGGCCGTGTCGATCTTCATCGCGACGTCGTTTGGCGTCGGCGTCAGTTCGACCCACACCATCACGGGCGCGATCGTCGGGGTCGGCGCCACGCGGCGGCTCTCGGCGGTGCGCTGGGGGGTCGCGCGCCAGATCGTGTGGGCGTGGGTCCTGACGATCCCCGCCGCGGCGCTCATCGGCGCGTGCGTGTACGGCCTGCTGGCGCTGGCAGGCGGGCGATAGCCGTCCCGCTCGTCTCCGCCCCCTGCGCCGCGCGCCTCCGCCCCCGCCCTCCGCCTCCGCCCCCCGCCCTCCGCCCTCCGCCCCCCGCCTTCCGCCCCCCGCCTTCCGCCCCCCGCCTTC
>DASUKM010000016.1:0-125778 GCA_036278735.1 Vicinamibacterales bacterium
GGGTCACCACCGAGCGACAGGCGGATATCGCGCGCGCGGCCGCGATCGAGAAGTCCATCGCCTCGTACCGAGAGCGGGCGCGAAAGCTCGACACCGAAGGGGCGACCCAGGACGTCCTGAAGCGCTCGATGCAGATTGCGGAAGAGAACTATCGGCTGTACCTGAAGAAGGCGGAAGAGGCGCGGATCTCCGACGCGCTCGATCGGACCCGTATTGCCAACGTCGCCATCGCGGAGCCGCCGACGGTTCCCGCCCTGCCGGCCGGCCCGGGCCGGCTGCTCGTTGCGTTGATTGGCGCCGCCGCCGCGCTGTTCATCGGCCTGTTCACCGCGTACCTGCTCGATTTCCTGTCGCCGTACTGCACCACGCCCGGCGAGGTGGAGGACGCGCTCGGTATTCCCGTTCTGGCGACACTGCCGGCACGGAGTTGACGTCCCGACGTTTCTCGAATCGCGACTGCATAGCGGCGGCCCGGCCGCCTGGAGCAAGAAGACGATGACCCAATTGGCCGAAGTGCTCGAACGTTCACCGCAGCAGCTCACAGCATCCGATACGGGCGACCGGCCCCGTGCGGCGAGAGCGGCGGCGGACGAGGACCGCGGATCTGTGTCCCTGTCGGGCGACGAGCGGATGGCGAGCGAGTTCGCGCTGCTCGCCCGGCGCGTCTTTTTCGCGCCAGACACCGAGCCGCGCCGGTTGGTCGCCGTCGCGCCGGCCGACTCTTCGGCTGACACGGCCGCGGTGAGCGCCGGGCTGGCGCGGGCCTGCGCGCGCCAGAGCGGCGGCGCCGTCTGCATCGTCGATGCGAACTGGGCCGGGGGCGCCGTTGCGCAGACGGCCGACGACAGGCCCGCTCGCGGACTCTCGGACGCGTTGTTCGGCGAGTGCAGCCTCGGCAGTGCGGCGGCGGTCGTGGAGGGGCGCCTCTGGTCGATGTCGCCGGGGTCGCTGGCCGCTGACGCCGCCGCCAACATGCCGGCTGGCGATTTCGTGGCCACGGTCCACTCGCTGAAGACAAAGTTCGATCGCCTCGTCGTAAATCTGGCCGGCGCCACCATGCACCGGGATCTCACCATCCTGGGGCCGGTGGTCGACGGCGTGGTGCTCGTCATCGACGCGTCCGCAACACGCCGGCAGACGGCCCGCCGGGTGCTCGCCGATCTCGAAGCCGCGCACATCGATGTGCTTGGCGCGGTGCTGACGAATCGGACGTTTCCGATCCCCGGCGCCATCTACCGACGGCTGTAATGCGCGAATCGTACTAACTCGAGGGGGTGCCTCGCACGGCCACCCTCGTGAACGTGATCCGGGCCCATGACTCCCACACTCAAGTTTTCGCTCACTTTCGCGCGTCGCGCGTTCGATGCCGCCTGCGGATTGTGCCTGCTGCTGATGGTGTTCACCGTCGGCACGGCGGTGCACTCGCCGTACGGGTGGCAGGAACTGTTCTCGGTCCGGCTGACGGTCAAGAACCTGGTCCTGCTCTGCGCGTTTCTTGGCGTCTGGAACGGCGCTCTTGCGCTGGTGCAGCCGCCGCAGCTGCGTACCCGCAAAGAATCGCTGCGGCAGGTACTCGGCCTCTGCCGCGCCGTGAGCATCGGGACGCTGCCGGTCCTGCTGTTCTGTCTCACCAGCGAGAGCGGCGAGTTTACCGGCTCCATGGTCGTCCTCTTCTGGGTGCTCGCCGTCGTCACCGAGGTGGCCGGGCACATCGCGATGACGCTCGTGGCCCGGTGGGTCGCCCGCGCGGGAGCGCCCATCAAGGTCCTGGTCGTCGGCAGCGGTCCCCGGACGCTGCGGCTGCTGGCGAACATCGGACGGGACAACCTCCTGCGCTACGACATCCTCGGGTTCCTCGACCGGCGCGACGCGGGTCGCGTGCAGCCGCACATCGCGCGACGCCTGCTCGGACCGATCGAGGACCTCGAACGCTTTCTCGCGCAGAACGCTGTCGATCTGGTGCTGGTCGCGTTGCCGGTGCGCTCCTGTTACGAGCTGATTCAGCACGTGCTGGCCACGTGCGAACGGATGGGCGTCGAAGTGCAGTATCCGTCCGACGTGTTCGCGCTCGGTCGGGCCAAGGTGAGCCACGATCGGTGGTCCGGCATTCCGGCCACCCGAGTGACGCACGTCGTCGACGACTACAGGCTCGTGGTCAAGCGCGGCCTCGACATCGCCGGCGCTGTCGCGGGGCTGCTCATCGTGTCGCCCCTGCTCCTGGTCACCGCGGTGCTCGTCCGGGCCACCAGCCCCGGGCCGGCGATCTTCAGTCAACTTCGGTATGGATTCAATCGCCGGCAGTTCCGGATGTACAAGTTCCGCACCATGGTCGTGGATGCGGAGGCGCAGCAGGCGAAGCTCGAGCATCGAAACGAGGTCGAGGGCCCGGCATTCAAGATCCGTAACGATCCGCGAATCACCACGGTCGGACGCTTCCTGCGCAAAACGTCGATCGACGAGCTGCCGCAGCTCTTCAACGTCCTGCTCGGGGACATGTCGCTGGTCGGTCCGCGGCCGCTGCCGTTGCGCGATGTCGGCCGCTTCAATGAGTCGTCGCTGATGCGCCGCTTCAGCGTCAAGCCTGGACTCACCTGCCTATGGCAGGTCAACGGTCGGAGCGACACGAATTTCGGCAAGTGGATCGAGCTGGATCTCCAATACATCGACCGCTGGTCTCTAGGACTCGACCTGGCGATCCTCGCCCGGACGATTCCCGCTGTCCTGCGCGGAAGCGGTGCGGCGTGAGCACGAGCGTGAGGTGGACCCGACCCAGGCCGCGCGCGAGCTTTCCATGGCTGTTGTTCGCGTCGACGTGGCTGCTGACGTTCGGGCTGCAGCACCGCATGGACGCTCCGGCCGTGTGGCTCGCCGGCGGCGGCGACATCTCCGACATGGCGCAGCAGGCGCACGATGGCAGCCTCGAGCGCGAGCTGCTGACGATTGCGCTCGGCGCGATCGGCATCGGTCTGCTCGCCCGATATCGCCGGTACGTTCGCCCGGGCGGCGTCGTCGCGGTGCTGTTGTTGCTGTACGTCTGCTGGTCCGGCCTCAGTCTGACGTGGGCAGCCGACGCGGCCCTGACGTTTCGCCGGTTGATTGCGTACTTGCTGCTGCTGGTGTTCGCAGCCGGCCTCGTGGTCCGGATGGATCTGCGGATTCTCGGTCGCTTCATCCTAATGATGCCGATCGTGGATTTGGTTCCCGGAATCATTGCGGAAATCAGGTTCAACAACTTCCATCCCTTCAGCGCCGGCCACCGTTTTGGGGGAACGGTCCATCCGAACCTGGAGGGAGCGAGCCTGTCGCTGGGCCTCATCATTCTCTGCTGGATGATGTGGCGATCCCACCCGGCGGTGCGGCGCAACGCACTCTGGGGCGGGGCAGTGCTGCTGCTGTTCCTGCTCATGACGGGGTCGCGGACGTCCATGATTGCGCTGTCCGTCGCCCTCGGGTGTTCGGCACTCCTGGTTTACCTCCGCGCCTGGAAGGCGCCCGTCGCGCGACCGAGCGGCCGCATCGCGCTCGCCACGGGCGTCCTGGTGGTCGTCCTCTCTGGCGCCACCGCCATCGCGGTCACGCCCAGCCTCGTGAACGCGGTCGGCACGCAGAGAGACGATGGCGATGTCAGTGAGCTGACCGGACGGACGGACGTCTGGCAGATGTGTTTGTCCTACGCCGCGGACCATCCATTGCTCGGCGTTGGATTCGAAGGCTTCTGGACGGACGATCACATCGAAGCAATTTCGCAGCATGCGCACTGGCCGGTCAATCAGGCGCACTCCGCGTATCTGGATCAGGTGCTCGCGTTGGGAGTCATTGGGACCGGTTTCTACCTGCTGTTGCTGGTGGCCGGTCTGTCGACCTGTGTGTACCGGTTTCTCCGCGGCGACGACAGCTATGGTGCGTGGAGCGCGTTGTTGATCTTCGCGCTGGTTCACAACCTGACGGAGTCCATCAACGTTCTGCCGTCGTACCCGAACTTCGTAGTGAACCTCTTACTCCTGCACCTCGCGCTGATTCCGTGGACGACCCGCCCGGGCGGGATGGCCAGTCACGTTACGCACGTGCGCGGTCGAGGCACGCGCGCGATCGGGTGGGTGCCGTCAGCATGACCGCCGAGGTGCTGCCGATGTCGCCGACGTCTCCGCTCATCACCGTGATCGTGTGTACCTGGAACCGGTGCGGCTCTCTCCGGAACGCCCTGGCATCACTTACGTCCCTGCGCACAGTGCCCGGAGGGGGCTTCGAGATCCTTGTCATCGACGACGGTTCGGTCGACGCGACGCGCGATATCGTGCGGACCCTGGCCGCGGGTGCGGCCGTGGATCTCCGCTACGTGTGGCAGCCGAACCAGGGCATTGCCGCCGCCCGGAATCGCGGGGTGGCCGAGGCGCGCGGTGAATGGGTCGCTTTCTTCGACGACGACCAGGTCGCGGAGCCGCAGTGGCTGGCAGAGCTGTTTACGGCGGCGGTCGACTGCCGAGCAGACGCTGTGGGTGGGCCGTGCGTCCTGGACTTGCCGGACGGGGCCGTGGCCGACCTGCCTCGCACCATCCGGCGGCTTCTTGGCGAGAACCCGGTCATGCTCGAGCCACTATCGACAGGGGTCAGCAGACTGGATCCCCGCCGGCGGCAGAATGCGTTGCCAGGGACCGGAAACGCCCTGATTCGAAAGACCCTTCTCGCAGCGTTGGGAGGCTTCGCCCCCGATCGTCGCTACGGGGAGGATCTGCAGTTCTTCCGCCGCGCCCAGGTGAGCGGTGCGCGCTTTGCGATCGCGTCGCGCGCCGTCGTGCGGCACGTCATTCCCGCGGCTCGGTTGAGTTCCGCGTATCTATTGGCCGTCGCAGACAAAGGGGGGCGATCCCAGGGAGAGATCGATGCCGAACTCGCAGGCCCCGGAACGGTCGTGGCCCGGCTGGTGTTGCGCGTGGTGCACCTGGTCGCGTGGACGCTTCCAGGTCTGGCGGTGCACCGGCTCCGGCGTCAGCCCGTTCATGTGCTGAGCAAACGATGCTCCGCGCGGGTGGCACGGAGCTATGTGGCGGGCGTCGCGTCGGCGATGATCCGGAAAAAGCGTCTGGGCGATCCAACAGACGCGGGCGTGAGCACCCGTGGCGCCGGCGCGATCGCTCGAACGACCGCGTTGGCGAGGGCATTCCTGAACGGCCGAGTCGGCGGCGTCGTGGCGCTGGCCGACCAGGGGGTCATCAGCGTGACGAACTTCGTCACGGCACTCTTGATTGGCCGGCTCGCGGGCAAGAGCGAGTTGGGGCTGTATGCGGTGTGCTGGACGCTGATCCTGCTGTCGACCGAACTCTCGACGGCGTTGATCGCGACGCCGTACACCGTGTTCAGCCCGCAGATGAGCGCCGGCGAGCGCCGCGTGTACCGCGGGAGCATGCTCGTCCAGCAGGGCGCCGTCTCCATCGGCCTCGGACTGCTGGTGCTCCTTGGCGCGGCCGTCTGTGCGCATGCGCATGCGTCCGGCAGCCTCGTCGCGGTCGTCGTCGTGACGGCCTCCGTGCTCCCGTTCATCGGCATCCGCGAGTTCGCGCGGCGCATGCATTTCGCCGATCTGCAGGTCGGATCCGCACTGTGGCTCGACGCGGGCGCCTCCGGGGCACAGCTCGCGATGATCGCGCTCCTGTGCGCGTCGCATCATCTCTCGGCCATCGCGGTCTACGGCGTGATGGGCGCAGCGTCCGGAACGGTGTCGTGCATCTGGCTCGTGCGGATGCGGTCGTCCATCCACGTGACGTACCCGGCGCTTGGGATTGCCATACGCCGGAACTGGCAGTTCGCGCGCTGGGTGCTGGCGAGTGCCGCCATCTGGGCGTGCGCCATGTACCTGTATCCCTGGGTGCTCACGGCGTTTCACGGTGCTGCGGCAACTGGCGTGTGGGCGGCGTGCGCTGCGATCGTGGCGGTGGGAAATCCCGTCCTGATCGGACTGGGGAACTACGTCGGTCCCAGCATCGCCAACACATATGCGCACCGCGGCAGCCGGGCGCTGCGCCGGCACGTCTATCGCGCGAGCCTTGGGTTCGGTGGCCTCCTCCTGCCGCTGGCGATCGCGCTGGCCATTGTTGGCGGGCGGGTCGTCGGCGTCCTCTACGGCGCCGAATTCAGCGGCCACGGCCTCGCGGTCGCGCTGCTCGCCGTGAACCTGCTGCTGATGGCCGCCGCATTCCCGCTGTCGAGAGGGCTGTTCATGATCGGCGGCGCGCGCGCGGATGCGTTGGTGAATCTTGCCGCCGTCGGCGTGCTCTTCACGTTCGGGCTCGAAGCGGTCCGCGCGTATGGCGTCCCGGGAGCAGCCTTCGCGCTGTGTCTGAGTTCGGCCGCGACCCTGGTCGTCCGGATTGTCGTGTTCGACCGGATGGTTCGGCGCCGCCGAACCAGAGAGGGCATTTCCGGGCACGCCGGCTATCAACCGGCGGCAGCCGAGTTTTCCACGTCAGCGAGTCGAGCATGAGAATCGCGCAGGTCTACAACCAGCAGCGGAGCGAGTTCGGGGGCGAGGAAGCGGTGATTCGGACCGTGGAGCGCGTCCTTTCGCGACACGGTCATTCGACCTCGCTGATGATGCGCTCCAGCCGCGGCACGGACGCCAGTGTCGTCCGGAAGATTCGGGCGGCCGCGAGCGGCGTGTACAACCCCCGGGCATACGCCGAGATGGCGCGCTTCATCGAACGGGAGCGGCCCGACGTCGTTCACGTGCACAGCGTATTTCCGAACCTGTCGCCGTCCGTCCTGGCCGCCTGCCGGTCGGCCGGCGTCGCCACGATCTTTCATGTGCACTGTCACATCCTGACCTGCCCGAACTGGTATCACCTGCGGAATGGTGACGTGTGCAACCGGTGCTTCGGCGGGCACGAACACTGGTGCCTGCTGACCAACTGCCGCGGATCGGTTCCCGAAAGCGCGGCCTATGCGCTGCGCAGTTTCGTCAGCCGCAAGTTGAGTCTCTTCGAAGGAAACGTGTCGCTCTTCGTGGCGGTGTCGCACTTCCTCAAGGACCGGCTGGTATCTGCCGGCTACGATCCGGATCGGATCGAGGTGGTCCGGAATGCGGTGCGTCCGGCCCCCTCTGGGGAGGCGTCGGGTGCCGCGGGCGAATACGTTGGGTACGCGGGACGATTGAGCCCCGAGAAGGGAGTCGACACCCTCATCGAAGCCGCGCGCATCTGCGCCGTACCGGTGAAGATCGCGGGCGACGGGCCCGAGATGGAGCGCCTCCGATCATCCGCGCCAGCCAACGTCGAATTCCTCGGTCGCGTGGATGCGTCGCTGCTCGATCGGTTTTATGCCGCGAGCCGAATCATCGCGGTTCCGAGCCGCTCGTACGAGACATTCTCGCTGACCGTTGCCGAAGCGATGATGCACGGGAAGACGGTGGTGGCGTCGCGCATCGGCGCGCTCCCGGAACTGGTCGGCGACGACGAGCGGGGAATGCTCGTCACCCCGAATGCGCCCGGCGAACTGGCGGGCGCGATGCACCGGCTGTGGCACGACGAACCGGCGCGAGTGCGCCTCGGCGAGGCGGCCCGCCTCTGGGCGAACACGCACTGTTCGGAAGAAGTGTTCTACCGCAGCCTGCTCGCCGTCTACGAGCGGGCCATCTCGATGGCGCGCGCCGGCCGCCTCGCGACGAGCACCTCGCTGCAGCCGGGAGAGTGCGTCCGATGAGCCGCGTGGACGTGCTCGGAACCGCCATCGACAATGTGTCGCTCGACGAGGCGCTCGCGTCGATCATGGAGAAGGTGGAGGCGCGGGAGTATTCGTACGCCGTCACCCCGAACGTCGACCACGTGATGCGGCTGCGCCGCGATCAAGATCTGCGGTCGATCTACGACCGCGCCGACTTCGTGCTCGCCGACGGCGTGCCGCTCGTGTGGGCGTCAGCGCTTCTGCACGCGCGCCTGAAAGGACGCGTCAACGGCACCGATCTCTTGGAGGGCCTCTGTGCCAGCGCCGCCGCGCGCGGGCTGTCGGTGTTTCTGCTGGGAGGAGATCCTGGCACGGCAGACAGGGCAGGCGAGCGGTTGAGCCGCAGATTTCGAGGGCTGCGCGTCGCCGGCGCGGCCTGTCCGTCGGCATCGGACGTGAAAGACGTTGAGGCGAACCGCCGTCTGCAGACTGCCATTCAGACGAGCGGCGCCGACATCCTCTTCGTGGGATTGGGGTCGCCGAAGCAGGAGCGCTGGATCGCCCGCTACGCGCGCCAAACAGGCGTGTCGTTCGCCGTCGGGATTGGCGTGTCCTTCAGCTTCGTGGCCGGCGATATCGCGCGCGCGCCCGTGTGGATGCAGCGTTGCGGGCTGGAGTGGCTGTGGCGGCTCGCGATGGAGCCGCGCCGTCTTTGGAAGCGATACCTCGTCGACGACGCGCCGTTCGTCTGGCTGATCGGGAAGGAGCTGGCCAGCCGGCGGCTCACCGCTGTCCGGCGAGCTCGTTGATCATCACGTTCACCGCGGGCTTGGCCTCGTAGCCGGCGTCGAACGGCAGCGCAGCGCCGCACCCGGAGAACGAGTCGGGAATCCACGAGTAGCGGTCGGTGAATCCCCAGGTCTGGAAGGCCTTGCACGCGGGACTGGCGAGACACGCGTGCAAAATTTCCTGGTACCGCCCCGCCTCTGCCGCCAGTGCTCCCGCCGTCGCGTGGCCCTCCGCATCGACAGGCAGTCGCACGTCCATCTCGGTGACGTGGACCTGCAGCCCGAGCGCGGCGAGCCGCTGGATGTTGGTGGTCAACCCATCGCCCGTCGGTTCTCCCGTCAGCTGAATGTGCATCTGGAGTCCGACCCCGTTGATTGGGACGCGCCGCGCGACGAAATCCTTCAGCATGTTGTACATGGCGTCGAACTTGGGGCCGGGTGATTCGACGCCGGTTTCGTTGTAGAACAGGAGCGCGTCCGGGTCCGCGTCGTGAGCCCAGCGAAAGGCCTGTTCGACGTATCCCGTTCCCGACAATCCGATCCCCGGCTGGTTGAACCAGATCGAATCCCGCAACTCCGTCCCCGTGCTGCCGGCGCCGTCGCGTACCGCCTCGTTGACGACGTCCCAGGCGAACACTTTGCCTCGGTAATGGCTCATCACGGTCGTGATGTGATCCTGGAGGATCCGCGCCATCGTCGCGCTGGAGGCCCCTTGCGCCAGTGTCGTGAGCCACGCCGGATTGGCGTCCGCCCACACGAGTGTATGTCCTCGCACCTTCATCCCGTGCGCGGCGGCGAAGGCGACGAGTTCGTCTCCGTACGTGAAGTTATAGGTGTCCCGCGCGGGATGGACGACGCTCCACTTCAACGCGGTCTCGGGCGACAACATGCCGTATTGGCTTGCGAGGATCGCCGCATACGCTGAATCCTTCAGGGGATCGCCGGCGAGCACTTCACCGGCCCGGGCCGCCGCTCCCATCAATACACCGCTCGGCGCGGCCGCGTCGCGTAACGTGAGCGGCGTGCTCGGCGCTGCTGCCGCAAGGCCAGGCACGATCCTCAGATTGCGAGGGGCGGCGGGCGGCTGGCCGCTGCCTCCGCACCCGGAGGAGTGAAGCGCCGCGCCGGGCCACAGCAACACGCCCGCGGAAGCCGCCAGGAGAACCCGAACGACGATCACGTGGGGTCCACGACGAGGGAATGTTCGAACCATGGGGGTGACCAAGGGGTATCAGCGATCTTCGCCTCTCGCGACCGGCCGCCGCCGCCGTCGCCGCCGCCGGCGTCGTGGCGCGAACGGCGCGACGGCGTCGTCGACGCTCGCGCTCGTCGCAGGCTCGGCGCGCAGCTCGCGCCAGTGGCGCACCGCGTCGGGACGGTTGCCGTGGATCTCGAGCCAGGTGAGCGCGTCGCCGAGCACGTGCCGGTGCAGCAGCGCGCGGTGCGCGCGCGGCGGCGCCTGCGTGTCGGCCAGCCGCGGCTGCAGCGCCAGAATCTGGTGCAGCCGCTCGATGTCGCGCCGCGCGACCGGCAGCAGGCCCAGCTCGATCCGGCGATCGAGCGCGTCGGCATTGAAGCGCTGGCGCGGTCCAATCAGCCCGAGCGGGGCCAGCAGCGTGCCCGCCAGGATCGCGTTCGTGAGCGTCTCGGGGGCGGCGGGGAACTGCCGCCGATACCGATCGAGCGCGGCCACCGATCGCCACAACGCCTCCGGCGCCTCGTCCAGCTCCGGCGTGATCGCGCGCAGCAGTCCCGTCTGCTGCAACATCCGCAGGCTCTTCTCGGCCGAGCCGGATCGCAGGATCTTGTAGTACTCCTCGACGAGCCGGGCCGGCGCGCTGCGTTCGATCTCGTGCCGGTATCGCTCGATCGATTCGAGCACCGGCGGATCGAGGTCGAAGTCGAGCCGCGCGGCGAGCACCACCGCGCGCAGCATGCGGACGGGATCTTCGAGGAACCGCACGTCGGGATCGCCGATGCTGCGGATGACCCGCTTCTCGAGATCCTCGAGGCCGCCGACGTAGTCGATGATCGAGAACGTCGCGATGTCGTAGAAGAGCGCGTTGATCGTGAAGTCGCGCCGGAACGCATCCTCTTCAGGGGTGCCGAACGTGTTGTCGCGATGGATCAGCCGGTCGTGCGCGCGCACGTGCGCGGCGTGCGTGGCCGCCGCCGCCTGCCGCTCGCTCACGTCCGCGTCCTCGGCCACGACCGGCTCCGGCGTGGACTCGATCTCCACGTCGACGTCGAGCGGCGGCTCCGTCGCGTCCACCAGCCGCCGGAACGTCGCGACCTCAATCGTCTTCGGCCCGTACTTGACGTGCGCCAGCCGGAACCGCCGGCCGATGATCCAGCAGTTCCGGAACAGCTTCTTCACCTGGTGCGGATGCGCCGAGGTGCCGATGTCGAAGTCCTTCGGCCGGCGGCCGAGCAGCAGATCGCGCACGCTGCCGCCGACCAGATACGCGACGTAGCCGTGCTCGTGGAGCCGGTAGAGAACCTTGAGGGCGTCGGAATCGATGTCGCGGCGCGAGACCGAATGCGCTGATCGTGGAACGATCGTCGGCTCGACCATCGTCGCGATTATAACATCAGGTCCCGGGCAGCAGGCGCTAACTCGATGGCTGCGCGCTACTTAGCGCCAGATATCCGCCTCCCTGTGCTAGCATGACACCCATGCGGCCCTGGCTCTGCGCGGCGCTCCTGGCGGCGGTGGTCGCGGCGGCCGCGGCCCCGGCCTTCGCCGACGCGACCGATCAGCTCGCCTCCGCCCGCCGGTTGTACAACCAGGGACGCTACGACGATGCGCTGTCGGCGGCCCGGGAGGTGGTGGCGAATCCGGCGCTCGCCTCGTCGGCCCGGCTGATCGTCGGCCGGGCGCGGCTGGAGCGCTTCCGCCGGAATGCGGATCCCGCCGACCTCGAGGCGGCGCGCGGCGCCCTGCGCGCCCTCGATCCGCGCGCGCTCGATGCGCGCGAGCGCGTCGAGTTGACGGTGGGGCTCTCCGAGCTGCTGTACCTCGACGATCATTTCGGCGCCGCGGCGGAAATGCTGGAACCGGCGCTCGACGCCACGCGGGTCCTCGGCGAGGCGGCGCACGACCGCGCGCTCGACTGGTGGGCCACCGCGCTGGATCGCGAGGCGCAGACGCAGCCGCCGCCCGAGCGGGTGTCCGCCTACACGCGCATCCTCGACCGCATGGCGAGGGTGCTGGAGCGCGACCCCGGCTCCGAGCCGGCCAATTACTGGATGGCGGCGGCGGCGCGCGGCGCGGGGGATCCGGATCGCGCGTGGCAGGCGGCCGCCGCCGGCTGGCTGCGGGCGCCGCTCGCCCGGGATCGCGGCGCGGCGCTGCGCGCGGATCTCGATCGGCTCGTCGCGCAGGGCATCCTGCCGGATCGCGCGGCGCGGCTCTCGGTCCGCGATCCGCGCCAGGCGCTGGCCGGCATGCTGAACGAATGGCAGGCGTTCAAGGAAAGCTGGCGCTGAGGCGCGTTACGGCTTCGCGTCCTTCCAGTTCTCGCCCACGCCGACGTCGACGGTGAGCGGCACCTTCAGCCGCACGGCCGATTCCATCAGCTCCCGCACCGCGGCGACGGTCTCGTCGGCCGCCTCGCGCGGCGCCTCGAACAGCAGTTCGTCGTGCACCGTGAGGATCATCCGGGCCGCGCCGCCGGCGATCGACGGCAGCGCCGCGTGGACGTCGATCATCGCGCGCTTCAGGATGTCGGCCGCGGTCCCCTGAATCGGCAGGTTGACGGCGACGCGTTCGGCGGCGGATCGGATCTGCCCGTTGCGGCTCGTCAGCTCCGGCACGAGCCGCCGCCGCCCCCACATCGTCGTGACGACGCCCGTGGCGCGCGCCTCGTCGAGCAGCCGGTCGATGAAGGCGCGGACCGAGGGGAAGCCCTCGAAGTAGGCGTCGATGAAGGCCTGCGCCTCCTGTCGCGTGACGCCGATGTCTTTCGCCAGCGTGAACGCCTGCTTGCCGTACAACAGCGCGTAGTTGATGATCTTGGCCCGCCGCCGCAGCTCGTGCGCGCTCAGGCCGCTGTCGGGGCCGAACACTTTCGCGGCCGTCCGGTCGTGGATGTCTTCCGCGCGCGTGAAGGCGGCGATCAGGGCTTCGTCGCCCGACAGGTGCGCCAGGACGCGCAGTTCGATCTGCGAGTAGTCGGCGGAGACGAGCACGTGCCCGGGATCGGCGATGAAGGCCCGCCGGATCTCGCGGCCGAGATCGGTGCGGATCGGGATGTTCTGCAGGTTCGGATCGCTGCTGCTCAACCGGCCGGTCGCCGCGACCGCCTGGTTGAAGCAGGTGTGCACGCGGCCGGTCTCGGGATGCACGAGCTGCGGCAGCGCGTCGATGTACGTCCCCTTCAGCTTCATCAGCCCGCGCCATTCGAGCACGAGCCGCGGCAGCTCGTGGACGAGCGCCAGCTCCTCGAGCACTTCGAACGCGGTCGACTGCGCCTTGGTCTTGCTCGTGCGGCGCATCGTTTCGGTGCGCAGTCCGAGCTTCTCGAACAGGATTTCGGAGAGCTTCTTCGGCGAGTTGATGTTGAACGCTTCACCCGACAGCTCGTAGACGCGCCGCGCGAGCCGATCCAGATCCTGCTCGATCCGCCGCGACTGGGAGGTGAGCGCCGCGCCGTCGATCCTGACGCCCGCCTGCTCGATCGAGACGAGCACGGGGATCAGCGGATGCTCGAGCTCGCCGTAGACCGTCTCGAGCGACTCCTGCTTCAGCAGGTCGCGCAGCGTCGGGACGAGCTGCAGCGCGAGATCCGACCGCTCCCCTGCGTAGTCGAGCGCCGCCTCGATCGGGATCTGCGCGAAGGACACGGCGCGCGCGCCGCGGCCGCAGACGTCCTCGTCGGTCAGCGCCTTGTAGCCGGCGTGTTCGAGCGCGAGGTCCTCGAGGCGATGCGCCGACCGCGTCGCGTCCAGCAGGTAGCTGGCGAGCATCGTGTCGCTCTCGAGCCCCTGCAGCCGCACGCCGTGGCGGGCCAGCACGATGGCGTCGAACTTCAGGTCGTGCCCGACCTTCGCCACGGCGGGATCCTCGAGCACCGGCCGCAGCACGTCGAGCACCGCCCGCGCGTCGAGCGCCCCTTCGAAGCCGAGCCCGGCCCCGGCCAACGGCACGTACCGGGCTTCGTGCGGCGCCGTCGAGAACGACAGCCCGACGATGCCCGCCCGCATGGCAGACGGGGCGTCGGGAAGCACGCGAAGCGCGAACCGTCCGGCGCGCCGCAGGGCGTCGGCGAGCCCGCACACCTCGGCCATCGTCGCGACGACCGCGTAGTCCTTGCCGACGGTCTGGGCGGTCGGCGCGAACTCCATCACGAGCGAGCGGAAGCCGAGCCGCGAGAACAGCTCGAAGCAGCGCGCCTGCGACGCGCCGCGATAGCGGGCCGCCTCCGGATCGAAGGCGACGGGGACGTCGGTGCGGATCTTCGCCAGCTCGCGGCTCTGCCGCGCGTCGTCGGCATGGCCGAGCAGCCCTTCGCGATACCGCTTGTTCGTCACCTCGGCGGCGTGCGCGAGCAGCGCTTCGAGCGACCCGTAGGCGGCGATGAGATCGCGCGCCCCCTTCTCGCCGATCCCGGGCACCCCCTTGATGTTGTCGATCGAATCCCCCATCAGCGCGAGCACGTCGACGACCTGCGCGGGCAACACGCCGAACTTCTCCTTCACGCCGTCCGCGTCGTACCAGGTGCCCTCGTCGCGCGGGTTGTACACCTCGAGGCCATCGTGCACGAGCTGATAGAAGTCCTTGTCGCCGGTGACGATCGCGACGTCGAAGCCCTGCTCGGTCGCGCGGGTTGCCAGCGTGCCGATCACGTCGTCGGCTTCGAAGCGTTCGGAGGTGAGGATCGGGACGCCGAGCGCCTCGCACGCCTCGTGCACCCAGGGAATCTGTTCCGCGAGGTCGCCGGGCATCGGGGCGCGGTTTGCCTTGTAGTCGGTGGCGAGCTCGGATCGAAACGTCGGACCGGCGAGATCGAACGACGCCGCGATGTACTGCGGCTGCTGCTCGTTGACGAGCTTCCGGAGCATCGTCACGAAGCCGTAGACCGCATTGGTCGACTTGCCATCGGGTCCGGTCAGCCCGCGGATCGCGTGATACGCGCGATACATCTGCGAGCTGCCGTCGATCAGGTACAGACGCGGCCGCGTGTTCATCTTCGGAGGGAAACTTCAGTATATCATTCGGGCGATGCGGTTCCGGACGCGGGCGGCCCTGCTGGCCATCGTGCTCGCCGCCGCGCTGGCGGCGTGCGGCGGCGGCAGCAATCTCTTCGGTCCCACGTACGAATACGAAGAAGACCTCACGCTGAGCCTCGACGGATCGGCGACGCTCGTCGTCAACTCGTCGGTGCCCGCGCTCGTCGCGCTCCGGGGCCTGCCGTTGTCGACCGATCCCGCGGTGGCGGTCGATCGCAATCGCGTGCGCGCGCTGTATGCGTCCCCCTACGACCAGGTCCGCCGCGTCAGCGTGTGGACGCGGAGGGGCCGGCGGTTCGTCGGGATCACGCTGCGTATTCCCGACATCCGCCAGTTGACGAAGGCGCCGCCCTTCGCCTGGTCGACCTACCGGCTGTTTCCCAAGGACGGCGAGCACGTGTTCGAGCAGAGGGTCGGGCCCTCGGCGTTCCGCCCCGGCACGCTGCCGAAGGTCGGATGGGACGGCAGCGAAATCGTCGCGTTCCGGCTGCACCTGCCAAGCCGGATCAATTATCACAACGCCCGCATGCTGGATACCAACGCGCCGCGCAGCGTGCAGCGCGGCAACATCCTCACGTGGGAGCAGCACCTGACCGATCGCCTCGAAGGCGTGCCGGTCGTCATCGACGTGCGGATGGACAGCCAGTCGATCCTGTATCGCACGCTCTGGCTGTTTGCGGGCGCGTTTGCCGCGGCGGTGCTCGTGCTCGGGCTGTTGATCTGGTTCACGATGCGGCGCGGCGCCGCGGCCGAGGAGAGTCGCACCGCCAACGGTCAGGGCCTGAAGCCCTGACCGAACGGAGGGCGGAGGGCGGAGGGCGGAGGGTGGAGGACGGAGGGTGGAGGACGGACAGATGTGGGTCAGCCCTTCAGGGCTGACCTGAGCCTTGTGCCGGCGCCTTCAGATCTTCCGTCCTCTTGTCCCCATCGGCGAGCGTGAGCGGCGTCGCGCTGTTCCGGATCTGCTGCAGGTACGACGGGTCGTACCACTCGCCCGTCTGCACGTCGTCTTCGACGGCGATCAGGTAGTCGCCGGCGGGGAGGCCCCGCAGGTGGTAGGCACCGTTCTGATCCGTCCGGGTCGCCTGCACGTGCCGCGACTCCGGACGCCAGTACTGCGGATCGCCGGCAAACGCAATCACCGTCAGCCCCGCGACGGGCGCGCCGCTGTCGTCGCGCACGATGCCGTCGAGGCCCGTCGTCCGATCGGCCACCACCACCGCGACGTTCGCGACGTCCTGACCGCCGTGGATGTCGACAGGCAGATCGGTGACGTCGCGCCCGCCGACCGTGACCGACTTCAGCGTCCACGGTGATGGCGCCTGCGCGGTGATCAGGTACAGCCCCGGCAGCACGTCTTCAGCCACGAACTCGCCGTTCTTTTCGGCGCCCGTTCCCGTGTCGCCGCGTCCGCCGCGGCGTCCGCCGCGGCCGCCCGGTCCGAACGACTGCGGATCGAGGCTCGTGAAGTCGACGCTGAATTTGGAATAGTCTGTCGGCGCCGGCGTGCCGGACGACTCGACGGTGATGTTGCCCGAGACGGTGATCGCCGACACGAGCGTCAGCATCAGGCCCGTGATGTTCTGCCCGTTCACGGATACCAGCTGTCTCGCGATTTTCGGGTCGTCCCACCGGCCGCCGCTGCGCGCGACGGCCGTGTAGCGCCCCGGCGGCACGTTCGGGATCTGGAACGTGCCATCGGATGTGCTCATCGCGCGGAACATCTGTCCGCGCACGGCGCCGCCGTTCCCGTCGTCGATCGTGAGCGTCACCGGGACAGTATCGCCAGGCGCGCCGAGGACCGTACCCCGGACGGTCGCCGTGGGCACCAGTTGCAATTGGAAATCGATCCCCTCGGTTTCCTGTCCCGGGACGACGTCGACGCGAGTGGCCTCGGAGGCCATCGTCACGCCCGGGAAGTAGGTCGGCGCGTAGCCCGCGGGTTCCGGCTCGGCATCGACCTGTCCGAAGAACCCACCCCGGCCTCCGCGTGCGAAGCCGCGCAGCGGCCCGTCGGCCCCGGCCGCATTCGCACTGACGAAATACTGGCCCGGCGGCAATCCGAAGACGCGGTACTCGCCACGATCGTCGGACTGATCCGACCCGGCGGGCGTGAGCGCGCGCTCGCCGCGCACGTATTGATAGCGGAGCACGTTGACGGTGGTACGGGCGAGCGGCTCGCCGTCCTGATCGACGACGTGACCGGTGATCACGCCGCCACGCAGCAGGCGCAGGCTGACGGTCGTCAATTGCTGGCCGTCCGACAGCTCGACGGGGACGCCGGGCTGAAGCGGGCGCCGCTGCCCGTAGACGGCGTCGACGTACCCGGCTTTGCTGGCCCTGATGGTGTAGCTGCCGGCGAGAAGCCCGGTGATGGCGAACTGCCCTTGATCGTCGGTCGTGGCGGCGCGCGCCATCCGGATGGCGGGTGCGCTCACCATGACCCGGGCGCGCTTGAGCGGCCGGCCCGTATCGGCCACGAGCACGCGGCCTCCGATCACGGCGGTTCCCTGGGGCGTCTGCTGCTGTGCCGTGTCGCGTGCCGGCCGCTGGCCCCCGCGGGTCTGCCCCTGAAAGGCCTGCGGCACCGCCGCGGCAAGGGCCAGGGAAAGGAGGAACAGGATCGAACGACGCATGACGACGATCTCCACGAGCCCTGACCATGGGCCGGTCAATGCCCGGCAGGGGTTACCACAGAGTTAGACCGCGGGGCCGAACGGTTGGTTGCACGGCGCCGGGTCTGAAGACCCGGCCTACGGCGACGCCGGGTCTGAAGACCCGGCCTACAACAACGCGATCGTGCCGATGCCGGCGCCGATGAGGAGCAGCTGGCGGGCGCCGCCGGCGGCCGCGGACCCGCGGTGCAGATCCGGGATCAGATCGACCATCGCGATGTACAGGAAATTGCCGGCCGCGAACGCCAGCACGTACGGCAGCGCATGCGGCACCGCGCGTGACGCGGCGATCATCGCGATCGCGCCGAAGACGCCGCCCAGCGCCGACGCCAGATTCAGCAGAAACGCCTGTGCGCGCGAGTAGCCGGCGCGCAGCAGGATGGCGACGTCCCCCACCTCCTGCGGGATCTCGTGCGTCGCGACCGCCAGCGCCGTCGTCAGGCCCAGCGGAATCGACGCCAGCACCGCCGCGGCGATCACGGCTCCGTCGGTGAACGTATGGAAGGCATCCCCGACGATGACGAGCGATCCCGCCGACGTGTGCGTGTGGCACGCTTCGCCGCCATGGCAGTGGCGCCAGATCACCACCTTCTCGAGCAGGAAGAAGCTCAGGATTCCCGCAATCAACGTCCCCATCGCCGTCGTCGGCGGCAGTTGCCCGAGTGATTCGGGCAGCAGCGCGAGCAGCGCGACGCCGAGCAGCGTGCCGACGGCGTAGCTGAGGAGCCACGGCACGAGCCGCACGCGATGATCCTCGCCGAGCAGCAGGAACGACGAGGCGGTCAACAGCCCGCCGAGGCTGCCCAGAATGCTGAGGCCGACGGATACGACGAGCAGGGACACGCGATCATCATAGTCGAGCGTCCCTCAAGGTCCGGCCAGGTAGCCGCGGCGCGCGCGGACGCGGTAGTCGGGATTCCGAAGCTCCACCCGGATCGTGTGCCACCGGCCGTCCTTGGGGCCCGGCGCCGCATACCCGATGTCGTACTGCTTGCTCAGCTCGTCGGCGATGCCGGCGGTGGCGGGATCCAGATCGCTCGGGTCGCGGATGATTTCGGTGCGCCCGCCGCTGTCGTCGGTGATGTCGCGCAGCGCGCCGGCGTTCACGCGCTCGTCCCTCAGATGCGATCGGTTGGGCCCATAGGGCCCCGGCGCGGGAGGGGGCATCGGGACCGGACGGCGGCCACCCGGAATCGGAAACGGGAACGGACGCCGCGGGCCGCGCGGCCCAAGGATCGGCGGCCGCTGCGGGGAGTTCATCACATACCGCGGCGCCGCGTCGCCGTCGATCCCGACGGCATAGACCAGCACCTCGCTCTGGCGGATCAGCCGCTTGACGGTTTCCGCATTCGCATGGCTGCTCGTATCGTTGCCATCCGAGATGACCACGATCGCCTTCTTGCGGTTCTTGCCGGTTTCCGCAAGCGGGATCGCTTCGGCCAGCGCGTCGTACAGCGCCGTGCCCCCGCGCGGTTGGATGCCGGCGATGGCGTCGCTGAGCCGCTGCCTGTCGCGCGTCCAGCCCTGCACCAGTTCCGGCTCGCTGTCGAACCGGTACAGGAACACCTCGTCGTCGGGATCGAGGAGCTGGACGAGGAAGCGCTCGAGCGCCTGACGCGCGGCCGACATTTTCGGCCCTTCCATGCTGCCGCTCGTGTCGAGCAGAATGCCCAGGCTGACGGGCACGCGCTCGGCGCTGAAGTGCGCAATCGGCTGGATCTGGTCGTCGTCGTAGACCCGGAAGTCGTCGCGGGTGAGGTTCGGGACGAAGCGGCCCGATTCGTCCGTGACCGTCGCCGTCACATTGATCAGCTCGACGCCCGCCCGGAACTTGAACCCCTGCTGCTGCGCATCGGATGGCTGCGCCGGCTGCTGCGCGACGGCCACGGCGACGGCCGTCGTCAGAAACGTCCCGAGCAGTGCGAGTGTTGGCCTACGCATGTTCGCCGAGCATCGGCCGTCAAGGGCAAGAGCCGTTCCTTCGGAGGCGGGGCCGTTCCGGGCCGATTCCCGCACGATCGGCGCGGCGGCACTGTGCTCCGCGAGAGACAGGTGTGCAAACTATGCTACAAACGCCGGATGCAGGCAGCGATTGTGACGGGGGCGTCGAGCGGCATCGGCCGGGCCGCGGCCCGGAGGTTTGGTCAGGACGGGGCGCCGGTGCTGGCCGTCGGACGGCAGGCGGAGGCGCTCAGAGAGGTGGCGGCCGAGGTGGAAGCCGTGGGCGGCCGCTGCGTGACGCTGCAGGCGGACGTGACGGCCGGCGACGCGCCCGACCGGATCGTCGCCGCCGCGGTGGCTGCGTTCGGCGGGATTGCGGCGGTCGTCAACGCGGCCGGGGTCATCGCGTCGGGCACCATCGAGACGACGTCGGACGAGCAGTGGGACACGATGCTCGACCTCAACCTCCGCGCGCCGTTTCGCCTGATGCGCGCCGCCGTTCCGCACCTGGCGCGGACGCGGGGGGCGGTCGTCAACGTGTCGAGCGTGACGGGACAGCGGTCGTTTCCGGGCGTGCTGGCCTACTGCGTCAGCAAGGCCGGCGTCGATCATCTGACGCGCTGCGCGGCCCTCGAACTCGCGGCCCAGGGCATTCGCGTGAACGCGGTCAATCCGGGCGTCGTCGTGACGAACCTGCACCGCCGGTCCGGAATGGCGGAGGAGGCGTACGGCGGCTTCCTCGAACGGTCGAAGACCACGCACCCGCTCGGGCGCGCCGGACAACCCGAGGAAATCGCCGAACTGATCGCGTTTCTCGCCTCGCCGCGCGCCGGCTGGATCACCGGCGAAACGATTGCCATCGACGGCGGCCGTCACCTGACGTGCGCGCGTTAGGCTTTGGGCTTCGGGCTTTCGGCTTTAGGAGGTTCGGTTCGGCCTCGCTCCCTCGACGAAGACGAGCCCCTCGCGTTCGGCGATGACCCGCACGCCCGCGAAGTGTTCCGCCTCGAGCGCGCGGCGGGCGCCGCCGTGCCGGACGTAGTGCTCGTCCAGCGTCCGGCGGCTGATCAGGGCGCCGAGGCCGGCGCGCATGGCGGTCTCGATCGCCATCACGCGTCCTCCCGGCCGCAGCACGCGGTGGACCTGCTGCAGCGCGCGGACGCGGGTTTCCGGTTGGAGGGTGGCGAGCACGTCGCGCAGGATCGCGATGTCGAAACTGGCCGCTTCGTACGGCAGCAGCGTGAGCGGCGCGCACGCCGTGTCGATCAGTGCGCCGGCGCGTTCGACGGCCTCGCGGGCCCGATCGAGGCGCTGCTGATCGGGCTCGACGAGCGAGGCGGCGCCGGTCAGTCCGGTTTTCGACGCGAGCGCCGCGACGAGCGCCGGATCGGCCGCGCCGACGAACAGCACGCGGTCCCCGAGTTTCACGGCGGCCATGCTGACCGCCAGCGATTCCTTCGGCGCGCTCCGGCGAAAAATAGGCATCGGTGATGATGATATAGTGTCCGATTGTGAAAAATGCGATGAAGATCGAGAAGGCTGAAGGCAAGCTGGGCATCATGCTCGTCGGGCTCGGGGCCGTGAGCACGACGACGATCGCCGGGGTCATGGCCGTGCGCCGCGGGCTCGCGAAACCCATCGGATCGCTGACGCAGATGGGGACCATTCGTCTCGGCAAACGCACCGAGGGGCGCTCCCCCGCCATCCACGATTTCGTGCCGCTCGCGTCGCTGGACGACGTGGTGTTCGGCGGGTGGGACATTTTCAACGACAACTGCTACGAGGCCGCGAAGACCGCGGGGGTGCTCGAAGACACGCTCCTCGACGAGATCAAAGGGGAGCTGGAGGCCATCGAGCCGTGGCCGGCGGTCTTCGACCGGCGCTACGTGAAGCGCCTCGACGGACCGAACGTCAAGAAGGGCAAGAACAAGCGCGATCTCGCCGAGCAGCTCCGCGAAGACATCCGCCGCTTCAAGAAGGACAACAATCTCAGCCGGCTCGTGATGGTGTGGGCGGGCAGCACCGAGGTGTACCTGACGGAGTCGCCGGCGCACGCGAGCATCGAGTCGTTCGAGCGCGCGCTCGAGGCGAACGACGACACGATTCCGTCGAGCATGATCTACGCCTACGCGGCGCTCAAAGAGGGGATCCCGTACGCCAACGCCGCGCCGAACCTGAGCGCCGACGTCCCGGCGCTGCTCGCGCTCGCGCAGCAGAACGGATCGCCGATCGCGGGCAAGGATCTGAAGACCGGGCAGACGCTGCTCAAGACGATCATCGCCCCGGGGCTCAAGGCGCGGCTGATTGGCGTCGAGGGCTGGTACTCGACCAACATCCTCGGCAACCGCGACGGCGAAGTGCTCGACGATCCCGAGTCGTTCAAGACCAAGGAAGAGAGCAAGAAATCCGTGCTGGACTACATCCTCCAGCCGAATCTCTACCCGGATCTCTACAAGGATCTCTGTCACGTCGTCCGGATCAACTACTATCCGCCGCGCGGCGACAACAAAGAAGGCTGGGACAACATCGACATCGTGGGCTGGCTCGGCTACCCGATGCAGTTGAAGATCAACTTCCTGTGCCGCGACAGCATTCTTGCGGCGCCGATCGTCGTCGACGTCGCCCTGTTCCTCGATCTGGCCGGGCGCGCCGGCATGGCGGGCATCCAGGAGTGGCTCTCCTTCTATTTCAAGAGCCCGATGCACGCCCCGGGGCTGTATCCCGAGCACGACCTGTTCATCCAGTCGATGAAGCTGAAGAACACGCTCCGGTATCTGCAGGGCGAAGAGCTGATCACCCATCTCGGCCGCGAGTATTACGACTGACATGCCTGCACTGCCCGCGCCCCCACGGCTGCAGCCGGCCCTCCTGGGCGGGGCCTTCATCGGCGTGCTCTCCGCGCTGCCGATCATCAGCGTCGGCAACTGCTGTTGCCTCTGGGTGATCGGCGGCGGCATCCTGGCCGCATACCTGATGCAGCAGAACTACCCCTATCCGATCAGCGCCGCCGACGGCGCGCTGGTCGGTCTGCTGGCCGGGGTGTTCGGCGGCATCATCGGGGCGGTCCTGTCGATCCCGCTCGCGTTGATGATGGCGCCGTTCCAGGAGCGGCTGCTCGAACGCATCATGGCGAACCCGGACATGCCGCAGGAGTATCGCGGGCTGTTCGAGAACATGAACCGGGCCGGCGCCGCGCTGGCGTTTCGATTCGTGTTCGCCATCATCGGGATCGTCGTCGGCGCGGTGTTCGCGATGCTCGGCGGCCTGCTGGGCGTCGCCCTGTTCCGGAAGCGCCTGCCCCCCACGCCGCCCCCCGGCACCGTCGAGATCCTGCCGCCAGCCTGAGTCAGGCCTGATCTGGTCAGGGCATCAAGCCCTGAATGATTCATGAATGAGCGCGACGCCGAGGTCCATTCGCTCCGAAAACCGTCATCCGCGGGCCGGAAAAACGCGGCTCCGGCTTATCGTCGTCCGAACGCGGTTTGGGGACCCCCATCCCCAAACCTTGTCGCTGGCCTGCGCCGCATTTTTCGTGTGCCTGACGGCCCGCTCCTACGGTTTTCTCCGCGAACGAACCTCGTCATCGCCGCGCACTCCTGAATGATTCAGGGTGATCCCGAATCCATGCCGCCGCCCGCTCGGCGAGCGGCTGGGGGTACGCGGCATCGAGCCGGGCCAGAAAGTCGAGCGCCCACCACTCGAAGAACGCGACCGGATCCGGATGCGGCGTTGCCCAGTGCGCGCGGAAGTCGCCGAGCCCCTCAACCGGGCGCGCCCCGGAAAGGCAGCCGAGACGACGGTTGAAGGTCGTCCCACCCCAGCTCCAAGCCATCTCGCGCAGCAGTTCGTGGAGATCTTGCCGGTGTTTCTTGCCGGGCAGCTTCGGCAGCGCGCGCACGAGATCGCGAACGAGGCTCGCTCGTCATCGGCTTCGACACGGGTGGCGCCGGGTGGCTCGAGGTGCTGGACGACGCGACCGCGAACTTCGTGGCCCTGCGCTGGCTGCAGCTCGATTTCGCGGCGTACACGGGCGCCAACGGCACGCTGCATCCGGCGGTGGGAGACCTCGACGGCGACGGCAAGGCGGAGATCGTCGCAGGGCTGGGCCCGTACAGCGGCGTGGCTGATGGTGTGGGACGACGCGACGACGGGGAACGCGGCGCTGCGACGGATCCAGATGGATCCGGCGCACACGGATGAAACCGATGGCGCCACCTGGCCAGCCGTCGGCCGGTTCACGCACTGAGGTGTGTAGGCCGGGTCTTCCTTACGTGGGGCTCCGCCCCACACCCCGGCTCGGTCGCTCGCGGGGGCCCTGCGCCCCGCGCCGCTCCCTCGCGGGCGCGCTGCGCGCGCTGGCTGTGCGAGAGCGAGTCCTGGGATGCGCAGGCGTAGGCCGGGTCTTTTAGACCCGGCGACAGGTGTAGGACGGGTCTTCAGACCCGCCGGCCGTGTAGGCCGGGTCTTCAGACCCGGCGACAGGTGTAGGGCGGGTCTTGAGACCCGCCGGAGGCTGGCCACGTCGTGGCGCAGGCGGTGGGACTCGGAACCCGGCACCCTGAACCCGACCCGGCACCCGGCACCCGGAACGACAAGCGTCAAGACGAGACGGAGGCGACCATGCGGAGCGCGGGACTGACGATTGCAATGAGCTTGGTGGCGGCGATGGCGCAGGCGCAGACGCCGCCGGCGAACGTGCCGGGGCTGCTGACGAACGCAGCCCCGCTGGCGACGGTGGCAGTCGGCGCCGTGCGGCACACGCTCGACGTGGGCAATGCGTCGCTGGTGGCGATTGCGGCCGACGCGGTGACGTGCCACGCGACGACGCCGACAGGCTGTCCGGCGGTCCCCGCGATCGGCGCGCTCGAAGACGACTCGGCGCCCTGGTCGGCCGCGCGGCTCGACGGCCGCATGCTCCTGGTGCGCAACGCGGGGCCGGGCGTCCTGGCGCTGGTGGGCGGCGACGCCGCGGCGCCGGCGGCCTGGCGCTTTAGTCGGTCCACGCTGGTCGCGGCCGGCGACGTCGTCCTGCTGGTGTACGACGCGAGCGCGCAGGTCTGGCGCGTGCTGGGCACCACGCCGGCGGCGGAGAGCGGACGATGAGGCCATGCGACGCATGCTGGAGGCGCGGGTGAGGCGACTGGCCGCGGCGGCGTTCGGACTCGCGTTGCTGGCGCTGCCGTCGGTGGCGGCGGCACAGAGTGAGACGGTGGAGTACTATGGCACCGACGCCGCTGGCTCGGTCCGCGTGGTGTTCGACGCGAGCGGCAACGTCCTCAGCCGGATGGACTACATGCCCTTCGGCCAGGAGCTGTTCAGCGGCCTATTCGCGCCCGAGGCGCGCTTTGGCGGCCAGACGACCGACGAGGAGACCGCGCAGGGGAATTTTCACGCACGGCAGTACCAGGCGCGCACGGGCCGATTCGTGCGCACGGATCCGGTGTTTGATGGGCTATTTGATCCGCAGCGGTGGAATAGGTACGCGTATGCCGTGAACAATCCCCTCGCTTACGGGGATACGACCGGCCTGAACGCCAGCGCATGGCCGGACGGCCTTTTCTGTGATGCCGAGAATTCGTTCGAGGACTGTGGCGGGGACTCGTTGTTCTGGGACAACGGCGGTGGCGGCGGTTTCGAGTTCGGCGGAGCCTATGCTACGGCCGTCTCGCAGGGTTACACCGCGGACATGCCCAGCAACGTCTGGAACGACCTCCAGCAGTTCAATCAAGGAGTGGACCAGGCCATCGAAGACAACGGGCAGGCGCGCGAGGCAAACGCCGACCTCTCCAGCGGCGATCAGGCGGCTGCCGATGCTATCGTGTCGGCCAACGGCGATCTGTCGTATGCGTTCATTCCTGATCTGAGCCAGCAGTCCGGATCGTATCAAGACATGGTGACCGCGTACCTCAAAGGATGGGGCGTGTGGGATCAGATTAATCAGTCGACAATGACGTGGACAGGTTCCGGGTACACGTTTGAGTTCACCGATCAAAGGGCTGCGAAGGCATCGCTTCAGGCAATCCGGCCTTCGCGAGCGGAGCACTCGGGGTGCTTCACGCGAAGGATGTCGGGTTCCCTAATTCCGACTTTCGGTCTCTCAGCTTTTCGACCGCCCCCGCCAGCCTTCAGGTGACGGTCGGAACGCACGGGCGAGTGTGGGCCGATGTGGATCGCTTCAATCCTTACGAGGGAGCCGTGCCGTTTTTGGAGCATGGGTTCGTCGAAGTCCTGCATTTCGGAGGGTCCTGACATTTGGTCCGCGATGCCTCTGCCACGATCTGTCGTACGGTTATGGCGGTGGCGCTATCGATCGTCGCGTTCACTCCTTGGGGTCACCTGCCCAGAATCCGCGCTGCAGGTCAGATTGACGGAGCCGGCGAGCAGTGGGAGGCGGCGGTTCATGCGAAAGGAGGACGAAGCCGGTTGTACGACGTCACGAGCCTCGCGATGTCGTCCACGTCACATTGGGGAATTTGGGGCCTGAATCGGATTGCGGTTTCGTACGAGCGGCTGTTGGTCCCACCGTCTCGCCTCTGGTCCTGGTCCGACGAGAGACCATCTAGATTTGGTCTCCAGTTGCGCGTTGTGGATCTGAGTCGACATCATGCGCAGATGATGTATGGCGGCTCCACGGGTCCACAACCTTCAGATGCGCCCACCCGAGGCGATATCGAACAACTACGCGAACTGCAGCTCTACACGCTCATGGAAACGCGCTGGATGCGTCCGGAGGTGTTGGGAATGCAAACCGATCGCATCGGGTTCAAACGATATCTGGTGTTGAATACGCGGGTCGGGGATCAGCTGTTCGACTTTTATTTGGATCGCCGGACGCATCTGCCAGCCCGGATCGTCGTTCACACGCCCGTGCCGGGCCGCATGTTCATGACCCGCTATGACCTGTCGGATTACCATGCCGTGTCAGGCATCCAGTTTCCGGAAAACGTCGAGTTGAGGGACGAGGTGTCTGGTCCGTACAAGGAACACGTCACCTACCAGGTCAACGTGCCGTATGACGAAACCGTGTTCACTCGTCCGCCGTCGATCGCGGATGGACCTCACGGCTGGCGCGTCAAGAAGTAGCTGTCGACGCGCTCAATCGGCTCAGCACGGCGAATGGCCCTTGGGGCAGTCTGAGCTGGACGTACGACGCGGCGGGCAATCGCCTCACTGAGACGGACGCGGGGGGCACCACTTTAACGTACAACGGCACGCTGACCTTCCCGCCGGGCACGACCACACATGTCGTCTGCCTCACAGCCGCCGCCGACCTGTGAACTGGCTGCACAACGACCGGGCCGCCTACACGACGACCAACGGCGAGCTGCACCTGGCGAGCGGGAACATGGACAACGGTTCCGAAGACGAGATCGAGGTCTCATGCTTCCGGGTATCATCAACAACGCTCAAAATGGCGCTGTGTGCGACGTGACCAGGGACGTTCCAGCTCTACTCCGATTCGTTAAACGAGGAATCACTCCGGAGGTATTTATCGCGCCAGAGTTCTATCCAAATACTCACATTCTGCCCGACACGCTCTCTCGACTTCCGCCAGGGGGAGGAAGCTAATGGGTGGGTTTTCAACGGGCGAGCAAGTCGAAGCGATTGTCAACGGAACCATCGGCAAATTACTGCGACAATATTATCCGGCGCTCGAAGACTACAGAAAGGCCATCACGGTCACGCGGGAGGATCTCGAGTCGTACCTGCTCGGACACCCAGCGATTACGGGATCACTTTTGTCGCGTCGGTTGGCTCAAGAGCCGATTCATGAACAAATCCTGATCATCGAGACTGCCCACGGATATGAGGTGGGCGAGAGCGATCACGGAACCCCGATTTTTCTCAAACCATTCTCGTCAAGAGAAAAGGCGCTGGCTGACGTGTTGCTGTCGGAGCTTGGTATGTGATTGTGTCGACAGCCGGCCTGTCGGGAACCCCCCCCGACACCGGTTGTTCGCAACAAGCAGTTCATAATGATGGCGCCGTCCTGATTCTCGCGACCGGCGGGCTGTCCCGCGGTCCCGGCGATCGGCGCGCTCGAAGACGACTCGGCGTCGTGGTCGGCCGCGCGGCTCGACGGCCGCCTGCTCCTGGTGCGCAACGCGGGGCCTGGCGTGCTGGCGCTCGTGGGCGGCGACGCCGCGGCGCCGTCAGCCTGGCGCTTCAATCGGTCGAAGTTGGTCGCGGCCGGCGACGTCGTCCTGCTGGTGTACGACGCGAGCGCGCAGGTCTGGCGCGTACTGGGCACGACGCCGGCGGCGGAGAGCGGACGGTGACGCCATGCGACGCATGCTGGAGGCGCGGGTGAGGCGGCTGGCCGCGGCGCTGTTCGGGCTTGCGCTGCTGGCGCTGCCGTCGGTGGCGGCGGCCCAGAGCGAGACTGTGGAGTACTATGGGACCGACGCCGCCGGGTCGGTGCGGGTCGTCTTCGACGCGGGCGGCAACATCATCAGCCGCATGGATTACACGCCGTTTGGCCAGGAGCTGTTCAGCGGGCTGTTCGCACCCGAGGCGCGCTTCGGCGGTCAGACGACCGACGAGGAGACCGCGCAGAGCAACTTCCACGCGCGCCAGTACCAGGCGCGCACGGGACGGTTCATGCGCACCGATCCGGTGTTTGATGGGTTGTTCGATCCGCAGGCGTGGAACAGGTATGCGTACGCCCGTAACTCGCCGATGACTTTCATTGATCCGTACGGAGAGCAATTCAAGTCCAGTGTGAACGGCTGCGAATCCGTACCTCGCGAAAAGGAGGCGTACGGTGCTTGGGTGTATGCCTGCGCCCAGGAAGTAGCCGACATTGGGCTCGGCTCTGACGGCGGGACCCTCTCGTTCATCGGGATGGAGCCGCTGCCGCCCTACGTCGGTGGTGGCTCGCTGGGTGGACCGGGCCGATCTAAGCCATCACCAACGGATCCCAATGTGCCACCCCCTCCCCCGCCCGGGCCAAATCCGCCCGGGCCGAATCCGCCGGGACCGCAGCCGCCGGGACAGCCTCCCTCCTTTGTCAACCGTCTGCGCTGCGCCGCGGACACGTCGGACCAGTACAGCATCGCGGGACTCGCCGGAACGATTGGGAAGCAAGGCTTGTTGGCGAATGTTTTCAACGGATTCGCAGGCAACACTGTTGCTGGTCTTGTCAAGGCGGTCTCCGGCGGAGGCAATTACTATCGTTTTCAGACGAGTATTCGCAACCTCGGCCTCGGCCTGACGGGCAAGGCGATCAATCTCGTGACCGCGCCGACTGCGATGACGCAACTCGGACTTACCGCTGAGACCGTCGGCGGTGAGCTGGCAGGGAAGGGCTTGGGTCTACCCATCGCGCTGGCCAAAGGCGCGTACGACTTGGGATTTTTCTCGGCTGCGTACCTGGTGGCATGTCGATGAACTGGCAAGAGCAGTATCAAGATTTCATTTTGATGCTGCTCGTGATGTGTGTGTGGTACGTGTTCGCTGGCGCGCTTGTGAAGAGCGTCAACCCGGCAGGGGTGGTGGATTGGAGAGGCCGTCGCTACCGAAAGGGGGGCATCGTTGCTCTAGTCCTACTATTTGCGCTCTGTGAAATTGCCGTGATGAGGCAGGATCGCATAGTAGGGCTCGGTCTCTCGAGTGTTCTGTACGCGGCGATAGCTCTGGCGGTTCTCTTTGTGGGCCGATGGTGGTATCACGATGCGAGAAAGGAAGAGGCGGCACGTGTCGCGCTCATAGAGAGTCTGGGAGAGGAGCGCCTCGAATCCTTGTTGCCGATGAGCAGGGGGAAGAAAATCTGGCGCTGGGTTGTCAATGCCTACGCCATATTCCTGGTCGCCGCGTTGGTGTATGGTGTCGTCCGTTACCTCCTGACAAAGATCTGAAGGGTTAGAACGTCGACTAGATTTCCCAATGGAAGTCCGTTGGGTCGTCCGGTCCCGCCCTCACGAAGAGTCCTGATCCTGCTGCACCGCAGCGCTTCCCTTTGTTCACAGAGATGCGCCTTCATTCGAAGCATTTGGTTCGTACCCGCCCGTACAGCTCTCAGCAGTGGCGAACACTCGCGCGATTCTCTAACCGAGCCGGTTCAGGGCTCCATAGCGGGTCGCATCCGACCGGCTACCGACCGGCCCGCGGTCATGCTCAGCAAAGTAACCGGCCACCTTGCCGTGAGATGGCGCAATACGGATTCGTCGCAGAGACCTGTTGGTGGCGCCCGATGACTACACGACCGCGACCGGCACGCTGACATTCCCGCCGGGCACGACGACGCAATCCATTTCCCTCAGCCCGCCGCCGACTACGTCGTCGAAGCCGGTGCGACCGAGCTTCTAGCCTGCAGCCGCCGGCTTCCAGCTCAACAAGGATGCCCTTCTTCCTTACAAAGCTGAAAGCTGGGAGCTGGAAGCTGCAAGCTCTCGGGCTCCGTCCACGCGACGCTCGCGCGCGCGAGCGCGACGGCGACGCTGACCGACGACGACGCGGCGCCCCCGACCTCACGCATTTGCACTGGCTGCACACCGACTGGGCGGCCTACACGACGACCAACGGCGAGCTGCACCTGGCAGCCCGTGGTGAACCCGTAAGGTTCCCCATCAAGTAGACAGGTCTTTCGGGGACTGCGCCACGGCTGATGGCCTCGGCAAAAAGGTAAGCGGCGGCTTCCGGCCAAGGCTGTCGTGGGGGGCAGGTCAGGTGGACGACCAATTCGTCGACTTCTACCTGAATCGCCGGACTCATCTGCCCGCAAGGATTGTGATTCGGACGCCAACCCCGAATGGGATGTTCCAATCTCACTACGACCTGACCGACTATACGCCTGTCGGCGGGGTTCAGTTGCCCCGCCAGGTCGATTTCAAAGACGAAACGTCGGGCACGTTCAAGAACACGTGACCGACCAGGTCAATGTGCCCTACGACCAGACGGTGTTCACGCGTCCGCCCTCGATCGCGGAGGGGCCTCACGGCTGGCTGCCGAAGTAATCCGAGCCCATTGTCAAGGTATTGTCGTAGGCCGCCATCACGTGGGCGGTGAGCTGGAGTCCCGCCACCACGGCGAAGTGGAAGACGCGCTTCGAGCGCGATCGACCTCGCTCCCCAGACAGCTCGGGTCCGGCACACGTTGGTCCAGCGCGTCTGGGCGCGGGCCCGCCTGCAGCCCCATCGGCTGGAGCGCCCCCGCACCCGTCGAGATCCTGCCCCCAGCCTGAGTCAGTGCTGATCTGGTCAGGGCACAAAGCCCTGACCCACACAGCCTGCAGCCAGCCAAAGTCAGGCCTGAAGGCCTGACCCACACGCTACCTGTCGGTCAGCCGTACCAAGCTGGAAGCTGGAAGCTGCAAGCTGTCAGCCTGACCAGAAGCAGCCACACCTAACGTCCCCCGCCCCTCCGGCCGACAACGTCAATGTGCGATCCGGAGACGGACGTGTACGCCCCGCGGGATGCGGTCAGGCCGGTATCGGGTCGATCCGTCCGCCCGCCGGGCGTGCGCGAGGCGTGCGGCTGTGTGTGGCCGCCGTCATGCTGACGTTCGGGGCGGGCGCCGTGTGCCACGCCCAGGCGCCAGCGGACCTGCCGGTCACGCGCCTGGCGGCCCCCGGCGATGCGGCGGCGGTTCCCCCTCGCGCAGCCGCCGCGAAACGGGCGGCGCTCCTGCCGCTTCCGGTCGCGAGCGTCGCCGATCGGGCGCACGACCTGGATTCGGCGCGCGGCCTGACGATCGCGTGTCCCGACCCGACCCCGATCCGCGACGTCGTCGGGCACCTGGTCCGCGACACCCCCTTCGGCCTGGTCATCGATGCGGACGTCCAGGGGACGTTCGTCGGGACGCTCAAGGACCTCACGCTGCGCGACGCCTTGTCGTCGATTCTCGATCCGCTCGGCTTCGGGTATGCCGTCGAGGGGACGACAATCCACGTGTCGCGCGCCCGCACGGAGACGCGCTTCTTCGACCTCGACGTCGTCGACGTCCGGCGCAGCGCGCGCGTACGGCAGGACGTCGCGAATGGCGGCCTGTCGATGACGTCGGCCGCCGGCGGCGATCGATTTGCCGAGGTGACCGCCGGGATCGAGGCGCTCCTGTCGGACCGCGGCCGCGTGCACATCGATCGGCGCGCCGGCGTGGCGCAGGTCACCGACGACGACAGCCGGCTGGACCGGATCGGCCTGTATCTCGAAGCCGTCGAGACGCGCCGGTCGCGCGAAGTGCGGCTTCAGGCGCGCGTGCTCGACGTCCGGCTGCACGACGGGGCGGCCGCGATCGACTGGCGCGCCGTGCGGCGCAGCCTCGGCGTGGACGGCACGCGGACCGCGGGCTTCGCGGTGCGTGACATCGATGCCCTGCAGGGCGCGATCGCCGCTCAGGGAGACCTGCACCTCGTCGCGGCGCCGGACGTGGTGGTGCTGAACAACGAGCCCGCGGTGTTCCGGACCGGAGCGCCGACAGACGTCGAAGATTTTTCGCTCACGGTCGTGCCGCAGATCGGCGGCGACGGCGTCGTACAGATCAGCGTGTCGCCGTCCTGGACGGCGTCGCGGCGCGAGCCGGATATGAAAGGCGGGACAGCCGCGCCAGTCGACGTGATGTTCGCGGACACCGTCCTGCGGATCGCCGATGGGGACACGGCGGTGATTTCGGGGTTCCTGCGGGCGCCGCAGGCGGGCGGCGCGTCGACGGCCGGCGGCGATTCGGCCAGCGGCGCCGGCGAGGTCGTCCTGTTGTTGACGCCGACGGTGGTCGGGCCCGGCACGTTTCAGGCGGAGCGGAGCAGATGAACGCAACACGAGCGGTGGCGGCGTACGCGCGGGCGCTCTCGCGCGGCCGCGGCAACTACGGCCTGTACGAGGATTACTACGGCTTCACCGAGAAGCCGTTCAGCCTGACGCCGGATCCGAAGTACCTGTTCAAGAGCAGCTCGCACGCGAATGCGCTCGAGCTGATGCAGTTCGCCACGCGGCGGCGCGACGGCTTCGTCGTGGTGACCGGCGACATCGGCACCGGGAAGACCACGCTCTGCCGCGCATTCCTGGAGCAGCTCGATCGCCGCACGTTCACCGCGCTGGTGCTCAATCCGTTCCTGTCCGAAGAGGATTTGCTGCGGCTGATCCTGCAGGATTTCGGCGTCGTCTCGCGCGACGAGATCAAACGAGGGCGGCTGGCTCACGTGAGCAAGCAGGAGCTGATCGAGACGCTGAACGATTTTCTCCTGTCGCTGCTGCCGCTGCGCGCGAGCGCGCTGCTGATCATCGACGAAGCGCAGAACCTTCCGTTGCAGGTCCTCGAACAGATTCGGATTCTGTCGAACCTCGAGACCGACAAGGAGAAGCTGCTGCAGATCGTCCTGGTCGGCCAGCCGAATCTGCACGACCTGCTCCGCTCGCCGGAACTGCGGCAGCTCGATCAGCGCGTGTCCATTCGTTACGAGTTGAAGCCACTGTCCCGCGAAGAGACGGGCGCCTACATCACCCACCGGCTCGCGATCGCGGGCGGGTCGGCGGTGGCGTTCGCGCCGCGCGCGCTGGCGGCGGTCCACCGGTGCACCGGCGGGATCCCGCGGCTGATCAATCTCGTGTGCGACCGCGCGCTGCTCGGCGGGTATGCGGAGCGGACGCCGCGCATCCTGGCGTCGCACGTGCGCCAGGCGGCCGCCTCGCTGCAACTGCGCGGCATGCGGGCGAGCCTCACGGCGTGGGTGCGCCAGCGCGGCGCGGCGTTTGCCGCCGGCGCCGGACTCGCGTCGCTCGCCGGGGCAGCCGCGACCGTGGCCTGGCACCTGGTCGGACCGTGAGCATCCTGCACGACGCGCTCCGCCGCGGCCGCTCGCCGGCGCGCGCGTCCCGCTCGGCGCCGCACTCCCCGCAGACCGACACGGTGCTCGCGACGCTCGGCTACGTCGAGCGGCCCCGGGCTGCCGCCCGCCGGCTGCTCACCATCGTCTGCCTCGCCGGCGCGGCGATCGCCGGCTATGTCGTGTGGTCCTGGTTCACCACGCCGGTGCCGTCCGTACGCGCATCGGTGGCCGTGCACACGCCGAGGCGGTCCTCGCCGCCGGCAGCGATCGTTACGGCGCCGGCCGCCTCGGCCCTTTCGAACGTTCCGCACCATGCCGTCGTGCCACCGGTCACGGTGGCGAAGGCGCGCCACGTCGAGCGCGATCGGAGCACGCCGGGCTCTGCCGCGAGTGAGCCGGCGGCGCGCCACGTGCGGCCTCCCACGAGGGCAACGTCTGTCGTGCGAGGCGAGACGGCCAAGGGCGCCGGAACGGATGAATTCGAGCTCGCGCTCTACTACCAGCGGGCGGGAGATTTCGATCGGGCCAAACAGCACTATCTCGCGGTGCTCAGCCGCGACGTGCTGAACGTCGAGGCGCACAACAATCTCGGTTTGCTCTACAAGGAGCGGGGGCTGCTCGACGAGGCGGTCGGTGAATTCCACAGGGCGCTGTCGGCCAATCCACGCTACGGGCGCGCCCTGAACAACCTGGGGGTCACGCTGCTCGCCCAAGGGCAGCCCGATGCGGCGGCGGGGCAGTTCGAGGCCGCGCTGGCCGTCGATCCACACGACGTCGACGCGCTGGTCAACCTCGCGCTGGCGCGCAAGGCCGCCGGCGACCCGGCCGCCGCGCAGCGCCTGCTCATCCGCGCGCTCACCGTCGATCCGCACAGTCCCACCGCGCACTACAATCTCGCGGTAGAGTACGAGATGGCGGGTGACGCGCCGCGCGCCCTCGAGCACTACCGGGCGTTCCTTGAGTATGCCGGAGCGGACTACGCCGCCCGCGCCGCCGGCGTCCGCACGCACGTCGAGGCGCTCGACCGCCATATCTCCTGAGCCCCGGTCAGCCGCGGCTGGCAGCGGGCGCTGACACGCTGGGAGCTGACATGACCGAAATTTCCGCCCTCCTCAAGGAAGATCGCCGCTTCCCTCCGCCGGATGCCTGGCGCGCGAACGCACGCATCAACGATCCCGACGTGTACGCGCGCGCCGCCGCGGATCCGGAGGCCTTCTGGGCGGGGCTCGCCGGCGAACTCGAGTGGATACGGCCGTGGACGAGCGTCCTCGAATGGAACGCCCCGCACGCCAGGTGGTTCAGCGGCGGCCGCCTCAACGTCTGCGCCAACTGTGTCGATCGCCACGTCCGCGGCCCGCGCCGCAACAAGGCGGCCCTGGTCTGGGAGGGAGAACCCGGCGACCGCCGCACGCTCACGTACTGGGACCTGTATCGCCAGGTCTGCGCGTTCGCCAACGTGCTCGAGTCGCTCGGGGTGAACCGCGGCGATCGCGTGGCGCTCTACCTGCCGCTGATTCCCGAGCTGGCCATCGCGATGCTCGCCTGCGCGCGCATCGGCGCCGTCCACAGCGTCGTCTTCGGCGGCTTCAGCGCCGAGTCGCTCCGGGACCGGATCAACGACGCGCAGGCCGTGCTCCTCGTCACCGCCGACGGCGGCTATCGGCGCGGACACATCGTGCCGCTCAAGCAGACCGCCGACGAGGCGCTCCGCGACACGCCGTCGATCCGCAACGTCGTCGTCGTGCAGCGCCAGCCCGGCGCGCCGTTTCCGGTCCAGATCCAGGAAGGGCGCGACCACTGGTATCACGCCCTGATGCAGGATGCGCCCCTCTCGCGCGAGCCCGAGGCGATGGACGCCGAAGACCTGCTCTATATCCTGTACACGTCGGGCACGACCGGAAAGCCGAAGGGCATCGTCCACACGACCGCCGGCTATCTCGTCGGCACCTACGCCACCACGAAATGGGTCTTCGATCTCGAGGAAGACGACGTCTACTGGTGTACGGCGGACATCGGCTGGGTGACCGGCCACAGCTACGTCGTCTACGGGCCGCTCGCCAACGGCGCGACCGTGCTGATGTACGAAGGAGCGCCCGACTGGCCGCAGAAGGATCGCTTCTGGAGCCTCGTCGAGCGGCACGGCGTCACGATTCTCTACACCGCGCCCACCGCGATCCGCGCGTTCATGCGCTGGGGCACCGAGTGGCCGGCACGCCACGATCTGTCGTCGCTGCGGCTGCTCGGATCGGTCGGCGAGCCGATCAATCCCGAGGCGTGGATCTGGTACTACCTGAACATCGGGCAGTCGCGCTGTCCGGTCGTCGACACGTGGTGGCAGACCGAAACCGGCATGATCATGATCACGCCGCTGCCGGGGATCACCAGCCTGAAGCCGGGCTCCGCGACGGTGCCGTTTCCAGGCGTGTTCGCCGAGGTCCGTACGACGAAAGGGGAGCGCGTCGAGCAGGGCGGCGGCCTGCTGGCGTTGACCCGCCCATGGCCGGCCATGCTCCGCGGCATCTACGGCGATCCCGAGCGCTACGTGAAGCAGTACTGGAGCCGCTGGAGCGACGGCGTCTACTTCACGGGGGACGGCGCGCGCGTCGACGAGGACGGCTTCTACTGGCTGCTCGGCCGCGTGGACGACGTGCTGAACGTCGCGGGCCATCGCCTCGGCACCATGGAAGTCGAGAGCGCGCTCGTCGATCATCCGAAGGTGGCCGAAGCGGCCGTCGTCGGGCGGCCGCACGAGATCAAGGGGCAGGCGGTCGCCGCCTTCGTCACCCTGAAGGAAGGGACGCCCGCCTCGCCGGATCTCGGCGAGGAGTTGAAGGAACACGTCGTACGGAAGATCGGCGCCATCGCGCGGCCGGATCAGATCCTGTTCGCGGCCGACCTGCCCAAGACCCGGTCCGGCAAGATCATGCGCCGCCTGCTGCGCGACATCGCCTCGGGCAAGGCGCTCGGCGATACGACGACGCTCGCGGACCCGTCGGTCGTCGCGCGCCTCAAAGCGGAATACGAAGAAAAGGAAGGCTGATTAGGCGCGCCTGCGCGCCCGCCGGAGCGGAGCGGGGCACGGGGCCCCCGCGAGCGAACGGCGATGGGGGGTCCGGCGGGGCGAAGCCCCCCGGACTAAATTTGCCGCCGGCGGTACTCGTCGAGCGCGGCGCGCTCGATCTCGTAGTGCCGCCCGCGGCGCCCCGCACGCAGCTCGCCCCGGCGGATCAGCCGTCCGATATCGCGCGCCGATCGCCCGAGCAGGGTGGAGGCGCCGAGAATGTTGACGGAGGCCGGGATCAGCGCCGCCCGTTCGAGCCGGTTGCGTCCATTGAGCTTGGCCCGCATCACGGCCGCTTCCGCCTCGGCGAGCACATAGCCGGGATCGATTTCCGTGCGGACGACGTCCGTCCCGACGACCGCGGCGCTGACCGTGACCGTCGTCTCCTCGCCGGTGTTGTGATCGACGAGCACGAGGCGCTGCTGGACCATGTCGCGGAAGCGCTCCGCCAGTTGGGCCGCCGCGTCGGGCAGCGTTTCGGGCAGCAGCACCGCGAGCGCATCGTCGCCATAGCGGGCGACCCAGTCGTGGGTCCGGAAAAAGCGCCGCGCCGAAATGCCCAGCCGCTCCAGCAGCCGGTCGCCCACCCCCCAGCCATGGGCCTGGTTCAGGCGCGAGAGGTCGTCGATGTCGAAGAGCATCAGCGCCAGCGGATGTTCGTGGCGCTGCGCGCGCTCCAGTTCCTGCGAAAGCGCCAGCTCGAATACCGGTGTCGCGATGAGGGTGGTCAGGGCGTCGCGCACCAGGATCGGGACCTCGCGTCCGGCGATCTGCTCGGCATAGGCGCCGAGCACTTCGAGCGTCGCGCGCCGGACCATATGGCCCACGCTCGCCCACGAGTCCGGGGTGGCGCCGATCCGCGTGTCGAGTGCCAGCTCCTTCAGCACGCTCCGCTCCATGCGATCGAGCACGTCGACGAGCGACGGCGTCGTGAGCGGCGGGCAGAAGCGTCCGAGGTCGCGCAGCGCGGCCGCCTGCAGATCGACCCGTTCCTGCTCGATGGCAATCGCGAGCAATCGGACGAGGACGTGCGCGCAGCTCCGGCGCGCCGGTTCGTCGAGCCCGGCCGCGCTGCCGAGCGCCGCCGCGGCGCCGGCGGCAAACGACGAGGCCTGGCCGCGAATCAGCCCCGTGACGCGCGTACGGACGTCGCCGGAGAGGCCCGCGAACTCATTTGGCATCCCGGCCATGGTAGCGCGTCCTTCCCGTGGGGCACCCCTTTACGGGCTGACGAACGCCGGCGAGGCGAGATCTCTGTGCAGAACCGTGTATCGCCCGGGTCGATGCCGCCCGATGTATCTACCGTAAGTTTATGCACCGCATATGCTTAACACGGTATAAGCACCTCTGGATGAGCCATTGCGGCTGGCAGGGAAACGACCTAAAATCAAGGTTTCCCGACAGTCTGCTCAACCGAGGGGTGCGTGCGGAAGAAGATCGGCGAGTGCCTGATTCAGGCGGGGCTCATCAGCGAGGCGGACCTCGAGGTCGCCCTCGCCGAGCACAAGCGGACCGGCGAGCGCGTCGGGACGGTGCTCGTACGCCTGAATCTTGCCACCGAGAAGCAGATCACCAAGGCGTTGGCCTACCAGCTCGGCTTCCCGTACATCAGCCTCGCCGAAGACGGGCCGGATCCGGCCGCCATCGTCCTGATTCCGAAGGAGGTCGCCCTCAAGCGCGTCTGCGTGGCGGTGCGGCTCGAGAAGAACCTGCTGACCGTGGCGATGTCGGACCCGCTGCTGTTCAGCCTCGTCCAGGACCTCGAGTTCCAGACCGGCTACCGGATCAAGCAGGTGGTGGCCACCCGCAGCGACATCCTGCAGGCCATCGAAACGGGCTACCCCGACAAGGCGATCGCCAAGTACACCGGCGGCGGTGTGGCTGGCGGGCTCGCGGTCCCCTCGTCGCCGCCTCGTGGGCGCCAGGGGGCGGAGAATGCGCCGGCCGCGGCGCTCGTGCGGCGTGCCGACGAGGAGGTGTTCGAGACGCCGGCGTCCGGCGCGACGGCGCGCGAGGGCAGCGATTCGGCGCCCATCATCGATCTGGTCGATCTCGTGGTCAACAGCGCGATCACGAGCCGGGCGAGCGACGTCCACATCGAACCGTCCGAGAAGGGGGTGCTCGTGCGGCACCGCCTGGACGGCCTGCTGAAGGAAGTGATGGACCTGCCGAAGTGGGTCCACGAGGGGCTGGTGGCCCGGCTCAAGATCATGTCGGGCATGGATATCGCGGAGAAGCGGCTGCCGCAGGACGGCCGGCTGCGCATCAAGACGGAAGACGGCACGGACGTCGATTTCCGCGTCTCCACGCTTCGCACGCTGTTCGGCGAAAAAGTGGTGCTGCGCATCCTGGATCACCGCAAGGGGGCGCCGCCGCTCGAGGAGCTGGGCTTCTCGGCCGCGGCGATGGAGGAGCTGCGCACGTTCCTCCGTCACCAGCACGGCATGATCCTGGTCGTCGGGCCGACCGGCAGCGGCAAGACGACGACGCTGAGCTCGGCGATCACGTCGATCAAGTCGGGACGGACCAACATCATCACGATCGAGGATCCGGTCGAGTACCAGATTCCCGGCGTCAATCAGACGCAGATCAACGAGAAGGCCAAGCTGACGTTTTCGAGCGCGCTGCGCGCCATCCTGCGGCAGGATCCGGACGTCATCCTCGTTGGCGAGATCCGCGACCACGAGACGGCGAAGATTGCGATGCAGGCGGCGCAGACGGGCCATCTCGTGCTCTCGACGCTCCATACCGACAACGCGCCGTCGACCATCACGCGCCTGGTCGACATGGGGGCGGAGCCGTACGTGATTGCGTCGGCCCTGATTGGCGTCGTCGCGCAGCGCCTCGTGCGGCGGCTGTGTCATGCGTGCCGGCGCCAGTACACGCCGGAATCCGACGTGCTCCGCGCGCTGAACATGTCGGAGGCGGAAGCGTCGCAGTTCGTGTTCTATCGGGCGGTCGGCTGCGACGAGTGCCAGCACACCGGCTATCGCGGGCGCATCGCGCTCTACGAGGTGATGCGCATCGGCGAGAAGACGCGCCGGCTCGTGGCGCAGAATGCCGGCGAAGACATGATTCGCGACGCGGCGGCCGACGGCGGCATGATCACGCTCGGCGAAGATGGGCTCGCCAAGGTGAAGGCCGGCATCACGACGGCCGAGGAACTCCTGCGCGTCGTGACGGAGGTCCGGGAGATCCGCATGCTGTGCCCGGGGTGCGGCGGCGCGATTGCCGTGGATTTCCACGCGTGTCCGGCGTGCGGGCACCGGCTGAATCACGGGTGTCCGAAGTGCGGCCGCGCGATGCAGCAGGGGTGGCAGTTCTGCCCGTATTGCGCCACGAACACGGCCGGGGCGCCCAAGGCGAAGAAACTGCGCGAATCGCGTAAGCAGCTCGAACTGCCCGGCTCCAACATCGCCGAGTTCAAGAATCAGAGCCGGTGAAGACGCACTACGAACTCTTCGGTCTCGATCCGGCGGCCGGTCCCGAGGAGATCAAGCGAGCCTTCCGGCGGGAAATCGCGCGGTACCATCCCGACAAAGTCCAGCATCTCGGCCACGAGTTTCAGCACATGGCCGCCGAACGGGCGGCGGCGCTGACGGCGGCCTACCGGGTCCTGATGGACGCGGCGCAGCGGGAGGCCTACGATCGCTCCCTGAGTGACGACGGGGCCGCGCGGCCCGCGCCGGTCCCCCCGCCCGTGCGCGAGGAGGTCCCCCCCCGGCCGACCCCCGAGGCGCCGGCGTCAAAAGATCGGTCGGTGCGCTCGCCGGTGGAGTCCGGATTCGACTTCCTGCGCAAGGCGACGCTCGCGAAGGTCCGGAACGCCATCCAGGCCGCCGCCGACGTCGAGCCCGTGCAGATCGCCGGGTTCGAGCTGGCGTACACGCAGGGAAAAAAGGGGCTCTTCAAGCGGGCCGGCGAGTCGCAGCGGCTTCTGGTGCGGCTCGTGCCCGACGTCAACCCGGATGCGGTCGCCGACGTCTGGCCGCTGGCGCGGCGGGCGGGAACCTCCGGGACGCCTGTTTGCGTCTTGTTGATGGGGCCCGCGCTGGCCCCGCAGCAGGATCTGGCGGCCGCCGTCAGCGCGCAGCGGCGCCGGTCGCGCTCGCAAGGCCCTGTGCTCGTGCCGGTCGATGTGAGAGACTGGGAGGCGCTCTTCCCTCCGGACACGCCGGCGGTCGCGCGTGCGGCGATTCAGCGCCTGCGGGCTGGCGATTAGCCCGGTCCGAACGGTCGCCGCCCTGCCGGCGCCGCGCTCGAGGATGAAAAACGTGTTATGGGTCTGATTGAAACGCAGGATCTCTGGAAGACGTACGTGATGGGCACGGAGGAAATCCATGCCCTGCGCGGCGTCTCCATCGACATCGCGCCCGGCGAGTACGTGGCGATCATGGGCCCGTCGGGGTCGGGCAAGTCGACGCTGATGAACCTGATCGGCTGCCTCGACACGCCGAGCAAGGGCAGCTACCGGCTGAACGGAAAGCAGGTCGCCGAAATGAACGACGACGAGCTGGCGCGCATTCGGAACGAGGAGATCGGGTTCGTCTTCCAGACGTTCAACCTGCTCCCCCGCGCGACGGCGCTGCACAACGTGGAGCTGCCGCTCGTCTACGCCGGCGTGCCGGCGAAGGATCGCCAGCAGCGGGCACAGGAGGCGCTGGCCAAAGTGGAGTTGAGCGGCCGCGCCAGCCACCGACCCAACGAGCTGTCCGGCGGTCAGCGCCAGCGCGTCGCGATCGCCCGCGCGCTCGTCAACAATCCGTCGATCGTCCTCGCCGACGAGCCGACCGGCAACCTCGACTCGAAAACCGGCACCGAGATCATGGCGCTGTTCGCCCGCCTGCACGAATCCGGCAACACCATCGTGCTCGTCACCCACGAGCCGGACATTGCGGCTTTCGCGCACCGCGTGATCTCGATTCGCGACGGGCAGGTCGAAAAGGACGTCCGCCAGGCCGCATAGCCGGCCGGCGGCGGCAGGGCGCCCGCTAGCTTCGCCGCAGGACGGCGGCGGGGGCGAGCGTCAGGATTCGCGCCGTCGCCATCGCGCACGCAAGCCCGGCGACCCCTCCGCACAACATCGCGACCGCCGTCCACATCATCGGCGCGCTCGCGCTCAGCGTTACCAGTTCCCCGAAGGCGGCTCGCGTGATCATCACCGTCACGCCCGCCCCGGCGAGCAGCGCCGCGGCGATCAGTTTCGTTTCGCGCGCGAGCACCATGCGGAGCACCCGGCGCGGCGGCGCGCCGAGCGCCATCCGGACGCCGAACTCCGTCCGGCGCTGGGCGACGGACTGGCCGACGTTGGCAAAGATGCCGCTCGCCGCGAGCAGCAGCGCGATGAGCGCCAACCCGGCGAGCGTGCGCGCGAGCAGGAGCGAGCCGGGATCGTCGAACCGCGCTCGCTGCGCCATGGTCGAGGCGCGCGGCGGCCGCACCTGACCAATCGTCCGGGCGGCCGCGGCAATCGGCTGCACGAGCGCGTCCGCGCCGGTGGCTGCGCGCGCGAGCACGATGGTATCCGCGCCCGCCGGGTCGTAGGGCACGTAGACGTCGGCAGGCACGACCCCCGCGCGGATCAGCGAGCCGTCGTCCATTGCGTCCGCGACGACACCCACCACTGTGGCGAGCGATTGGCCGTGGTAGTCGAGGCGAAGCGTCAGCCCGATCGGATCCTGTCCAGGCGCTGCGAGCCGGGCTGCCGTTTCGCTGAGCAGCAGGACGGGCGGGCGTGCCTTCAGCTCCGCCTCGTCGAAGCCCCTGCCGCGCAGCATGGGAAGCCCGACCGTCTCGAAGAAGCCATCGCCGACGGGCACGACCGCGACACGCAACGGGCGACCGCCGGCGCGCCGCACCTGACCGGCACGGCCGGTGTCGCCAAAGAGTGCATTGGATCTCGCGACCCGCACGACCCCGGGGACGCGCGCGATGCGCTCGGCGACCGCCGGCGCATCGCGTCCGGGCACGCGCACTGCAACGAGGGAATCGGCGGGAAACCGCGGGGTGATCCGCAGAATCTGGCCGAACAGGTTGAAGAACATCGCGGCGAACAGGATCAGCCCGGCCGCGCACCCTAGTTCGAGAAACACGATCAAATCGCGTGCGCCGTAGCCGGCGAGGCGGACTCGCCGGCACGCCGGCGCGCCATTCAACGACGACACGACATCCAGGCGCGAGAGCCGCAGCGCGGGCAGCATGCCGAACAGCGCACAGGCGAGCAGCGTCGAGGCGACGGCCGCGGGCAGAACGCCCGCGCCAATGGCCAATCGGTCCGCCAGTTGCGGCTGCACGCCCGCAAGCGCCGCGGCGAGAGCATGCACGATCGTGAACGCCGCCGCGGTGCCGAGCACGCCGCCGGCGGCCGCGAGCAGGAGATGCTCGGTGAGCATCTGGCGGACGATGGACGCGCGCGTCGCACCGAGCGCCCGCCGAACCCCGATTTCCTGTTCGCGCTCGCTGCTGCGCGCCATCAGCAGACACGCGACGTTCACGCAGCCGATCGACAGAATCAGCAGGGCGGGCCCTTCGATGAGGAGGACGGCGGTCATCGCGCGCTGCTGCGCGTCGGTATCGATCGGGAGGGCGCGCCACGCCCACTGGCTGCGGCCACGGCGCAAGCCGGCGAGCTGCGCGTCTGCCGCGGGCCAGCCGACGCCAGAGCGCAGCCGCGCGAACACGGTGACGATGGCCGGCGTCTGGCGCGAGGCGGAGGTGAACGGGATCCACACGTCGGCGGAGATGCCGAGGAGCGCGTACGAGAACTCCCGCGGCATGACGCCGATGACCGTTCGCCGGACGCCGTCGATGCTCATGACCGCGGCGTCCAGGCGGCCGTCGGGGAATGTCCTGCGCCAGAGCGCCTCGCTCAGCACCACCACCGGCGCTCCCGACACGACGTCGGAGGATGTGAACACCCGGCCGGCGAGCGGCGGAACGGCCAGGACCTGGAAGAAGTCGGGCGTCGCGTACCCGGCGACGAGTCTCGCCGGGTCCGGCTGGTCCGTCAGCAGCACATCGTCCTGCGTGTAGGCGCCCATCGCGCCGAACGAGGAGGCCTGCGTCAGCGTCGTGTCGAACTCGTTGAGCGTCACCGGGCCGCGCTCGACGCCAAGCGAGCGGCTCGCTGCGTACACGCGCGCCACCCGATCGTGCTCCGGGACGCCCGGAAACCCGGTCAGCACGGCCTGCAGCAGCGCGAGGAGGGCCGTGCTGGCGCCGATGGCGATCGCCACCGTGAGCACCGCCACGACGGTGCCCAGGCGCCCCCGTCCGAGCGCCCGTGCGGCGAAACGGAACTCGCGCAACATATTTGTCGGCAGAAGCACGCGCGCCCTCGGGGATCGGGCCACCGCACGCACGTTCCATGCCCTGTGCATGAATGTGCAACCAGATGCCGGTTGCCAGTTGCCGGTTGCCAGTTGCCAGTTGCCAGTTGCCAGTTGCCAGTTTCCAGTTTCCAGTTCCAGGTTCCAGTGGCCGGGTCGAGGCGGGTGATGGTGGACCGCCAACTGGTAACTGGTAACTGGTGACTGGTGACTGGTAACTGGTAACTGGTGACTGGTGACTGGTGACTGGTGACTGGTGACTGGTATCTGGTGACTGGTGACTGGTGACGGGCCGCTGGCGCTAGACGGCGGCGAAGTGTCCGGCGGCGATCTCGCGGAGGGGCGCGGCGAAGTCGAAGGAGGCGGGGTCGAGTACGATCCGGCGCCGGGCGGCATCGGGATCCGGTATGGGAATCGCCGAGAGGAGGGCGCGCGTGTAGGGGTGCTGCGGAGCGAGGAACAGTTGCGCCGTTTCGCCGATCTCGACGATCCGGCCGCGGTACATCACGGCGACGCGGCTGCAGACGTGCTCGACGAGGCGAAGATCGTGCGCGACGAACAGGTACGTGAGTGCGAGCCGCCGCTGCAGATCCATCAGCAGGTTCATCACCTGGGCCTGCACCGACACGTCGAGAGCGGACACGGGCTCGTCGGCGACGATGAACGACGGTTCGAGCGCCAGCGCGCGCGCCAGTCCGATGCGCTGCCGCTGACCGCCGCTGAATTCGCGCGGAAGCCGCCGCAGGTGGTCGGGGTCCAGGCCGACCAGCTCGAACAGCTCGCGCACGCGCGCGCGCCGTTCGGCGCGGCTGCCGATGCGGTGGATGATCAGCGGCTCCTCGACGATGTCGCCGGCGCGCAGGCGTGGGTTCAGCGACGCGTACGGATCCTGAAAGACGATCTGCATGTCGCGGCGCAGGCGGCGCATGTCGCCCCGCGGAAGGCGCAGCACGTCGCGTCCCTTGAAGCGCACGTCGCCCGAGGTCGGCTCGATCAGACGCAGAATGCACCGGCCCGTCGTCGTCTTGCCGCTGCCCGACTCCCCGACGAGGCCGAACGTCTCTCCGGCCTCGATCGCGAAGCTCACGCCGTCGACCGCGCGCACGATCGACGGCGCGCCGAACAGGCCGGGACGGCGCGAGAAGTGCTTGACGAGCTGGTGCACTTCGAGCAGCGGCATCAGCCCTTCCAGTCTCCGTCCGGATCGATCCGCGTGCCGTGCAGAAAGCAGCGGACCGACGACCGTCCGGCGACCATCGAGGCCGGCGGGTCGTCGCACATCTCGAAGCGGTCGGGACAGCGCGGCGCGAACGCGCAGCCGCGCGGAAGCTGCCCGAGCGGCGGCACGGTGCCTGGCATGGCGCGGAGCGTCGTGCCGGGCGCGCCGCCAGGAACCGACGCGAGCAGCCCGCGCGTGTACGGATGCTTCGGATCGCAAAACAGCTCCCGCACGGGCGCCTGCTCCACGATCCGGCCGGCGTACATGACCGCCACCCGGTCGGCCATCTCGGCGACGACGCCGAGATCGTGCGAGACGAGGAGGAGCGCGAGGCCGAGGCGCTGCCGCAGATCGCGCAGCAGGTCGAGGATCTGCGCCTGAATGGTCACGTCGAGCGCCGTCGTCGGCTCGTCGGCGATGACGAGGGCCGGGTTGCAGGCGAGCGCCATCGCGATCAGGGCGCGCTGGCGCAGTCCGCCCGAGAGTTGATGCGGGTAGTCGCGGATCCGGCGCCCGGGGTCCGGCACGCTGACGGACTCGAGCAGCGCGACGGCGCGGTCGCGCGCCGCGCGGCCCCGGGCCACGCCGTGCACCGCGAGCGTCTCCTCGATCTGACTGCCGATCGTGAAGACCGGATTGAGCGCCGTCATCGGCTCCTGGAACACGAGCGCGATCCCGGCGCCGCGCACGCGCCGCATCTCGTGCTCGTTCAGCGTCCGCAGGTCGCGCCCCTCGAACACGATGCGTCCGGCCGCGATCCGTCCGGGCGGCTGCACCAGGCGCAGAATCGACAGCGCGGTCACCGACTTGCCGCTGCCCGATTCGCCAACCAGACACAGCGTCTCGCCGGGCCGTACCTCGAAGCTCACGTCGAGCACCGCCGGCGCGGTTCCACCTGGCAGGTCGAACACCGTCGTCAGCCCTTCGACCGACAACAGCGGCGGCTGGTTGGATGCGTCCGGGAGACGGGGTTCGTCGAGCATGGAGGTGGTCAGGGACACGAGCGACCGCGTGGATCGCGCCAGCACTCAGTCGTCATCAATCATCCGCCATCCATCATCCGGCCCGTTCCCGGTATTCGCCGAAGACGCGGCGGAGCGCGTCGGAGATCTCGCCGACCGTGGCGCGGGCGGCGACGGCCTGAAGGACGGCGGGCATCAGATTGTCCGTCCCGCGCGCCGCGGCGGCGACGGCGTCGAGCGCGGCGCGGCACGCCGGCGCGTCGCGTCCGGCCCTGACCGCGCGGACGCGCGCAACCTGTTGCGGTTCGACGGCCGGGTCGAGGTGCAGCACGTCGATCCCGGCGGGCTCGCCGGTCTGGTATCGATTGACGCCCACGACCACGTCCTGTCCGCTGTCGATGCGCTGTTGGGCGGCGTACGCGGCCGCCTGGATCTCCTGCTGGATGAACCCGGCTTCGATCGCGGCGAGCGTGCCGCCGGCGCGGTCGACCCGATCGAGCAGCGCCAGTGCGTCCGCCTCGATCCGGTTCGTCATCTCCTCGATCGCCCAGGCGCCCCCCACCGGATCCACGGTATTGGCGACGCCGCTCTCGGCGGCGATGATCTGCTGCGTCCGGAGCGCGATGCGCGCCGCGTCCTCCGTCGGAAGCGCCAACGCCTCGTCGCGGCCGTTGGCGTGGAGCGACTGCGCGCCCCCCAGCACGGCGGCGAGCGCCTGCAGCGCCACGCGCACGACGTTGTTGTCGGGCTGCTGCGCCGTCAGCGTGCTGCCGGCGGTCTGGGCGTGGAAGCGCAGCTGCAGCGCCCGCGGGTGCGTGGCGCCGAACCGGTCGCGCATCAACCGCGCCCACAGCCGCCGCGCGGCGCGAAACTTTCCGACCTCTTCGAGGAAATGGTTGTGCGCGTTGAAGAAGAACGAGAGCCGCTGGCCGAACCGGTTCACGTCGAGCCCGGCTTTGGCCGCGGCCTCCACGTAGGCGATGGCGTTGGCCATCGTGAAGGCGACCTCCTGCACCGCCGTCGAGCCCGCCTCGCGGATGTGATAGCCGCTGATCGAAATCGTGTTCCACTCGGGCAGCTCGCGCTCGCACCACCCGAAGATGTCGGTGACGATCCGCAGCGAGGCGCGCGGCGGGAAGATGTACGTTCCGCGCGCGACGTATTCCTTCAGGATGTCGTTCTGGATCGTTCCCGACAGCCTCCGCAGGTCCGCCCCCTGGCGGCGGGCCACGGTGACGTACAGCGCGAGCAGGATGATCGCCGTCGCGTTGATCGTCATCGACGTCGAGACCTTCCCGAGCGGGATCCCGGCGAACAAGGCCTCCATATCGTCAATCGAATCGATCGCCACCCCCACGCGCCCGACCTCGCCGGCCGCCAGCGGGTGATCGGAGTCGTAGCCCATCTGCGTGGGCAAGTCGAAGGCGACGCTCAGGCCGCTGACCCCCTGCGCCAGCAGGTAGCGATAGCGCTGGTTGGATTCGGCGGCCGTCCCGAACCCCGCATACTGCCGCATCGTCCACAGCCGGCCGCGGTACATCGTCGGCTGAATGCCCCGAGTGTAGGGAAACGCCCCGGGGAAGCCCAGGTCGCGGAGCGGATCCCAGCCGGCGAGGTCGCCGGGCGTGCGGGTGTCGCGCGTCATCGGAGTACCGCCATCGTCGGCGGCTGACACTTTCGAGCCTGGGCCATTGACAGTGATCAGCCCCGAGTTTACAATGTCCCTGCGTTCCCCGCTCCAACTCCTTCGATATGTTGAACTTTGGCGCCCGATTACAGCTGCGTCAGCTGAGCGGCTGTCGATCGGGGCCGGCCCCGGTTTCCCAGCTCCGGCGGCGGTGAGGAGGTCTCGAATGGACGACGTCGTGAATCGTCTGGCCCGTGAGCTGTCGGAGGTCATTGCCGCGGCGGTCGCAGATGACCCGAGGGTGGAGGCCTGTCGCGAGCGCGCCCGGGCGGCCGGGTTCGAGATGAAGGTGTCTCTCGAGGCGATTATCGGGTTCGTCAACCGCACGGCGCCTGGTGCGCTGGCCCGCGCGGCTGCCCCGCAGCAGAAGGCGCTCGCGCATCGTCGTCAGTTCGACATCAGCGCGAACGACCGTCGCTTCCTCCGCTCGCTCCGCATCGCGGCCGACGAAGCGCAAGAGAAGGAAGTGGAATAGCGGTCTACAGGGTATTCATGGCGGCGATCTGTGGCCGCTGCTCCGGGTCGCCGTGGAACGCCGGCTCCTGCCGGGGGGTCCACTCGACGAGGCGTCCATCCTTCGGGATCTTCAGCGAGACCGGCATGACGTCGGCCGGGAGCGGCACCGGTTTGCGCGGATTGGCGTAGACGGCGTGCTTGCCGTGCTCCTTGTACCATTCCGCCACGGTCGCGCTCTTGTGCATGTTCTCGACGATCTGCCGCCAGCCGACGCCGGTGTTGTAGGCGCAGAAGGAGATCTCGCCCATTTGCGTCGCATACGGGATGATGCACATCTCGGTGCGGCGGAAATCGTACGTCCAGAGGTCCTGGAACCACATCCCGGCGACGAACAGGATCAGCCACTCGTCCTGCTTGCGGTCCGGCCCCTGCGGCGCGCCGACGCCCCCCAGTTGGCCGCCGCTCTGCTTGTCGTACTTCTTGATCAGGTCGATCAGCCGGAAGCCCGCGGGCACGCGCCGGGGCGAGTAGTTGCGGAGCAGGCTGAGGACCGTCTGCAGCTTCGTGATCCGCGGCCCCTGTGACGCGTCGGCGATCGCCTTCGCGTCCTCGAGGAACCGATCGACGTCGATGAACGCCGAGACGGGCGCCCACTCCTTCGTCTTCTTGCTGACCATGAAGGCGGTGCCCACGCCACAGTTCGGGTGGCAGCCGCACTTGAGGGTGCCCCAGTCCTGGCCCGGACCCTTCATCAGATCGGTGACATCCGAGAACGCGCTCGTGGCCGAGAGCGGGAACCAGTCGCGCAGCGGCTCGGTGACGCCGGTCTGCCGCTTCATGTCCTCGGCCAGGTGCGACAGCGTGTAGCGCCGCGCGTGGCGATCCTCGTCGGAGATGTCCTCGTCGCGTCCGGTGAACGACACCGGCTGGAACGACACGAAACTGATCTTGTCGCAGTTGTCGATCGCGAACTTCACGACCGGACCGACCTGATCGTTGTTGATCGAGTTGACGATCGTGACGACGAGGCAGACGTCGATGCCGGCGGCGTGCAGGTGCTCGATCGCGCGCAGCTTGACGTCGAACAGATTGGCGACCTTGCGATGCGCGTTGGCTTCCTCGCCGATCCCGTCGAACTGCAGATACGCGATCCGCAGCCCCGCGCCCTTGGCCTCGCGCGCGTACGCCGGATCCTGCGCGAACCGGATGCCGTTGGTGGCCGCCTGGACGCTGAAGTACCCGACCTGACGGGCGTAGCGGACGGCGTCGAGGAAGATCGGGGAAATCGTCGGTTCGCCGCCCGAGAACTGCACCGACATCTGCCGTCTCGGCTTGATGCTGATCGCATCGTCCAGCAGCTGCTTCACGTCGTCGAACGTCAGCTCGTGGACGTAGCCCACCTGGTTGGCGTCCATGAAGCACGGATCGCACATCATGTTGCAGCGGTTCGTGAGGTCGATCGTGAGCACGGCGCCGCGGCCGTACTTGATGGACGACGTGCCGTGATCGTGAAGCGTGCCGGCCACAGCCGTGTAGTCCCGCCCCGGGAACAGCGATTCCATCCGCTGCAGGAACGCGGGATTGATGGCGAGCGTGTCGGTGCAGGTCCCATGAACCGGACACGTCTTTTCGATGATCACGCGTCCGTCGCGCTCGACGATCCGAGCCGGCACTTCGCCGACGTGCTCGTTGACGAGCGTGTCGACCGACTGTTCTCCCGAGAGGATGCGCGCGCGCGCTTCGCGGACGCAGGTCGGGCAGAGCGAATCGGTCGTCCGGGGCCATCCCAGCGGCGGTTTGGTCCGCTCGGCGCCCCTCAAGGGCGGGCGCGGAGCCCACTTGGGTTGAAACGCGCGGCCCGGGCGGCGCCGGTTCACGGCCTGGACTACCGGCCATACGGCGCGTGCGGTTCCGGTCAAGACCACTTCGAGTGGCGTCCACACTGTCATCCGTCGGGTCCTCGTCTCCATCGCGCCGCGGCAGCCGCTGCAGGCGGCCGCCCACACGCGCCGGCTGACTATAACATACCGGTTTCAGCCTTCCGGCCGCGTATTCGTGCGCAGCAACCCCCGTACCGCCGCACGGTCGACCTTGCCGCGCGCGGTGCGCGGGAGGGCCGCCGCCCCGACGATGACTCGTGGAATCTTGTACGGGGCCAGTCGCGCGGCGCAGAACTGCCGGACGGCGATCGGCCGCACGGCCTCGGGGCTCCCGACGAGGCACGCGCCGAGCTGCTCGCCGCGTTGCGGGTCGTCGATCCCGACGACGATCGCTTCGCGAATGCCGTCGATCTCGAGCAGGACCCGTTCGACTTCGTCGGGGTGGACCTTGCGTCCCGCGACGTTGACGAACCCGGAGACGCGGCCGGTCAGCACCAGCCGCCCCCGCGCGTCGAACCGGCCGAGATCGCCGGTCAGGAAGCCGCCGTCGCCGAAGCTGCCCGAATCGGCCGCCGCGTACCCGTTGCTGACGGCTCGGCTCGCGACATGGACCCGCCGCTCCGACTCGTCGACTCCGGGGCGCAGCGTGATGCGCACCTCCGGCAGCGCGTGTCCGACCGTGCCGGCGTCGCACGGCTCGTCGCCGTCGTCGTACGCGATGCCGCCCGTTTCGCTCGTGCCGTAGAACGGGTGAATCGTACGGCCGTAGACCGCGCGGAAGGATCTGGCCGTGGGGGAAGAGAGCGGCGCGCCGGCGCTGATCAGCACCTCGAGGGCGCCGGGCCAGCCGCCCACGTCGGGATGCGCGACGAGGTGATCGAACATGAAAGGGACGCCCGGCCACACGCGTGCACCGAACGCGCGGGCATCCTCTCCAATTTCCCGAGGGTGGAATCCATCGCGCAGCACGAGCGCGGTGCCCTGCAGCAGCAGCGGCAGCACCAGGTTGCCGAGTCCGTACGAATGGGAAATCGGAATCACCCCGAGCTGTACGTCGCGTGGCCGGATGTCCATCGCCGCGACGATGTGGTCGGCGTCGGCGCAGAGTTGCGCGTCGGACGTCCGGGTCGCCTTTGGTTGACCCGAGGAACCGGAGGTCAGCTTCAGGATCGCGACACCCGGATAGCTGGACCAGCTCGAGGCGGGAGTGCGCGGGATCACCACCAGGCCGTCCGCCAGCGCGCGAGCCGATCCGGCGGCATCGACAACGGCCGCCATTGCAGCCGGCGCGACGAGTGCGGCGGCGCCGTAGTCGCACACGAGGGCGGCCGCTTCGGGAAGCGTGGTGCCGCGGTCGGCCGCGAGCACGGCGAGTCCGCGTTGCCGGCAGGCGAGCAGCAGGGGAATGGCCGCCGGACGATTCGCTGCGAGCGTCACGACGAGCGCGCCGCCGGGGAGGCGCAGATCCGCGAGCGCGCGGCCGGCCGCCGCGGCCTGCGCCGCCAGATCGGCGGCGGTGAACCGCCGCGACGATGCCGGATGATGCAGGAGTGGCCGGTCGCCGGCGCCCGCCCCCATCTGCACGAACCTGTCGATCAGCTCAGACATGCACGCAGCTCAGACATGCGCGCAGTTCAGACATGCGCGGTGTGCCCGCCGGTGCTCCCCCTGTCCGCGCTCCGCACCCCGCATCCCGCACCCCGCACCCCGCGCTCCGCGGCCCGCGCCGCGCTCCGCACTCCGCCCCCCGCGCTCCGCGCTTCGCCCCCCGCGCCCCGCACTCCGCGCCCCGCCCCCCGCTATACTGTGACCGCCATCGATGGACTACCTGGACCGGCTCCCGCACGCGCCGCCGATGCGCCTGCTCGAAGAGATCGTCGAGATCGTCCCGGGCGAGCGATGCCGTGCGCGCCGCCGCGCGCGCGAGGGGGACTTCTACTTTCAGGGTCATTTTCCCGGACGGCCCGTCGTGCCGGCCATCATCCTCGTCGAGCTGATCGCGCAGGCCGGCGGGCTCGCGGCCGCCGGCGACGAAGCGGACGGGCCGCTGCAGTTGCGCGTCGCCGCGTTCGGCCCGTGCAAGTTTCCTGGCGCGGCCGGGCCAGGCGCCCTCCTCGAAGCCTCGGCACACGTCGTCGGCCGTCTTGGCGGCCTGTACAAGATCGATGGCGAGGTGACGGCGGACGGTCGGATCGTCGCGTCGGGCAGCGTGACGCTGGCGCACGCGGCCGGCGTCTGAGGCCGGCATGATACACGACCTCGGGCGGCTGCGCCGGACGTTCTACACGCTGCGCACGGAGGGGGAGGGGCCCGGGCGGGACGCCGCGGCGATCGGCCTCGGCACCTTCATCGGCTGCACCCCGCTCTACGGCTGTCATCTCGCGCTCTGCTGGATCGCGGGGCGGCTGCTCCGGTTGAATCGGCTGAAGCTCTATTTCGCCGCCAACATCTCGAACCCGCTCGTCTCGCCGTTTCTGATCTTCGCCGAGCTGCAGACCGGCGCCTGGATCCGGCGCGGCCACTGGCACGCGCTGACGCTCGAGACCGTGCGGCGCGTGAGCCCGTGGACGTTTGCCGGGGATTTGATCGTCGGGAGCCTCGTCGTCGGCATGGTCCTGGGACTCGCGACCGCGGCGGCCACGTCGGTCACGGGCGGCTGGCGCCACCGGCGCGATCCGCTCGCGCCGCTGTGGCGCCGCGCGAGCGATCTGTACTTCGTCTGGAGCATCGTGGCCTGGGAGTTCGCGCGGGGCAAGCTGCGCGGCGACCCCGTCTATCGCGCGATCGTCGCGGGCGGTGTCGTGGACGGGGGAGACACGCTTGTCGACATCGGCTGCGGGCAGGGTCTTGCGCTCGCGGCGCTGCGCCAGGCTGAGGCGCTGGCGACGGATGGACGCTGGCCGATGCCGGCCGGTCCGCCTCGATTCCGGCGGCTCGTCGGGATCGAGCTGCGGCCGCGCGTCGCGGCCCTCGCGCGGCGCGCGCTCGGCGAAGGTGCCGAGGTGATCGCGGCCGATGCGCGCGCCGTAATGCCGGAGGCGTGCGATGTCGTCCTGTTCCTCGACGTGCTCCACATGCTCGACGCACGCGCGCAGGAAGCGATGCTGGAACGGGCGATCGCCGCGCTGAAGCCGGGAGGGCGGATGGTCGTGCGCGAGGCGGATGCGCACGGCGGCTGGCAGTTCTCGGCCGTCCGCGCCGGCAACCGGGTGAAGGCGCTGGCGACGGGCAACTGGCGTCAGCGGTTCTGTTTTCGTCCCATCGAGGAGTGGGCCGCGCTGCTGGCGCGGTACGGACTCGAGGTGCGCGTCGAAGCGGCCGGCGGCGGGACGCCGTTTGCCAACGCGCTGATCTGCGCGACGCGCTTACCGAGGGGGGCGGCGCTGCACGAACCCCCCGACATGGACGATCGCCGCCGTCGCCCGCCCGCGCGCGTCGAAGTCGCCGCCAAACCACAGCGCGCAGGAAATATCTGACGTAGGCCGGGTCTTCAGACCCGGCGAACCCGGCGTGCAATACCGCAAGTCCGTCCACACGACTTCGTGCGCGCCGTCTGGTTGCGGCCGCACACGGGCCAGCGTCATCCCGTGCGATCGCAGCAGGTTCTGTACTGTCGGCAACGCGCGCGATCGCTCGACGAGCGGGTCCGCGAGGCCGCGGTCGACGTTCATGACGAGATCGACGCGACCGCGCACGGCGTCCACCTGCCACGCCTCCAGCCTGGTCGGGAACGCTTCGAAGATCGTCCAGCGCGTCGGCTCGCCCCAGCCGGCGTCGGCGCGCCGCGCCGTTCCGTGCGCGACGGATCGATCCTCGAGTCCGAGCGCCCGCGCATAGAGCGCCCCCTTGGCTCCGACCAGCACTCCAAGGAGCGCCAGCGCGAGTCCGGCCACGCGCGCGCGAGGCCGGATCCACAGCGCGATAATGGCCACGAGGAAGAAGCTGACGAGCCACGGGTCAGCCATCGCAAACAGCGGAAGCGCCACGGGCCATCCGGTGAGCGGCCAGAGGGGACGCAGGTCCGCGCCCGAGATCAGGTCCAGCAGTTGATGACCGAGCGCGCCCGCCGATGCCGCGAGGAATAGCCGCGAGAACCGGCTGTCGGGCGCCGCGGCGCGGATCACCGCGGCCGTCAGCGCGCCGCACACGAGCGCGCCGGCGATCGCGTGCGTACCGGCCTGGTGCCAGCGCAGATAGACGTCCCAGCCGCGCGGGGCGAGGACGATGTCGAGATCGGGCGCGAGCGATCCGAGCACGCAGGCCGTGACGGCGCCGCGCCCGAGTCGACGCCGTTGGTCGAGCCCAATCAGCGTGCGCCCGAAGATCGCGTGGGAGACGGGGTCCATTCCGGTGTGCGGTCAAGGAATAGTACCAAATGCGCCGCGCCAATCAGGGTGGCGGCTCGTGACGCCGATCAGGCGCGAGAGCTCTTGAAGGAGCTCGCCTGACGTCGCCGTTCCAGGAACCGGCGTTCGCGCGCGTTGCCGGTGCGCGCGATCGCGGCGTCGTAGGCGGCGATCGCCTCGGCGTGCCGGTCCAGACGTCGCAGCAGGTCGGCTCGAATCGCATGGAGTAGATAGTAGGTGGGGAGATCGAGCGCATCGACGATCGCGAGCGCCGCCTCGGCTCCTTCCACTTCCGCGACCGCCACCGCGCGATTCAGCGCGACAACTGGCGTCGGCGCAAGCGCGACCAAACGGTCGTATAGCAGCAGAATCCGTCGCCAGTCCGTCGCGGACGCCACTGAGGCTTCGCTGTGGACGGCGTTGATGGCCGCCTGGAGCTGGTACGGTCCGGGCCTTCCGCGCGAGAGACATTGCCGTACGAGGGCCCGCCCCTCGGCGATCCGATCCTTGTCCCAGCGGCTGCGGTCCTGGTCGGCGAGCGGGAGCATCTCGCCGTCCGCCGTCATTCGCGCCGGCCGGCGTGCGTCCGTGAGCAGCATCAGCGCGAGAAGACCGACGATTTCCGGCTCCTGCGGCATGAGTTCGGCGAGCAGCCGTCCGAGCCGGATCGCCTCGACGCACAACTCCTCACGCACGAGCCGTTCGCCGGAACTGGCCGTGTAGCCCTCGTTGAAGATCAGGTAGACGACGGCCAGGACGGCGCGCACCCGACCTGGGAGATCCGCATCGCCGGGCACGCGATACGGGATCCGTGCGTCGCGGATCTTGCCCTTCGCCCGTACCAGCCGCTGCGCCATCGTCGCTTCGGGGACGAGGAACGCGCGTGCGATCTCGGCGGTCGTGAGTCCGCCGAGCAGCCGGAGCGTCAGGGCGACCTGCGCTCCCGTCGCGAGCGCGGGATGACAGCACGTGAAGATCAGGCGGAGGCGATCGTCAATCACGGCGCCGTGTTCCTCCTCCTCCGTTGGTGCACGACTCGCGTGCAGCAGGACGGCCGTCGTGTGCCGCGCGTCGCGGGACGCCTCGCGGCGCACGCGGTCGATGGCGCGGTTGCGCGCGGTCGTGATAATCCAGCCGGCGGGGCTGGGCGGCACGCCGCCGGAGGGCCAGCGCGCGATCGCGACGGCGAACGCATCCTGAACGGCTTCCTCGGCGAGATCGATGTCCCCGAACTGGCGCACCAGCACCGCGACCGCGCGGCCGTACTCCTCGCGGAACACCTGTTCGACGTCCGCGCTCACACCTCTCCCTGAAACGGCCGCACCTCGATGGGCAACCCGATCGCCCGCGCCGTCTTGCGTCCCCACTCGAGCGCCGCGTCGAGATCCGGCGCCTTGACGATCAGGAATCCGCCGATGTGTTCCTTGCCTTCGAGGTACGGGCCGTCCGTGATCAGGAACTCGTCCGTGTCGCGTGCCTTCGCTCTGACGACGGTGGCGGTGCCCGGCGGATGGAGCCCGCCGTTGAAGACGAGCGCGCCGGCCGTCCTGGCCTCGTGCACCAGCGCTGCGACGTTTCCCATGATCTTCTCCAGCACCTGGGGCGGCGGCGTGCCCTCGTCGGGCTGGTAGATGCTCAGCAGATACTGTTTCATCGCGTTCCCTCCTGTGTCGTTTTTCACGCTCTAAACGAACGGGAGGCAGCCGGATCGACACGGGATCGACGATGCGGGGTCCAACCGCCTTCGCCAAGGCTACGGCGAGTCCGCCGAAGCGTCAGCGCAGGCGGAAGAGCCGGCCTACACTTCAATCCAGGCCGGCGTACTCGTCGCGTTGGGCGTCCCAGTAGCGGTAGAAGTGATACCAGCACTCGGGGCGCGCGCGAATCTCCGCTTCGAGCTGCGCGGCGACGAACTGGGCGGCGGACGCCATCCAGGCGTCGCGCGGGGCATCGGCGGGAATCATGACCTCCTGCCCCAGCCGCGCCTTGAAGCGCCCCGGACCCATCCGCTGGATGAAACACGGGACGACGGGAGCCCCCGTCAGCGCCGCCATCAGAAACGGGGCGCGGAGGAACCAGGTGCGGCGGCCGAGCAACTGCACGGCCACCCGATCGCGTCCGACATGGCGATCCACCAGCATGGCGACGTACCGGTTCTGCGCCAGCGCGGCGCGGATCTGCAGCGGCGTATCCAGCGACTGGCGCACCTCGATCGTCTGCACGCCGACGCGGTCGCGGATCTCGCGGCGGATCCGGTTCACGGTGTCGCTCGATTCCCGCATGGCCACCACGGTCAAGGGCAGGCCGAGCAGCCGGGTCATCAGGAGGCTGCCGGCTTCCCAGTTGCCGTGGTGCCCCGTCACGAGGATGATGCCGCGCCCCAACGCGTGGAGCGCCATCGCGCGCGCGCGGTTCTCGTCCGACAAATCGAACATCACGCGGGCGTCGCGGGCGTCGGCGTCGATCGCCCTTAGAAAATCGATCGCGTCGCGGGTATAGCTCCGATACACGTCGAGCGCCCGGCGGCGGAGGACGGCCTCCGGCTCGTCGGGAAAGATCGCGCGCAGGTTGTCGGCAATGGCGGCGTTCGCCTCGTCCATGCGGCGCCACCCGATCCACGAGCCCACGTGCCCGATCGCGTACGACACCCGGCGCGGCAGCCGCCGTACGCCGTGGTACGTGAGCGTGAAGATGCCGCCGCTGTTCAAGCCGTGCAGCGTCCAGCGCCGGGGCACCGGTACCGTGCGTTCGTGGCTCGTCACAGCGGCTCGAGGTAGCGGTAGTAGACCGCGAGAAAACAGGTTTTCGTCGTGTCGCGCACCGGGCGCAGCTTGCTCGGCCGGCCGTTGTAGACGGCGGTGACCGGCACGGTCGCGATGCGTCCGCCGCGGCGCCCGAGCTTGACGAGCATCTCCGTTTCGATTTCGTACCCGCGCGCCCGAAGCGGCAGCGCTCTGACGGCATCGGCGCGGAACAGCCGAAAACCGCACTGCGTGTCGCGCACGGGCATGCCGATGAACCACGACAGCACGCGGCTGCCGACGCGGTTGGCGTGATAGCGCGCCGGCGGCGTCGACGCGCGGTCGAACCGCCGCTCGCCGATCACGAGGTCCGCGCCGGTCCGCTGGGCCGCTTCGATCAGCGCGGGGACTTCCGACGGCAGGTGCTGCAGGTCGCCGTCGATCAACAGCACGTGCGTGCTCGTGCCGGCCAGCACGCGGTCGAGACCGGTCCTGATGCTCGCGCCTTTGCCGCCGTTGCGCGGCAGCACGACGACGTCGGCGCCGGCCGTTCGCGCGCGCGCCGCCGTCGCATCGCGCGACCCGTCGTCGACGACGGTCGTGGCGGCGACGTACGGGGCGATCCCCCGTACGACGTCGGCGATCGTCTCCTGTTCGTCGAACGCCGGGATCAGCGCGTGCACACGGATCGTCATGGCCTGGACGGCGCGATCAGCAGCGCCGGCAGCACGAACACCGACGCGACGACGAGCGCGACGGTGCTGATGGCCGACACCACGCCGATGGATCGCAGCGGCGGGTAGCTCGAGGTCACGAGCGTCCCGTAGCCGAGCAGCGTGATCAGCCCGGCAACGACAATGATCGGCGCGAGCTGCGCGACGGCAAGCGCCGCATCGCCATGATCCTGGAACCGGTGCACCAGATGGATGCCGTAGTCGATCCCGATCCCGACGAAGGTCACCACGGCGAACACCGCGAACAAATCCAGATCGATGCCGGCCATCGCGAGGATGCCGGCCGTCCAGACCAGCCCGACGATCGTCGGAATGGTGGAGAGCAGCGAGAGCCACCAGTCGCGGAACGTCAACGCGATCATCGCGACCACGACGAGCGATCCAATCAGCAGCCCGCGCAGGAACTGCGGGACGAACCGCGCGGCCAGCTCGCGATCGACGAGCGCCAGGCTGGTCAGCGTGCCCGCGCCCGAGCCGGCGGCGATCCGCTCGAGGCTGGCGGCCTGCGCGGCGCCGGCGGGAAACGCATAGCTGGCCAGCGTCCACCCCTCCGGCGTGTGGACCACGAACCGGCCGATCACGTCGCCGAGGCCGTGGGCGCGGTAGCCGTCGAAGGTGATCTGCTGGCGCGAATCGAGCAGCCGCGGCAGCCGATCGCGAAACGGGGCCAGCGTATCGGGCCGGTACCCGGCGGCCTCGGCTTGCGTCGCGAGCGCGGCGCGCGCCGCCTCGGCGGACGGCGCCTCGCGGGCGATCGCGGCGCGCGCGCGCGCCTGCGTCGCCGCCGACGGAAGCAGCGCCGACGCCGGCTCGATCCCGAGCGCCGGCGATGCCGCCCGGATCCGATCGACCACGCGTTCGTTCGCTTCGAGCAGCGGCTGCAGCGACGGGCCCTGCTGCAGGAAGACGTACACGTCCGCCGGCAGCCCGAACATCCGCTGGACCGTCTCTTCGTACCGCGCGGCCGGCGTCGTCGACTTCAGGCGGTCGAGCGACGCGTTCACGTGCAGCCGCAGCGACGCGGCCGCGAGCGCGACCGTCACGGCGGCCGTCGTCACGAGTACGAGGCGCCGGTGCCGCGTGATCCAGTCCGCGAGCCACGGCCAGACCGTCGGCTTCACCGCCCGTCGCGGCGGCTTCGTGGGCAGCATCGCCGGAACGAGCACGAGCGTCAGCAGCCCGCACGCCACCATGCTGTGGCCGATGATCAACCCGAGCTGCTGCAGGCTGGGGAAGTCGACGAACACGAGGCCGTAGAAGGTCGCGGCCGTGGTGAACATGCCGAGCAGCATGCTCTCCGACGGGCTGCCGAGCGCCGCAATCGAGGCCTCGCCGCTCAGCCCGTCGGCGAGCGCGAGGCGGTGCGCGACGTAGATCAGCACGACGCCGTCCACGCCGAGACCGAACAGCATCGCCGCCGCCCCCGTCGCCGCCGCCGACAGCGTGACCCCGGCGAGCCCCATCAGGCCGAGCACCACGACGAGCGATGCGGTGGACGGAATCGCGCCGCACACGAGCAGCCACACGCTCCGGAACACGATGAACAGCAGCGGCAGAATCAGCGCGAGCGACCCGACGCTGTTCCACACGCTTTCGCTGCGGACGACCTGCTCGGTCTCGATCGCGATCGGATAGCCGCCGGCGTAGGTCACGTCGAGCCCCGGGCGCGCCGGCTCGTCGCCGGCCGCGGCGGTACGCGCGATCGCCATTTCCTGCGACCGCATCCTCCCCAGCCGCTGCATCAGCGCGTGCGAGAAATCCGTGTCGTACGGCGGACGCCGGGGCTTGACGATCACCAGGCGTCGGCGCCCGTCCTTGCTGACGTAGCCCCCCTCGGTGATCCCGAGCGCGACGCCCGCGCGGGCGCCCCCGAGCTGTTGGCGCAGCAGCCCGAACAGATCGAGCGGGTCCTCGCGCACGAGCTGCGCGACGGCCGGCGACGGCACCGCGAGCAGTTGCCGGGTGGACTCGAGCTCGCGCGCCATGCCCGCCGGCTGCAACCGGGCGAGCGCCGTGTCGAGCGCCCGGCCGTGGAGCAGCAGCAGCTGATGGTCGGCCATCCACCCCCAGTCGCGATCGCTGCCGGCGGTCCCTTGATCCACCCACGCGATCTCCGGGGTGTGCTTCAGCGCGGCGACCCATCGGTCGACGTCGCCGGCGTACTCGCTGACGGCGTGTCCCTCGGGGGCGGTGAAGACCACCAGGAGCTGATCGAGCGAGCCGAAGCGCTGCAGGAAGGTGCGGAAGGCCGGAATCGCGCGTCCGTCGCGCGGCAGCAGGCTGAGCACGTCGGCGTCGAACGACAGCCGCAGGATGCCGAGGCACGACAGCGCGACGAGCACGGCCGACGCGCAGGCGACGAGCCATCGCCGGCGGTGCGCCTGAATCACGATGAACTGAACGGGGGACGACACGCGATCCTGGTGAACTCAGGTTTCAACCGAGGGGCTTTGCCCCTCGGGCTCCCCTACACGCTCTCTCGCTCGCCGCTTCGCCGGCTCGCTCCGTTCGCGTGGCTCGTTCGCGCGCTCACTCGCTGGCGGATCGCTTCGCAAGCTCTCGGGTGAGAGTGCAGCGGCGAGTATAGCAGCTTGTGGTACCCTTTTCGCCGTTTCATGCGCGTGCTGCTGCTCCGTCCCGTCCCCGGCAACGATCGCTTCGGTCTCGGCCCGTTCTTCAGGATCGAGCCGCTGGGCATGGAGTACATCGCCGCGGCGCTCGAGGCCGGGGGCCACGAGACGACCATCGCGGATCTGCGCTTCAGCCGATCCCTCGAGCATCACCTCCGCGCGCGTCCGGATCTGATCGGCGTCGCCGCGATGCACGCGCTCGAAACCGACGACGTGCTGGCGCTGATCGCCCGGATTCGCCGTCGCGCGCCGGACGTGCCGGTCGTCGTCGGCGGCCATACCGCCGCCGCCTATCCAATGCCCTTCGCGCACGCGGGGGTCAGCGCGATCGTCCTCGACGACGGGGAGCGCGCGATGCCGCGGATCGCGGCGGCGCTCTCGCGCGGCGGGACGCTGCGCGACGTGCCGGGCGTGATGATTCCCGACGCCGGCGGCGGCTGGACACGCACTCCGGCGGACCCTGACTCGTTCGCGCTCGACGACGTGCCGCTGCCGCAGCGGCGCGACGTCGACCGCTGGCGGCGCCAGCACGCGTGCCTGGCGCACCGGCCGACCTGGCTCGTCGAGACGGCGCGCGGCTGTCCGTTCCGCTGCTCGTTCTGTTCGATCTGGCAGCTCCACGCGCGCGCGGTGCGCGAGCGCTCCATCGGCGCGGTGTGCGACGATTTCGCGTCGGTCGGCAACGACGTCTTCGTCGCCGACGATCTGTTCTGGTATCACCCGGCGCGCAGCCTGGAGCTGGCGCACGAGCTGCGGCGGCGCGGCATCCGCAAGAACTGGATGCTCGTGCAGAGCCGCGTGGACCTGGTCGCACGCAACCACGCGCTCCTCGAAGCATGGCGTCCGCTCGCGCGCGACTTCGACATCTTCTTCGGCCTCGAAGCCGCGAGCGACGAAGGGCTGAAAGGGCTGGTCAAGGACGCCACCGTCGGGCAGACGGAGCAGGGCATCGGCGTGGCGCGCTCGCTCGGGTACGGCGTCACCGGCAACTTCGTGATCGATCCGGCGTGGCGCGACGCCGACTTCGAGCGGCTGTGGGGATTCGTCGATCGCCACGGCCTGCATCAGGCCGGCTTTACGATCCTGACGCCGCTGCCCGGGACGGCGTACTACGAAGAAATGCGCCCGCGGCTCGGCACGCGCCAATGGGCCCACTTCGACATGCACCATCTGCTCTGGGAGCCCGCGCTCGGGCCGGACCGCTTCTTCGCGCTGTACTGCGAAACCTGGCGCCGCTCGGTCCTGAACCTGCGCGGCCGCAAGCGCCTGTGGCGCTGGCTTCGCGAAGTCGACCTGCGCAACGCCCCCTTCCTGCTGCAGGCCCTGCGCCGCACGCAGCACATGATGGACCCCCGCCACTACCTCGCCGAATACGGGCTTTAGGCTTCAGGCTTTGGGCTTTGGGATGCGTCGATATTCGAGAATGGCCTCCGGGGGGGCCGCGATTCTCGGTGCGCCCCAGAGTCCGACGCCGGTCCGGCCCTGAACCGCGTCCGAGCTGAGGATGATGCGCCACCGGATGCGATCCGGATGATAGAAGAGGCTCCACTTCCAGCCGGCGTACGCGGACAGGTCCACCTCGAGCGGCTTCCATCCGTCCTCGGGCGTCAGAGGAAGCGTTGCGAGCACCTCGTAGGTCCGATCGTCAGCGATCCCGACACGGAAGCCGACGGGTCCGCCCACGGCCGAAACCTCCGTGCGAAGTACCGCATGCTGGGGCAGCGGCAGGATCCAGGTGAGTCGTCCGGGCGCCGCGAGGCGGATGTAGTGCCGGCGGCCCGAGACCTCCACGTCGCACCGGCCAGCGGGCCGGCAGTCGGCGCCCGGAAGCCGGGCGACGAGATCGACCGCCTCGAGGCGCGTCGGATCGTGTGAGGATCGGCAGGAAACGAGGAGAGCCGCCATCGCCGCCATCACCAGGATCCGCCGGCAAACGGGGAATCGTGTCATCGCGTTGCTGCTGTGCGGGATCTTCCTGCGGGCGATCGCGTCATTCTATCGCCCGGGCGTCGGCTTCACGAGGCTCGTCGGATTTCCGGAGGACCGGGCGGAGCCTGCCGCGTTGCGACAGGTGCCTCACGCCGTCTCACGCTCCAGCTACGACGGCGCCTTCTACGCGGTGCGCGCGCTCGACCCGCTGGTTCGCGATCCTGCGGTGGACCGCTACATGGACTCGGCTCCATTCCGCGCCCGGCGCGTGCTCTTCAGCTGGACGGCGTATGTCATCGGTTTCGGGCATCCCGCCTGGATCCTCGAAGCCTTCGCACTCCAGAACGTCCTTGCGTGGCTGCTGCTGGCCATCCTGCTCACGCGATGGCTCGATCTCGGCACGCCGCGCGGGCTGGCGCTCTGGATCGCGTGCCTGTTCTCGCACGGGCTGCTCTGGTCCGTGCGCCTTTCGCTGCTCGACGGGCCGAGCCTCGTGCTGATTGCGGCGGCCGTGTGGGCCGCCGAGGCGCAGCGCCCGTTCCTGTCCGCGGCGATGGCCGGGATCGCGGGGCTGGCGCGCGAAACGAACGTGATCGCCGCGGCGGCCATCCAGCCGCCGTCCAGCCGCCGGGAATGGCTCCGTGCCGTCGTGCTCCTCGTGATCGTCGTCGCGCCCGTTCTGATCTGGATGGACTATCTCTGGTCCATCTATCGCAGCGGTCTCGTGCAGGTCAACGATCCGCTCGGGTTTCCTGGGATGGGGTTGGTCGGATCGTTCCGCCGTACGTGGCAGCACGCGGCCGCCTCCGGCGGCTGGAGCCGCGAGTGGCTCAACCTCGCGCTGGTCGTGTCGATGGCGGTCGAGGGTCTCTATGTCGCGACGCACTGGGCATGGCGCCGGTCATGGTGGCGTGTCGCGCTCGGCTACGTGCTGCTGATGCTGCTGCTCGGCCGCTCGCTGTGGGATCCGCACACCGGCGCCATCACGCGCGTCCTCCTGCCGCTGACCGTCGGCTTCAACGTGGAGCTCGGGCGGCGGGTGCGCGGTCCCGCTTTCTGGGTCTGGTTTGCGCTCGGGAACCTGCACCTGCTCGCCGCGCCGTACGTGATGCCCATCTTCTGATTCCGGGTCGGCCTGTCGAGAGGTTCAGGGGGCCGGGTTCAGGGTTCGGGGTTGGGTTCGGGGTTCGGGGTTCGGAGTTGGTTCGAGGATCCCGATAAGGGGCCGAACCGTGCCGCCGCGAACTCAGGGCCGACCCCGGTGCCAGGCCTGGAACTCCGAACCCGGCCCCTGAACGACCAGAATCGCCCGGAGCAGACGCTCGACGGCTTCGCCGCGGTGTTGCATCTGCACTCAGCCCGTGCACTCCGCCGGAACCGCCCAAAGCCCAAAGCCCAAAGCCTACTTCGAGAACACGTTCGGATCGATCGGGCCGTTGATCACGATGTGGTCGAACGTCATCAGCTTGCTGTCGCCGTTGGGAAAGTCGAGCCGCATCGCGGAGAGCAGCGTCGACGAGCGATCGATCCATAACTGCAGGCGGCTCAGGCCCTGCTGAATCTGTTTCCGCTTCGGCACCATCGTGACTTCCCATGTGTTCGGCCGGTCGTGGGCCTCGCGCGCGGTGATGGTGAAGGTCCGCCGCAGCTCGTCGGGATTCTTGCCGACGAAATACTTCTGAATGCGCTGCTGGGCGGCGGCGATGTCCGTGTGCTGCTCCAGCTCGCGCGACGGCCACCGCAGCGTGAGCTGATCCTTGTCGATCAGGAGCGTGCGCTCTTCCGGATCGATATAGTGCAGGACGATCCGGGACGGCCGCACCACCGCCAGCGTCCCGCTGGTGACGAGCGGGCGCGACAACAGCGACGAGGACGTGCTTTCCGTGAAGCCGGCGGTGACCGTCTTCATCGTCGATTCGAGCCCCTGGCCCCGCTGGTAGATCTCGTCGAACAGATCCTTCGCGCGCGCGTGTGACGGCGCAGGCGACGCGTGCAGCACCACCGACGCGACCGCGATCGCGAGCACGGCGGGCAGCGCTCGTCCCCATTGCTGTGACATATCGGCAATGGTAACGTACGCTCGCGTGGCTTCTCCTGTCGTCATCACGGGGCTCGGCATCGTCTCGCCGTTCGGGACCTCGCTCGACGCGTTTCGCGACGCGCTCGTCGGCGGCCGGACCGCCGTCGCGCCGCTCACCGCGTTCGAGATCGACGCATGCCGCGCCCGCTGCGCCGCCGCGGTCGCCGATTTCGACGCGACGCGATGGATCCCGGTGATGAAGCTGCGCCGGATGGACATCACCGGGCAGTACGCAATCGCGATCGCGCGCCAGGCGCTCGATGCCGCGGCGCTCGACTATGGCACCGCCCCCGACGACGGCGTCGGCGTGGTGGTCGGGACGTACACTGCGGGCGGCTCCCCCACGGAAGAGTTCCTGCGGGCGTTGTTCGCGCAGGGGCCTCTCGGGGCGCCCGCGCTCATCTTCAACGCGACGGTCGCGAACATCGCCGCCAGCCTCGTCGGCCTCGAACTGAAACTCCGCGGACCGAACGCGACGATCAGCCACAAGGAAGTGTCCGGCCTCGCGGCGATCGCGCACGGCGCCGACCTGCTGCGCGCCGGCCACGGCCGCGTCGTGATCGGCGCCGGCATCGACGCGCTCTATCCGCTCTTCTACAAAGTACACGACCGCTTCCGCGTGCTGTCGCACGCGAATGGACGTCCCGAAGGCAGCCGGCCGTTCGACGTCACGCGCAACGGGTTCGTCCTCGGCGAAGGAGGATTCGCCGTCGTGCTCGAGGCCGCGGAGTCGGCCCGAGCCCGGGGCGGGCGGGTCGAGGCCGAGCTGCTGGCCACGGCATCGGGCGGCGCGAGCGTCGGGATCAACCAGTGGCCCGATCGTCCCGCACCGCTCGTGCGCGTCATGGCGGCGGCGCTGCGGCAGGCCGGGCTGACGCCCGCCGGCGTGGACGTCGTCTACGCGAGCGCGAACTCGACCGTGAAGCTCGATGCCGTCGAAGCGGCGGCACTCCGCGAGCTGTTCGGCGGCGCCGGTCGCGCCGTCGTCACCTCGATCAAAGGGGCGATTGGCGAGTCGGGCGCGGCGGGGGCCGCCGCGTGCGTCGCCGCCGTCGTGTGCGGACGCGCCGGCGTCGTGCCCCCGATCGCAGGGTTACGCGAGCCCGACGCCTCGTGCGCGGGGTTGCGGCTGGCGCGCACCGCGATGCCGACGCCCGGGCCTGTCGCGCTCGTGAACAGCATCGCCTCCGGCGGGGCGCTCGTCAGCGCCGTCCTGCGGGTCGCGGGCTGAAGCAGCCGAGCTTCCAGTTCCCAGTTTCCAGTTTCCAGTTCCCAGGTTCCCAGTTTCCAGATGTGGCCTTCCGTGAGATCCGTGTGATCCGTGGCCTACCGTGTAATCCGTGGCCGGTGTTAGGATATTTCTCTTCGCATGTCGGTGCTTGATCTCTCCGGCCGCGTAGCCGTGGTGACCGGCGGATCGCGCGGCATCGGAAAGGGCATTGCCGAGCTGCTGGCCGAGCGCGGCGCCGACGTGGCGATCGCGTATCGGGAGCAGGCGGCCGCGGCCCGCACCGTCGAGGAGGCCGTCCGCGCGGCCGGCCGGCGCGCCTTTGCCGGCGCCTGCGACGTCGCGGATGCGGCCGACGTCGAACGGTTTTTTGCCGAGGCCGCCGGCGCCCTCGGCCCCGTCGACATCCTCGTCAACAACGCAGGCATCGCGCGCGATGCCCATGTGATGATGATGGATCGGGCCCGGTGGGACCAGGTCCTGCGCACGAATCTCGACGGCACGTATCACTGCGTGCGCGCGGTCGTGCGCGGCATGCTGCAGCGCCGCCGCGGTCGGATTATCAACATCGTGTCGCCGAGCGCCACGGTCCCGCTGCCCGGCCAGGCGAACTACGCCGCGTCGAAGGCGGGGATCATCGGCCTGACCCGTGCGCTCTCGCGCGACCTTGCGGGCCGCGGCGTCCTCGTCAACGCCGTGTCGCCGGGGATCATCGAAACGGATATGCTGGCGTCCATGCCGGCCGCGATCCGGGACACGACGCTGAAAGCGATCGCGGTGGGCCGATTCGGTACGCCGCGCGAGGTGGCCGAAACCGTCGCGTTCCTGGCCTCGGATGCCGCCGCCTACATCACCGGACAGGTGATTGCGGTCGACGGCGGGTTGACGTGACCTATGACTGACGCGCTTCGGATGCAAATCAAGCAGGCCATCGTCCGCAGCCTGCGTCTGCCGATGAAGCCCGAAGAGATCGGCGACAGCACGCCGCTGTTCGGCGAAGGACTCGGCCTGGATTCGATCGACGTGCTGGAACTGGTGCTCGAGCTCGAGCGGTCCTTCGGCGTCAGCATCACCGACCAGGACACCGGCCTCGCGGTGTTGCGCTCGGTGGAGACGATCGCGACCTATATCGAGGCGAACCGGTCCGAGAAGCCGGCCTGAGGCCGCGCCGTGCTGAACGCGCTCACGATCGACGTCGAGGAGTGGTTTCACGTCTGCGGCGTGCCGTCGCTCGACGCGGCGCACTGGGACGCGCTCCCCTCGCGCGTCGAATCGACGACGACGTTGCTGCTCGACGATCTGGCGGCGGCGGGCGTGACGGCCACGTGGTTCACGCTCGGCTGGGTGGCGCAGCGACACCCCGCGCTCGTCGAGCGGATCGTGGCGGACGGCCATCAGCTGGCCTCGCACGGGTTTTCGCACACGCGCGTGTACGAGCTGGACGAGCCGGGGTTTGCCCGGGACCTGCAGGCCGGCGTCGACGCGCTCGCCGCCGCCGGCGGTCCCGCCGTGACGGCGTTCCGCGCGCCGGAATGGTCGATCAACGATCGATCGCTCTGGGCGCTCGACGTACTCGCGCGCCACGGCATTCGGACCGACGCGAGCATGGCCCCGCTGAAGATGGTCGGCAGCCCGTCGTACCCGCGGCGCCCGCATGTCCGGACGACCGCGGCGGGATCGATCGTCGAAGCGCCGCCGCTGGTCGCCGACCGCTTCGGACAGGTGGTGCCGCTCGGCTGGGGCTGGGGGCTGCGGATGAGCTCCCCGCGGCGCGTCCTGCGCGCCATCGAGCACACCAACCGCGAGGGGGCCCCCGCCGTCCTCGCCATCCACCCGTGGGAACTCGACCCCGATCCGCCTCGCGTGCCGCTGCCGGCGGGGCTGCGGTTCGCACATTATTTCCGGCTCGACGGGTTCCGCGCACGCCTGCGCGAGATCGTGCGCGGCGCGGCGTTCGGGCCGCTCGATCGCGCGGTGGCGCACGTCGCGCGCGCGGCATGATCGTCATCGCGCTGCTCGCCGCCCTCACGATCGCGGTCCCCGCGCGCGCGGCGGCCCCCCCGGTGCCGCGCGTCGCGATCGAGGCGCCGGCCGGACCCGGGAGTGCCGCGACCCTGGCGGCGGCGCTCGGCGCCCCGCCGGCATTTCCCGTGGCCGTCAGACTCGAGGGGACGCTCGACGCCGATGGCGGCGGGCTCGACGCGCAGGTCGCCGACTACGAGGCGCACGGCTTCGAGCTGTGGCTCGCGACGGCGATTCCGGCCGACCCGGCAGGCATGCCCGCCTGGCGGCAATCGCTGGAGCTCTGGATGACCGCGCATCGCGATCGCCTCGCGGTGCTCGAGCTGCGGCTCGGGAACGCGCCGGCGTCCGTCGCTCAGTTCGCCATTGAAGCGGCCGCGACGGATCTGCGTGTGACGGCGCCACGCGCGCGGCTGGCGATCAGCGGGCCGCGCGTCCAGGACGCCGCCGGCGCCGCGACGCTCGTCACGGCCGATCTGGCGCCCTACCTCGATCTGATCGCGACGTCCTCCGCCGATACGGCGCGATCGGTGCTGCAGGCGATTCACGGCCACGCGCCGGCGGTCGGCGCGGTGATCGTCGGGATGGCGCTGTCTCCGGAACCGGACCGCGCGATCGACGACCTCGCCCAGCGCGAGGTCGACATCGTTTCCACGCCCGTCGTGTCGATCGCGGTGCGGGACAGCGTGGATGTTCTGGCGGCCGTCCTGAAGGCGCTCCGTCCGATGGCGCCGCTGCTGGCCGGCGACGCCGACGCGCTCGACGCGGCGTCCTCTTCGCTGCGCCTGTCGGCCGGCGGCGCCGACGCGGCGTCGATTCCGCATCGCCTTCTGTTCGAGAACGGCGCCTTCGGCACGTACCTGTTCTATCGGGCGCCTGTCTCGTCGGAGCCGATGGTCGTGTCGGTGAACGTCCCTGTCGAGGGGACCCCGATGATCGTGGACCTCGAGCGGGGCACCGAGACGGCGGCCGCCGGCTATCGCCGCGAGTCCGGCACGGTCACCCTGCAGGCGCCGCAGACGGGGCGTCCGATGCTGATCGACTTCAACGCCGGCGCCACGCAGGTCTTCGCGCAGCGCAGCGGCGTCACGGCGGCGCGGTCGCTGTCGGTGGAAGAAATCATCGCGCGGCACCGGCAGCAGCAGGCCGCGCAGGACGCCGTGCTGCAGCACTACGCCGCCACGGTTCACATGGAGCAGCACTTCCGTCCGACGATGACCGATCCCGGGTACGACGTGGTGACGGACAACCGGTACTTTTCCGCGCCCGGCGACGTGGAATGGGAGGAGCTGTCGTTTTCGGTGAACGGATCGAAGTGGGGCAGCAACCGTCCGCCGTTTCCGATGCTCCAGCCCGAGAAAGTGCTGTCGCTGCCGCTGCAGCTTCGCTTCGGCAGCGATTACCGGTATCGGCTGGCGGGGACCGAGCGCGTCGACGGCTTCGACTGCTACGTCGTGCGCTTCGATCCCATCGAGACGTCGCGTTCGCTGTACCGCGGCACGGTCTGGATCGATCGGGCGACGTTTGCCCGCGTGCGCGTCCAGGCGGTGCAGACGAACCTGTCGGCCCCGGTCGTGTCGAACGACGAGCTGCAGCACTACGCGCCGGTTGCGACCATCGGCGGCCGGCCCATCTTCCTGCTCGACCATCTGTCGGCGAAGCAGATCGTGATGATCGCCGGGCGCAATATCCTCGTCGAGAAGTCGGTGGTCTTCAGCGAGTTCGTCGTCAACGGCGCGGCGTTCGTCGAGCATCGCGCCGGCGCGCGGGCGAGCGACCACGTCATGTACCGCGACACGGACCACGGGCTGCGCTACTACGTGAAGCGCGACGACACCCGCGTCGTGAGCGACCACCCGACAGAGAAGGCGAAGGCGATGGCGATGGGGGTCACGCTCGATCCGTCGTTCGCCTTTCCGCTGCCGATCTTCGGGATCAACTACCTCAACTTTTCCTTCGGCAGCCCCGACAACCAGCTCGCGGTGCTGTTCGGCGGGGTGCTGGCGGCCATCAACGTCCAGCGCCCGAAGATTGGCCGCACGCCCTTCGACGCGAGCGTTGATTTCTTCGGCATCGCGGTGCCGTCGAGCGATCGCCTGTACGACGCGCACGGCGAGCGGGAGGCCGAGCGCGTGCTGACGTGGCCGATTACGACGGGGCTCAACGTCGGCTGGCAGTACACCCCGTTCCAGAAGCTGACGTTTCAGTACCAGTTCAGGTACGACTTCTATCACCTCGACACGACCACGTCCGCCGCGTACGTCGTGCCGAGTAGCACGATGACCAACGGCCTCGGCGGCGCGTACGAGTACCGGCGCGGAGGCTACAGCTTCGTCGCCAACAGCGCGTGGTACCGGCGCGCCAGGTGGCGGCCGTGGGGTTTGCCGGACCCGGCGCAGCCGGGCCGCGGCCTCGAAACGGCCGAGCCGTCGTACGCGAAATACCAGGCGAGCCTGTCGCGCGATTTCTACCTGGGGCCGTTCCAGAAGCTGCACTTCAACGGCGCCTGGTTCGGCGGGAGCCATCTCGACCGCTTCAGCCGGTACGAATTCGGCATGTTCGACGACACGAGGATTCACGGCGTGCCGGCGTCCGGCGTCCGCTTCGACGACCTCGCGATGGCGCGCGGCACCTATTCCTTCGACGTGTTCGAGCAGTACCGCCTCGACCTGTTCCTCGAGCAGGCGTGGGGACGCGACCTCACGGCCGGCCGTGACTGGCAGCCGGTGACGGGCCTGGGCGTCGCGGTGAACTTCCGCGCGCCGTTCAACACCATCCTGCGCGCCGACGTGGGCCACGCGCTCCTGCCGTCGCGCTATGGGGGCATCGGGTCGACCGTGGTGCAGATTCTGCTGTTGAAGCCGCTCGGATCATGACCGACGCCGCGATCTCCCGCGCCGATCTGCACGTGCACTCGTGGCATTCGCGCGTGAACGGCGACCTGCCGTTCGTCCGCAGCCGCGATTGCTATTCGTCGCCGCTCGAGGTGTATCGCGTCGCGAAGCGTCGCGGCATGGGAATCGTGACGATCACCGATCACGACTCGATCGCGGGCTGCCGCGAGCTGCTCGAGGCGCATCCGGGCGCCACCGACATCCTCGCGGCCGAAGAAGTGTCGTGCCGCTTCCCGGAGGGGGACATCGAAGTCCACCTGGGCGTCTACGGCATGACCGAGCGGCTCCACGACGAAATCCAGCCGGCGCGCCGCGACGTCTTCGAGGCGATTGCGCTCCTGCGGTCGGCCGGCGTATTCTTCGCGCTCAACCACCTGCTGCACTTCTATCGCCGGCAGGCCCCGATGGCGTCGTACCTGCGCCTGCTGTCGGCCGTCCCGGCGATCGAAGTGCGCAACGGGACGATGCTCGAGATGCACAACAGTCTGGTGGAGCGCTTCCGGCGGGAGTGGGCGTCGTCGCCCCGGCCGCTCGCCGTCGTGGCGGGCAGCGACGCCCACACGCTGCGCCGCGTCGGCCGGACGTGGACGGAAGCGCCGGGCGCGACCGCGCGCGAGTTTCTGGCGTCGCTCGGCGCGGGCCTCGGGCGCGCGGGGGGCCGGCATGGCGGCGCCAGGGCAGTCGCCGGCGATGCCTACGGCGTCATCCGGCGCTACGGCGAGAGCGTGCTCGGGTTCGGACCGCGCGATCACGCCGGCCTGCACCGCGCGATGTGCGCGGCGCTGATCTTCGCCTCCGTTCCGTTTCAGTTCCTGCCGGCGGCGATCGTCGCGGTCGGCAAGTCGCGCGAGCGGCGGACCGTCGCGGCCGCGCTGGAGTGGCTGGCCGCGGCCGCCGATCGCGGGCTGCCGATGAGCGCACCCGCGCCGGAGCCGCGTTCATGACCAGACGTCGCGTGGTCATCACGGGCATCGGGCTGGTCACGTCGGTGGGGGGCACGCGCGAAGAGACGTGGACCAGCCTCGTCAACGGCGTCTGCGGGATCGGGCCGGTGACGCTGTTCGACACCGAGGGCTACCGCAGCCGCATGGGGGCGCAGGTCCCCTACGAGCGGATTGCGCACCGGCTCACGCCGCTCCAGCGCCGCCGCTGGTCCCGCGGCGATCGAATCGGGATGCTCGCGGCGATCGAGGCGGTGGACGACAGCGGTCTGGCGGTGCCCGACGATCCCTCGCGCGTCGGGGTCGTGCTCGGGGCCGGGACGGCGGATCTGCTCCGCAACGAGCGCTACCTCGAGGTGATGGTGACGCGCGGCATCGAGCACGCCCGGCCGTCCGATGCCTGGAACCACTTCTCGAGCACGCCGGTCGACATCATCGCGTCGCAGTTCGGATTCGAGGGGTACCGGACCTGCATTGTCGCGGCGTGCGCGTCGAGCACGATGGCGATCGGCTGCGCCGCCGACGCGATTCGCGACGGCCGCCTCGATGCGGCGGTCACCGGCGGCACCGACACGCTCGCGCGGTTGACGTTCTCCGGGTTCAACGCGCTGCGCGTGATGGATCCCGGGGAGTGCCGTCCCTTCGACCGCGCCCGCGCGGGCATGAACATCGGCGAGGGGGCGTCGATGCTGGTGCTCGAGGACTACGAGCGCGCCCGCGCGCGCGGCGCGCACGTCTACGCCGAGGTGGCCGGGCACAGCCTCACCTGCGAGGCGTTCCATCCGACCTCCCCCGAGCCCGACGGCCGCGCGATTGCCGCGACGATCGACCGCGCGCTCGCCGACGCGCGCGTCGCGGCCGGCGAGATCGATCACGTCAACGCGCACGGGACCGCGACGCCGCACAACGATCGCGCCGAGGCGCGCGGCATCCGGCTCGTGTTCGGCGCGGTCGGACGGAGGCTGCCGGTGACCTCCGTGAAGTCGATGATCGGCCACTGCCTCGGGGCCGCGGGCGGACTCGAAGCGGCGATTACCGCCCTGACGATCGCGCGCGGCGTGATCCCGCCCACGATTCATCACGCCGAGACGGACCCGGACTGCGACGTCGAGATCGTCGCCAACGAGGCGCGCGAGACGCACGTGCGCTGCGCCGTGTCGACGTCGCTCGCCTTCGGCGGCAACGACGCGGCGGTGGTGTTGCGCGCGGTGTGACGGTCGCCGGGTCTGAAGACCCCGCCTACAGGGGCGAAGGCCCGGCCTACAGGGTTCGCGCGGAGGCGAGCGGGGCGAGGCGGAACGCGTCGATGTCCACCGGCGCGACGCCGTCGATCGGGAGCAGCCGATCGAGGCCGGGGCGATCGCGACCGGCGGCGAGCTGGTTGATCGCGGCCGCAAAGCGGTGCAGCAGCGCGAGGTTGCCGTGCAGCCGCCCCCGCAGCGCGTCGTCGTCCAGCGGCGCGTCCCCCAGCTCTTGCTGCAGCCGCTGCAGCCACTCGACCGCGAACGGCGACGTCGTCCCGGCCGCATACTGCTGCGTGCGCCCGTCGTGCCAGGCGCGCAGGTACTGCTGCATGCGGGCGTGCAGCACGAAGAAGCGGCGCATCAGGCCGTCGATCGAGATCAGGAACGCGGGATCGCGCAGGCGCCCCTGATAAAAGAGCAGGCCGGTGATCCCCCAATAGCACGCGTTGTCCCAGGCGATCTTCGACGTCATCACCTGGGCGTCCCCCATCAGCGGGTACTGCCCTTCGTACAGCCGGAGGAACGCGTCGTACAGGCGCAGGTACGTCGTGTCGAACGCTTCCGCGCGCGACGCGATCGCTTCGCCGGCGCACTCCCGCCGGATCAGATCCGCGGTGAAGTCGTTCCCCATCGCGATGAAGTCGGAGCCGGGCGAGTAGAAGGGATCGGTGAACGGGCCCGCCTCGCCGACGAGCGCCCAGCGCTCGCGCGAGTACACCTGACGGCAGCCGTGCGCGAAGTGCTTGAGGCCGAGAAAGTCCTGCAGGTCGCCGCGGTGCGCCTCGACGACGTCCGCGCACTGCGGCTCGAATTCGCGCAGCCAGTCGACCGCGCGATCGAAGCGATTGAGCCGCCCGTACGGATGGAGACGATCGTCGGCGACGATCCCGACGCTCGTGCTGCCCGAACCGAGCGGGATCAGCCAGACCCAATAGCCGACGCCCATCAGGTGATTCGTGCTCAGCCAGCGCTCGCCCGTGGGGACGCGCGCGCGCCAGGCGGGATCGGCGGACCAGTCGTCGACCTTCAGGCGCTGCGGAAACCGGAACCAGCACGCGTGGGCGCCGTGGCCGACCTCGCGATCGAGCCCGAGCCGCCGGCGGAGCAGCCCATGGCGCCCCGTCGCGTCGACGAACCATCGCGCGGTCCGCGTCGCCGTGCCGTGCGGTGTCGCCAGATCGACCCGATGCGGTGCCCCCAGCTCCACGCTCGTCACCCGGCAGCCGTCCTCGACGTCGACGCCGGCGTCGCGATTGGCCGCGAGCAGCATGTTTTCGAAGCGGCCGCGATCGAGCTGGAACGACGGCACGGCCGGAAAGGTGGTCGGGCCCAGCTCGAACCGCGCGGCGATGTCGCGATTGCCGTCGGAGGGGAAAAAGTAGCGGAGCCCGAGCTTCTCGAGCTGCGCGTCGCGCAGATGCGCGGCGAGCCCGAGGCGCGTGTGGAAGTAGTGCGCGGCGATCTCGACCGTCGATTCGCCGACCTTGAACGCCGCTTCCGGGACCGGATGCGTGCGCCCCTCGGCGACGAAGACGCGGAGCGCCGGCGCCTCCTGCCGGAGCTGGCGCGCGAGCGTCAGGCCGGCGAGCCCGCCGCCGGCGATGACCACGTCGTAGTCGGGGGTCATCGCGCGTGCGGATCGGCCGGGCGGGTCTGCTGCGCGACGCGCGCGGCGGCCGCTTCGGCCGCGGCGGCATCGCCGAGATAGAAATGACGAATCGGCTGCAGCTCGTCGTCGAGATCGTAGACGAGCGGGATGCCGGTGGGGATGTTCAGCTCCACGATCGCGTCGTCCGACACGTGGTCGAGATACTTGACCAGCGCGCGCAGGCTGTTGCCGTGCGCGGCAATCAGCACGCGCTTGTGCGCGCGGATCGATGGCGCGATCGTATCGTGCCAGATGGGCAGGAAGCGCGCGACCGTGTCGGCGAGCGCTTCGGTGAGCGGCAACTCGGTGGCGCGCAGCGACGCGTAACGCGGATCGCGCGACGGATGCCGCGGGTCGTCGGGCGCGAGCGCCGGCGGCGGGATGTCGTAGCTGCGGCGCCAGATCTTCACCTGCGCGTCGCCGTGCTTCGCCGCCGTTTCCGCCTTGTTGAGCCCCTGCAGCGCGCCGTAGTGCCGCTCGTTCAGCCGCCAGCTCTTGGCGACCGGAATCCACATCAGGTCCATGACGTCGAGCGCGATCCAGAGCGTACGGATCGCGCGTTTGAGCACGGAGGTGTAGGCCAGGTCGAACGTGTAGCCGGCCTCCTTCATCAGCCGCCCCGCCTCGCGCGCCTCGTCGCGTCCCCGCTCCGAGAGATCCACGTCGGTCCAGCCGGTGAACCGGTTCTCCTTGTTCCACGTGCTCTCGCCGTGGCGCAGCAGGACGACGGTCGGCATTTACGCGCGCTCCAGACGCTGAATCGCGCCGCGGCCGGCGTAGCGGGCGCGGGCGCCGAGCTGTTCCTCGATTCTCAGGAGCTGATTGTACTTCGCGATGCGATCGGTGCGGCTGGCCGAGCCGGTCTTGATCTGCCCGGCGCCGGTCCCGACGGCGAGGTCGGCGATCGTCGTGTCTTCCGTTTCGCCGGAACGGTGCGAGATGACGCTGGCGTAACCCGCCTCGGCCGCCATGCCGATCGCGTCGAGCGTCTCGGTGACCGTGCCGATCTGATTCAGCTTCACGAGCACGGCGTTGGCGACCTTTTCGGCGATGCCGCGCCGGAGGATCGCGGGATTGGTGACGAAGATGTCGTCGCCGACGAGCTGCACGCGGCTGCCGAGCGCCGACGTCAGGGCCTTCCAGCCGTCCCAGTCGCCTTCGGCCAGGCCGTCCTCGATCGAGACGATCGGGTACTGGCGCACCCAGTCCTCGTACAGTTTCACGAGGTCGTCGGCCGACCGCGCCGCGTCGCCAGATTTCCGGAAGGCGTAGCGCTGCTGCGCGTCGTCCCAGAGTTCGCTCGCGGCGACGTCGAGCGCGAGGTAGACGTCGCGGCCGGCGCGATAGCCGGCCTGCCCGATCGCCTCGAGGATCAGGTCGACCGCTTCGCGGTTCGACGTCAGGCTCGGGGCGAAGCCCCCTTCGTCGCCGACGCCGGTCGCGTAGCCCTTCTTCTTCAGCGTGCCGCGCAGGGCGTGGAAAATCTCGGCGCCGGCGCGCAGCGCGTCGGCAAACGAGGAGACGCCGGCCGGCACGACCATGAACTCCTGAAAATCGACGCTGCTGTCGGCGTGCGCGCCGCCGTTGAGGATGTTCATCATCGGGACGGGCAGCAGCGTGCCGCAGCCGTCGGTGGCGGTCGGGTACAGGCGGGCGACGTGCGTGTAGAGGGGCACGCGCGCGTCGGCGGCCGCCGCGCGCGCCAGCGCCATCGAGACGCCGAGGATCGCGTTCGCGCCGAGGCGTCCCTTGTTGGGGGTGCCGTCGGCGTCGATCATCAGGTCGTCGATCTCGCGCTGGTCGGCGTCGCGGCCGGTGACGAGCGCCGCCAGCTCGCCGTTGACGTGCGCGACCGCCTGCGTCACCCCTTTGCCGCCGTAGCGCTTCTTGTCGCCGTCGCGCAACTCGATCGCCTCGCGCTGCCCCGTCGACGCGCCCGACGGCACCGCCGCGCGGCCGACGATCCCTCCCTCCAGCGTCAGCTCGACTTCGATGGTGGGATTGCCGCGCGAATCCAGAATCTCGCGCCCGTGAACGGCCTGTATCTGCATAGGCGTTGGGCTGTGGGTGATGAACCGGACCAGTATAACAAGCCGACTCTGGCTCGTTCGGGTAACTCCTGCTGAACCCTGGGCCGCTACCCCTCGGAGCCTCTCCGATCGAACTCGGCCTCGACGCCCAGCGCCTCGTGTTCGATGGGCGGCACGTAGGGCTCGTCGTCTTTCGTGACGACGACGATGCCGTTGTCGCTGACGGTGTGGCGGCGGCGATCCTGATCGGCGTCGAAGCCGATCCGCGCGCCGCGCGGGATGAAGACGTCGCGGTCGATGATCGCGCGCCGCAGCCGCGCGTGCCGGCCGACCCGCACGCCCGGCATCAGGATGCTGCGGTCGACCTCGCAGAAGCTGTGCACCCGCACGTTCGGGCACAGCACGCTGCCCATCACGCGGCTGCCCGAGATGATGCAGCCGGCCGAGATGATCGAATCGACCGCCTGTCCGCACCGGCGCCCCTCGTCGGCGAAGACGAACTTGGCCGGCGGCGCCTGCACCTGATGGGTGTGCAGCGGCCACTCCGGATCGTACAGGTTGAACTCCGGGTTCACCTGGCACAGATCCATGTTCGCCTCGTAGTACGCGTCGATGGTGCCGATGTCGCGCCAGTACTTCGCCGCCTTCTTGTTCTCGTCGTAGAAGCGGTACGCGTAGACGGGCAGCTGGCCGATGAGCGCCGGCAGCACGTCCTTGCCGAAATCGTGCGTCGACGGCCGGCGCGCGTCCTCCTCGAGCACGGGCACGAGCTGGTGAACGTCGAAGATGTAGATGCCCATCGACGCGAGCACCTGCCCGCCCGGCGGCAGATGCGCCGGCTTCTCGAGGAAGCCCGTCACGCGATCCTCGGCGTCGGTCTCGACGACCCCGAAGCGGTGCGCGTCTTCCGTCGGCACTTCAATCACCGCCAGCGTGGCGCCGGCGCCGTGCTCGCGATGGAACCGCAGCATCCGGGCGTAGTCCATCTTGTAGACGTGATCGCCCGAGAGCACGATCAACTGCCGCGGCTCCTCCCGCAGGATCGAATAGAGGTTCTGGTAGACGGCGTCGGCCGTGCCGAGGTACCAGTGCTCCCCGACCCGCTTCTGCGGGTGCAGCACCTCGACGAACTCTCCCAGTTCCTCGGCGACGACGTTCCAGCCCATGCGGAGGTGGCGGGTGAGCGACAGCGACTTGTACTGGAGCGCGATGAAGATCTTCCGGAGGCCGGCGTTGATGCAGTTGCTGAGCGTGAAGTCGATGATGCGATACGGCCCGCCGAAGTAGACCGCCGGCTTCGCGCGCTCCTTCGTCAGCGGAAACAGCCGTTCCCCGACTCCGCCCGCCAGCACCATCACGACCACATCGTCGAGCATGATCGCTACGCCCGCAGCACGACGCGCGCCGGCGCGCCGTCACCACCAGCCAGCCGGAGCGGCAGGCAGTACATCTCGTACGTGCCCGCGGCCGCCTCGGACAGATCGAGCCCTTCGACGATGACGACGCCGTGGCCGAGCAGCGCGTGATGGGCGGGCGCCCCCGGCTTCTTGAATTGTTCGACCGACAGATAGTCCACGCCCACCAGCTTCACCCCGTGTTCGACGAAGTAGCGCGCCGCGTCGCCGGTGACGTACGTGAAGTCCGGGTGAAATTCTGGGGATTTCCAGAGCGCGGAGTTCGGCGTCCGCAGCAGCACGCGGAGGTCGTCTGTGAGCTTCGCCGCCTCGAGATGCGCGACGGTGATGCCGCCGTGCACGGGGAGATCGATCACGCGGGCGCGTCCGATGAGGATGTCGAGCGGCAGCGCGTCGACGCCGGGGCGGTCGTCGAAGAAGTGTCGCGGGGCGTCGATGTGCGTGCCGGTGTGGGTGCCGAGCTCGAGCTTCGACACGTTGGCGGTGTCGCCGTTGGCGATCCGCTGCACGGGTTCCAGCGCAAACGGCGGATTGCCAGGGTAGGTCGGCATCCCAGGTCTGAGCAGGACGCTCACGTCCAGGAGCCGCGCGGGGCCGGACATAGCCGGCGATGATACCACCCTGGCCGGAGGGCCCGCGGTTCTTTGACTTATCCCGGGACCTCGCCATATGATCGAGCCTAGTAGAGAGGCGTTTCAGGCCACGGATTACACGGACGGCCACGGATTCACGCCCATGGACGGGCACGGATTCACGGACGTCACGGATTACACGGGCGGCCACGGATTCACGCCCGCGGACGGGCACGGATTCACGGACGTCGCGGATTACACGGACGGCCACGGATTCACGCCCGCGGACGGGCACGGATTACGCCGCCGCCGGGGCCTTCACGGGCGGGCACGGATCACGGGAGTCGTCGATGTCGTGCAGACGGGGTGGCGCCGCCGCGGCGCTGCTGGTCGCGGCTACCCTCGCCTGTGGCTCTACGGCCAGCGCCCAGGACCGTCCGGAGGCCAGCCAGACCGCCCCGGCGCACCAGTCGCCGGCTTCCGAGCAGGCGGTGGTCGAGGCGCTGATGAAGGTGGCCGACGTTGCCATGGCGGGACGGCCGTCGCCCTCCGACATCCCGCTGCACTTTCGGTGCGATTTCCTGAAGGCCCAGGAAAAGCGCACGTACGTGCCGTATATCGTCAGCCTCGATGCCGCGACGCTGGCGAGTCCATCGGTGGTGTTCTACCTCCGGGTCGTCGCGCGGGGAACCGCGGGGCCGGACGGGACGCGGGACGCGAAGCACGCCGGCGGCGACAAGCCGGGACGCGCAAAGGCAGAGAAGATGCCAGCCACGTTCGCGTACGAAGACGTGCAGTTCGTCGAGGTGGCCCCCCCGCCGCCCGGGGAGCCTGCGCGCATCAGCCGCGCCTTCGCGGTGCCCGCCGGCGAGTACGACGTCTACCTCGTGCTGCGCGACCGTGCGACGGCCGGCGCACCGCCGCGCACGTCGGTGCTCGTCGCGCCGATCACCGTCCCCGACTTCTGGACCGGCGAATTGACGACGAGCAGCATCATGCTGGCCGATCGCGTCGAGCGGCTCAGCGCGCCGCTGACGAAGGACCAGCAGATCGAGCATCCCTTCGCGCTCGGGCAGGCGGAAATCGAGATTGCGGCGGACTCGTCGTTCTCCACGCGTGATGAGCTCTCGGTCGTCTTCCTGATTTACAACCCGACGGTCGCGGCGGGCGGCAAGTTCGACCTGCAGGTGGACTACGCGTTCTACCGCGAGACCGCGGAAGGGGAGCAGTACTTCAACCGGACCGAGCCGCAGCGGTTCAATCCCTCGGTGCTCGGGCCCGCGTTCGATCCGTCGGCGGGCCAGCAGATCGTCGCGGGACAGGCCGTGCCGCTGGCGGCGTTCGAGGCAGGGAACTACCGGCTCGACATCAAGGTGACGGATCTGATCTCCGGCAAGTCGCTGGCGCGCGACGTGACGTTCACCGTCACGCGCCCAATCGGGCGATGATGCCGTGGAGGACTCCATGCGACGACTGACCCTGGTCGGAGCGTTGGCGGGCGTGCTCGTCGCCACGAGCGTGCCCGGGTACGCACAGACATCGCCCGTGCGGCAGGCCTCGGTACAGACCGCCCGCATGATGCTCGGGAGCATTCACGGCGTCGTGGTCGACGACCGTGGCGGACCGCTGCCGGGCGTCATGGTCTCGGCGCTGGGTCTGCGGATGGCCATGGCGGTCACCGATGTCCACGGCTACTTCCTGATCCCTGAACTGCCGCCGGGCGAATACGTCGTCAGCGCGCACCTGGCAGGGTTCAGCGCGGCACCGCGCGCCCTGATCCGCGTCGAGGGGCACAGCACCGGAACCCCCGCGATTCAACTGCGGCGTCTGAATGCCGGCGCCGATGCGCCGTTGGCCGCGCGGCCGATTCTGGCGGCCGGGCTCGAACTGCCATCCGATCCCGCCGCCGTGGATTCGGCGTCGGCCGGTGATCACTCGCACGGCGAAACCGCGTGGCGCCTGCGTCATCTGCCGCGCAGCATCCTCAAGGATTCGGGGGCCGTCGTCGCGACCGCCGACGCCGGCGAAGACGGGCCGCCGAATACGACGGCCGACGCGCTCGACGCGAACGCCGGCCTCGCGACCCCCCTCTTCGATTTCCCGCTCTCGGGCGAAGTGAACCTGTTGACGACCTCGGCGATTCCGGCCGGACAGCTGTTCTCGAGCGATCTGCTGCCGCGCGGCGTCGCGTATCTGTCGATCGGCGCGCCGCTCGGCGACGGCGACTGGACGGTGCGGGCGGCGATGACGCAGGCGAATCTCGCCTCGTGGGTGGTCGCCGGCTCGTACGCGTCGAAGCCGGCCTCCGGCAGCCACGAGTACCACGTCGGCGTGTCGTACAGCACGCAGCAGTACCAGGGCGGCAATCCGGGCGCGCTCGCCGGCGTCGGCAGCGCCAGCCGCAGCGTCGGCGAGTTGTACGCCAACGATCGGTGGACGCTCACGAAACGCGTGCTCCTCGATTACGGCGGGGAGTACGGCCGATACGACTATCTGAGGCAGCACTGGCTCGCGAGTCCCTACGCCGGCATCACCGTCACCCCCGTGTCGGGTACCCGGATCAGCGCCACGGTGGCCAGCCGGATGCTTGCCCCCGGAGCCGAGGAGTTCCTCGCGCCGTCCGTCGTCGGGCCGTGGCTCCCGCCGGAGCGCACGTTCGCGCCGCTCGCCGGCCAGGATTTGCAGGTCGAACGCGGCAGGTTCCTCGACCTCGGCGTCGAGCACGACGTGGGGATGTACGTGATCGGCGTCCGTCGCTTCTACCAGCGGGTCGACGATCAGTTGCTCACGATTTTTGGCCTGCCGGTGGCCGACGGCGAGGGGGCGGTCGGCCAGTACTCGGTCGCGAGCGCCGGCGACGTCGACGCGAGCGGCTGGGGCGTGCGCCTCAGCACGACGCCGAAACGGCACGTCCGCGGCTCGGTGGATTACAGCATCACGCGGGCGCAGTGGCTCTCGCAGGGGGACCTTTCGACCGTGGCGCTGCTGATGCCCGCCCTCCGGTCGTCCAGCAACGAGATTCACGACCTGACGGCGTCGGTCGACGCAGAGATTCCCGAGAGCGCGACGCGCGTGTTCGTGCTGTATCGCGTCGATTCGGGATTCGCCCGCCAGACCGGCGACCTGCGCTCCGGACTCGACGGACGATTCGACGTGCAGGTGAACCAGGCGCTGCCATTCATGCCGTTCAGCAGCACCACGAAATGGGAAGTGCTCGTCGGCGTCCGCAATCTGTTCCGGGATCCCGAGCACTATGGGTCGATCTACGACGAACTGCTCGTGGTTCGGCCGCCGAAGCGCGTGGTTGGCGGCGTGCTCGTTCGGTTCTAACCGCCTCCATTTTCTTGAAGTACGCGTTCAGATGCTTGGAAGAGTCGTGGTGTGCTCGTCGTCTTCTGGATATAAGTTGAATATTATCAAGGGTTTGAGTGCTTCCGTCGGCGTTGGCTGCCGGAACGCCCTTTGCTTCGCATAGCCGGGCACATGACCAAGATGAGGCAGCGGACTGCCTGGGCGTCGCTGACCGCGCAACTGGCGGTCGTGGCGGTCCTGCTCTGCCTCGGGGTCGCGAATATCGTGCAGCGGGCCACCTGGTCCGAGGTGGAAGACGGCGTCCTCTGGCACCAGAACGGACAGGACGTCCTCGCCACCGCGATCGCGCCCGGCACCGCCGCGGCGCGCGCCGGGCTCGAGCCGGGCGACATCCTGCTGGCGATTGCCGGCCGGCCGGTCGCGTCGGTCGACGATGTGACGGGCGTGCTGCATGCGGCCCGCAGCGGCCAGCGTCTCACCTACACCGTGCTGCGCATGCGCTCGCAACAGATGGTGCAGGTTGCGCTCGCGCCCATTCCGTCGGGCCCGGCCGGCGGCCTCTATTTCGTGCTCGCGGCCGTCGGGATCTTCACGCTGCTGGTCGGCGTTGGCGTGCGGATTCGCCGCCACGATCATCAGGCGACGCTCCATTTCTTCTGGCTGACGGTGGCGTTTTTCGGCGCCTTCTGCTTCTCGTACACGGGCCGGCTGAATCGGCTCGACTGGATCTTCTACTGGGGCGACGTGGCCGGCATGCTGCTGCTGCCGCCGCTGTTCCTGCATTTCTCGCTGGTGTTCCCCGACCGGCCCGACGCGTGGATCCGCAGCGATCGCGGGCGCACGCTGCTGCCGGTCGTCTACCTGCCCGCCCTGCTTCTCGGGGGGGCGCAGGTGGCGAGCGTCGCCGGCGGCGCGCGCAACGGCGAGGTGCTCACGAGCGTGGTGACGTTCGTCGAGCGCGGCCAGCTCGTCTACCTGGCGGTCTGCGCCGTGGCCGGGCTGTCGGTGATGCTGCGCGCGTTGCGGCGCGTGCGCTCGGTGACCGCGCGCCGGCAACTGCGCTGGATCGTGTGGGGCACGGCGCTCGGCGGGATGCCGTTCGCGATCGGCTATGCGGTCCCGTACGCCGCGGGGTTGTCGCCGCTCCCGTTTTCGGAATATACGGCCGTGCTCCTCGGATTGATCCCGCTCGCGTTCGCCAGCGCGCTCGTGCGCTACCGGCTGATGGACGTCGAGGTCATCATCAAGCGCGGGCTGGTGTACTCGGCGGCGCTGGCGGCGATTGCCGCGATCTACGCGGTGCTGCTGCAGGCGGCGGGGGCGATGTTCCTGAAAGACGCCGATCAGCGCAATCCCGTCATCGCGCTGCTCGCGACGCTCGTCGTCGTGTCGTTGTCGCGGCCGGTGAAAAATACGATCCAGGCGACGCTCGACCGCGTCTACTATCGCGATCGCTACGACTACCGGCGCGCGCTCGTCGGCTTCGCGCGCGACCTGAACAGCGATCTCGATCTGCTGCGCCTGAGCGAGCGGCTCGTGCACCGCGTCACCGAAACGCTGCTGGTCGACCGCATGGCGCTGATGCTCGCGCCGGTCTCTCCGGTCTCCGACGGCCACCACTTCGTCACGATCGCGCACGCCGGGTTCGCGGATCTGCCGCCGCGCCTGTCGCGCACGTCCGAAGTGGGCACGCGGCTGATCTCGGGCCACACCCTCGCGATCGACGACAACCTGGCGCTCCGGCGGCTCGACGGGCGCGAGGTCGATTTCTGGCGCGACGCCGGGATCCATTACTTCGTCCCGTGCGTCTCGAAAGAGGGGACGATCGCGGTGATGGCGCTGGGACGCAAGGCGAGCGCGGAGCCGCTCAGCAGCGAGGACATGGCGCTGCTGTCGGCCGTCGCGGCGCAGGCCGCGACCGCGCTCGAGAACGGCCGTTTGTATCGCCAGCTCCGGACCAAGGCCGAAGAGGTCGACCGGATGCGCGAGTTCAGCGAGAACATCCTCGAGTCGCTCAACGACGGCCTCGCCGTCCTCGATCGCGACGAGCGCGTCGTGCGCTGGAACCGCCAGCTCGAGGAGCTGTATGGCGTGCGGCACGAGCAGGCCGTGGGACGCGGCCTGCCGGAGCTGTTCGACGGCGCCGTCGTCCAGATGCTGCGCGGGTCCTCGGCCGAATCGGCGGAAGGGGCGACGTTCTATCGCGTGCCGTTGACGACGAGGCACGCCCCGGCGCGGCGGCTGCTGGTGAACGTCGCGGCGACGCCGCTGCGGGGCGCCGACGGCACGGTCGCCGGGACGATCGTGATCGTCGAAGACATCTCGACGCGCGTGCAGCTCGAGGAGCAGCTTCAGATTTCCGAGAAGATGGCCTCCATCGGCCTGCTCGCCGCGGGGGTCGCGCACGAAGTCAACACGCCGCTCACGGGCATTTCGAGCTTCACGCAGATGCTGCTCGAGGGGGCGGACACCGAGGACCCCCGGACGAAGGTGCTCGAGAAAATCGAGCGGCAGACGTTCCGGGCCGCCAAAATCGTCAATGGGCTGCTCAACCTTGCGCGCCCGGCGCAGGTCGACAGCGGCCCCGTCGACCTCAACGCGGTGATCAACGACGTGTTGTCGCTGCTCGAGCACCAGTTCCGCACCGGCCGGATTCAGGTCCGGAAGGAGCTCGATACGAGCGCATCGCTCGTGCAGGGCATCGAATACAAGCTGCAGCAGGTGTTCCTCAATCTGTTCCTCAACGCGCGCGACGCGATGCCCAAGGGGGGCTGGCTGACGATCCGCTCCAGGGCGGAGGGGGAGAGCGTCACCGTCGACGTGGCCGACACGGGCTCGGGCATTCCCGCCGAACAGCTCTCGCGCATCTACGATCCGTTCTTCACGACGAAGGCGATCGGACAGGGGACCGGCCTCGGCCTGTCGATCACGTACGGGATCGTCCAGGAGCACGGCGGGTCCATCACGTGCGAGAGCGGGGTCGGCCAGGGGACGCGGTTCGCGCTGCGCCTGCCGCTGGCGCGCGTCGCGCCGCGGGCGATCGAGGCGTAGCGCATGAGCCGCAAGGGCACGATCCTGGTCGTCGACGACGAGGAGATCATGCGCGATATCCTCGAGACGCTGCTGGCGCGCGAAGGCTACGACGTCCGCCTCGCGACCACCGCCGCCGAAGGGCTGGACCTGCTGCGCGCGATGCCGTTCGACGCCGCCATTCTCGACGTGATGCTCCCGGGGATGGACGGGATTGCCGCGCTCGACGAAGTCCGCAGGATCGACGACGACCTGCCGGTCCTGATGATCACGGCGTTCGCCTCCGTCGAGAACGCGATCGCGGCGATGAAGCGCGGCGCCTTCGACTACATCACCAAGCCGTTCAAGAACGACGAAGTGCTCGTCGTGCTGCGGAACGCGCTGGCGCAGCGGCGGCTCGTCGCCGAGAACCGCGCGCTCCGGCAGAACCTGCAGGCGCACTCGAACCACTTCGGCGAAATCATCGGCCGCAGCTCGGCGATGCGGCAGGTGTTCGACTTGATCATCCAGGCCGCGCCCAGCCGCACGACGATCCTGATCCAGGGGGAGAGCGGCACGGGCAAGGAGCTGGTCGCGCGCGCCCTGCACCAGAACTCGTCGCGGTCCGACCGCGCCTTCATCACGGTCAACTCGGGCAACCTCCCGCCCGACCTGCTCGAATCGAACCTGTTCGGACACGTCAAGGGGGCGTTCACCGGAGCGGTGTACCCGAAGAAAGGGCTCTTCGAGCTCGCCGACAAGGGCACCATCTTCTTCGACGAGATCGGGAACATCCCGCTCGAAACGCAGGCGAAGCTGCTCCGGGTGATCCAGGAGCGCGAGTTCATGCGCCTCGGCGGCGTCGAAACGATCAAGGTCGACGTCCGAATCATCGCCGCGACCAACGTGGACCTGCGCAAGATGATGGACGAAGGCAAGTTCCGCGAGGACCTGTACTATCGGCTGCACGTCATCACGGTGCAGCTGCCGCCGCTGCGCGACAGGAAGGACGACATCCCGCTCCTCGTGCAGCATTTCCTCGAGAAGTACGGCGCCGAGAACAGCAAGCAGTCGCTCGATCTCGGCGCCGACGCGCTCGACCTGCTGCTCGATTACGAATGGCCCGGGAACGTCCGCGAGCTGGAAAACGTGATCGAGCGCGCGGTCGTGCTGTCGAACGGATCGCACATTTCCGGCGACCTCGTCCCCGACCACGTGCGCAGCAGCCGCCGCTTCCAGATGCCGCAGTTCGTCGTGCCTGCCGAGGGCATCTCGTACCGCGACGCCGAAACGGCGTTCCAGCGCGGCCTCATCGAGTCGGCGCTCGAAGCCGCCGGCGGCGTCCAGAAACGGGCGGCCGAGCTGCTGCAGATCAAACCGACCACGCTCAACGAGATGATCAAGCGGCTCGACATCCGGCCCCGGCGCAAGCGCCTTGGCGGCGCGGTCCCCGGCCGGCCCGACGCCGACCTCGACGACGAGGGGGAGCCGGTCGGCGAGCCGATGAACCGGTAGGTCTTGGGCTTTGGGCTTTGGGAAATTCCTACCGCCGCGCTGCCGCCGGCTGGCGCAGGCGGGCGAACATCCGCTCGTACTTCGCCATGATCACGTCCCATCCGTAGTTCTGCTGCACGTACGCGCGGCCGTTGCGGCCCATCGCCGCGCGCAGGGCCGGCTCGGCCACGAGCAGCTTCAGCGATTCCACGAACTCGTCGCGATCGGCGTAATACAGGCCGGCATTGCTCTTCCGGCAGTGATCGACGAGCACTTCGCTGCGGGCGTTGGCGAGAATGGGCGTCCCCACCGCGAATGATTCCAGCGCCAGCAGCGACAGGCTCTCGTACGGGGAGGGGACGACCACGACCGTCGCGGCTTCGAGCGCCTGCAGGCGTTCCTGATCGGACAGACGTCCCGCGAACCGGATGAAGGGTTCTTCGGGCAGCGGCATCAGCTTGACGCCCATCAGGACGAGCGAGGCGTCGCCTCCATCCGTGACGTAGCTGCTGAAGTACTCGATCAGCTCTTCGCAGCCTTTGCCCGGATCGATGCGGCCGCCGTACAGCGCGATGGGCCCGTGCAGCCGATGACGGCGGCGGAACACGATGCCGCGGCCGGCGAGGTGCCGGCGCCAGCTCGGAGGCCGATCCTCGTCGCGCATCTCGTCGGCCGGTTCCGCGGTGGCATCCGACCCTTCGACCTCTCGCGGGTACGGCTGCGACTGCGGCAGCTCGACGCCGCAGCCGACGATCTCTTCCTCGACCGCACGGATCGAGAAGTGGGTCGTCAGGAAGCGGCGCTCGACCTCGGTGTTGTAGGCGATGGCCGCCGGCTGGCTGAACAGATCCTTGTAGATCGCCAGGTGGATCGCCGGTTCGTCGTGGGCGGTCGGCACGAGGATCGTCTTTTGCGGCGCCGTTCCGACGCCAAGGAGGGTCGGGGCGTACAAGTACGTGAAGAAAATCAGCACGTCGTACTGCTGCTGGTTCCGCTCCAGAAACTCGAGCAGCGCCGGGCACCAGGGGCCCTGCTGGCGCAGCCACTCCATCTCGTCGTCGCGCGTGTGCGCCGTCGTGAAGATCCACTCGGAGTAGCGGTTGAACGCGTGGATGTCGCGCGTGCGGGCGTTCGCGAAACGGCGCACGGTGACGCCGCGGACGCGGTCGGTCCCCTCCGGGTACTCGTTCTGCCACGAGATGTAGTCGCGGGCGCAGGTGGTCAGCACCTCGACCTGGTGATGGTGGGCCACCCGCTCGGCGATCAGCCGGCAGTGATACTCGGACCCGCCCAGGATTTCGGTGCCGTACCGCTGGACGACGAACGCGATCTTCACGTCAATACCTCAGCGAGGCTCGTGCGGAGCGAGGCCTCGATCCGGGCGGGGGCGAAATCGAGCACGCGCCGCCGCTGCCCTTCGAGCACGGCCTCGCGCATCCCGCGATCGTATACGAGGGCGCCGAGCAGCTCGGCCGCGATTTCCAGATCTTTGGGCTCGAACAGGACTCCCGCGCCGCCCAGGGTTTCCGGCACGGCGCCGGCCGCGTACGCCAGCACCGGCACGTCGGTCGCCATGGCCTCGACCAGCGGCACGCAGAAGCCTTCGTGCTCGCTGAGCGACACGTAGACGTCCGCCCAGCGGTAGAACGCCGCGAGGTCTTCGTTCGGGACCGGACCGGTGAACCAGAACCGGTCGGGGAGCATCTGCAGCTCGTCGACGAGCGCGCGCATCTGCGCGTAATAGCGGGGAACGCCGTCGTGCCGTCCGACGAAGATGAATCGATAATAACTGTCGACGTAGCGCTTGTACAGTTCGGCGAGGCGGATGTGGTCCTCGATCCGCTTGTTCGGGACGATCCGGCCGACGAACAGGACGTTGATCAGCCCGTCGCGCAGGATGTGCTCGAGCGCCGGCCGCGGCGGCGCCTGGGTGAGGCGCTCGAGGTCGACGGCGATCGGCATGACGCCGGTGCGGCGGAATCCAATCGCCTCCAGCTCCCGCCGGTTGAAGGCCGAGTCGCCCAGAGCGAGGTCGACACGCCCGGCCAGCGACGCCAGCTCCTGGCGGGCCAGCGATGCGAGCCGGAACAGGCCCGGGTCGTACGGCGCGAAGAAGGACGCCGGCGTGACGTTGTGATACTGGAGCACCCGCGCGCCGTCGAGCGTGGCGAACGCCTCCGTCATCGGGGACGGCAGCGCGAAATGGAAGATGGTGACGTCTCCACGCCGCGCCGCCGGGTCGCTGAACGGCCGCACGTCGCCGCGCAGGTCGTCGTCCATCGTGAGCGCATACAGGTCCGACTCGTGCCCCATCCGGCGAAGCATGCCCCGGACGCGCCGCGCGCTGTCGCCGATGGCGTCGCCGCGATGCGCCGCCGGCACCCACTGATTGACGATCATCGGCCGGCTTCTTGCGCGTCCTGCCGCGGCAGCGCCCTGTAGAGCGCCGGGCGGTACTGGCGCAGCTCCTCGAGCCGGTCGGCGAGGTCGAACTGCGCCCAGAAGTCCCAGGTGACTGGCGGCGCCGGCTGGGCAGGCGTCGCGGCGACGCGCTCCACGAAGCGCAGCAGCGTCCCGCCGAAATCGCGCCCGCGCAGCCGATCGAGCGCCGCGTCCTGCGCCGCGACGATCGCGTCCTGGGCCGCCGGACTCCCGACGACCGCGTCGATGACGCCGGCGACTTCGAACGGGTCCTTCGTCTCGATCAACACGCCGGCGCCGTCCATCGTCGACGGCACCGCGCTCGACGCGTACGCGACGACGGGCACCTGTTTGTAGAACGCCTCGACGATCGGGACGCAGAACCCTTCGTGCTCGCTGGCGCACAGAAAGAGATCGCCGACCTCGTAGAGCGCCGTCAGCTCCTCGTTGCTCACGTGGCCGAGGAAGTGGACGTCCGGCGTGCCGAGGGCGGCCACCAGCTGCTGGAGCATCGCGAGATACCGCTCGAAGCCGCTGTAGGAGCCGACGAGCAGCAGCCGCGACCGTGGATTGCGTCGCGTGCGGTACACGTGGAACGCCCGGATGACGTCGTCGAACCGCTTGTTCGGGATCACGCGTCCGACGAACAGCACGTTCGTCCACTCGTCGTCGAATCCGTCGGCGATCAGCCGGTTCGGCACGACGTCGAGGTGCGCGAAGCCGGGGACCACCGGCAGCACGGCTGTCGACGGGAACCCGGCCGCCTCCAGCTCCTTGCGGTTGTACTCCGAGTCGCCGACGGCGAGCGCCGCGCGGGTGATATACGCGGTCAGCTCGCGGCGCCCCCGAAAGCACAGCCTGACGAGCTGCTCGTGCACGCCGAGGAAGTACTCCGGCGGCGTGATGTTGTGGTAGACGAGCAGCATCCGGCCCGGCAGCGCGTAGGCGGTGCGCGAGGCGCGCGAGCCGATTGAGAAGTGATGGATCAGGACGTCGTCTGGGGTGATGCGACCGACCATCTCGCGGTAATCGGTCGTCAAGTGCTCCAGCCGGCGGTCCGCGGTTTCGACGAAAATGTCGGACTCGTACCCCGCCTGCCGCAGGACACGCTGGATCCCGAGCACCTCGTGCCCGATCGCGTCGCCATAGCCGAGCGTCGCGAGCACTTGATGGACGCGCACGCCGGTCCTCATGCGGAGCGGGGCACGTCGTGCGGAACGGGAACGGAGCGCGGGGGGGTACCGGAGGTTCGGACCGCCCCTTTCGGGAGCGACGACATCACCTGTGCTCCCGCCGGCACGGTGCGGGCGCGCCGCGCGAGCCAGCCGGGCACCGGCTCCATGGCCCCCGGCGGCCGCTGCCGCAGGTCGGCGAACATGTCCAGGTACTTGCGCTCGATCACCGGCCACGCGTAGTGACGCGCGAAGTACTCGCGGCCGTTGGCGCCAAGACGCGCGTTGAGCGGCCCCTTCGACTCGAGCGCGTAGAGCGCTTCCGCGAACTCCTCGTAGTTCGAATAGAACAGCCCCGCATTGCTGCGGAGGCACTGGCCCTGGAGCACGTCGCACGCGGCGTTGGCGAGCACCGGACGGCCGAGCGCCCACGCTTCGAGCGCCACCATCGAGAGGCTCTCGAAGTACGACGGCATGATCAGCAGATCGGCGGCGGCAAGCGCGTCGAACTTGTCGGCGTCCTTCAGGAACCCGAGGTGATGAATCCGCGGATGGGCGGGCACTTCGATGATCGGCCGCCCCACGAGGACCAGATCGAGGCCGCGCGGATACGCGTCGGCGTATCGCCGGAAATGGGAGAACAGTTCGCGGCAGCCCTTGTTCTCGTCGATGCGGCCGACGTAGATCGCAAACGGCCTGTCGATTCGGAACGTGCGCCGGAACCGGCCGGGGTCGGTCCGCGCCGGCACGTCGGAGCCGACGCCGACGATCTTCCCAGGCACGGCGGTGTTGCCCGCGACCCCCTGGATCATCGCGCGCTCCTCGGGAGAGTTGTACATCACTCCCCGGACGCCGCGAAAGATGGGGGCGAACAGCGACAACCCGATGGCTGGATCGCGTTCGGCCGTCGGGACGAGCACCGCCTTCCCGGGCACGCGGCGCGCCAGATGCCAGGCGTGGTAATAGCGATAGCTGAAGAGAAGGATGAACTCGAACCGGCCGGCATTGGCCGCGGCGTACTCGACGAGCGCCGGACTGGCGGGCCCTTCGCTTTCGAGCCACGACAGCTCGTCGGCGAGGGAGTGCGTCTGCTCGAACACGCGCCGCGAGCGCCGGCCGAACTGTTCCGGATCGCGCTCGTGCGCGACAGGGAAGCGGCGCACGGTGACGCCGTCGATCTGCTCGACGTCGGCGGCGTACGTGTTCTTCCAGGTCACGTAATCGCGCGCGCACGTCGTCAGGACTTCGACGGACGCGTGGCGCGCCAGGCGCCTGGCGATGTAGCGCGCGTGCAGCTCCGCGCCGCCGTTGACCTCGGCGCCGTACCGCTGGACGACGACCGCGAGGTTCACGACTCGGACGGCTCGGCTTCGAATCCGGCGGCCGCGTCGGCCGGCGGTTCGGCCGGGCCCGGCTCCGTCCCACCCGGCTCGCCAGGCGCCCCCTGTCCGGGACGCCGGCGGCCCCGCCGGCGCCGTCGCCGCGTGCGCCGCTCGTTGCCGTCCTGATCGAGCTGGTTGGCGGCGGGGGCCGACGCGGTGGTCGGCGGCTGGAGCGGCGCCACGCTGCCGGGACGGTACTGGACCACCCCCTCGAGGGCGCGCGCCCGGCGTTCGTCGAAATCGAGGCGGCTCGCGATCGACTCGAGGCGCATCTTGAGGTTCTTCACCTCGATGCTCGTCCGCGTCAGCTCGACGACGAGGTTGTGCAGGATCTCGTACTGAATCGGCTGCGCCTCGTTCAGCTTCGACTGGATGTGCAGCGCCTCGATGAGCGGGCCGGGGTTGAAGAACAGCTTGAGGATCGGCCGAAGCAGCTTCCGGAGGAAGCGCACCGGCGCGCGATGCGACTCGAACAGCGTGTCGGCCTCGAACGCGAAGTTCACCGGCGATTCGCGCGACTGGCGCTGGAACTGCCGGAGCAGATCCGAGCGGATCCCGCGCGGATCGAGGAACGTCTCGAGCTTCACGTCGGCGAGCTGGCGGATCTCGTCTTCGGTGTAGTCGACGCCGCGCTTGTCGCGGATCCGCGTCCGGATCTGGCGCATGATCTGCTCGACGTCGACGTGGTCGGAGCGAACGGAAAAATCAGACATTGCGTGAAATGATCACCGGCGCTTGTGCGCGAACTCCGGCGCCTGCCGGATGCACGTGCCAAGGATGCCGAACGAGGTGGCGAGCGCGCGGGCGCCCGTGCGCGCCAGCTCCGGCGCGTCGGTGCCCACCGACGGATAGCCGTCGGCGTCGGCGGTCACGTGCTCCCAGTTGCGGAACAGGCGGCCCCACGGGCTCTCGAGCGCGTCGTGCATCATGCGCTTCGCGTTCACGGGATACCAGTAGCTGTCGTGGTACAGGACGCTCGCGATGTAGGCCCACGGCGCGAGCACCGTCTTGAGGGACCACTCGACCGGCTTCTTCATCGGGCCCCAGTAGATCTTGTGCTGCATCCGCGAGGCGAACGTCATCTTTTCGAACGGCCCGACGAAATGCCAGTTCTCGGCCGCGGCCGAGGCGTCCCCCACCATTTCGATGTCGCGCGGATCCGCGCACCCGAGCCCGCGGTCGTGCGCCATCCGCAGGAACTTGATCTTCATCGGATCGAAGCCCATCAGCCGCGCCGCGGTCGCGTCGATCGCCACCTGGTCGGCGCTCGCGAGGAGCACGTTCTTCACGTACGGACGCATGCAGCGCGGCCCCGGCCCGTCGCCGGCGAACGTCCCGTCCATCACCGCGAAGACGCCGCGATGGATCTTTTTCTGGATCATCAGCAGATCGACGAGCGTCTCGTGGATGACCGGATGCGTCCAGTGACGGTGCTCGTTGAGCAGCCCGCCGAACGCGTTCTTCATCGCCCCTGTCGAGGTCGTGAAGACGTGCGTCTTGACCGTCGGCAGGTGGATGATGTTCTCGCCGATGAAGCGCTTCGGGATCATGAAGCCCTTCGGGTAGACCTCGTTGAGGCAGGTGAACTGCTTCGTGAGGTCCCCGACGGCGTCGCGGATGTTGATCCACTCCTCGGTCTCGTAGATGTGGACGTTGCGCAGCCCGTGCGCGTCGACGACGTTGACCTGCTTGTTCTCGCGCTCCCCCAGGTGGGCGTCGATCACCACCGTCCGGTTGTGGCAGGCGTGCACGAGCGACGGATCGTACCCGTCCTGCTTCATCGCCCGGATCACCCCTTCGAGCTGCCACGGGGTCGTCGAGGCGCTGGGATAGAAGAAGTGCCAGGAGATGTTGACCTTCAGCGCGGTGTCGGCATCACGGGCGACGACGTCCTGATAGCCGGCGAGGTTCATCAGCGAGTGATAGTCCCGCAGCACGGTCGCGGGGCTGGTGCGAAGAATGGCGACTCTGGATTTGGGCATCTCAACCGATCCGGACGCCGAACAGCAGTCCGGGTCCGTAGATAATCACGGCCATCGTCAGCGCCCACAGCGCGACGCACGCGAGCAGCGGCCGATCGTTCAACAGCATGTCCGCCGGGCTGCCGCCGCCCGCCTTCTGGTGCACGAGATAGAGGTAGCGGAAGATGCCGTACAGCGGGAACACGAGCGTGAGGCCGAGCCGGTCCGTGTGGAACTTCTCGACCGTTTCCGGGCTGACCGTATAGATCGCATACGTGACCAGCGTCGACGCCGTCACGACGGCGATCATCTGATCCAGCAGGTACGGACTGTATTCCTGCAGGATGCGCCGGTGGCTGGTGGCCCCGTCCGCCAGCAGCACGAGTTCGTGCCGGCGCTTGCTCAGCGCGAGGAACAGCGCGAGCAGAATCGTCAGGATGAGCAGCCAGTGGCTGATTGCCACGTCGACGGCGACCGCGCCGGCGACCGCGCGCAGCGCAAACCCGACCGCGATCGTCAGCACGTCGATGATCACGATGCGCTTCAGGGGGCCGGAATACAACGCGAGCAGGCCGACGTAGGCCGCGGCGACGAGCAGGAACGCCGGCGAGAGCAGCCACGCCGACCCGAGCGCCGCGGAGGCGAGCACGACGGCGGTGGCCATGGCGACCGCCGGGGACACGGTGCCCGAGGCGATCGGCCGCCGGCGCTTGAGCGGGTGCAGCCGGTCGGCGTCGCGATCGGCCACGTCGTTGACGAGATACACCACGCCGGAGAGCGCGCAGAAAATCGCGAAGGCGGCCACGCTGCGCTCGATCGCCTGCACGTCGAGCAGACGCTGCCCGAACATCAGCCCCGCGAAGACGATCAGATTCTTCGTCCACTGCGAGGGGCGGAGCGACAGCAGTAATCCGACGGCCACCGGGCGTACCGGCGCGTCGACGCGCTCGAGGGTCGCGTCGGCCGAGGGAACGAGGCCGGGAATGGTATGTTGCGCCATGCGCGGAACCGTCGCGCGGCGGGCGTGCGCGTCTGCTACTGGAAGCTCTTTATCGCGTCGGCTTCCGCGTCATACGTTTCGAAGACGGTCAGCAGCTTCGTGATGGCCAGCAGATCCTGAATCCGCTTGGTCAGGTTGAGCAGCTTCAGCTTCCCCCCCTGGCGGCTCACCGTCGTATACGTGCGCACGATCTCGCCGAGGCCTGCGCTGTCGATGTACGGCACGCCCTCGAGGTTGAGCAGCAGTTGCTTGCGATCCTGCTGGATGAGCGAGTTGATTTTGTCCTTGAGCAGCTCGTCGCCTTCCCCCAAGGTCATCTTCCCCTTCAGGTCGAGAATCGTCACTCCGTCGACGACGCGTTCGTCGATCTGCATTACGCGCTCTCCTGTTCCTCAACCCCGCCACGCCGCCGCCACCCGCGGATCCGCTTCGGGACGGGCGTCCGCCGAAAGCCTGATCAGGCCTTTGTCATTGTACGAAAAAAGACCGGCCAGCGTACTACGGAAGTGCCGATAGTGTCAATTTTTCCAGACACTTGCGGCGTTTGTCGTCCCCGGCGGGCTACCCGGTCGCGCCGCGATGGGTCACCCCGCCGATGCGCTCCCGCATCGTCTCGATCACGACGTACAGCACCGGAATGAACACGATGTTCAGGAAGGTCGAGACCACCATCCCGCCCGCCACGGTGGTGCCGACCGAATGGCGCGCCTCCTGCCCGGCGCCCGTCGCGAACACGAGCGGCAGTACCCCCAGGATGAAGGCGAGCGAGGTCATCAGGATCGGACGGACCCGGATGCGCCCGGCCTCGATCGCCGCCTCGACGATCCCCAGCCCGCGCTCGCGGAGCTGTTCGGCGAATTCGACGATCAGGATCGCGTTCTTCGCGGCGAGCCCGATCAGCATGACGAGCCCGACCTGACAGTAGACGTCGTTGGCCAGCCCGCGCACCCACTGCGCGGACAGCGCCCCGAGCACGGCCAGCGGCACGCCGAGCAGCACGATGAACGGCAGCACGAGCGACTCGTACTGCGCCGCCAGCGTGAGGTAGACGAGCAGCAGCGCGAGGCCGAAGATCAGGATCGACTGCCGTCCGGCTTTCGTCTCTTCGAGCGAAATGCCCGACCAGGCGAACGTCATGCCGGCCGGCAGCATCTTCGCCGAGAGCTGCTCCATTTCCTTCAGGGCGTCCCCCGAGCTGACGCCCGGCGCGGCCGATCCGTTCAGCGTCGCCGACCGGAACAGGTCGAAATGCGAGATCACCTGAGGCGCCGTCGTCTCCTGCATCGAGATGACGCTCTCGAGCGGCACCATCTGGCCGGTCTTCGTCCGGCCATAGATCTGGCCGAGGTCCTTCGCGTTCGATCGGTACTGTTTGTCGGCCTGCACGTACACGCGGTACGCGCGGTTGTTGAACTGGAAGTCGTTCACGTAGGCGGACCCGAGCAGCGTCTGGAGCGCGTCGGTGACCTCGCTCAGCGGCAGTCCCTCCGCGAGCGCGCGCCCCCTGTCGATGCTGACGAGCAGTTGCGGGTCGTTGGCCGTGAAGGCCGTGAACACGCCGCGCAGCTTCGGATCGCGATTGGCCGCCCCCACCAGGCCCTGCGCCGCACTCGCCAGCGCGGTGATGTCGGTGCCGGTCTGGTCCAGCAGGTTGAACTCGAATCCGCCGAACCGGCTCAGTCCCGGGATCGCCGGCGGCGAAAACGGAATGACGATCGCCCCCGGGATGCTGAGCAGCTGTGGCGTGACGCGTCCGAGTACCGCCTGCGCCGAATGGCTGGCGCCCTTCCGCTCGTCGAACGGCTTCAGGCTCGCGAAGATGATCCCCTGGTTCGGAGCCGCGCCGCTGAAGCTGAAGCCCATCACCGAGAACACGCCGAGCACGTCCGGCTCGTGCATCAGGATTTGCTCGGCCTGTCTCGCAATGCCGGAGGTGTATTGGAGCGAGGCGCCCGCGGGCGCCTGCACCTGCGCGATGAAATACCCTTCGTCTTCGTCGGGCACGAACGCCTGCGGCACCGTGTCGTAGACGAACACGGTCGCGGCGAGGCCGATGAAGAAGAGAAGGACGAGCAGCCATCGCGACGCCATGCCCCGGCGGATGAAACGCACGTAGCCCCGGGTGCCGGCGCCGATCGTCCGTTCGAAGAACGAGAAGAAGCGCCCCTTGTCGTGGTGCTCGCGGTCGAGCAGCAGCGCGGCGAGCGCGGGGGTCAGCGTGACCGCATTGAAGGCGGACAGCGCCACCGCGAACGCGATCGTCATCGAGAACTGCGCGTACAGCCGTCCGGTCGTTCCCGGGAAGAACGCGACGGGCACGAAGACGGCGATCAGGACGAGGGCGGTCGCGATCACCGCGCCAATGACCTCGCGCATCGCGTCGACGGCGGCCTTGGCGGCCGGCACGCGGAAATCCTGGATATGGCGCTCGATGTTCTCGATCACCACGATCGCGTCGTCGACGACGATACCCGTGGCGAGAATAATGCCGAAGAGCGTCAGCGTGTTGATCGAGTAGCCGAGCAGCTTGATGAACGCGAAGGCTCCGACCAGCGAAACGGGGATCGTGATCACCGGGATGATCGTGCTGCGCCACGTCTGCAGGAAGACGAAGATCACGAGGACGACGAGGATGATGGCCTCGGCGAGGGTCTTGAGCACTTCGCGGATCGAGTCGTGCACGACCTGCGTCGTGTTCAGCGCGACCTGGAACTTCAGGCCCGGCGGAAAGTGCACGGCCAGCTGCGCCATCTCCGCCGCGACGCCGTTGGCGACGTCGAGGGCGTTGGCGGACGGCAGCTGGATGACGCCGAAGCCGACCGCCGGCCGCCCCTGAAACCGCAGCTGCGACGCGTAGGTCTCGGCCCCCAGTTCCGCGTGGCCGACGTCCTTCAGCCGCACCAGCGACCCATCGGCCCCCGCCTTGACGATCATGTTGTCGAAGTCCGCCGCCTCCTGCAGGCGCCCCAGCACGCGGACGCTGATTTGGTACATCTGATTCGGAGGCGCCGGCTCCTGCCCGAGCGCGCCGGCCGCGACCTGGACGTTCTGCTCGCGCAGCGCGTTGTTGACGTCGTCGGCCGTAATCTGCCGCGCCGCCATGCGGGCGGGGTCGAGCCACAGCCGCATCGAGTACTTGCGCTCCCCGAAGATCATGACGTCGCTGACGCCCGGCACGCGCTTGAGGGCGTCCTTCACGTAGACGTCGATGTAGTTGCTGAGGAAGAGCGAATCGTACTCGCCGTGCTCGGCGTAGACGCCGACCGCCATTACGAAGCCGGTCGCCTGCTTGTTGACGGTGACGCCGAGCGCGCGGACTTCCGTCGGCAGGCGGCCGAGCGCCTGCGACACGCGGTTCTGCACGTCGACCTGCGCCAGGTCCTGATTGCGCGTGACGTCGAAGGTCGCCGTAATGCTGGACACGCCGCTGCTCGTGCTCGACGACGTCAGGTAGATCATCCCCTCGGCGCCGTTGATGGCCTGTTCGAGAGGGGTGGTGACGGCGGTCTCGACCTCCTGCGCGTTGGCGCCGGTGTAGATCGCATTGACCGTGATCTGCGGCGGCGCAAGCGGCGGATACTGCGCCACCGGCATCGTGGGAATCGCGATGAGCCCCGCCAGGATGATGACGAGCGAGCACACCGAGGCGAGGATAGGACGGCGAATGAAGGTGTCGACGAACATGCGGCCGCTATTCCGGTCTGACCGGGACGCCGTCGGCGAGCTTCTGCACGCCGGAGACGATGATCTTGTCGCCGGCGTTCAGGCCCTTCGTGACGATGTAGTCGTTGCCCTGGATCGGACCCACCTCGATGGGATGCTGCCGCGCGACCAGCCCCTGGCCGGACGACTCGGCGACGAAGCAGAAATACTGTCCGCTGACGCGAACGACGGAGACGACCGGCACCAGCAGGCCGTCCGACGTTCGCCAGACGACTCGCGCGCGCACGAACTGCTGCACCTTGACGGAGGAGGGGACGTTGCGCAGCAGCGCCTTGGCGAGCACCGTCTGGGTGGCCGGATCGACACGCGGGGCGACGAAGGTGATCGGATCGGCGGCGACCACGCGCCCGTCGGCGTCGAGCAGTTCGACCGGCAAGCCGGTCCGGAGGTCCGGGGCGCGGTCGAGCGGCACCTGGATGTAGACCTCGAGGCCCGCGTTGTCGTCGATCGTGGTGATCATCGTCGAGGTAATCACGCGGTCGCCGACACGCAGCGGCATGTCGCCGACGATTCCCGCCGCGGGCGCCTTGACCGTGTAGTACTGAAGCTGCACGCGCCCCTCTTTGACCTGCGCGTCGAGCGCGTCGAGCGCGGCCTGGGCGGTTTTCAGCGAGTTCTCGGCCTGGTCGAACTCGGCCTTGCTGATCGCGCCGGCGTCGAGGAGCGCCTTCAGCCGCTGGACCTGCTGCGTCCAGTAGGTGACGTCGGCTTCGCGCGCCTGGCGGGTCGATTCGGTGCTCCGGACCGTCGCCGCCTGCTTTTCCGGATCGATCTGGACGAGCGGCTCGCCCGCCCGGACGTGGTCGCCGGACTTCACGAAGATGCGCGTGATCTTGCCTTCCACCTCGGGCTGCACGGTCGTCGAGTGCAGCGACCGGATGGTCGCGACGAATTCGGACGCGTCTTCGATCTTCTGCGGGCTCAGCGTGGTGATCTTGACGCCCATCGCCGGGGGACCCCCCTGACGCCCGCCGCCTCCCTGCGCTGCGGACGGGCCCGACCCGCCACAGGCCGCCAGCGTCAGCAGGAGGAGGGCCGCCGGCGCGACGCCGCGCAGGTGCCAATTCGATTCATGGAACATGGGATGACGTGTCTCCGCGGGAGCCTCGATCAGCGTGAGACGCCGGATCGCGGCGCCAGGGTTCTCAGGGGGCTGAAATGAAAAGGCCACGTGAGGCGTGGCCCTTGTCGACTCAGGCCGGTTCGGCGTACGACCTACATGCCGCCGGCGCCCGCGAACTTGCGCTGCTGGAAGCACTCGCGGCAGAACACGGGGCGCCCCTGGGTGGGGCGGAAGGGCACGGTGGTTTCCTTTCCGCAGGCCGAGCAGTTCGTCGTCGTCTCGACACGTTCGCGGCCGATCGCCGCGCCGGCGGCCGGACGCGCCGCGCGCTTGGCCTTGCAGCTCTTGCAACGCTTGGGCTCGTTCTTGAAGTTCTTGTCCGCGAAGAACAGCTGCTCCCCAGCTGTCCACACGAACGGGGCACCGCAGTCCACGCAGGTCAGGGTCTTGTCCTGGAACTCCATCGGTCTACCTCTCTGCCCTCTTGAGCACGGGCCCGGCGGGATCCCGCCGGGCCCGCGACGAACGCTGCGGCTAGTCGGATTCGCGGCGCTGCTTTTTTCGCGTCCGCTTGCGCGCCAGCGCCTGCTTGGCGCGGCGCCGATCGCCTGGCTTCAGGTAGAAGGAGTGCTTCTTGATATCCTTGATGATATCTTCCTGCTGCACCTTCCGCTTGAACCGGCGAAGCGCGCTTTCAATCGACTCGCCATCCTGTACTTTGACTTCAGCCAAGCTCGTTCACACCCCCCATCCACGGCCGTCTGGAGCGTTGCCCGGAAATCGGACGGTCGCGCGGGGCACCAATGAGGGCCCGTTGGGTCCGACGGAATATGCTAGGCTATCACAGGTAAACGCCATTTCCCGGCGCAAACTTTCTGCCCGTAACTAGCTGAACCGTCTAGAGTTGCCGCGTCACCCCTCCAGCATTCTCGTCGTCGGCGGCGGCGCCCGCGAGCACGCGCTGGTGCGCACGCTCGCGGCCTGGCCGGGCGACTCGGTTCTCTGCGCGCCGGGCAATGCGGGCATTGCGCGGGACGCCCGCGTCTTTCCGTTGGACGTCAGCGATCCCGACGCGGTTCTGGAACTGGCGGAGCGGGAAGGCGTCGATCTGACCGTCGTCGGACCGGAGCAGCCGCTCGCCTGCGGCGTCGCGGATCGATTTGAGCAGGCCGGCCGGCTTCTCGTTGGACCGTCCCGGGCCGCGGCACAGCTCGAATGCAGCAAGGTGTTTGCGAAGGGCTTCATGGCGCGCCACGGTATTCCGACGGCGCGCGCGCGCGTCTGCGATCGCGCCGATCGCGCGCATGCCGTCGTGGCGGAGGGTGAACTCGGCTTTCCCCTCGTGATCAAGGCGGACGGACTGGCGGCGGGCAAAGGGGTCGTGATCGCGGCGGATCGTGGCGAGGCCGATGCGGCCATCCATGCCGCGATGGAAGCCCGCGCGTTCGGCGACGCGGGCGCCCGTGTCGTGCTCGAGGAATGCCTCGCCGGGCCGGAAGCCTCGTTCTTTGCGCTCTGCGACGGCACGACCGCGCTCGCCATGACCTCTGCGCAGGATCACAAGCGCATCTTCGACGGCGATCGCGGCCCGAATACGGGCGGTATGGGCGCGTTCGCGCCGAGCCCGCTCGTCGACGCCGCGCTGCAGCACCGGGTCATGCACGAGATCGTCGAGCCGGTGCTCCGCGGCATGCGCGAGGAGGGGCACGCATACCGCGGGTTCCTCTACGTCGGCCTGATGCTCACGTGCGACGGCCCGAAGGTGATCGAGTTCAACGTGCGGTTCGGCGATCCGGAGGCGCAGGTGATCCTGCCGCTGGTGGACGGAGACGTGGCGGCGCTGCTCGCTGCCGCGGCCCGCGGGGACCTTGCGGGGCGCCGCATCGCGTTCCGGCCGGAGGTGCGCGTCGGCGTCGTCCTCGCCTCGGCCGGCTATCCGGGCCCCGTCGTGACCGGAGTCCCGATTGCCGGCTTGTCCGAAGCCGAGCCGATCGAGGGCGTGAGCATCTTCCACGCGGCCACGGCCATGAAGGACGGTCGAGTGGTGACCTCCGGCGGCCGCGTCCTCACCGTCGTCGGCGCCGGCGCGGATTACCCTCAGGCCATCGCCCGCGCGTACGCGGGCGCGTCGAAGATCTCGTTCGAAGGCATGCAGTACCGCCGCGACATCGGCCACGGATTACACGGACGGACACGGAACTCGACGATTGAAGATTGACGATTGGCGATTGGCGATTGACGCCACGGATTACAGGACGGACACGGAACTTCACGATTGAAGATTGGGCGCTCCCACGGCAGATCCGCGACCACCCTGACGGCCACGGATTGCCGCGGGCGCTTGGCGCTTGGCGATTGAAAATTGAGGACGGTTGGGAACTGAACGGAACCTGGAACCTGGAACCTGATCGCTGGAAGCTGGAGACTGGAGACTGGTAACTGGTAACTGGTAACTGGAGACTGATTTTCATATGGCACAGATTCAAGTCCTCATTCTCATGGGCAGCGATTCCGACGCGCCGACGATGCAGGGGGCGGCGGATGTGTTGAAGGAGTTCGGCATTGCGTCCGAGACGGACGTGGCGTCGGCGCACCGGTCGCCCGAGCGTGTGATGCGGATCGTCCGCGAGGCGCCGGGGCGTGGCGTCAAGGTGTTCATCATCGGGGCGGGCGCCGCGGCGCACCTCGCGGGCGTTGTCGCCGCGCACACGACAATGCCGGTGATTGGGGTCCCGATCGATTCCTCTGCGCTCAAGGGGTGGGACGCGCTGCTCTCGACGGTGCAGATGCCGCCCGGAGTGCCTGTCGCGACCGTGTCGATCGGCAAGCCGGGTGCGACGAACGCCGGCGTGCTGGCAGCGCAAATCCTGGCGGTCGGCGATCCGGCGATCGCGAAGAAGCTCGACGAGTACAAGAAGAAGCTGGCCGCCAAGGTCGAGGCCGCCGCGGCGCGGTTGACGCAGGCCTAGGCTGACGGTGCAGAAGGGGGGCCGCCGCCCGTCCTCCGTCCTCCGTCCTCCGTCATCCATCATCCATCATCCATCCGCCGTGCACTACGCCATCGTCACCTTCGGCTGTCGCGTGAACCAGGCGGATTCGCTCCGCCTCGAAGAAGATCTGCGCGCGCGCGGCGCGGTCGAGACGACGACCGAGCACGCCGACGTCGTCATCGTGAACACCTGCTCGGTGACGGCAAGTGCGGATCAGGGCGCCCGTCAGACGATCAGGCGCATCGCCCGGCAGAATCCCTCCGCGCGCATCGTCGCGACCGGCTGTTACGCCACCCGGTGTCCCGACGAGGTCGCGGCTCTGCCCGGCGTCGTCGCCGTGGTGCGCAACGACGAGAAGCCGACCGTTGCAGGCCGGGTCGTCAGACCCGGCGACGACGTCTGCAGACCCGGCGAACCCAGCACCGCTACCCGCGACGGCCATGGTGCATGCGGCGCGACCATCGAGCCGGGAGTTGCCGGCCACACTGCCTTCACGCTGCGCGTCCAGACAGGGTGCGAGGAGCGCTGTTCGTACTGCATCATTCCGTCGACGCGCGGTGCGTCGCGGAGTGTGCCGGTCGCCGACGTCGTGCGCGAGGTCGAGCGGGTCGCCGCCGCCGGGTTCAAGGAAATCGCCCTCACCGGCGTCCATCTCGGCTCGTACGGACGAGACCTGACGCCGGCCTCGTCGTTGCTGCAGCTGCTGCAGGCGCTCGACCATGTGGCCGGGGATGTACGGTTCCGCATCAGCTCCCTCGAGCCGATGGATTGCACGGGCGGAATCCTGGATCGTGTCGTCGCGAGCGGACGCTTCCTGCCGCACTTTCACCTGCCGCTGCAGCACGCGAGCGACCGGATCCTGGCGCGGATGGGGCGGCCGTACACGCTGGAGTACTACCGCCGGCTCGTCGACGACATCCGCGCGCGGCTCCCGCACGCGGCCATCGGCAGCGACATGATTGTCGGGTTTCCCGGCGAAGACGCTGACGACTTCGGCGAGAACGTGCGCTATCTTCCGTCGTCACCGCTCACACACCTGCACGTGTTCCCGTATTCCGATCGTCCCGGCACGGCGGCGTCGAGCCTGAGACCGAAGATCGACGGCGCCGTCATCCGCGAGCGCGGCGCGCGGCTGCGGGCCATCGGCGCCGATCTCGCGCGCCGCTTCCGCGCCGCGCAGGCCGGGACCGTCCGGCCCGGCCTGACGCTCGAGGACGGCACGCTCGTCGTGACCGACAACTACCTGAAGGTGCGGATCCCGCCGCGGTATGCCCGGAACGAGCGCGTCAGCGTCACGATTCCGTCGCGGCACCTCTGATTCGCCGATTCCAGGGTTGGTCGTTAGACAAACACAACACATCACCCCAGTACTGTATAGCTACGCGCGCTGTACAGTTTAGATTTACCTCCAAGGTTGTCAGGTCAAGTCAACCCGACTCCGATCCACGCAGGATCGGTGTTGACGTTGGACCTGGCGACAGTCGGTACGGTGGCACTGCGCTTGCGTCGGGCTGGCCCGCGCAGACCATGGAGATGGGCTTAGAGGGGCTTTTAGGGGCACGTTCCGTTGTCTTGCACCTGCGACAACGGAGGATCGTGTACGGTCCAGCGAAATCAGACGTGGACGGAACAGTCGAGTGGCAACGACGTAGGCCACTATTCACTTACATATACATGTTCGAATTTTTCGATCCAGTGAGAAGGGAATACCGATGATTCGGATCTGCGCAGCTCTTTCGGTGTCGGCGTTCACCATCGCGTTGGGTCCGGTTCAGCGGCCTTCGGCCGCGGTACAGGAGGTCCCGCCATCCCTGTTCCTGACGGCGACTTCATCGGATGTGCTGACGTTCGCCAAAGCCGCGGTCGCTCACCGCATTCCCGTTGGTGCGGTGATCTCAGAGCATGTCCGCCGCGCGCGTGGCCGGCCCGCGATCAGGCTGGCGGATCCGCGAGATGCAGATCTCGACCGCGTGATTGAAAGATTCGACACCGCACATCAGGGATACAACGCCGCATTTGCTGGCGGAGAACTGCTGATTCAGGACGAGACCGTTCCATTTGAAATCACGCAACTGCTCGCGAAGCATCATGCGGGAGTGACGTTTGAAAGCACGCCATCCTATGCGGCACTACTTCGGGTCGGGGACCTGTTGGCTCTGCGCGCTGATGGAGGGGGATACATCGGATCCGCGCCGCCGGACGACTGCCCCACCCGCGTTCCGATTACGCTCCACCGGCCTGAGCCAAGCACTCGAGAGCTCCTCGACGCGATCGCCCAACAGGCGAGAACCGGATGGCTGCTGTTCTTCGACCTGAGCGCGCCGAAGGATTCTTTGCAGCTTGGATACCTGTGCCCGGACGGCAGTTATACGTATTTCACTGTCCGAGGCTGGTAGCGGGGGTCGAGCGGCCGAGCGGCGCGCGACGCAGACCGGTCGCCTTTTCATGCGCGCTAAGGGCTCAAACCCTCATCAACGTCGCGAGCATCTGGCCGGGTATCTGCCGGCGCGCCGCCTGCGTGAGTTGCTGGGGCGGTGCGCCGGCCTGACGGTCGACGACGGGACGCTCGTCGTGACGGACAATTAGCTGAAGCTCCGGATCCCATCCGGGCGAAGACGGAACATGCGCGTGCAGGTTCGAATCGACGCGCGCACCCTCACGGGATGATTACCGTCCGGGCGGGTGCCCCGAAGCGGTCCAGTTCGTCCAGTACTCGATTCACGGCGATCGCCTCGAGCGGGACGGAGCGCGTCACCACCCTCGACAGATCCAACGCGCCGCGCCGCGCGTACTCGATCAGTTGCGGGAGCTCCTGCAGCAGATGGTCGTTGGCGCCGAGCACCGCCGCCTCTCGACCCAGCAGGTCGCGATAACTGTCGACGACCAGCGGCCGGTCGGCCAGCCCGACGATCACCGCACGACCGTGAATGGCCAGGCAGCGAACGGCCTGGCTCATCGTGGCGGGCAGGCCGACGACCTCGATGGCCACATCCACGCCACGGCCGCCGGTGTGTGCACGGATCGCGTCGGCCGCATCGCCGGCCGACGCGTCGATCGGCGTCGCGCCCATCGATTCGGCCACGTGGAGCTTGTCCGCGTCCAGGTCCACCCCGTAGACATCCAGCGCTCCAAGCGCCCGCGCCAGTTGCACCGCGGAAAGTCCCAGCCCGCCGCACCCGAACACCGCGACCGTCTCGCCACCCGCCAGCCGGCCGCGACGGAGCGCATGCAGCGCCGTCGCCGACGAGCACATCAGCGCGGCCCCGTGCTCGAACGAGATCTCGTCGGGCAGAGGCACCGCGTTTCGTTCGGGCACCACGATGTACTCCGCCCAGCCGCCGTCGCGGTGGTGGCCGATCATCGATCCGGTGGTGCAGAACTGCTCGTGTCCGCGGCTACAGTGCCAGCAGTCGCCGCAGGCGATCAGGTAGTGCACGCAGACACGGCTGCCGGGGCGGGCGTGCCGCACCCTCGCGCCGGCGGCATCGATCGTCCCTGCCACCTCGTGCCCCAGCGTGAGCGGCGGCACCGACGTGGGTGAGCGCCCGGCGCGGTAATGCGCGTCCGAGTGGCAGATGCCCGCGGCGCGTACGCGTACTCGCACCTCGCCAGGAGCCGGTTCCGGTGTCGGAATCTCGCGGAGCTGAACCGGGGCTCCCGTCTCGACGAGCTGGATGGCGTGCATGCTGTGGCGGTGCGTGAGCCGTTATGTTGGCAGCCGGCTCCGGCGACGGCAGGCCCGGGGCACTCTTCGGGGCTACACCTAGGACGTCGCCATCAGCCTGGCGAGGATCTGGCCGGGGGCCTGCTGCCGGGGTGATTCGGTGATCAGCTGACCGCACGCGGCGCGGATGTCGCGGCCGCGCGACTTGCGGACCGAGACCGTGACGCCGCGTTCGGCGAGGATGCGCGCGAACGCGTTCACGCGCTCGTCCGCCGGCCGCTCGTAGGGAATGCCGGCCGCCTCGTTGAGCGGCAACAGGTTCACTTTCGCGCGAATCCCGTGGAGCAGCCTGACGAGCCGCCGGGCATCTTCCGGCGTATCGTTCACGCCGGCGAGCATCACGTACTCGAATGTGATCCGATCGCGGCGCTTGATCGGGAACCGGCGGCAGACGTCGAGCAGCTCCTGCAAACCGTACTTGCGGTTGATCGGCACCAGCCGATCGCGCTGCTCTTCTGTCGTCGCGTGCAGGGAGATGGCCAGGTTGGGCATCAACGGCTCGGTCGCGAGCCGCTCGAGCCCCGGCAGCACGCCGACGGTCGAGAGTGTCATCCGCCGCGGCGAGAGGCCGAACCCGTGCTCGTCGGCCAGGATGCGCAGCGCCTTCATCGTCGCCTCGTAATTGTGGAGGGGCTCACCCATGCCCATCAGGACGATGTTGAAGGGGTGGCCGAGCATGTGCAGCTCGCGGACGAGCACGCGGACCTGTCCGACGATTTCTCCGGCGGTCAGGTTCCGGACGATGCCCATCCGCCCGGTCAGGCAGAAGCCGCACCGCATGGCGCACCCCACCTGGGTCGACAGGCAGAAGGTGTTCGCCGGGGTATCGGGGATGAACACGGACTCGATCCGCTGGCCATCGTCGAGCCGCAGGAGCACCTTCGTCGTGCCGTCGATCGAGCGCTCCGTCGCGGCCAGTTCGGGCGTGGTCGTCTGGAACGTCCCGGCGAGCGTGGCGCGCAGGTCGCGCGAGAGATCGCTCATGCCGTCGAAATCGGTGACGCCGCGCTTGTGCACCCAGCCGAAGATCTGGCGCGCGTGGTAGCGCGGATGCCCGAGCGTCTCGAGCGTGCGCTCGAGTTCGTCGAGCTCCATTTCGGCGACGTCGTGACGGCACTCGGTGGACATGGCTGGGACCAAGGCGAATCTTTATTGTACCATCCGGATCCAGCACGGCTTTTCGGCTCGGCCGGGCTGCGGCGACAGCGCACGCGGTTGAAGTGGCGGGCGGGCGCGTGGTAACATCTGAACTTTGAAGGTCTTCGATAATCCCTTTCTACACAAGAACTTGCGCGCCTGACAGGCCGGCGGGTCGCGGGAGGCGCTCCGGCAGCGCGGACGGCGGGCGGGCGGGTCCGGCCGCCGCCCACAACGGCACGACGGCGGGTTGGCGGGTCTGAACCGCCCACAACGACACTCATGGTCACTCGCGAAGTTCTCGACAACGGCCTTCGTCTCATCACCGAGTCGATGCCGCACGTCCGATCCGTCAGCATCGGCGTGTGGCTGACGCGCGGGTCGCGGCACGAAACCGATGAGCGCAGCGGCATCGCGCACTTCGTCGAGCACATGCTGTTCAAAGGGACGGCGACGCGCTCGGCCGAGGACATCGCCCAGGCGATCGACTCGATCGGGGGCCAGCTCGACGCGTTCACCGCGAAGGAGTACGCCAGCTACTACATCAAGGTGCTCGACGAGCACCTGCCGCTCGCGGTCGATCTGCTGTCGGACATCGTGCTGAATCCGGAGTTCGCCGGCGACGAACTCGAGCGCGAGAAGAAGGTGATCCTCGAAGAGATCAAGATGGTCGAGGACACCCCCGACGACCTCGTCCACGAGCTGTTCACGCAGCACTTCTGGGAGGGGCACCCGCTCGGGCGTCCGATTCTCGGCAGCCCGGAGACCGTCGAGGCGTTCACGCCGGACATCTTGCGCGATTACTTCCAGGGGGCCTACGTCGCGAAGAACGTCATCGTCTCGGCGGCCGGCAACCTCCAGCACGAGCACCTGCGCGAGCTGGTGGTTCGCGCCTTTGCGACGCTCTCGCCGGCCAGCGACGGTTTCAGCGACCGTCCCCCGCGGGTGGTTCCGCAGGTGGTCGTGCGCGCGAAGGAACTGGAGCAGAGCCACGTCTGTCTCGGCACGAACAGCTATCAGCAGAACCACGAGGACCGCTACGTCAGCTACATCCTGAACACGCTGCTCGGCGGCTCGATGAGTTCGCGGCTGTTCCAGAACGTGCGCGAGAAGCGCGGTCTGGCCTACGCGGTGTTCAGCGGCCTGAGCGCGTATCGCGACGCGGGCAACATCACGATTTACGCGGGCTGCGCGAGCGGCAACGTCCGCCAGGTCGTCGACCTGTGCGTGGAGGAGCTGCGCGGGCTGAAGCAGGCGTCCATTCCAGACGCGGAGCTGCGCCGGGCGAAGGATCACCTGAAGGGGAGCCTCATGCTGTCGCTCGAGAACACGGCGAGCCGCATGTCGCACCTGGCGCGGCAGGAAATCTACTTCGATCGCCATTTCGGCCTGGACGAAACCCTCGCCGGCGTGGAGCGCGTGACGAGCGACGATCTGCAGCGCGTCGCGCGCGATCTGTTTGCGAACGGATCGCTGGCCGCGACGCTGCTCGGGCCGTCGCCCGCCGAGGTGACGCGCGCCGAGCTGGATTTGGGGTAAGGCGCGCGAGCGCGCGCGAGGGAGCGGCGCGGGGTACGGGGTCCCCGCAAGCGACCGAGCCGGGGTTTGGGGCGGAGCCCCATGAAGAGATGATGAGATGATTCGCCGCTACACGAACCCGGAGATGGGCGCGATCTGGAGCGATCAGCGCCGGTACGAAACCTGGCTCGAGGTGGAGCTGGCCGCGACCGACGCGATGGCGGCCGCCGGCCTCGTGCCCGCCGACGCCGCGCGCGAGCTGCGCGCCCGGGCCGCATTCGATATCGCCCGCATCGAAGAAATCGAGCAGACGACCCAGCACGACGTGATCGCCTTCACGACCGCGGTCGCCGAGCACGTGGGCCCCGCCGCGCGATGGCTGCACTTCGGCCTGACCTCGTCCGACGTCATCGATACCGCGCAGGCCCTGCAGATGCGGCAGGCGTGCGACCTGATCGTGAAAGACCTGGCCGGCCTGATGGAGGCCGTGCGCGAGCGCGCGGAGGAGCACCGGCACACGCCGATGATCGGCCGGACGCACGGCGTCCACGCCGAGCCGATGACGTTCGGCCTGAAGCTCGCGCTGTGGTACGCGGAGCTGCAGCGCGATCTCGATCGCATGCTCCGCGCCCGCGACGTCGTCTCGGTCGGCAAGATTTCCGGCGCGGTCGGCACGTTCGCTCACCTCGACCCCTCGATCGAGGCGCGCGTCTGCGAGCGGCTGGGCCTGGACGCCGCGCCCGTCTCGTCGCAGGTGATTCAGCGCGACCGGCACGCGGAGCTGATGACGACGCTGGCGATCGTGGCGGCCTCGCTCGAGAAGTTCGCGCTCGAGATCCGAGGACTGCAGAAGACGGAAATCGGCGAAGTCGAGGAGCCGTTCGGCAAGGGGCAGAAGGGCTCGTCGGCGATGCCGCACAAGCGAAACCCGATCGGCTGCGAGCAGATCGTGGGGCTGGCGCGGCTGCTCAGGGGCAACGCGATGGCGGCGATCGAGAACGTCGCGCTCTGGCACGAGCGCGACATTTCGCATTCGTCGGTGGAGCGCGTGATTCTGCCCGACAGCTTCATCGCGCTCGACCACGTGCTGCGCCGCTTCACCCGCATCGTGCGCGGGATGGTGGTCTATCCGGAGCGGATGCGCGAGAATCTGGAGCGGTCGCGCGGCGTCGTGTTCTCGGGGACGGTGCTGCTGGAGCTGGCGCGGCGCGGCGTGTCGCGCGAGCAGGCGTACGAGTGGGTGCAGCGCAACGCCATGCGATCGTTTCACGAGACACGCGACTTCAAGGAGCTGCTGCTCGCGGATCCCGACCTGTCGGCGGTGCTCTCGCGCGCGGAGATCGACAAGGCGTTCGATCTGCAGGAGCAGCTTCGGAACGTCGACGCCATTTTCGCCCGCGTGTTCACGGGGACGGCCGTCGGCGCGCACGCGTGAGCCGCCAGCGGCGGGGGGGCGCTTGCGGAGCCCTGTAATCGAGCCGTTTGCTGCGAATCACCGGCGCGAGCGTAGGCGAGCGCTGGCAGGTGCTGGAGGCGGCCGCGGGTGGGATCTCTGAGAATCGAGCCGGTTGCCGCGAATCACCGGCGCGAGCGTAGGCGAGCGCTGACAGGCGCTGGGGGTGGGGCCCCAGCGCGAGTCAAATAATGATGAAAACACGAGTGTTCGTCACGTTGAAACCCTCCGTCTTCGACCCGCAGGGCAAGACCATCGCTGACGCCCTCCACTCGATGGGCTACGCCGGCGTCGGCGACGTCCGGCAGGGCAAGTATTTCGAGGTCGAACTCGACGCGCGCACGCCGGACGAGGCGCGCGCGCTCGCCTCCGAGGTCGCCGACAAGGTGCTGGCCAACCCCGTCATCGAGAGCTACCGGATCGAGGTGGAGTAGCCATGCCGATCACCTTCGGTGTCGTCGTCTTTCCGGGATCGAACTGCGACCACGACGCCTATCACGCCGCGACGGACGTGCTCGGGCAGCGGGCGGAGCTGCTCTGGCACAAGGACACGAGCCTCCGCGGCGCCGACGTCGTCGTGCTGCCGGGCGGGTTCGCGCACGGTGACTACCTGCGCACCGGCGCCATCGCCCGCTTCTCGCCAATCATGGCGGCCGTCGGCCGATTCGCCCGCGAGGGGGGACCGGTGCTCGGCATCTGCAACGGCTTCCAGGTGCTGCTCGAGGCGGGGTTCCTGCCGGGCGCCATGCTGCGCAACCGGGATCTGCGGTTCCACTGCGAGCACGTGCGCGTTCGCGTCGAGCAGACCGACACGCCGTTCACCGGGCGCGCCGTGCGAGGCCAGCCGCTGCGGGTGCCCATCGCGCACGGCGAAGGCAACTATTACGCGCCACCGGACGTCGTGCAGGCGCTCGAGGCCGCGCGCCGCGTCGTCTTCCGGTACTGTGACGAGCGCGGCGAGGCGACTGACGCCGCCAACCCGAACGGATCGGTGAACAACATCGCCGGCATCTGCAACGAGACGCGCAACGTCGTCGGGCTGATGCCGCACCCCGAGCGCGCCTGCGAAGACAGCCTTGGGAGTCGGGACGGGATCGTCCTGTTCGAATCGGTCATCTCCGCGCTGGCGCGGGACGGGGCGCTGCGCACTGCATGATTGAGGATGCGGATGCGCATCGCGAGAACTTCCGGACCGTCGGCCGGGTGCTGGCGGTCAGCGCCGCCATCGTCGCGGCGGCGGGGATCGCGGCGTCCGCCCGGATCTGGCCGGTGTCGGCCGCGGTGAATCAGGCGGCGGCGGTGGTCTGCACGATCACCGCGGTGATCGAAGTGGTGATGGCGGTGTTCTTCCTTTTCCGGTACCGATGACGTTCCACATCGACAACACGGTGCTCGAGCGGCATGGCCTGACGCGCGACGAGTACGCGCGGATTCTCGACGCGCTCGGCCGCGAACCGACCGAGACGGAGCTCGGGATTTTTTCCGTCATGTGGTCCGAGCACTGCAGCTACAAGAGTTCGCGGGTGCACCTGCGGAAGCTGCCGACGCAGGGGGCGCGCGTCCTGCAGGGGCCGGGCGAGAACGCCGGGGCCGTCGACATCGGCGACGGCCTGGCGGCCGTGTTCAAGATCGAGTCGCACAACCATCCCTCGTTCATCGAGCCCTACCAGGGAGCGGCGACGGGCGTCGGGGGCATCATCCGCGACATCTTCACGATGGGGGCGCGGCCGATCGCGCTGCTGAACGCGCTGCGCTTCGGTCCGCTCGAGGGCGCCGGGTCGGCGCGCACGCGGCGCACCGTCGAAGGGGTGGTGCGCGGGATCGGCGGCTACGGCAACAGCATCGGGATCCCGACGGTCGGCGGCGAGATCGCCTTCCAGGCGCCGTACGCGGGCAATCCGCTCGTCAACGTGTTCTGCCTCGGGATCGCGCCGGCCGGCGCGCTCGTCAAGGGGTCGGCCTCCGGCATCGGCAATCCGGTCTACTACGTCGGCGCGAAGACCGGCCGCGACGGGATCCACGGCGCGACGATGGCGTCGGCGGAATTCGACGAGCGATCGGCCGAGAAGCGTCCGGCGGTGCAGGTGGGCGATCCGTTCATGGAGAAGCTGCTGCTCGAGGCGTGCCTGGAGCTGATGCAGACCGACGCGCTGATCGGCGTGCAGGACATGGGGGCCGCCGGGCTCACGTGCTCGACGTGCGAGATGGGGGCGCGCGGCGGCGCCGGCGTCGAGATCGATCTCGCGGACGTGCCGCAGCGCGAGGCGGGCATGACGCCCTACGAGATCATGCTCTCGGAATCGCAGGAGCGCATGTTGCTCGTGGCGCGCCGGGGACGCGAAGCGGACGTCGAACGGATCTTCGAGAAGTGGGACCTCCATGCCGCGCGAATCGGCGAGGTCACGTCCGACGGTCTGCTGCGGGTCAAGGATCACGGACGGGTCGTGGCCGAAATTCCGAATCGCGCGCTGGTGGACGAGGCGCCCGTCTATACGCGGCCGACCAGCCGGCCGGCGTATCTGGACGAGGTCCGCGCGCTCGACGCGACGTCGCTGTCGTACGGATCGGCCCGCGACGGATTCGAACGTCTGCTCGGGTCCCCCACGATCGCAAGCAAGCGGTGGGTCTACCGGCAGTACGACACGACGGTGCGGACCAACACGATTGCGCTTGCCGGGATGAGCGCCGCGGTCGTGCGGGTGAAAGGCACGCGCCGGGCGCTGGCGATGTCGACCGACGGCAATGGCCGGTACGGGTATCTGAATCCACGCCGCGGCGCGATGCTGGCGCTCGCCGAGGCCGCGCGCAACGTGGCGTGCGCCGGCGGCGCGCCCATCGGCGCGACCAACTGCCTCAACTTCGGCAACCCGGAGCGGCCGGAGATCATGTGGCAGTTCGCCGAATCGGTCGAAGGACTTTCGGAGGCGTGCCGCGCGCTCGAGATCCCGATTACCGGCGGAAACGTCAGCCTCTACAACGAGACGGATGGGCGCGCCATCTACCCGACGCCCGTCATCGGCGTCGTCGGGCTGATCGAGGACGCGTCCCGCACGCTCACCAGGGTCTTCAAGACGGAAGGGGCGTCCGTCGTGCTGCTGGGCGAGGGACGCGGCGAACTCGGGGGCAGCGAGTACCTGGACGTCGTTCATCACCTGGTGCGCGGCGACTGTCCGGCGCTCGATCTCGCGCGCGAGAAGGCGCTGCAGGATCTGCTGGTTCGTGCGGCGGCGGCCGGGCTGCTGCAGTCGGCGCACGACTGCTCGGACGGCGGCCTCGCGATTACGCTCGCGGAGTGCTGCTTCGACGCCGGCGGCCTGGGGGCGACCGTGGATCTCGGGCCGGCGATCGAAGCGTCCAACCGGGCATACGTCGAGGCGGCGACGCTGTTCGGCGAATCCGCCTCGCGGGTGGTCGTCTCGACCGAGCCCGGCCACGAACGCCGGCTGCTGGACCTGGCCAGCGACGCAGGCGTGCCGGCCCGGGTCATCGGCCGGACCGGGGGAGCGCGGCTGCGGATGAGCGTGGGGGGCGCCGTCGCGATCGACTGCGGGGTGGGCGAAGCCGAGCACGTCTGGGCGACCGCGCTCGATCGATACTTCGCCCGTGCGGTGGCCTGACATGATGAACATCGACGATCGGCAGCCGGCCGGGGTCTCGGAGCGCGGTGACGGGCGCGTGAAGGCGCGTCCCGCCGAAGCGTCAGCGGAGGCGGGCCCCGATAAATTCCCCGATAAATTCAAAGACGAGTGCGGCGTGTTCGGGATCTTCGGACACCCGGAAGCCGCCAACCTCACCTACCTCGGCCTCTACGCCCTGCAGCATCGCGGACAGGAAAGCGCGGGGATGGTCAGCGCCGACGGCGAGCGGATGCACCTGTCGCGCGCGATGGGGTACGTGGCGGACGCGTTCGACGAGCGCGCGCTGGAAGGACTGCCGGGCCACCTGGCGGTCGGACACACGCGCTATTCGACGGCCGGCGACAGCACCATCCTCAACGCGCAGCCGATTCTGATCGACTGCGCGCACGGGCAGATTGCGATCGCGCACAACGGCAACCTGGTCAACGCGCAGGAACTCCGGGACGAGCTGGTCCGCACCGGGTCAATCTTCCAGACGAGCAGCGACACGGAGGTGGTGCTGCATCTCTACGCGCGCTCGCGCGAACCGAGCGTGGAAGAGGCGCTGCTCGAATCGATCACCCAGGTGCGCGGCGCGTTCTCGTTCGTGCTGCTGACGAAGGACCGTTTGATCGCCGCGCGCGACCCGCACGGGTTCCGTCCGCTGGCGCTCGGCCGGCTGGGGGACGCCTACATCGTCTGTTCGGAGACGTGCGCGCTCGATCTCATCGGCGCCACGTACGTCCGGGACGTCGAACCGGGGGAGCTGCTCGTCATCGGTCAGGGGGGGATCCGATCGGTGCGGGCGTTCCCGCAGGCGCCCTTGGCGCACTGCATCTTCGAGCACGTGTATTTCGCGCGGCCCGACAGCTACGTCTTCGGGCGCAGCGTGAACGAGGTGCGGACGGAGCTCGGCCGCGTGCTCGCGCGCGAAGCGCCGGTCGAGGCGGACGTCGTGTCGCCGATTCCCGACTCGGGCGTGTGCGCCGCGACAGGCTTTGCGGAGGCGTCCGGGATCCCGATGCGATTCGGGTTGATCCGCAATCACTACGTCGGACGCACCTTCATCCAGCCGCAGCAGGCGATCCGGCATTTCAGCGTGCGCGTGAAGCTGAACCCGGTCCGCAGCATTCTCGAAGGCAAGCGCGTCGTGCTCGTCGACGACTCGATCGTGCGCGGCACGACGAGCCGGAAGATCGTCCGGATGGTGAAGGCGGCGGGCGCGCGCGAAGTGCACCTGCGCATCAGCTGCCCTCCGACGAAGTCGCCGTGCTTCTACGGCGTCGACACGCCGAACCGGTCGGAGCTGATCGCGGCGACGCACACGCTCGAGGAGATCCGGCAGTACATCGACGCCGACAGCGTGGCGTATCTCAGCCTCGACGGGATGTTGAGCGCCGTGGCGCCGCAGGGCGGCTCGTACTGCACGTCCTGCTACACGGGCGTGTATCCCGTCGCATTCCCGCGAGACGAGCGCGCGTATCTGCAACTCGCGCTGAAGGCCGTCGAATAGCCGGACCGCGCGCCCATGCTGCTGTCGCACTGTCTCGCGCTGCTGCTCGCTGGAGCGCTCGCCCCCGCGCCGGCCGGACGGCCGCAGGCGCCGGCGGCGAACGCGACGCCGCTCACCGCGCAGCAGCTTCGCACGTCGATCGCGAAGCTCGGGGCGTTCGACGATCGGGAGCGGACCGATGCCGCCCGCGCGGTCCGGCGGGCGCCCGCCGCGCAGGCGGTTCCCGCCCTGATGGCCGCGGCCGAAGAGCATCCCGACGGATACGTGCGTTTTCGCGCGCTGGTGATCCTGTCGGGCTTCCACGATCCGCGCGCCCGCGACGTCATGGTCCACGCACTCGACGATCCGAACGATCGGCTGCGGACGGTCGCCTACACGTATTTCGAGCACAATCCCGACCCCGCCATGGTGCCGCGCCTGCTGAAGGCGCTCGACAAGGAAGAGGGGGAGTTCGTCCGCCCCGCGCTGACGCGCACGCTGGCGGCCTACGCCGCCGATCCGCGGGTCCGCGACGTCATGCCGGCGCTCGTGATGAGCGGGCAGGATCTGTTCAGGAGCGCGGTGATCGAAGCGGTGGGGGACTATCGCGTGACGAGCGCGTTCGATGCGCTGCGGCGCGTCGCGACGCTCGACGGGCCGCTGCAGGAGGATGCCGTTCTCGCCCTCGGGAAGCTGGGCGACAAGCGCGCGCTGGCGGTGCTCGAGCCGCTGCAGCAGAGCGCGCCGCGCGAGCGTCAGCCCGCGATTGCCGCCGCCATCTGCCTGCTGGGCGTCAACTGCGAGTCGCACCAGGGATTTCTCGTCGAGACCCTCACGTTTGCCGTGCAGCATCCGGGCTTCCAGGATCTGCTGCGCGCGGCGACGCGCGGCCTCGCCGCGCTGGCCGTGGCCGGCCATCAGGACGCGGCCGTTGCGTTGATCGATGCCGGGGTGCCGGCGCGCGATCCGGCGCGCTCGCCCATCGCGCTCGCCTTCGGGACGGTGGCGCTGCGCAACACGCCGCTCGCGCTGAAGCTGCTCGAATCGCGTGCGGACCGGCACGACGCCGCGCTGCTGCTGCGCGACGCCTTCGACATGCTCGAGGAGGATTACGAAGAGGAGCGCTTCTACGCCGCCGTGCGCCGCGCGTACTGGGCATCGGCTCCCGGTTCCCTGCAGCGCCGCGTGACGGATGCGCTGATCCAGGTGCTCGAGTTCTGACGCGGAGCGCGGAGTGCGGGGTGCGGGGTGCGGAGGGCGGAGCCCCCGGAGTAAGAAATGGACTATAAACAGTCGGGCGTCGACGTCGACGCCGGCAACGAAGTCGTCCGCCGGATTCGCGGGCTCGCGCGGGGCACGTTCACCTCCGGCGTGCTGTCGGAACTCGGCTCCTTTGGCGGCCTGTTCCGCCTGGGTGGCCTCGGTTTTCGCGACCCGGTGCTCGTCGCCAGTGCCGACGGGGTCGGCACCAAGCTGCGGGTCGCGTTCATGGCCGGAGTGCACGAGACCGTGGGCGTCGATCTCGTCAATCACTGCGTCAACGACATCCTCGTGCAGGGAGCCGAGCCGCTCTTCTTTCTCGACTACCTCGCCACCGGGCGGCTCGATCCGGACGTCGCGGTCACGATCGTCGAGGGGCTCGCGCGCGCGTGCCGCGAGAACGGCTGCGCGCTGCTCGGCGGCGAAACCGCCGAGATGCCGGGCTTCTACGGCGACGGCGAATACGACCTCGCCGGCTTCGTCGTCGGGGCCGTCGAGCGCGAGCACCTGATCGACGGATCCCGCATCATGCCGGGCGACGTGTTGATTGGCCTCCCCTCCTCCGGCCTGCACACCAACGGCTACTCCCTCGCGCGGCGCATCGTGTTCGATCGGCTCGGGCTCGGCGTCCGCAGTCACGTCGCGGCGCTGGGCGCGAGCGTCGGCGACGCCCTGCTCGTCACGCACCGTTCGTACCTGCCGCTCCTCCGGCCTCTGCTCACCGGCGGCCGGATCAAAGGCATGGCGCACATCACGGGCGGAGGCATCACCGATAATCTGCCGCGCATCCTTCCGCCCGGCACCGAAGCGCACGTGCGCCGCGCCGCCTGGTCCGTTCCACCCGTGTTCCGCTGGCTGCAGGCGCAGGGGCGCGTGTCGGACGAAGAGATGCTCCGCACGTTCAACATGGGCATCGGGCTAATCGTCGTCGTCGCGGAAGGGGATGCCGAATCGATGACCGCGTCACTCGGATCCGAGGCCCGCGCGATCGGCCGCGTCACCGCGGGCCAGCCGCGCGTGGTCTACGACGCCGTGTGACGGGGCGGACGGCGAGGAGCACAACGATGGGCTCTGGCCCCGGACTGGTTGGCGTCCTGATTTCCGGCCGTGGATCGAATCTTCAGGCGTTGATCGATGCGACCGCAGACGGCCGCCTCGACGCACGCATCGCGGTCGTCGTGTCGAACAAGGCCGACGCGCCCGGCCTCGAGCGCGCACGGGATGCCGGGATCGACACGGAAGTGATCGACCATCGCGGGCAATCGCGCGACGCGTTCGAGCAGGCGATCGTGGCGGCGCTGACCGCCCGCCGGGTGTCGCTGGTCTGTCTCGCCGGCTTCATGCGCGTGCTCGGCCCCACGCTGCTCGGCGCCTTTCCCGAGGCGATCCTCAACGTCCATCCGTCGCTGCTGCCAGCCTTTCCCGGAGTCGACGCGCAGCATCAGGCCTGGCGGCACGGCGTGAAGATTGCGGGCGCGACCGTCCATCTGGTGACCGGCGAACTCGACGGCGGCCCGATCGTGCTCCAGTCGAGCGTGCCCGTCCGCGATGACGACACGCCGGATGCACTGGCGGCGCGCATCCTGATCGAAGAGCACCGGATCTATCCGGAGGCGGTGAAGATCGTGCTCGAGGGGGGCTGGCGCATCGACGGCCGCCGCTTCGTTCGCCTCGGATCGGCGCAGCCTCCGGTGGGTCAGGACTTCACGTCCTGACGATGGCCCGAGTCAGCCCTGAAGGGCTGACCCACAGGAAGCGCGACGTCACAGCCTTGAAGGGCCGACGGCACTCGTCAGCTGGCGATTGGCATCGTCGATTCGAGGGTGAGCACGGCCACTTCGGGCGGGCAGTTGATCCGTACCGGCACGTAGACGGTGCCGACGCCGCGGCTCACGAAAATCGTCGTCCCCTGCCGGCGTGCGAGGCCGGCGATCACCGGGAACTCCCGCGCCGCGATCGGGCCGATGATCGGCAGCACGATTTGACCGCCGTGGGTGTGTCCGCTCAGCACCGCCGGGATGCTGAGCTGCGTCGCTTCGGTGAGGCGCTTCGGCGTATGCGCGAGCAGCAGTGCATACGGGAGCGTTCCGCGGGCGATCCGCGCGATGTCCGCGAGCCGGTGCGTCCAGTACCGGACGCCGATGAAGTCCATTGGCTCCCCGCGAATCGTCAGACGGGTGCGGGCATCCTTGAGAACGGTAAAGCCCTTGGCCGCGAGCGCCGCGGGCATATCGCGGTCGTCGTCGTGGTTGCCGAGCACGGCGAGCACGCCGTGCGGCGCGGCCAGCGGAGCGAGCGCGTCGGCCGACGGGTGCACGTACCGGCGGTCCCCCCACGTCACGTAATCCCCGCCGAGCACGATTAAATCCGGTCGTTCCGCCATCAGCAGCCGCACCGCGGCCGTGACCATCTCGTGCGACACGGTCTGGCTGCGATGGACGTCGGTCAGAAAGCCGATGCGCAGCCCGCGCAGCGCGTCGGGAAGGCCCCCGACCGGGAACGGGAGGCGTGTGACCTCGAAATCGTGCCGCTCGTAGAGATAGCCGTGCGTCGCGCCGCCGGCGATCGCGCCGACGCCGACGCCGAGCAGCCCTTTCAACAGGGCCCGTCGTGACGGCTCGAACCGGCCGGTCGCGCGGCGCATGCTTCCATGTTACCGCGCCGCTCCAGCCCTCGCGGGGGACTGTCCCTTATCGAGGACACTCGTGCAAAGAACAAGATCTGACCCCGGCGTTGCGTCGGGGCCTCACGATATATTTAGCGGCCATGGATCTGTACAGCGAACTCGAGTGGCGGGGCATGCTCTCGGAGAGCACGGAAGGGGTGCGCGACGCGCTCGCCAGCGGGACCGTCACCGCCTACATCGGGTTCGATCCCACCGCCGACAGCCTGCACGTCGGATCGCTGCTCACCGTGATGGGGCTCGCGCGCCTGCAGCAGTGCGGGCACGCGCCGATTGCGATCGTCGGCGGGGGCACGGGGATGATCGGCGATCCCAGCGGCAAGTCGCAGGAACGGCTGCTGCTGTCCCGCGAGCAGATCGACGCAAACGTCGCGGGCATCCGCCGTCAGCTCGAACGGTTTCTCGATTTCGATCGTCCCGGCAACGCGGCGCGGATCGTCAACAACGCGGACTGGCTGGCGGCCGTCGACCTGCTCGGCTTCCTGCGCGACACGGGCAAGTACTTCACCGTGAACTACATGCTGCAGAAGGAATCGGTGAACAGGCGGCTCGAGAGCGCCGAGGGCATCTCCTTCACCGAGTTCAGCTATCTGCTGCTGCAGGCGCGCGACTACCTCGAGCTGTTCGATCGCTTCGGCTGCACGCTGCAGATGGGCGGCAGCGATCAATGGGGCAACATCACGGCCGGCATCGATCTGGTCCGCCGGCTGCGCACCACCCGTGTGCACGGCCTCGTCTGGCCGCTGATGACGACGTCGACGGGCGCCAAGTTCGGCAAGACCGAAGCCGGGACGATCTGGCTCGACGGGCAGCGGACGTCCCCCTTCCGCTTTTACCAGTTCTGGCTCAACACCGACGACCGCGACGTCGTCCGGTATCTGCGCTGCTTCACGTTCCTGTCGCGCGAAGCGATCGACGACCTTGCCCGCGCGACGGAGACCGCGCCCGAGCGTCGCGAGGCGCAGCGCGCCCTCGCGCGCGACGTCACGGCGCGGGTGCACGGCGAGGATCAGCTCGCGCGCGCGGAGCGCGCGGCGGCGGTGCTCTTCGCCGATCGCCTGGCCGACGCCGACGTCGACGACGTCCTCCTGGTGTTCGCCGATGCGCCGTCGACCGAGCTGGCGCTGCCGGAGGAGGGAATGCCGCTCGTCGAGATGCTCACGACCGTCGCGCTCGTCCCATCGCGGAGCGAAGCCGTCCGGCTCGTCAAGAGCGGCGGCGTCTACGTGAACAACGTCCGCGCCGCCGACGAGCGGGCGCGCCTGACGGCGAACGACGCGATCGGCGGCCGGGTAATCGTTCTGCGCAAGGGCCGCCGCGACCAGCACGTGGTCCGGATCCGGCGCCCGACATAATCCGGGCACGTCCCCCTGCGCGCCGGCACGTTTCCTCGACCCCTCCATCCGCCGCTTGTCAGCCCTTCCAGAAAATGCTTGGCGAGTATGCGCTCGAGCGTGTAATATCCCGCAACTCATCAATAGCTTAGTCAAGCGTTCGGCGGCAGCCAGACCGGGTCTGTTCGCGGGCGTCTTGTCGACAGCGGAGGCAGACGATGAACGGACGCCTGTCGCACGTATTGGCGGTCGCGGGTCGGACTCTGATCGTCGGGTTCGTCCTCGTTGGAGTCGCCGTCGCCGGTGCGGCGGTCCTGAGACCCGTCCGGGTGGCATCCCTGAGGGTCAGCACGCCGGCAGCCCCTGCCGCCGCGAAGATCACACCTGTCGCGCCGAAGATCGTCGAGCCTGCGCCCGACCCGGCTCCCCGGCCCGCGCTGACGAAGCGCGTCCGTGCTGAGCGTCCCGGCCCTCGGCGTCAGGCGTCCGAGCCCCGGCATGCGCTGCGTCGCGCTGAGCTGGACCGCCGGTTCGATCCCCCGGCTCGGGAGCGAGAGGATGCCGAGGCGCGCCCCGATCACCCGGGCGAAGCGGTCGCGTTCTGGAACATGTCGTTGCGCGACGAGCACGGCGCGATTCCGTTCGACGGTCTCGTCAAGGCGCAGGCCCAGCTCCGTGCCATGCAGAGGCGGGCCCTGCTCGACCCGCAGCCGATCGCCGGGATCGCGAATAACACCTGGACGTGGCTGGGGCCGACTAACGTGGGGGGGCGCACCCGCGCCATCGCGATCGACCCGGGCACACCCTCCACGATGTTCATCGGCGGCGTGGGAGGCGGCATCTGGAAGAGCACTAACGGGGGCGCCTCGTGGGCGCCGGTAAACGATTTCATGGCGAATCTTGCGGTCTCGTCGATCATTTACGATCCCGGCGACTCGAGCACGATGTACGCGGGGACCGGTGAGGGCTTCTACAACATCGACGGCATTCGAGGCGCCGGCGTCTTCAAGTCCACCGACGGCGGCGCGACGTGGAATCAGCTCGCGGCCACCAACAACACGAATTTCCTGTACGTGAACCGGTTGGCGGAATCGGCCGATGGCGGCACCCTGCTCGTCGCGACGCAGAGTGGTCTGTTTCGCAGCACCGACGGCGGCGCGACGTTCAGCACGGTGCTCCAGCCGGACACCATTGGCTACCACGACATCACCGACGTGAAGTTCCTGCCCGGCAGCAGCACGCTGGTGGTCGCATCGGGCTACTTTTCCGATATCCACTATTCGAGCAATGGCGGCGCGACGTGGGCGGCCGCGTCCGGTCCGTCCTGGGGGACGTACAGTTTCGAGCGCGTCGAACTCGGCGTCTCCGTGTCGAACCCGAGCATCGTGTACGCGATGCAGGACGTCAGCAACGGCAGACTGTGGCGCAGCACCGATAGCGGCCACACCTTTGCGATCGTCGGCGTGCCCGCGCACCTCAATAACCAGGGTTGGTACGACAACGTCATCTGGGTCGATCCCGTCAACGCCGACGACATCGTCATCGGCGGCCTCGATCTCTGGCGTTCTACGAACGCCGCTTCGACCGCCGTCTCCGTGACCTTCAGCAAGATCAGCGACTGGCGCTATGGACCTCCGAACAGTTCCCTGTCCGCGCACGCGGATCAGCACGCGATCGTCAGCGATCCCGGCTACAACGGCACGTCGAACCGGCGCGTCTTCTTCGGGAACGACGGCGGCATCTTCAAGACGGAGGATCTCGACGCGGTGACGACCACGTCGGGCTGGACGAACCTGAACAACGGCTACGGCGTCACGCAATTCTACGGAGCGGCGGGTCACGCCGGCACGGGGAAAATCCAGGGAGGCGCGCAGGACAACGGCACGCTGTACTCCTCCGGCACCAGCACCACTTTCTCCGCGCCATTCGGCGGCGACGGCGGGATGGCGGCCTACGACCCGGCGGACAGCAACTATTTCTATGGCGAGTACGTGTACGGCCGTGTGCACCGGAACAGCACCGGCGGCTCGAGTCCTTCGGAGTACATCTGGGTCCCGAGCGACGGTGGCTGCACAGCGCCGTACTGCCTCTCGGATGCCGAACAGGGCTTCGCGAACTTCATCGCGCCGATCACGCTCGATCCGAACGATGCGAACACCTTGTACGTGGGCGCGAGATCGTTGTGGCGAACGGGTGACGTGAAGACGCCGGTGACGTCGGCGACAGGACCGACGTGGGCGTCGCTGACCTCACCCTCGTCTAGCGGCAACTACATCAGTGCGGTCGCTGTCGCGCCGGGCAACTCCAATCTCGTGTGGATTGGCTACAACGATGGCGAGGTGTTCATGACGGCCAATGCGATGTCCGGTTCGCCGACCTGGTCGGAGCTGTCGGGGCTGCCCGCACGGCAGGTCCTCGACATCGCGATCGACGCGACCAACAACGCCGTCGTCTACGTCACGTTCGGCGGGTACAGCTCGGGCAACCTCTGGTACACGACGAACAGCGGCGCGACGTGGGTGAGCCGATCGGGCAGCGGCGGCTCGGCGCTGCCCGCCGCGCCAGTGCGCGCCGTGGCGATACATCCCTCGAATTCGAGCTGGCTGTACGCTGGCACGGAGGTCGGCCTGTTCACGAGCGAGGACGATGGTGCGAGCTGGCATGCGCCGCAGGACGGGCCCGCGAACGTCGCGGTCGACGATCTGTTCTTCCTGAACAGCACGCTGTATGCCGCGACGCACGGGCGCGGGCTGTTCAAGACGGCGACGCTTCCCTCGCAGAGTGCGAAGGTGCTGGCGCTCTCCTCGGTCAGCGGCGCGCAGGTGGGCGGGTCGGCGGTGTTGTGGGCGCACGTTCAGAACAGCGGCACGACCGCGCTGCCCTCCGACGCCGTCGTGTGGTTCAAGGTCACGGGGCCGGGCGGCGCGACGCATATCCGGGTACCGCTGTCGCAGATGGCGCCGGTCGCATCGGGCCTGAGCAACCCCTGGGTCGGCAACGCGTCGGTGTCGGCGCTCGCGGCGGGCAGCGACGCGTGGTACTCCTACACGTGGTCGATCGGCAGTGGGGAGACGGCGGGCAGCTACGCGTACACGGCGGAAGTCTGGGGCACCGTCGGCGGCGTGAACCGGATGATGGCCGGCTCGAGCTACAGCCAGGCGTTCACCGTCGCGGCCGCGCCGGCCGCCGTCGCGGCGTCGGTGCTGGCGGGCTATCCGGTCAACGGGGCCGGGGTGGGCACGACGGCGGCGCTCTGGGCGCACGTCAAGAACACGGGGACGGCAGCGCTGCCGGGGGGAGCGACGGTGTATTTCCTGGTGACGAATCCCTCGGGCACGAACACGTGGGTCGGCCCCACCTCCGTCGCGGGGCTCGCGTCGGGCGCCGACGCGTGGTACTCGTTCGCGTGGAGCATCCCGGGGACCGCCTCGCCGGGCACGTACCGCTACACGGCGCAGGTCTGGTCCACGGGGGCGATCTCCGGCTTCGGACCGACGATCGCGTTCAGCGTGGCGGCCGGGCCGACGGCCCGCATCGACGCTGTCTGGCCCGTGACCAACGGCACGCCCGGCGGGACCGCAATGCTCTGGGCGCAGGTGCACAACACGGGGACGGTGGCGCTGCCGTCGGGCTCCAAAGTGTGGTTCTTCGTCGACGGCCCGAACTGGAGCGGCGATCACTGGGTCGGGTCCGCCGACGTGAGCGGCCTGGCGGCCGGCGCCGTGCAGTGGTATTCCTACAATTGGACCATCGCCTCCTCGGTGGGGACCTTCTACTACTGGGGCCAGGTGTGGGCGTCCGGCACGGCGATCTCGAGCTTCAGCGCCGGTCAGGCGTTCGCGGTCGCGATCGACAGCGAATTCAACGGGAACTCGACGGGCTGGACGGACGTGAGCGGGACCTGGACGACCGACGCCAACGACCTGACGTCGACGGGGGTGAGCAACGCGTCCGCGTCGATCGAACGGCCCGGAACGTTCGGGGACGTCGACTACACGGCGCGGTTGTGGCGCAACGGCTGCGATACGTGCGCGTCGGAAGTGATCGTCAGGGGCACGTCGAGCCCGGTCACCGCCTCCCAGCAGTGGGCGGCGTGGTACGCGTTCCAGTACACGCGCGACGGGCACTTCTCGGTGATCAAGAACGTCGGAGGCGTCACGACAACGATTACGCCGTCGACGGCGAGCAGCGCGATCGTCCAGGGGAACGCGTGGAATACGCTGCGCGTGGTCGCGCATGGGACGTCGCTGTCGTTCTCGATCAACGGAACGGTCGTGTGGAGCGGGACGGATACGTCGCTGGCGGCCGGGAGCGTCGGCATCGGGCTCGAGCGTGACGCCGTCACGACGGGCAACCAGCTCTGGGTCGACTACGCGAAAATCGGCGGGTGATCCTCTTCCGCGCGGGGCGGCGCGGGAGAGGTTGACAGCGCGATCCCGGCCGCGTATAGTGGCTGGACGTTCGAAGCGTGACCCGGTGCGGCGCACCGGTCGGATGCTCCGAGAAGTTCCGGAGCATTTTCTGTCTCCCGATCCGAGCACGTCTCCGGATCGGCACCTTCAGCGACCTTTCACGGTCTTCCCCGCTCAGCAGTCACGGCCGGGTCGTGGAACGGATCAGAGGTCGAGGGGGTTGACAGGCGCAGCGGCGTTTAGTAAGATTGTAAGGTTCCCCTGACGACAAACGGTCGACGAGGGAGTTGGGCTGTCGAGCTTGGGCGCTGCGAGCTTGGGCGCTGATAGATGGGCGCAGGGGTTCGCGGCTCGAGCCGGTTCTTTGAAAACTAGATAGAACGTGCAAGCACAGTCCGCCGGAGCGCCGCAAGGCGCGAAGGCGGAACCCGTCGAGTATCAGCGGGTGGCGCCGTCTCAACGGCGTCGGGATCGCAGTTCGGTCCCGGCGTCGGCGGTGAACCACCTACACTTGACGAACTGAACAACGTGAAGAGCCAAGTCAACAGGCGCTCGCGTTAAACGATCTCGCCGACGTCCGTCGTCGCGCCGAAAGGCGTGCGGGCGGAGGAAGGCGGACCGCCTTTAACTTGAGAGTTTGATCCTGGCTCAGAATCAACGCTGGCGGCGTGCCTAACACATGCAAGTCGAACGCGAAAGCCCCGCAAGGGGCAAGTAGAGTGGCAAACGGGTGAGTAACACGTGGGTGACCTACCTTCGAGTGGGGGATAACGTCCCGAAAGGGACGCTAATACCGCATGACATCCTGCGTTTGGAAACGCGGAGATCAAAGCCGGGGATCGCAAGACCTGGCGCTTGGAGAGGGGCCCGCGCCTGATTAGCTAGTTGGTGGGGTAACGGCCCACCAAGGCGACGATCAGTAGCCGGCCTGAGAGGGCGGACGGCCACACTGGGACTGAGACACGGCCCAGACTCCTACGGGAGGCAGCAGTGGGGAATTGTTCGCAATGGGCGCAAGCCTGACGACGCAACGCCGCGTGGAGGATGAAGACCTTCGGGTCGTAAACTCCTTTCGATCGGGAAGAACGGCTTCTGGGCGAATACCCCGGAAGAGTGACGGTACCGAGAGAAGAAGCCCCGGCTAACTCCGTGCCAGCAGCCGCGGTAATACGGGGGGGGCAAGCGTTGTTCGGAATTACTGGGCGTAAAGGGCTCGTAGGCGGCCAACTAAGTCCGACGTGAAATCCCCAGGCTCAACCTGGGAACTGCGTCGGATACTGGATGGCTTGAATCCGGGAGAGGGATGCGGAATTCCAGGTGTAGCGGTGAAATGCGTAGATATCTGGAGGAACACCGGTGGCGAAGGCGGCATCCTGGACCGGCATTGACGCTGAGGAGCGAAAGCCAGGGGAGCAAACGGGATTAGATACCCCGGTAGTCCTGGCCCTAAACGATGAATGCTTGGTGTGGCGGGTATCGATCCCTGCCGTGCCGAAGCTAACGCATTAAGCATTCCGCCTGGG
>DASUKM010000017.1:0-22938 GCA_036278735.1 Vicinamibacterales bacterium
AGAACCCGAGAACCCGAGAACCCGAGAACCCGAGAACCCGAGAACCCGAGAACCCGAGAACCCGAGAACCCGAGAACCCGAGAACCCGAGAACCCGAGAACCCGAGAACCCGAGAACCCGAGAACCCGAGAACCCGAGAACTTTTTCCGATCGCCGCCAGGTACGCTCCGGAAAAACGTGTGTATCATGAACGCGTGAGCACTCCCACACGTACGCATCGCACCTGGCAGGCGGGGGAGCTCTTCACGACCAACGATGCCACCGAACTGTACGAGGTGGATCGCTGGGGGAAGGGCTATTTCTCCATCTCGCCTGCCGGGCATCTGCTCGTCCACCCGACGAAGGATCCGCAGCAGGCGATCGATCTGAAGGAGCTGACGGATCATCTGATGCTGCGCGGCATCGGGCTGCCCGTGCTCATCCGCTTCCGCGACATTCTGCGTCACCGGGTCGGCGACATCCATCATGCGTTTCAGGCGGCGATCGCCCAGCACAGTTACGAAGGGCGTTACGTCTGCGTCTATCCCATCAAGGTGAACCAGCAGCGGCAGGTCGTGGAAGAAGTGCTCGACTTCGGCCGCGAGTACGGGTTCGGCCTCGAAGCGGGCTCGAAGCCGGAGTTGCTCGCCGTGGCGGCGCAGGCCTACAACGACACCCCGATCATCTGCAACGGGTTCAAGGACGCCGAGTTCATCGAGATGGCGATGCTGGCCCAGAAAATCGGCCGCAACGTCATCCCCGTCGTCGAGAAGTACACCGAGCTCGGATTGATCCTGAAATACGCCGAGAAGGTTGGAGTGCGGCCGCAGATCGGCATGCGCGTCAAGCTCGCCTCGCGCGGCGGGGGGCGCTGGCAGAGCTCGGGCGGGTACCGCTCGAAATTCGGACTCACGGTCGCGGAAGTGCTGCGCGGACTCGAGGAGCTTCGGACGCGCGGAATGCAGGACTGCTTCAAGCTGCTCCACTTCCACCTGGGCAGCCAGATCCCGAACATCCGGATCGTCAAGGGAGCGCTCAACGAGGCCGCGCGGGTCTACACCGAGCTCGTGAAGGCGGGCGCCGGGCTCGAGTACATCGACGTCGGCGGAGGGCTCGGGGTCGATTACGACGGCTCGCAGACCAACTTCGAATCGAGCGTCAACTACACCCTCGAGGAATACGCCAACGACGTCGTCTACCACATCCAGACGGTGTGCGACGACGCCGGCGTGAAGCATCCGACCATCGTGTCGGAGAGCGGACGCGCGATCGTGGCGTACCACAGCGTCCTGATCTTCAACGTGCTCGGCGTCTCGATGTTCGGCGACGAGAAGATCCCCGAGACGATTTCCCCGGAAGAGGCCGAGCAGCCCGTCATCGATCTGCTCGAGACGTACCAGAACCTCTCGTCGCGCAACGCGCTCGAGAGCTATCACGACGCCCAGCAGGCCCTCGACATGGCCTTGAGCCTGTTCAGCGGCGGCTACCTGCCGCTCGAGCAGCGCTGCCAGGCCGAGAATCTGTACTGGGCGATTCTGGCGAAGCTTCGCAAGATCGTGACGCAGCTCGACGACGTGCCCGAGGATCTGCAGGGGCTGGACGACGCGATGGCGGATACGTACTTCTGCAATTTCTCGCTCTTCCAGTCGTGCCCCGACAGCTGGGCCATCAAACAGCTCTTCCCGATCATGCCGATCCACCGGCTGAATCAGGCGCCGACGCACCATGCGGTGCTCGGCGACATCACGTGCGATTCCGACGGCAAGATCGACTCGTTCATCGATCGCCGCGACGTGAAGCGCACGCTGCCGCTGCATACCGTGAACGGCGAGCCGTACTACCTCGGTGTGTTCCTCGTCGGCGCCTACCAGGAGATCCTGGGGGATCTGCACAACCTGTTCGGCGACACGCATGCGGTCCACGTCAGCCTCGACGAGGGCGGCAACGTCGTGCTCGACGCCGTGATCAAGGGGGACACCGTCAGGGAGGTCCTCGACTACGTCGAGTTCGAGCCGGAGGCGCTGGTCAGGAAACTCCGGCACGACGTCGAGCGGGCGGTGCGGGAAGGGCGGATTTCGTACGAAGAATCCGGCCGGATGCTGGAGTTCTACGAAGACGGCCTGCAGGGATACACGTACCTCGAAGAGCCGCGCGATCGAACCTGACGCAGGGCGGGTCGGATGCTTCGGCGCAGGCCGGCCCGCCCCCTATCCATCTACCGGCGACGCCCGTTGTGGTGGCGGAAGAAGCGGCGCGCGAGCACGCGGTAGTGCGTGCGCCGGAGCCGCCGGCTCGAGAACGTCGTGGCCGCCTGCCCGCGGGCCACCGTTACCGTGACAGCCGCCCCGCTGACGTTTCCCGCCGCGTCGGCGCAGCTGGCGTGAATGGTGTACACCCGCGGATCGTCCTTGCTGCCTTTGAGCGCGCGCACTCGGGCGGTCGTGTCGCCCGTGACCTGCGCATCGTTCGCCGTCCCCTCACTCGAGCCGATCTCGTCGATCGCGCATACCGGCGTCGCATCGACGTCGTCGGTGGCGGTGATCGTCACGGTCACCGGCACCATCGCGCCATTCGGCGGCCAGATGACGGAGGGAGAGGCCGCGATCCCGGTAATCACCGGGGCGGTGACGTCCGGCGGAACGACGACCGACGCGGTGCCGTCGCTGTGGTTCCCCGACGCGTCCGTGCACGTGACGCCGAACACGTAGGTGCGATTCCCGACCGCCCGGACCGTTCCGCTGAACGGGCCGGTGATGGCGGAGTCGGCCGCCGTGCCCGCGCTGGCGGTGATGCTCGTCAGCGAACACACCGGCGCGGGATCCGTGTCGTCGCTGGCGGCGACAGCAAGCGTCACCGGAACCACCTGACCGGCCGGCGGCGCGATGAGCGACGGCGAGGCCGTGATGCTGCTGATGACGGGCGGCGTCAGGTCGACGGGCTTGTCCGGCGTGAGGCGGAACGCGCGCTGCTGTCCGTTCAGCATGCCCATCCCGGCGATCTGACCGCTCGCATTCACCGACACGGCCGACTGCAGCACCCAGCCGGAGTCGGCGGGAATGCGCGTGTTCAGGTCGACCATGCCGTCCGCATGCGTGTGCACGAAGGCGTGCGAGCTGCCGTCGGCCACCTGGAACGCGCCGACGGTGGCGGAGCCAGCCACGCCCATCGCGTTGCTCGACGCCGAGCCGAGCGTATCGATGTCTTCCATGTGATCCGAGTAGCGGAAGGCGTGGAACGCGCCCGCCGCGGTCAGCGACCGGCCGACGACGTCGCCGCCGGCGTCGATCGCGGAGGCCATGCTCATGCCGCCGGTGCTCAGCGAGCCGAGATCGTCAATCGTGCCGTCGACGTTCGCGCGAAACGCGTGCTGCGACCCATCGGTCGTGGTGCTGGTTCCGGCGACCTGGCCGCTGTCGTTGATCGCGAGCCCGACGCCGAAGCCGCCGCCGAGCGTCGGCAGGACGACGAGCGGCGTATTCGGCATCGCGCGGAAGGCCTGGACGCCGAGCGCTGTCGTCGTGTAGCCGGTCACTTCGTCGCCGCTGTTGATCCCCGTGCCGATCGTGAAGGCGCCGCCGTCGATCGGATCGATCGTCTGCGGGCCGGCGCCGTCGACGTAGCGGTACGCCCGCTGCCCCGCCGCGAGCACCATGTAGCCCGCCATGTCGCCGTGCGCGGTGACCCCGCTGCCGACGCCCGTGGCCGCGTCGAATCCCGAGAGGTATTCGAAGCCCACCCCGTCGGTGTAGCGCACGGGGCGCGAGCCCGCCGTCGTCTGCGCCGTGCCGGAGACCTGACCGTCCGTGTTGATGCCCGTGACGTTCGGGACGAGGCCGCCGATGGTCCCGAGATCCTGGATGGTATAGGTCGGCGCGCTGGCCGACAATTGGCTCACAGCCGAAGATGGCTGGATGAAGACCACGCAAACCGCAACTGCCGCTAGGGTGGCGAAGCGTCTCATGGCGGACCTCCCTGTCCCATCCCTAGAGGGAGCAACGGGGGTGCCTCGACGTGCCACTGGCCGAAACTCACTGATCCTGCGCTGCTTAACAGTACCGTGATCAGGATTTTCGTGTGCGTGAGATCACGATTTCGCGATCGCACGCACGAGATCGTTACGAAGAGGTGCGAGACGGCGTGCAGAAGTGGTCATTTCATCATCGCGTCGCGCTTGGCCTTGAACTCGTTACCGGGTTTCCATTCAGGGAGATGGTCGCTGTTCGCGACGCGATAGCCCACGGCCAGGAGCAAGTCGGCGTCTTCGGCGGCCCCGCTCAGATCCCAGTCGGGTTTAATCTCGTCGCTCGGCGCGTGATAGTCGTGGTTCGTGTACTCGTTCCGCTTCTGCTGTCCCCATCCGGCGGGTTTGCCGATGAAGTCGACGCCCGCGTCGGGATCGAGCGCCGGGACCCCCTGCTTGGCGAAGCTGAAATGATCGGAGCGGTAGTAGAAGCCCTTCTCGGGCTCGGGATCCGGTCGAAGCGTTCGGCCCTGCTCCTGCGCGGCGGCGCGCGCGTAGTCGTCCAGATCCGAGGCGCCGAGCCCGATGATGGTCAGGTCTTTCGTGCGCCCCCACTGGTTCACGCCGTCCTCGTTGATTTCCGCCGCGGTCTTGCGGAGCGGGTAGATCGGATTCGTGGCGTAGTACTGCGAGCCGAGGAGCATCTGTTCCTCCGCCGTGACGAAGAGGAACAGGACGGAGCGTCGGGGCTTCGGCTGGATTGTCGTGAAGGCCCGGGCGATCTCCAGCACGGAGCCGACGCCGGCGGCGTTGTCGAGCGCACCGTTGTAGATCTTGTCGCCATTGACCGGCTCCCCGACGCCGAGATGATCCCAGTGCGCCGTGTAGATCACGTACTCGTCTTTCAAGCGGGGATCGCTGCCTTCGAGCTTGGCGACGACGTTACGGGACGCCACGCGGCGCAGCGTGTTGTGGATCGTCATCGAGGCTTTCACGCCGAGCGGCACCGGCTCGAAGTCGCGGCTCACCGCCTGCTTCTTCAGGGCATCGAAATCCTGTCCGGCCATCGCGAACAGCTTCCGGGCGGCGGCGGTCGTGATCCACCCCTCGATGTTCGATCGTCCCATGTTGTCGTCGGGGGTGACGATGTCGAACTTTTCGTCCAGATTGCCCTGAACGACCGAGAACGGATAACCGGCCGGCCCCGTTTCGTGCACGATGAAGACGGCGGCCGCCCCTTTGCGCGCTCCTTCTTCGAACTTGTACGTCCAGCGGCCGTAGTACGTCATCGCGTCGCCGCGGAAGGTGTTCGCATCGAGCCTGGAGGGGTTGGAGGGATCCGGGACGGGCGGATCGTTGACGAGGACGACAATCGTCTTTCCCTTGACGTCGACGTCCTTGAAATCGTTCCACTGATATTCCGGCGCCTCGACGCCGTAGCCGCAGAAGATCACGTCGGATTTGTCGATCGCCGCCGAGTCGGCCACGTGCTTGGTCCAGGCGACGACCTCGTCCTTCCACTTCAGCCCCAGGGCTCGTCCCGGTTTCGAAAAGGTCAGCGACGAGGCCGGCGTTCCCGTGATCCCCACGAGCGGCACTTTCTGGATGTAGGTGCCGTCGGTGTTGCCCGGCTCCAGGCCGAGTTGCTTCACCTGCGCCTGCAGGTAGTCGACGGTCAGGTCTTCTCCCTTCGTCCCTGGCGCGCGCCCTTCGAACGTGTCGGCCGACAGCACCTTGATGTGATCGAGGATGGCCTTGGGATCGACCTTGGGCATCGACGAGATCGGCAGGCTGGGCGTCTGGGGCGCGGGCGCCGGCGCGGCGGCGCTGGACGCGGCCGGCGGAGCGGCCGTCGTCTCGGCCTGAGGCGGGTGCGACCCGCACGCGGCCAGGGGAATCAGGGAGATGGCGAGCAGGAGCGGCATTCTCATGCGCGCATTCTAGCAGGGAGATCGCGGTCCCCGAGGGTCAGCCCTCGAGGCGTCGAGGGGCTGACGTGCCGGATCGCGGCACGGGAGAGCGGCCGTGGCCGCCCTCCCGCGGTGACTAGAACGCGAAGCGCGCGCCCAGCCTGAGCTGAAACGGCGTCTGATACGCGAGCCGCCGCCCGAAATCGGGGTTCGGCGTCTGGAAGACGACCTCGCTGTAGTTGTCGTAGTCGAGGACCGTCTGCGTGTTGAACAGGTTGAACATGTCGGCCAGCAGCGTGACGGTGCGCGGGCCGAGGTGCAGGTTGTAGTCCAGGTGCAGGTCGACGTCCTTCTGGATGGGGGTGTGGGTCTTGAAGCCGTCTTCCGTCTGGAAGCCGCCGCCGCGCGGGGTCAGCGGGATCTCGCCGGCGTTCTCGTACACCGGATTCGCGGCGAACGCGGTCAGCGGCTCGCCGGATCCGATCTGCATGCCGAGGCCGACGTTCACGCCGAACGGCGTCATGTAGTTGCCGTACAGCTTGAACTGATTCGGGCGGTCGAGCGGCAGTGGTCCGGCGCCGAGCGCCCCCAGATACCGGATGTCGCCCGAGAAGCCGAACCGCGGCACCCCGATGGACGTGTACGTCGGGTCGTTCGTCGGAAAGTCGTCGAGCGAGGTGATCGACGGATCCGACTGGCCGTTGTCGTTCCGGAAGAAGCCTTCGTAGTCGCCCCAGAGCCGCGACCACGTGTAGGACGCCTGCAGCCCCCAGTTGTTGCTGAAGCGCTTCTCGGCCGTCAACTCGACGGCGTCGTAGTCGTGAATCGCGTTCTCGAACGAGATCGGCACCCCAAGGTCGCCCGTGACCGGCGTGTTCGGGCCGGGGTTGGTGATGAAGTACTCGACGCTGCTCGGCACCGTGCCGAGGAAGTACGACACCATCGGGGCCGTGCCGACGTCTTCGAGGATGCGCCCGAAGCGGCGGCGCATGTACGTCGCGCCGACGCTGATGTTCTGGAACAGGTCGTGCTGCACGCCGGCGACCCACTCGTCTTCGTAGGTGGACTTGGCGTTCGGGTCGAAGTCCGACGCGCTCAGGCCCGCCGTGATGTAGTGCTGCGTATCGCCCGTCGGACCGGCGGCCACCCCTTGCGGAATGGGATCCGTGAGCTGCGCGTCGAAGTAGTCCGCGCGCGTGATCGACGCATCCGCGGACAGGGCGCGGGCGGCCAGATCGTTCGGGATCTTGGCAAAGAACCGCCCCCAGCTGCCGAACAGCTTCGTCCGGCCGTTTCCCATCAGGTCATAGGTGGCCCCGATCCGCGGCGCCCAGTTGTTGTTCCAGGTGAAGTTGCTGACGTTGCCAATCAGCTTCTGCTGCTCGTACCGGATCCCCGGCTTGAGCGTGAGGCGATGCCACCGCCACGTGTCCTGCGCGAACACGCTGAGGTAGTCCTGCCGCGTGTTCCGGATGCTCGAGAGATTCGCGCGCGTGACGCGGTAGATCTGCCCGTAGTTCGGATCCGGCAGAATCGCAATGGTCGCCCCCGTCTGCGTCTGCTGTCCGTCGGGCGTCGTGAACGTCGGACCGGTGTAGTTGACCGTGTTGTCGTACGCAATGTCCTCGTACTCGATGCCGTAGCGGATCTGATGATCCCCGATGAAGTTGGTGCTCTTGGCCTGGAACTGCAGGTTGCGGCCGTTGTTGCCGACCTCGTAGAACCCGATGCCGCCGCTCTGGATGTTCGGCGTGACGGTATCGTCGCTGACGGCCCAGGTGTCGACGGAGGGCGTTTCGGTGATGCTGTTCGCCGCCCGCGACACGGACCCTTCGATCAGCCAGTTGTTCCGGAGCACGCCATCGTAGTTCAGCGTCTGGTTGTTGCCGCCGTAGTCCAGGCTGCTGAAGCCGGAGGTGTTGGTTTGCAGGAGCGCCGCACGGCGCTGCGGCCCGTTGTCGCCGGTCGCCGGGTCGCCGAACGCCGAGAAGTTGACGCGCGTGCCGGCGCCCGGCTGCCACGTCGCCTTCCCTGCGTACGCGAAGATGCGGCGATCCTGGTCCTGGTTGCCGATGGAGCGCAGCGGGAAATTCTCCGGAGCCATCAGCGTGGTTCGCTGCCACTGCGGATCGATGGCGCCAAAGTAGAACAACTGATCGTGCAGGATCGGCCCGCCGATCTCCCCGCCGAAGTCGCTCTGCTGCGTGCCCGTCGTGTTGACGGCCTCGGCGCGGGACCCATTGGTCGAGATCACCGGCGTGTAATGTCCTTCGAGCGTCGACGGTCGCGAATAGCCGAACAGCGTGCCGGCCATCTGATTCGAGCCGCTTTTCGTGATCACGTTGATGACGCCGCCCGTCGCCTGTCCGTATTCCGCCTCGTATCCGCCCGTCTTCACCTGAATCTGTTTCAGGAAGTCGAACGGCACACCGGTGCCCAGCGACCCGAACACGATGGAGTACGAGCCGACCGCGCCGTAGCCGGAGTTCGTCGTGTTCACCCCGTCGACCACGTATTGGTTCTCGAGGCCGCTCGCGCCGGATACGGACGGGTTCGCCCGCCCCGCGCCGCCGCTGCTGCTCACCCCGGGCGAGATGTACAGCGCGTCGGTGAATGTCCGGCCGATCGGGATCTTCTGCAGCAGCGTGCTGTCGATCGTCGTCCCGACCGTCGTGCTCGACGTGTCGATGGGCGAGGCGCCCGCCTTCACCTCGACGCTTTCCGTCAAGGTGCCGACCGTGAGCGTGAACGGCAGCTCGACGCGCTGCCCCAGGCTGACGGTCACGTTTTTCTGTTCTGCCGGTTTGAATCCCTGCAGTTCGACCCGCACACTGTACGTGCCGGGTGTGAGGTATGGAGCGAAGAAGCGGCCCTTGTCGTCGCTGACGAAGGTCTTGGAGCCTTGCGCCGAGGTCACGGTGACCGTCGCGCCGGGGATCGCGAGTCCCTGGGCGTCCATCACCTGCCCGGCGATCGATCCGCTCGTCGTTTCCTGAGCGATGGCGGTGCCGGCGCCACAGACGAGCATAGCCATCAGGCAGACGCACACACGTCGCATGGAGAATGACTCCTTCTGCTGAGGGCATCTCGACACGGATGCAAGTTGGGATCACTCAGCGTTACGCGCCCGCTCGGCCGCAGGCGACGGCGTGATTCACAAAGCGGGAGGACACGCGAGCCCGCACGCGCCGGCGTCGTCGATCTCGGGATGTGGATCGGGATCCAGGAGGGTGGAGGTCGGAGGGTGGAAGGCGGAGGGTGGAAGGCGGAGGGTGGAAGGCGGATGGTGGAGGGCGGAGGGCGGAGGGCGGAGGTGGGTCAGCCCTTTATGGGCTGACGCACTGGATGCGTGAGGCGTCAGATAGAATGCGCTCGATGCGCACGGTGCCGTATTTCCTCGACAGCGTTCCCAGGGCGCGCCGCCGCGAGTATCCGCGGCTCCGCGGCCATCTCGACACGGGTGTGGTCGTCGTGGGCGGCGGCTTGACGGGGTGCGCCTGCGCCGAAGTGTTCGCGGCCGCCGGCGTGGACGTGGTCCTGCTCGAGGCGGGTCGGCTGGCCGCCGGCGGCACGGGCGCGACCGACGGCCTGCTGCGCCAGGGCTACGACGCGTCGTTTGAGGCGACTGTGGCGCGGCACGGGCTGCGAACGGCTCGGACCTTGTGGCAGGGGATCCGGCGCGCGTCGCTGGACATGGCGGCGGCGATCCGGCGGCTGCGCCTCCGCTGCGATCTCGTTTCGCAGGACCTCGTCTGGATCGCGCGCGGGGATGCCGAGGCGTCCCGCGGGTTGGCGCACGAGTACAAGGCGCGTCGCGCCGCGGGGCTCGACGTACGCTGGATGACCGCCGCGGCCCTCGCGCGTGAGGCGCACGTCGACGCCGACGGCGCGATCCGGATGCGCGGCGACGCTGTCGATCCCTATCGCGCGGCCGCGGGATTGGCAGCCGCCGCGGCACAGCGGGGCGCCGCGATTTTCGAGCGCAGCCAGGTGCGGCGGATCCGCGCGGGCCGGCGTCGCGTCGCGATTGTCGCCGAGGGCGGCACCATCGACGCGGACGCCGTGCTGGTGGCCACCGATGCGCCGATCCCCGATTTGCGCGCGCTCCGGCGTCACCTCACGCCGCGTCAGGCGTACACGGTTGTCACCGAATCGTTGAGTGCGGCGATCCGCAAACAGGTCGGCTCCCGCGCCGCGGCACTGCGCGACACGCACGATCCGCCGCACCTGCTGCGATGGCTCAAAGAGGATCGCATCCTGTTTTCAGGCGCCGCGCAGCCGCCCGTCGCCCCGCGCGCGCTCGACAAGGCGGTCGTCCAGCGCTCGGGCCAGTTGATGTACGAGCTGTCGACGATGTACCCGCCGATCTCGGGTCTGCAGCCACGGTGGGCGTGGAGCGCCATCTACCACGACACGCCGGACGGCCTGCCGCTGGTTGGCGCGCACCGCAATTTTCCGCGGCACCTGTTCGCGCTCGGCCAGGGCCGGCACGGCGCGGGCGCCGCGTGGCTGGCGGCCCGCGTCCTGCTGCGGCAATTTCTCGGCGAGGCGGCCCGCGGAGACGAGAGGTACGGATTCAGCCGGATCTTGTGAACGCCGGGGCGCTACTCGCCAAAGATGCCGCGGAACGCGAGATCGATTTCGGGATAGCGGAAGTGGAAGCCCCCCTGCAGCGCGCGGGCGGGAATCACGCGCTGGCCCGTGAGGAGGCTGTCGGCCATCTCGCCCAGGACGGCGCGAAGCGCGAAGCCGGGCGCCGGGATCAAGGCCGGCCGGCGCAGCGCGCGGCCGAGCGCGTGCGCGAACACGCGATTGACGACGGGGTAGGGAGCCGTCGCGTTGACCGGCCCGCTGACCTCGGGCGATTGCACGATCCAGCGCACCATTTCGATCCAGTCGAGCCGATGGATCCACGACACGAATTGCCGGCCCGATCCGAACGGCCCCCCTGCAAACGCGCGGAACACCGGAATCATTTTCTCGAGCGCTCCGCCTGACCGCTCGAGCACCATGCCGGTCCGAACGACGGCGACGCGGACGCCGGGCCGGCGGACGAGCAGCGCCGCTTCTTCCCACTCGGCGCACAGCCGCGCCAGGAAGTCCCGTCCGGCCGGCGCCGGTTCGGTCAGGGCTTCATTGCCGTGCGGACCGTAGAACCCGACCCCGCTCGCGCTCACGAACACCGGCGGAGGCACGGCCGCAGCCTGGATCGCGCTGGCGAGACGGCGCGTGGCGGTAAGCCGGCTGTCGCGCAGCGCCTGCCGGCGCGCCGGCGTCCACCGCTTGCCGCCGATCGACTCGCCGGCGAGGTTCACGACGGCGTCGGCGCCCGACAGAAGATCGGCGAGGCCGCCGCCCGCCTCCGCGGGTGACCATCCGACGCGCGTCACCCCCGGCATGCCGGTGCCCGACTCGTGCGCCGACTGGCCCGCGGGCAGCGACCGCGACAGCACGCGCACGTCGTGCCCCTCGTCCGCATACGCCTGGGCGAGCGAACTCCCCAGGAACCCGGTGCCGCCCGCGATCACCAGACGCATCCGCCCTGTTGGACGAACACGAACGCGTGAAGGTTTGCACTATAATGAAACAGCACCCCACAATTCACCGCTCGCAGACCGAGGCCGCGCATGCGTCATCTCGTTTGTGCCGCGGTCCTGGCGCTCGTGCCCTGCTCGGCCGTCGCACAGGACCAGACGATCGCCGTGCCCCCGAACGTCGTCGTGGATGGGGCGCCCGCGGTGCCGCAGTCGATCGCGGACGCGCTCGCGCCGTACGCGCAGTTCCGGTGGGCGACGCTGATGGCGTGGCACCCGAAGGCGCGCCGCATTCTCGTTCAGACCGCCTTCGGCAACGCCCCGCAGATTCACGTCGTCGACGGCCCCGGCCGCGCGCGCACCCAGCTCACGTACTTCTCGGCAGGCGTGCCGCCGATCGCCGGCTACGATCCGGCGCATCCGGACACCTTCGTGTTCTGGCGCGACGTGAGCGCGGGCAAGGAGGCGTACCAGCTGTATCGTTTCGACGTGCCGACCAAGAAGGTCACGCTCCTGACCGACGGCACGTCGCGTCATGGGGCGCCGGTCTGGTCGCCGCTGGGGAGCTGGGTGGCCTTCGATTCGACGCGTCGCAACGGCAAGGATCGCGATCTGTACGTGATGCAGCCCGCCCATCCGCACAGCGAGCGGCTGGTGGCCGAGGTGAACGGGAACTGGCACGTCGAGGACTGGTCGCCCGACGGACGCGCGCTGCTCGCCGAGGAAGACATCAGCGGATCCGAGTCGCGGCTCTGGCGCGTGGACGTGAAGACGGGCGCCAAGACGCGCCTCACCGACGAGGCGGCACGCGCCAACTGGTCCTCGCCCCAATACAGCCCCAACGGCAAGTCCGTGTACGCCCTCAGCGACAAGGGTTCGGATCTGACGCGGCTGTGGCGCTTCGACCTCGCGAGCCACAGCTGGACGGCGCTGACCAGATCCGACGAGGACGTGGAGCTGTTTCGCATCTCGCCGAACGGCAAGCTGGTGGCGATCGTGTACAAACGGGACAGCAGCAGCGTCCTCGAGGTCGTCGAGCTGCCGTCGCTCCATGCGCGGCGGCTGCCCTGGATCGCCCCGGGCGTGATCTGGACGCTCGACTGGCGGCCGAACTCGCGCGAGATCGGCTTCACGTACGGCTCGCTCGCCACCTACCGCGATGCGTACTCGATCGACCTCCAGACCGGCATGCTGGAACGCTGGACGACGAGCGAGATCGGCGGCTTCAATCCCGCCACGCTGCCCCAGCCCGAGATCATCCACTGGAAGAGCTTCGACGGGCGGAAGATTTCGGGCGTGCTCTACCGTCCCGCCGCGCGGTTCAAGGGGCCGCGTCCCGTGATGATCAACATCCACGGCGGTCCGGCAGACGAGTACGAACGGCCCCGCTTCATCGGCCGCAGCAACTACTTTCTCAACGAAGACGGCGTCGCGCTCATCTATCCCAACGTCCGCGGTTCGGCCGGATTCGGCAAGGCGTTTCAGCGGCTCGACGACGGGATGAAGCGGGAAGACGCCGTCAAGGACATCGGCGCGCTCCTGGACTGGATCGTGACGCAGCCGGAGCTGGATCAGACGCGCGTGATGTTGACCGGCGCGAGCTACGGCGGGTATCTGACGCTGGCGGCGGCCATCGCGTACAACGATCGCATCCGGTGCGCGTTCGAAGGGGCGGGCATCACGAATTTCATCACCTTCATGGAGCAGACCGCTCCGGTCCGGCTCGACGATCGGCGCCGGGAGTACGGCGACGAACGCGATCCCGAGATGCGCGACTTCCTGACGCGGATTTCGCCCGTCACGCATGCGGCGGCGATCACCAAGCCCATCATGATCGCGCAGCCGGGCAACGACACGCGCGTCCCGCCGGCGCAGGCCGAGGAGATGGTGAAGGCCTTGCGCGCGCATGGCACCCCCGTCTGGTACATCCTGTACAAGGACGAGGGGCACGAAGGATTTCTGCAGCACTCGCGGATCACCAACGACTTCAACCAGGCGCTGTGGATCGAGTTCGTGGAGACGTACCTGCTGCGCTGACGTGGCACCCTTAATACGTCCGACGCGCAATCCACTCCCGCAGCAACGAATCGACGACCGCGTAGCGCGCGCCCTCGCGGGCGAGCAGGTTCTCGCGCACGAGCGCCGCGAGCGACGTCTGCACGCTCGACGCGCCGCTGAGCCGGTGGCGCAGGCGGACATCGGCGGAGAGCAGTTCGCGGCCCTCTTCGAGCACCGCGGCCCGCAGCGTCGCGCGCTGCGCCAGCGTGAGCCGCTGCCACGTGGCCTCGAACAGCGCCTCCTGTTCGTCGAGGAGCCGCCGCAGCGTGGCGTGCAGATCCTCGAGCCCCACCTTCCGCAGCCCCGCCGTCCGCGCGTCGTCCCACAGTTCGTGCGCCAGGCGCTGCACGTCGTAAGGCAGATGGCCGGCGAGTTCGACGATGGCGAGCCCGAGCCCGGGTTCCGGCGTCAGCCGCGTGCGCCGGAAGCGATCCTCGAGGAACGGGGCGAACTGGCCGGCGGGGATCTTGTTCAGCCGGATCACGGGGCCGGCTTTGTAGAAGGGACGGCTCCGGCTCAGCATGCGCTCCATCAGGCTCGGTTCCGACCCGGAGAAGACGTACGCCACCTGCCGCTGATGCTGGATCGCGGCCCGGAGCGCGTGCTCCACGTCGTGGCGGCCGTCGTCGAAGCCGTTGATGGCCTGGAACTCGTCGAGCGCGACGGCGAGGCGCCGGCGCCGGAGCTCGGCCACGCGGCCGGGCAGCGCGAACACGCTCTCGGCGAGCCGGGCGACGTCGCGCGCGCTCCGGACGGCGGGAAAGGCGACCGACCACCGCGCGCCGGCGTCGAGCCGCAGCTCCGGCCGGTGCGATCCGAGCAGCTCCTCGACCCATCGCCGCAGGCGATCGCCGCGGGTGTCGGCGACGAGCACGGCGCGGGCGTAGCCCTCGAGAAACGCGACGTAGGAGCTGTAGCTGCTGACGGTGACGTCGACGGCGATCGCGCCCCGGCGTTCCACCGCACGCAGCGCCTGCCGGACCAGCGACGACTTGCCGTACCGGCGGGGAGAGATCAGGAAGACCTTCTGCCCGTCGAGCAGATCGTGGACGAGGCGGTCGCGCTCGTGCTCGCGGTCCACGAACGCCGACGCGGGCACGACCTCGCCGTAGACGAAGGGATTGTCCATCTGGCGCGCAATACGTCGAATGACGTAACGGATACGTATCTTAACGTAACGACGGGACTGGCGCAATGCCGGGCACGGGCGCGAGCACCCAGGAAGCGGAGGCGCTCCAGACCGTGCTGTCCTGCGGAAGCCAGGGCGGAAGCTGCTGCCAGTCGGGGCCGCCCAGGCGCGGCGACGTCACGACGACGCGCGTGCCGGCGAGCGCGTCGCGCCGGCCGGGCCCGAACGTCGCGCGCCAGACGAGTCCCTGCGGCTGACCATCGCCGGCGAGCGGGTCCAGGCCGGTCGGCGGCGCCACGTACGTCGCCATCCAGCGGCCGCCGCGCGTCAGGCCCGGCAGGCTGCTGCGGGCGGGATGCACGCCGGCCGGCAGCACGAAGGTGACCGTGAGGCCGGGAGCATGCGGCATCACCGTCAGGCTGAGGCTGGTGCCCGCCGTGACCGGCGCGATCGTGAACGCCGTGACGACCGCCGGTACCGGCCCGGGCGGCGGCGCCATCGTGCGAAACACGAACGGCTGGTGGAATCGTCCCCAGGGAATCGAACCCGCGGGAACGTCGGCGGCCCGATGCCATCCGGACGGGGCGCCCACGTGCAGATCGAGGCCCGGTTCGGTCGAGGCCACCTCCCAGGTCGCCGACGTCGCGTTCGGCTCCGCCAGCACGCGCACGGCCCGGCGCAGCGGTTGTGCGGCCGTGTAGGCTGGCGCGACGTACGCGGATGCGCCGCAGATCACCACCACGACGAGGAGCAGGGCCGTGATGAAGGAGGGGCGCATCAGGGGCCGCGTCGCGGCGGCGGTCGCGACGAACGGCGGCACGATCATGACGCCGGCCGCAATCATCATGGCCGGGTAGATCCAGACCGGACTGACGATCGGCATCCGGCCCAGTACGGCGACGGCAAATCCAAGCAGGTCCACCGTATCGCGCAGCCAGAGCGTGCCGGCCACGGCGAGGACGACCACCGACACGAGCCGGACGGCGGCGGCTGGTTCGCCGGGGACGAACAGCAGCAGCACGCCCGCCGCGAGCAGCGGCAGCGTCCACAGATACGCCGCCGCTGGCGCCGTCCAGAACGCGCCGGCCGCCAGCGCGATCCACACCGGCAGCGTGAGGCTCCATACCAGGATCGGGTGCCGCGATCCGTGGGCGCGCTGCGGCAGTAGTGCGCCGGCGCGCATGGCGCTCCAGGCCGCCAGGGCGCCCGCAAAGAGCAACAGCAGAAACAATCGGTCCGGGTGCGCGTACCACGGGTGATACACGGTGCGAGATTCGCGCAGTCCCCAGGCGACGGCGAGCATCACGGCGGCCACGAACACGACACCGGCCACGGCCCACACGACAGACAGCGCCCATCGCCAGCCGCCCGCGAGCCGGATGCTGACGGCCGTCACTTTTCCCCAGGCCAGGATGCCGGCGAACAGCGCCAGCACGGCGACCGTGGTCGATGCCGCCGGTCCCCAGGTGAACGCGATCGCGCGGCTCGCGTCGAAGAACGTCGGCTCCTTGTCGTCGCGGGTGCCGAGGTCCAGGCCGTCCATCGCGGTCGCCACGCTGACGACGTTTTCGCCGGAACGGCTCAGCGTGCGGTCCGCGATCCGGTCGGGCGTGTCGCGCGCCGTGTGATACGCGTAGCTGTCGCCAATCGGCGCGAAATTGAGCCCCGGAATGCCCTGCCGCTCGAAAATGGAAAAGTCGGTGTCGTTCGGCAGGCGGCGATAGATTTCCATCGCGTACGACGCGCCGCGCGGATGCGGCGCAGAGAGGGCCCAGGGACGGACGATCCAGGCGTTGCCGGGACCGGTCTGGAACAGGACCGCCGTGCCGGACGATCCGATCGACTCGAGGTCGATGTAGGCCTGCAGCCGGTCCATCACGTCTCGATCGGCTACCAGGCCGGCTGCCCCCATCAACCCGGCCTCTTCGCCGTCGGTCAGGAGCACCATCAGCGAATGGCGCCGGTCGGGACGCGACGCGAGCACCCGGGCGGCTTCGAGCGCCACGGCCGCTCCGAATCCGTCGTCACTGGCGCCGGGAGACTCCGGCGCCGAGTCGTAGTGCGCAACGAGGCCGAGGGCCTCGCGCCGCGCGCCCCCGCGAACGGCGACGATGTTGCTGACGTGGGCCGTGCGGCCGAGTTCCGGCCGCCGGGCGTCGACCTCCTGCACGCGGACGTCGAAGCCGTACAGCTTCAGCTGATCGATTAGATACTGACGCGCCCGCGCGTTTTCGGGCGTCCCGATGGCCCGGCTGCCGATCGTGCCGCCGAGCATCTCGACGTGCGCCCGGGCGTTCTCGAGCGAAAACCGCGGGGCCGATCGGCCGCACCCCGCAAGCGCGAGCAGAACGGCCGCGAGCGCGCCTGCGCGAGGGCGCCTGGGACGCATGCGCGCAAGCGTACCCGATTATTTCGTGATGCGCACGTTGCCGCTGAACGTGGTGAGTGACAGCGCGTCGCGCCCTCCCGGCGTCCCCTCCGCGCGGAAGTGGCGGCGGCGGCTCGCATGCACGACGAGCGGCAGGTCGCTGTGGAGATCGCCGCTGAAGCTGTCGAAGTCCACGGAGCCGATCGACGCACCCGGCGCGAGGCCGACCTCGATATCGCCGCTGAACGTCGACGCCTTCACCGGGCCGTCGTCGCCGGCCACGGTGACGTCGCCTGAAAAGGTCCGGAGCTGCTTCGTGCCCGTGACGTCGGTGACGTGGACGTCGCTCGAAAAGACATGGACCTCGAGGTTGGTGTGCCGCGGCACCTGGATCTCGAAGTCCGTGTCGACGACGTTGTCGCCGTGGTCGCGCCAGGAATGGTCGCGCTTGTTGGCTTCGATGTCGACCTCGTCGCCGGTCTGGTCGATGTCGAGGTGAATGCGGTCGAGACGGTCACGGGAGGCGCGCCGGACGGCGTGGATGAGGACGTCGGACCGGTCAGTCCCGGTAATCGTCACATGGCCCGAAAAGTTGTTCAGCTTCAGCGTGCCGCCGGACTGCAGCGGCACCGTCCTGTCGACCCGCTCGGTCTCGCGCTGCGGCCGCGGGCGTGCGAGGCCCGACGTCGGGACGAGGACGACGGCGGCGACAATGGCGGCCAGCTTCACGTGACGGCGCATGGACGAATCCTCCTGTGGCCTTAGACGGGACGGCGCCGCCTCGCGTTCATGGGGCGTCCGGTTGCCGCGGCACGGCAATTGCGAGACCGCTCGGGTTGCGGCTACCGTAGAGCCGCGCGTTGGAGTCGGAGCACTCATGCAGATCTGGCCAGGACAGCCCTACCCATTGGGCGCGACCTACGACGGCACGGGCACCAATTTTTCGCTGTTCTCGGAAGCCGCCGAGCGCATCGAACTCTGTCTGTTCGACGACAACGCACGCGAAGTACGGGTCGATCTCCCCGAGATGACCGCGCTGTGCTGGCACGGCTATCTGCCGAACGTCGGGCCGGGGCAGCGGTATGGTTATCGCGTCCACGGACCGTGGAACCCGGCCGAGGGACAGTGGTGCAACCCGGCCAAGCTGCTGCTCGATCCGTATGCGAAAGCGATCGAGGGGGACTGGCGCTGGAACGAAGCGATGTTCCCGTACCATTTCGACAACCCCGAAGGGTCGAAAAACGATCTCGACAGCGCCCCCTTCGTCCCCAAATCCATCGTCATCAATCCCTTCTTCGACTGGGGCGGCGATCGGCGGCCGAACACCCCGTGGCACAAGACGATTGTGTACGAGGCGCACGTCAAGGGATTTACGCAGCGGCATCCGGACATCCCCGAGGCGCTGCGCGGCACCTACGCGGGGATGGTGCACCCGGTGGCGATCCGCTACCTGCAGCGGCTCGGGGTGAGCGCGGTGGAGCTGCTGCCGGTGCACCAGTTCGTACAGGATTCGACGCTGCTCGAGCGCGGGCTCCGGAACTACTGGGGCTACAACTCGATCGGGTTCCTGGCGCCGCACAACGAGTACTCGTCGCGCGGCCAGCGCGGGGAACAGGTTCAGGAATTCAAGCACCTGGTGAAGACGCTGCACAGCGCCGGAATCGAAGTGATCCTCGACGTCGTGTACAACCACACCGCCGAAGGCAACCATCTCGGCCCGGTGCTCTCGTTCAAGGGGATCGACAATGCCGCCTATTACCGGCTGGTCGCCGACAACCGGCGCTACTACATGGACTATACGGGCACCGGCAACACCCTCAACATGCGGCACCCGCACGTCCTGCAGCTGCTGATGGACAGCCTGCGGTACTGGGTGACCGACATGCACGTCGACGGCTTCCGGTTCGACCTCGCGGCCGCGCTCGCGCGCGAGCTGCACGACGTCAATCGCCTCTCGGCCTTCTTCGACCTCATTCAGCAGGATCCAACCGTCAGTCAGCTGAAGCTGATTGCCGAGCCCTGGGACGTCGGGGAAGGAGGCTACCAGGTCGGCAACTTCCCGCCGCTGTGGTCGGAATGGAACGGCAAGTATCGCGACTGCGTGCGCGACTTCTGGCGAGGCACCGATCAGACGCTGGCGGAGTTCGGGTCGCGCTTCACGGGCAGCTCCGACCTGTACCAGGGTACCGGGCGGCGTCCGTCCGCGAGCGTCAACTTCATCACCGCGCACGACGGCTTTTCGCTGCGCGACCTGGTGTCGTACAACGAGAAGCACAACGACGCGAACGGCGAAGAGAACCGCGACGGCGAGAGCCACAACCGATCGTGGAACTGCGGCGTCGAAGGGCCCACCGACGACCCTGCCGTCCTCGCGCTCCGGCAGCGCCAGCTCCGAAACTTCCTGACGACGCTGTTCCTGTCGCAGGGGGTGCCGATGCTGTGCGGCGGCGACGAGATGGGCCGCACGCAGCAGGGGAACAACAATGCGTACTGCCAGGACAACGAGATCTCGTGGTACGACTGGCAGCAGGCCGATGCCGGACTGACGCGATTCACGGAGCGCGTCATCCAGCTTCGCGCGCAGCATCCCGTGTTCTGCCGCCGCCGGTGGTTCCAGGGGCAGGCGATCCGCGGCTCGCAGGTGAGCGACATCGGCTGGTTCACGCCCGCCGGCGTCGAGATGTCGGACCAGGACTGGCAGGCGGGATTCGCCAAGACGCTCGGCGTCTTCCTGAACGGCGGCGCCATCCCGACGAGCGACGAGCGCGGCGAGAAGATTTTCGACGACAGCTTCTACCTGATGTTCAACGCGCACCAGGAGCAGATGACCTTCGTGCTCCCGGATTCGAAATGGGGCGGGCGCTGGACGGTCGTGCTCGACACGAACGACACCGCCGGCCAGCCGGGTTCGGCGCGCGAATACGGCGCGGGCGATCGTCTCGAGGTCGAGGCGTGGTCGCTGGTGCTGTTGCAGCGCGTGTGAGCGGCGCTAGCTCTCACGCGCGCTGCGCCGTCCGCCGCCTCGCGCGCGGCCACCTGGCGTCCGGCGGCGGTCCGTCGCGGGCGATCATCACTTCGGTCGCCTTGATGACGGCGAGCGCCTCGTCGCCGCGCGTCAGCTTCAGCTCGGTGGCGGCGTCGCGGGTAATGACGGCCGTGAGCCGCTGGCCGCCAATCCGGAGCCGCACCTGCGCCAGCAGCCCGTCGGTGCGGACCTCCTCGACGAGCCCGCGGAGCTGGTTGCGTCCGGAGAGCGCGACGATGACGCCGGCGGCGGCCCGGGGCGCGGTGCGTGCCGCCCGTGCCGGGCGTCCGGCGCCGGCCGACAGCCGATCGATCTCCGATTCCGCGATGCGATAGTGCCCGCCCGCCGTGCGCGAGGTGCGCACCGAGCCCTTGTAGATCCACTGTTTGAGCGTCGGATAGCTGACGCCGAGCCGGCGCGCCGCCTCGCGCGGCGTGAACAGGGGCATGGTCTATAGAATCGTGTCAAAGCGTACATAAAATCAACTGAAATCGTATTAATCTATATACCTGATGCGTGCAGCGACGCTTGCTCCGTGGATCGGGCTCGGGCTGGCGGTCGCGTCGGCGCCGCGCCAGCCGCTGCTGCCCCCCATTACGGTGTCGGCGGCGGTCAGCCTCACCGACGTGCTGCAGGCCGAGGCGATGGCGTACACCCAGGCCGGCGGCGGCACCGTCCGGTTCAACTTCGGGCCGTCGAATACGCTGGCGCGACAGATCCTGGCGGGGGCGCCGGTGGATCTGTTCATCAGCGCCGACGAGGCGCAGATGAATGTCGTCGCGCGGGGCGGGCTCGTCGCCGGGGGATCGCGCGTCGACCTGCTCGGGAATCAACTCGCGGTGGTCGTGCCCGACGACCGCCGGCGCGTGCTCGGGGGCCTTCGCGACCTGCTCGATCCCGCGTTCGAGCGGATCGCGATCGGCGATCCGGCCGCCGTGCCGGCGGGCGTCTACGCCAAGCAGTGCCTGCAGCGTGCCGGCCTGTGGGATCGGCTGCGGTCGCGTGTGGTGCCGTCGGCAAGCGTGCGCGCGGCGCTCGCGGCCGTCGACAGCGGGAGCGCCGACGTGGCCATCGTGTACCGGACCGACGTCCGGGTGGCGCGGCATTCGACCATTGCGTTCGTCGTCCCCGTCGATCGGGCCCCGACCATCGTCTATCCGGCGGCCATCGTGACGTCGGGCAGGCAGCCGGAGGGGGCGCGGCGGTTTCTCGATTTTCTTCGCGGCGAAGCGGGCGCCGTCATTTTCAGGCGCTTCGATTTCACGCCGGCCCCTCACGGCTGATGGATCTCTGGCGCATCACCTGGTTCACGATCCTCATGGCCGGGGGGGCGACGGCCCTGGCGCTGCCGGTCGGGGTGCCGATGGCCTGGTACCTGGCACGCCGGCGGTTCCCGGGCCGAACGCTGATCGAAACGGTCGTGTCGCTGCCGCTGGTGATGCCGCCTGTGGCGACCGGACTCATTCTGTTGATGCTCTTCGGGCGCCGCGGCCCCCTCGGCCGGCTGCTCGCGGAGGCGGGCGTCGACGTGGTGTTCACGTGGAAGGCCGTCGTCCTCGCGATGGCGGTGATGGGGTTCCCGCTGCTCGTTCGGACGGTGCGGGTCGGCTTCGAGCAGGTGGATCGCCGGTTCGAGCAGGTGGCTGCGACGCTCGGCGCCGGGCCGGTGCGGGTGTTCTTCACGATCAGCCTGCCCCTCGCGTGGCCGACGGTCGTCGCGGGCGCGGTGCTCGCCTTCGCGCGCGCGCTGGGGGAGTTCGGCGCGACGATCATGATCGCCGGCAGCATCCCCGGCGTGACCCGCACGCTGGCGGTGGCGATCTACTCGTCTGCCGAGACGGGCCAGGACGCCGCGGCCGTCGGTCTGCTCGCGATTTCGATAGCGATCGCGTTCGGCGCCCTCTGGTGTTCGAACCGGCTGGCCGAGCGCGGGGCGCGCGCGTGATCCGGCTCGAATTCACGCTGACGCAGGGATCGTTCACGCTGCAGGTGTCCTCGCGGCTGTCGGGGCGGACCACGGCGATCTTTGGCCATTCCGGCGCCGGCAAGACGACGATCCTCGACGCGATTGCCGGACTGAGGCGTCCGGGCGGCGGGCGGATCGCGATCGAGGACCGTGTGGTGTTCGATGCCGCCGCGCGCATCGATCTGCCGCCGCACCTCCGGCGCATCGGGTATCTGCCGCAGGACATCGCGCTCTTTCCCCACATGAACGTTCGCGCGAATTTGCTCTACGGCCGCCACCCGGGCGCGTCGCCGCCGCTCGAGCGCGTCGCGCGCATGCTGGAGATCGGCGGACTGCTCGACCGCCGCGTCGCGCGACTGTCGGGAGGCGAACGCCAGCGGGTCGCGCTCGGCCGCGCGCTGATGAGCGGCCCGGCGCTGCTGCTCCTCGACGAGCCGCTCGCCGCCGTCGACGTGCCGCTGCGCCGGCGGATCGTGCCGTACCTGGAGCGCGTCCGCGACGAGTTCGCGCTGCCGATCGTCTGGGTGTCGCACGATCGCGAAGAGGTGCGCCGGCTCGCCGAATACGTGCTCGTCGTCGATCACGGCCGCGTGGTCCGTGCCGGACCTCCCGCCACGGTCCTGGCCACGGATCGCGCGGATGACACGGAGAAAGGCGGCCACGGATCGCACGGATAGCACGGACAACGGCGGCCACGGATCACGCGGATTTACACGGACAAAGGCGGGCTACGGATCACGCGGACTACACGGACAAGGCAGCCACGGATCACGCGGACTACACGGACAAGGCAGCCACGGATCACGCGGATTTACACGGACAAAGGCGGCCACGGATCACGCGGACTACACGGACAAGGCAGCCACGGATCACGCGGACTTCACGGACAAGGGCAGCCACGGATCACGCGGACTACACGGACAAGGCAGCCACGGATCACGCGGACTTCACGGACGTGACAGCCACGGATCACGCGGACTTCACGGACAGAGCCAGCCACGGATCACA
>DASUKM010000018.1:0-75787 GCA_036278735.1 Vicinamibacterales bacterium
CTCACGGACGGAAGGCCACGGAAGCCACGGACGATCAGGGACGGGAGGCCACGGAACACACGGACGCTCACGGACGGGAGGCCACGGAACACACGGACGCTCACGGACGGACGGCCACGGAACACACGGACGCTCACGGACGGAAGGCCACGGAAGCCACGGACGATCAGGGACGGGAGGCCACGGAACACACGGACGCTCACGGACGAACGGCCACTGAACACACGGATGCTCACGGACGGACGGCCACGGAAGCCACGGACGATCAGGGATCGCGATGGCCGGCGATCGCGGCGCCGGAGGCGGCGGCCCGGTTCGCGTCGCTCGACGATCTGATTCGCCGGACCGGCGTGCACCGCGACGAGCTGGCGACGCTCGCCTCCGTCGGCGCGCTCAACGCGTTCGGCTACGATCGCCGCACGGCGCTGTGGCAGATCGAGCAGGCGATCCGCCCCGCCGGCGAGCTGTTCGAGACGCCCGAGCCCTCCCAAAGCCCAAAGCCTAAAGCCCAAAGCCCACTGTCGCCGATGACCGTCACGGAGCGGCTGCTGGCGGACTACGAGGGGACGAGCCTGACGATCGGGCCGCATCCGATGTCGCTGCGCCGCGGTGACCTGGCGCTTCGGGGCGTGCTGCGCGCGAGCGACCTGCCGCGCGGGCGGCACGGCCGGCGCGTGCGCGTCGCCGGAGCCGTCATCACGCGCCAGCGTCCGGGCACGGCGAAAGGGTTCGTGTTCCTGACGCTCGAGGACGAAACGGGCATCGCGAACATCATCGTGCGCCCGGATCTCTTCACGGCGCAGCGCGCGACCATCGTCGGCGAGCCGTATCTGCTCGTGGAGGGGCTGCTGCAGATTCAGGAAGGGGTGACGTCAGTGAAGGCGGAGCGGCTGTCGTCGCTCGGCCGCCGCGGTCCGGCGCCCGAGTCGCACGACTTCAGATAGCCAGCTGCCAGTTCCCAGTAGCCAGTTTCCAGTAGCCAGTAACCAGTAGCCGGTAGCCAGTAGCCAGTTCCCAGTCCCCAGTCTGCGAAAACTGGCTACTGGCTACTGGCTACCGGCTACTGGTAACTGGTAACTGGTAACTGGTAACTGGTTACTGGCGACTGGTTACTGGCGACTGGTTACTGGCAGCTGGATCACGCCCGAGTCGACGATCGTGCCCAGGCGCGTAATCGTGGCGAAGTGCAGCTCGTGGCCGTCGATTTCCATCAGCATGAAGCTGCGGTCCTGGTCGTCGCCGCGGGCGGTGAGCGGCGAATCGTGCCGCAGATTGCCGGCGCGCAGCTGCCCGCTCGCCCCTTCGACGAAGTACGCGATCCCGTGCTGGGGTTTGATCCGTTCGTAAACGTGGTCGTGGCCGCTCAGCACCACGCTCACGTGGTACTGGATGAACAGCGGCTCGAGCTGTTCGCGCAGCGCGACCGTCGAGCCGTGCCTCCGGCCGGAGGAATACAGCGGATGGTGGAAGAACGCAATCTTCCAGGCTTCGGTCGAGGCCGCGAGGTCGCGGCGCAGCCAGGCGAGCTGCGCCGCGTCCATCCGGCTGCTGTCGAGCGCGAAGAACCGGACGTCCTGCGCCGGCGCCTTGACGCTGTAGTAGGACCGGCCGTCCATGTGGAACGCCGGATACCGCGTCTGCTCGCGCTCGTCCGTGTCGTGGTTGCCGAGCGACGCATAGAACAGAACGCCGGCGTCGAGGAGCGGCCCGTAGGGGCGCGCGAACTTCTGGATGAAGTCGGCCGGCCGCTGCGAGCCGTAGATGTTGTCCCCCAGCATCAGGACCAGCGCGAAGGGGAACTGTTCGTGCCAGCGCGCCATCTCCTGCGCGACCTCGTACTGCGGCGACTGCCCGGTGCCGCTGTCGCCGATCACGGCAAAGCGGAGCGATCCGGCGCGATTCGGCAGCCCTGCGGCTGCCACGGTCGCGGGCGCGACGGGGGCCGGCGGTGTGATGGGGGCGCGCGCGGCCGAGCACGCCGCCAGGACGACGAGCGCGGCCAGCGCCGGCCGGGACGAACGGCAATGCGAGGAGTTCCCCAACCTAAAGCCTGACGCCCAAGTCAGCCGCGATAGTTTCCGTACTGCAACGCCACACCGAAATCGTGCTCGCGCAGCAGCCGCATCGCCTCCTGGAGATCGTCTTTCGACGGCGACGACACGCGCACCTGGTCCGCCTGAATCGCCGCCTGCACCTTCTTCAGCTTGTGGTCCTTCAGGAACTTGACGATATCGCGGGCGGCCTCGGTCGGAATGCCCTGCTGCAGCGTCACCGTCCGTCGGACGGTGTCGTTGGCGCCGTGCTCGATCGTTCCCGGCGTCAGATTCTTCGTGGGCACGCCCCGGCGCACCAGCCGCCCCTGCAGGATGTCCCAGAGCGCGGTCAGCTTGAACTCGTCGTCGGCGACGAGCGTGAGCGAGTTCTCGGCGCGCGAGAACTCGATCGCGGCGCGCGAGCCCTTGAAGTCGTAGCGCTGCGCCACTTCCTTGCGCGCCTGGTTGACGGCGTTGTCGACCTCCTGCAGGTCGACGGTCGACGTGATATCGAAGGAAGGGACCGTGGCCATGGGCTCACGATGCCGCTGAGATGGAGCCCTGCGCGACGCCCGGATCCTGACGCTGCGGCTTGCGCCAGAAGTCCATCCGCGACACGCGGTGCACGCAGCCGATCGTGCAGAGCGGCGCGCAGCCCTTCGGCGCGAGCAGCTCCCGGCGGATGTCCTCGACGGTGTAGGTCTCGAGCGGGGTGCCGGGGAAGCCGCGCTGCTGCGAGCACCAGTGCACGAGCCCCTGTTCGCAGACGTACAGATAGCGGGCGCCGGCGCGGCACTGCCAGTCGTTCGGCTGCGCGTCGGCCAGGTTCATCTGGAACTGGCGGATGCCGGAGTAGAGGTTCTTCAGGACTTGCCGGCGTCCATCGATCTGCCGCATCACGTCGTCGAAGACGCTGCGTTCGGCGGGGCCGAGCGGCTTGAGGATGCCGGAGCCGTCGTGAATGATGCCGATCGACGTCGAGAAGCCCAGCTCCGACGCCCGGCGGTTGATCGTGCGGGCGTCCTCGGGGTTCTTGATGCCGCCGCCGACGACCGAGTTGATGTTCACGTCGAAGTCGGCGTACTCGGCCAGCCACTGCAGCTTCTTGTCGAGCAGCCGCAGGCTCTTCTTGGAGATCTCGTCGGGCTCGACGTTGTCGATGCTGATCTGCAGGTAGTCGAGCCCGGCCTCGTTGAGCGCCGCGATGCGCCGGGGCGAGAGCAGGTAGCCGTTCGTGATCAGGCCGGCGATGCGGCCGTGGGAGCGGATGCGGCCGATCAGGCGATCGAGATCCGGATGGAGCATCGGCTCGCCGCCGCTGAACGCGATGACCGAGGTGCCGAGCCCCGCCAGGTGATCGATGCGGGCGAACATCGTCTCGACCGGGACGGGCGACGAGACCTTGTCGTACTCGTTGCAGTAGCCGCAATCGATGTTGCAGCGCCGGATGGGGATGATGTGGACGAGCAGCGGGTGATCGGTGCGCGCCAGGCCGCGCACGAACTCGCGGACCGAGCGAAGCCGCCGACTGGTCTTCCGGAGCGCCCGCATGGATCTCCGTATCCTATCAGGCTGCGGCGTCCGGTTCACGCCGGCTGCGCATTTTTCGCCCGATCTTCAACGACGTCTCGAAAATCGAGCCGACCCGGATGCCCATCGGCAGGCGGTGGGCCGCCACGGCGTTCAGCCCCGCCGAGGCGACGCAGCCGCACTGGGAGCAGTCGGGATTCCCGCCGAACTGGCACGGCGTGATCGGCGTCTGCAGGTCGGCCGACACGCAGGTCGTCGTTTCGGCGAACACGCAGTCGGCCGGCGACGTCGGGGGGTGCAGGTACTGACGGAGCAGCCCCTCCGGCAGGGTCAGCTTCGGATAGCGGAGGCGCAGCACCATCAGGGCCTCGACCACCCGGGTGCGATCCTCCGGCCGCAGGCGTTCCTCGGACACTTCGCCGATCTGGGGCGTATACAGGCTGACCCAGATCTGGCGCGTATCGGGGTTGGCCGACCAGTAGTCGACGAACTCGTCCACATACCCGTCGCGCTGCGCCTGCTGGCGCGTGACGGTGCAGTGGACCGTGATCTGGTGCCCCTTGATGTGCTTCAGGATGCGGTCGTAGGTCGCCGGCGTGCGGCGCTTGTCGTGCTCGGGCTGCAGCCCGTCGATCGAGACGACGATCTGCAGACGCGGAATCGCCGCCCACTCCTGCGGGATCGGACGCACCGCGCTCGTGACCAGCTGCGTGTAGAGTCCGCGATCGGCGAGCCTCGGGAGCAGGTCCTGCAGCTCGCGGTAGCGGACGAGCGGTTCGCCGCCGACGATCGAGAGATGGATGGGCCGTTCCGCGTCGACCAGCGCGAGCACGCGCTCGACGAGCTCCGTCCCCTTGTAGTCGCTCACCTGGCGCAGGGTCAGGTCGCCGCCGAGGTGGTCGTCGCCGTACGCGTAACAGCCGGGACAGCGCAGCGGGCACTCGCGTGTGATTTCGATCGAGAGCGAAGGACGACGTCCGGCGAGGATGCGTCCCCAGGCAGTGATAATCCCCTCCATCTGTCGAGCATATCAGCCCGCGCGACAAAACCGGTAATGCTTGCGCGCGTGCACGAGCCATGTTTCAATGAGCCGCACAGGCCATCGAGACGTGATCGAAAAACGGCATTCCAGGATCCAGGGCTGGGGCGTGTTCGCGACCCGGCCGATCACCAAGAACACCCGGATCATCCACTATGCAGGGGAAAAGATCAGCAATCGCGAGAGCCTCCCGCGCGAAGAACGCTATCTCCGCCGTGGACACATCTGGTGCTTCAAGCTGAATCGGCTCTACGTGCGCGACGCCGCCGTCGGCGGCAACATCGCGCGCTACATCAATCACGCCTGCGCGCCGAACTGCTACACGCAGGTCGTGGGGGACACGATCTGGATTCGTGCGGCGCGCAACATCCGGACGGGCGAAGAGCTGACGTACGACTACGCCACCGACGGCGACGGCAACATCCAGTGCCGCTGCCGGCCGGGCTGTCCCACGAAATTCTGAACCCGCGTCGATCGCGTCTCGTCAACGGCCAAGCTGTGCGTTACCATAAGGCTGCTCACCACCACTTCCACTTCCGCTTCCACTTCGTTCGGGGGAACACGGCGTGACCGAGTCGTTCGGGGAACCTCAGGGAATCAGCACCGATCTGGAGACCACGTTCATCGCGCCGCCGCCCGAAGAGCCGGGTGGGCGCGCGCGCGCGCGCGAAGGGCTGCCGGCAGGCTTCCGGATGCGGCACGACGCGCACTACGTCGATCAGCTCGCGGGCTCGGCGGGCCATGCGGCCGTCCGGCACCTGCCCGTGAACGATGTCGATGTCGATCTCGGCGCCGACGCGACCGCCCCCGGCAATGCCGAACTCGCGCCGCTCATCGAATCCATCCGTCAGTTCGGCGTGCTGCAGCCGCTGCTCGTGCGGGCCCATCGCGGGCGCTTCCGCGTGATTGCCGGCGATCGGCGCTTGCGGGCCGCGATGGCCGCCGGGGTCCGGACGGTGCCCTGCCTCGTGCACGAGGTGGACGAGCGCGCCGCGCACTCGCTCCGCGAGGCGGCGGCCATTGCGGCGCCGCTGACCCCCTCGCCAGAGCCGGCGGCCGCCGGGCCGCTCGCCGACGGATTGATCGCGGAGGGATTGATCGCGGAGGGATTGATCAATGTGGCCGACACGCTCGCCGCCGCCGCCGGCTGCGCCGCGCTCGCCGAGCGCGGAGGGCGCACGCTGTCGGCCGGGATTGCCGCCGCGCTCGCGAAGCTGGAAACCGCGCGTGCCGAGCGCATGGCGCTGGGGGCCGCCGCGCTCGTCGGACCGCCCGCGCTCGCGCTCGCGCCGGTGAGCGGCGCGACGCTCGCGCAGCGCGTCGCGACGGCGGCGGCGGTCATGCGTCGCGCGACCGGCGTGGACCTGGAATGCCGGGCGCCAGACGAGGCGTGCTCCATGATCGTCGACGAGCGGTTTGCGCTCGTGGCGATCCTGGGCTCGGTCGACGCGCTGCTCACGCTCGCCGGCGACGTGTGTCCCGCCTCGCTGCGAGTGGCGATTCGCAGCGCCGGTGCGCGCGCGGCGCTCCTGGTCGAGGTCTCCCAGCGCACGACGTCGATCGCGGCGGCGGCGGCCGATCGCTTCTTCGAGCTGGCCGCCGGCCACCCCTGCGGCATCGGCGGCAGCCTGCAGCTCGCGGCCGCGTCGCGCATCGTGCAGGCCCACGGCGGACGCGTCGCGATGGCCCGCGACGTCCCGGCCGGTTGCACGGTCACGCTCGTCTTTTCCTGAGACGTTGCCGCCGGCCCTGTACCTCTATCTCCACGGCTTTGCCTCGTCGCCTTCCTCGTCGAAGGCGACCTGGCTCGCGCAGCGATTGGCGGAACGCGGCATCGCGATGCACGTGCCGGATCTGAACCAGCCGGACTTCTCGACGCTCACGATCACGCGCATGCTCGAGCAGGTGGACGCGTGGCTCGACACGCGGCCGGACGGCCCGGTGGTGCTGATCGGATCGAGCCTGGGCGGCTTCGTCGCCGTCAACACCGCGCTCCGCCGCCGCGATCGCATCGCGCAGCTCGTGCTGCTGGCCCCCGCGCTGGCGTTCGGCCACGCGCCGTTTTCGGGCGCCGCGCCCGAGGCCGATCGACTGGAGCAGTGGAAGGCGTCCGGGCAGCTGATGGTGTTTCACTACGCCTACGGGCGGATGATGCCGCTGCGCTACGCCCTCTACGAGGACGCGCTGAGGTACGACGTCGCCGGCGCCGACCTCCGCATCCCCGCGCTGGTCTTTCAGGGACGGTTCGATACGGTCGTCAATCCGGCCGGCGTCGAGGCGTGGTGCGCGGCGCGGCCGAACGTGCGGCTTCGGCTGCTCGACGACGACCACCAGCTCGCCGGCAGCCTGGAGACGATCTGGCAGGGGATGGAGGGATTTCTCACGGACGGCGAGTAGGGTTCCGGCACCACGCGAGCCTGCAGTCTTACCAGCAGATTCCCTCGTACTGCGCCGGGATCTCGTCGCGCGGCGTGCTCACGCGCACCAGATCGATGACGATCTGATCGGGGCGCGTGCGCGACAGGGCGCTCGCGAACTCCGGCGAGCGGTTCCCGACGACGATCACGTCCGACCGCTCCAGCACCTCGTCGATCGTGTCGCACAGCAGCGACGAGAGGTGCGGGATCTGCTCGTTGATGTACTGCTTGTTCGCCCCGACGAGCCGCGCGATCGATACGTTGCGGTCGTAGATGCAGAGCTGATAGCCCTTCCCGAGGAGCGCCTCGGCCAGGATGACGATCGGGCTCTCGCGCAGATCGTCGGTGCCCGCCTTGAAGCTGAAGCCAAGCAGTCCGACGCGCTTCCGCCCCGTCTCGATCACCGCGTCGATCGCATGCTGGATCTGCAGCTGATTGCTGCCGAGGATCGACTGGATCACCGGCATCTCGACGTCCACTTCGCGCGCGCGATACTGCAGCGCGCGCACGTCCTTCGGCAGGCAGGAGCCGCCGAAGGCGAAGCCCGGTTTCAGATAGTAGGCGCTGAGGTTCAGCTTCTCGTCGCGGCAGAAGATGTCCATCACCTGATGGCTGTCGATCTCGAGCCGCTTGCAGAGGCTGCCGATCTCGTTCGCGAAGGTCACCTTGAGCGCGTGCCACGTGTTGCTCGCGTACTTGATCATCTCGGCCGTCCGGATGCTGGTCGTCACGAGCGGCGCCTCGACATGTCCGTACAGCGCCTGTGTCGGCTCGGCGTCGGAGCGATAGTTGTGGCCGACGAGCGTCAGGGGGGGATGCCGGAAGTCCTCGATCGCCGTCCCCTCGCGCAGGAACTCGGGGTTCACCGTCACGCCGAAGCCGGTCCCGTACGTCTTGCCCGATGTCCGCTCGAGCGCGGGGATGACGACCTGATGCGTCGTGCCCGGCAGCACGGTGCTCCGGACGACGACCACATGATAGCCGTCCTTGTCGCGCAGCGCCTCGCCGATCTGCTCGGCGACGCGTTCCAGGTACGTCAGATCCAGGCTGCCGTTGCGGCGGCTCGGCGTGCCGACGCAGACGAGCGACAGTTGCGTGTCGCGGACGGCGGCGGGGGTGCTGGTCGTCGCGCGCAGGCGGCCGGCCGCGGTGTTGTCGCGGATCAAACGATCCAGGTCCTTCTCGACGATCGGGCTGCGGCCCTCGTTCAGGCTCGCCACCTTGTCGGGGTTGACGTCGACCCCCACGACCTCGTGCCCATCGGCGGCAAACGACGCCGCCGATACACTGCCTACGTACCCCAGACCAAACACAGACACCTTCATCTCGCGTCTCCCTTACCGGGGGCTCCGCACGGCGTGCGCGGCCGCCCGCCCCCCGCCCCCCGCACCCCCCGCTACGCCGTCGCCCTCAGCGCGGCCTCGCGCATGGCGGTGGGCGCCGGCACCGGCAGCGTCTGCACCCCCTCGCCGTCGATGTGCGTGCGGTACCACAGTTCGAGATTCAACAAACTCCAGAGCGCGTCGCCGCCGTCCGCCGTCCCCCGCGCGTGATCGTCGATGAGCGCCGACACGGCCGCCGCGTCGATCAATCCGCGCTCGCGCGACCGGCGATCGAGCAGGACGTCGCGGGCGACGTTGGCCCACGCGCCGCGCATCCAGAGGGCGAACGGCACCGGAAAGCCCATCTTGCGCCGCGTGAGGATCTCGCGCGGGAGCACGTCGCGCGCCGCCTCGCGCAGGATCCATTTCGTCGTCAGGCCGCGCAGCTTCATGCGCGCCGGCAGCCCCGCGGCGAATTCCACGAGCGGATGGTCGAGGAACGGGACCCGGCTCTCGATCGACGCGGCCATGCTCATCTGGTCCTGCTTCATCAGCAGTTCGACGAGATACGTTTTCAGGTCCGTATAGAGCAGCCGGTCGAGCATCCCGCTCGTGCCGTTCGGCGTATCGAAGTACCGTCGCGACGGGGCGTACGCCTGGTCCGGCGTCGCCAGGCCGCCGACACGCCGGGAGAGCAGCGACGCCTGGCGCCGCAGGCCCATGCCGGCGAAGTTGTCGAAGAACATCGCCTCCGGCGTGCGCGGGAGCGCCAGGAACGATCGGCTGGCGTACCGGCGGAGCCGTCGCGGCAGCCGCGGCACGATCCGGCCGGCCACCAGGCGGCGGAGGGGAGACGGCACATGGTTCCACGCTGCCCCGGCGCGCCAGTTCACCAGCGCGCGCGGATACTTCCCGTAGCCGGCCAGCAGTTCGTCGCTTCCCTCGCCGGTGAGCACGACCTTGACGCGTTCGCGCGCCAGCCGCGACACGAAATACAGCGGCACGCTCGACGGATGCGCGATCGGTTCGTCCTCGTGCCAGATCAGGCGCGGGAGTGCGCCGAAGAAATCGCGGTCGCCGATGACGATTTCGTGGGCGTCGGCGCCAATCGCGCGCGACACCTGTCGCGCGTACGCCAGCTCGCTGAAGGCACGCTGCTCGAAGGCCACCGAAAAGGTTTGCAGCGGCCGGCCGATCAGGCGCGCCATCAGCGCGGCGATCGCGCTGCTGTCGAGCCCCCCCGACAGGAACACGCCCAGCGGCACGTCCGACATGAGCCGCGCGCGCACCGCATCCTCGAGGAGCGCGCGGAACCGGTCGACGGCGTCGCGGTCCGACAGTCGCGCCAGCTCGGGATGGCCGCCCTCCGGCACGTCCCACCAGGCGCGGGTCGTGACGACCCCACGCTCGAACACGAGCACGTGACCGGGAAGCAGGCGATGGATGCCGGCGAACAACGTCTCGGTTCCCGAGAGATAGCGCGTGGCCAGCAGCTCGGGCAGTCTCGCCTCGTTCGGCGTGGCGCGCACCAGGCCGCTCTCGAGGAGCGCCTTGATCTCCGATCCGAACAGGAGCCGCGTGCCCGCCAGCGTCCAGTACAGCGGTTTGATCCCCAGCCGGTCGCGCGCGAGCAGAAGCCGGCGGCGCGGCGCGTCCCACAGGGCAAACGCGAACATCCCGCGGAAATGCTCGACGCAGGCGTCGCCCCACTGCTCGTACCCGTGCACGATCGTTTCGGTATCCGATCGCGTCTGGTAGCGGTGTCCGGCCGCCGTCAGCACTCGTCGCAGCTCCGCATGGTTGTAGATCTCGCCGTTGAAGACGAGCTGGATGCTGCCGTCTTCATTGGCGAGCGGCTGCTGCCCGGTCGCCAAATCGACGATGCTGAGACGACGGTGGCCGAGGGCGGCCTGCCCGTCGACGAAGAGGCCGGCTTCGTCGGGGCCGCGGTGCGCGATCACGTCGCGCATGGCAATCACGCGCGCGCGATCCTCCGGCTGGAGGCCGTCAGGGCCGACGATGCCGACGATGCCGCACATCAGACTTCTCCGGGGGGCTGCGTCCCGCCGGACCCTCCGCCTTCGCGCCGAAGGCGCTTCGGTGGATCCGCCGCAGCCTCGGCGCAGGCGGCCCCGACACGCTCCCTCGCGCGCCGCTCCGCCGGCGCGCTCCGCTCGCGTGGCTCGCTCGCTGCGCTCACTCGCTGCGGTTCGGCGGCAGACTTCGTCTCACGGAGCCCGGGACGCGCACGGTCGCGGAGCCCCTCCCGTAGGCGTTCCAGGCCCGTGGCTCCTTCGCTCCGCTCACGCCCTTCCAGGGTGGCGTCGCACCACACGTGGGGACCGGCTCCGTCGTCCGCGCCGTGCTGATTCACAGGGGGCCATCTGAGCAAGCGAGGTGCCAGTAGATGAGGCAATGCAGGCGGAAGAACTGTGGAACGCGCGCGCCAGAATCGGTCCGTCTTCCGCACCCCCTTCGCCGGCATGGGTAACGGACTGCTCAAATCGTGGAAGCGTGCGCCCGCGCCGGGTCAGCACGCCTGACGGACGGCCGCCGCATCCAGGTATTCGCGATGCCAGAGTTCGAACATGAGCAACTGCCACAGCCGCAGCGTGTGATCGCGCGTGCCGGCCAGATGCTCCCGGACGAGGCGGTCGGCGACGGCGGGATCGAAGTAGCCGCGCTGGCGGGTGCGCGGCGACTCGAGCACGTCGGTGAACAGTCCCGTGAGTCCGCCGCGGAACCACGTGCCCAGCGGCACGCCAAAGCCCTGCTTGCGACGGTCGAGAATGCCCGGCGGCAGCAGCGGCGCGAGCGCCGCCTTCAGGATGTGCTTGCGCCGCCCCTGATGAATCTTGAAGCGGGCCGGCAGCGCCGCGGCAAAGGCGATGACCTCGTTGTCGAGCAGCGGCACGCGCGATTCGATCGAGTGCGCCATGCTCATCCGGTCCACTTTGGCGAGCACGTCCTCGGGCAGGTAGGTCTCGAAGTCGACGCGCATCATCCGGCTGTGCAGCGGCAGCCCGCGGAAGCGCGTCAAGCGTTCGCGTACGAACGCCTCGCCGTCGGGCCGCGGCAGCGCGCGGCGCAGATCGCCGGAGTACAGCGCGCGGCGCTCGTCGGGATGGAAGAACGCGATCGAATCGACGTAGCGCGCGTCCGCTCCCTGCGAGACATGCCGGAGAAAATTCTTGCCGCGCGCGCCATGCGGCAACAGCGGCCACGTGTACCCGGCCAGCCGCCGGAGCCCCGGGACCGGCAGCGCGTCGAATCGCGCGACCCGGGGATGCGGCAGGTAGCGGTCGTACCCGCCGAACAGCTCGTCGCCGCCGTCTCCCGACAGGACCACGGTGACGTGCCGGCGCGCCATCTCGGAGACGTACCACGTGGGAATCGCCGACGAGTCCGCGAAGGGCTCGTCGAAGTGCGTCACGAGCCGGTCGAGCACGGAAAGCGCGTCGGGCTCGACGACGAGTTCGTGGTGATCGGTGGCGAAGTGTCGCGCCACGATCCGGGCGTATTCGAGTTCGTCGAACGCGGGATCGTTGAAGCCGATCGAGAAGGTCTGGACGGGCCGGTGGGTCGCCTGCGCCATGAACGCCACGACGGCCGAGGAGTCCACGCCTCCCGACAGAAACGCGCCGAGCGGGACGTCGCTGATCATGTGCTGGCGCACGGCGTCGGCGAGGACGCCTCGCAGCGCCTCGGCGGCCTCGGCTTCGGTGCCGGCGAACGGCTCCTCGGCGCCGATCTCCCAGTAGCGGTGCCGCTCGACGCGCCCGTGGCGCCACCGGAGGTAGTGTCCGGGCGGCAGCTTCTCGACACCCTGGAAAATCGAGGTGTCGCGCGGCGTGTACAGAAACGCGAGAAAGTGGTCGAGGGCATGCGGATCGATCCGGCGATCGACGGCGTCGGCGGCGATCAGCGACTTGATCTCGCTGGCGAAGTACAGCCGTTGGCCGGCGGCGGTGTAGTACAGCGGCTTGATGCCGGCGCGATCGCGCGCGAGCAGGAGCGTCTGCTGCGCGGCATCCCAGAGCGCGATGGCGAACATCCCGCGCAGCCGGCGGAAGCAGTCGTCTCCCCACTCCTCGTACGCGTGGACGATCGTCTCCGTGTCGCTCGACGTCCGGAATGCGTGGCCGGCCGCTTCGAGCTGGGCACGCAGATCGCGATAGTTGTAGATCTCGCCGTTGAAGACGACCCACACGCGCCCGGTCTCGTTCGCGATCGGCTGGTGCCCGGTCGCGAGGTCGATGATGCTGAGCCGCCGCATGCCGAGCCCCACGCCCGCGTCGACGTGAATCCCCTCGTCGTCGGGACCGCGGTGGCGGATGGACGCGCACATCCGGTGCACGAGCGCGAGATCGGCGGCGGCACGCGCGCGCGCGTCGGCTGAAGACATCCGCGTCCCGTCGGCGAATCCGGCAATTCCGCACATGATCAGCGTCCTCCCGCCGCGCGTTGTCGTTCGGGCGCGCCGTCGTGCACGCCGTGGTAGCTGCTGGTGCCGGCGGGCAGATCGAGCCCTGGCGCCCCCTCCGGCAGCGCGAGCGCGGACCCATTCACGAGGGAGAGCGTCACGCCGCGTGTCCGTTCCACGCACACGCACGCGACACGCCCGTCCGTCCGGACGCCGGCGGCTCCCCATGCGTGCGCCGGGCTCGGCTGCGCGGGCACGCCCCTCGGGACGGCGGCCAGGACGAGCAGATCGATGTCCGGCGTCTCGACGTGCACGGCGGCGGCGCCCCATCCGTCCCCGGGGGTTGCCTCGATCGGCCGCATGTCGACGTCGAGCCGTGCGCCGCGTGCGTGGCGCGCGGGCAGGAACGTGGCCGCACAGGCGGGCGGCCGCGCCGTCGCCGTTGCCTGCAGCACGTACGCAGGCTCCATCCGCCCGTATTCCGGCGCGTACGAGGCGAGACCGCTCGAATGCCCGGGCGCGAGCACGCGCAGTTCCGTGCTTCCTGCCATCGCCAGGATGGTGCCGTCGGTGTGCCGAAGCTCGATGCGGCCGGCGCGAACGGCCGGCGTCCACGACGGATGGAGATGCCACCACGCGTCGGCGGTCAGCGATCGATCCCCGCCGAACAGATGATCGAGGACGAGCCAGCCGACGCCGTGCAGCGCGACGATCGTCCGGACGTGCGTGACCCCGCTGGCATCGCAGCGCGTCCCTTCCGCGACGTCGAATCCCTCGGCACGGCGGCCGAGCGTCAGGCGTGCCGCGGGGCTGCCTTCCCATCCGAACGGCCCCCGCGGCTCGACGTGATTGCGGCCGTCGATGGTCACGGTGTTGTGCATGCGGGTCGACCGGAACCGGTCGCGTGTGGCCTCGTCCATCGTGTACGTCGCGGTGCCCGGATCGACGAGGACCGGCCGTCCGCCGACCGTGAGCGTGAGGGCGAGCGCGCTCGAGTGCGCGTGGCCGCCGTTCAGGAAACCGTGCGGCCCCGCATCGAACACCAGGTGATCGCCGGCCGCGCTGCGCCCGACGAAGTAGCCGCTGTCGGGCAGGAGGGTGGATGCGGGCGGAGGACCGCCGTGCGGCGCTGCCCCTGAGACGGCAGTCTGCGGCAGCAGCCAGAGCGCCTCTTCCGGCGCGGGCCCGACCGCCAGCGCAGGTTCGCCCAACAGCGCCGCCGCGGCGGCCAGCGTCGGCGACGCATCGGCGGGCGTCCGGCCGCACATCGGCAGCAACTGCCCGCCGTCGTCGTCGCCGATGAGCGGCAGGAGGCCCCGGTCGTCGGCCATGACGCGCAGGTAGCGCGCCTGGCGGCGAAGCGCGTCTTCGAAATCAGCCGCCGCCTCGTCGCCGGACGCGCGAGCCACGAGCAGCGCCAGCAGATAGAAGTCCGTCGAGTATCGGTGGTAGTGCGCGGATCGTTCGGCGTGTCCGCCGTCGCCGCGGATTTGACGGCGCGCCTGTTCGCGGAGCACCGCGCGTCCCAGCTCCGCGAATTCCGCCGCGCGGGCCAGTTCCGGAAGCGCACGGCCGACCCCGTACAGCGCGAGTGCTTCGCCGGTCAGATGCGTGTTCGGGCTGAAGTAGCGCGACAGATTGCGGGCGACGTGGCCAAGCTGCCGGTCGAGCCCGACCAGCAGATCCACCAGCCACGGCTCCTCGGCGTGTGCCGCCCCTTCGGCAAAGAACTCGATGGCCCACGTCCAGGAAATCGCGCGCAGCGCGAGTTCGAGCATGCTGGCCCAGTTGATCCCGTGGAGCGGCGGATTGGCCTGCATCCAGCTCACGAGTTCCCGTTCCACGGTCTGCGGGCAGCGCCGGTCGCCGGTGAGCCACCAGGCGCGTCCGAGCGCGAGCCAGTGCTGTTGACGATTCAGCTCCCAGATGATCTTGTGGTCCCCCATCGCGGGATCCAGATAGGGCACGTCCGCCCAGAACCGGAGCGGCGCGCGACGATCGTGCACCGGATCACGATGCCAGTCCGGTGGCGTGCCGCATGCGAGATCGCGATAGCCGAGCAGATCGCAGCGCCCGGCGACGAGACGGTCGGCTCGCGCGGACGCCTCGGCGGCCGCGGCCGGAACGAGTGCCTGCAGCCGCTGGGTGAAGACCGCCCGATCGCGCGCGGTACGGGGCCAGCACGACCGTCTCGACGCGAAGTGCGCCGCCAGGCGCTCCTGGGCCAGTGGGAACGCACCTTCGCGTGCGGCTTCGCGCGCGTCGTCTGTCGAGGGGGCCGCGGCCAGGACTTGCGCGAGGTCGCCTCGGTGCCAGCGGCTCGGTCTCAGGCGCTGCGCGGCGCGCTGCGCCGCCACCCGGGTGTGAGCGGCGGCTCGAAACCGGAGTTCGGCCGGGCCCATCGCGGCCATCCGTCGAGCGAGCTGACGGCCGTTCATGCCGGCGTCGGGGCGGCGACGCCCGCAGGCGCCGCGAGACGGCGATACAGCCGCAGCCAGTGCCCGCGCACCGCCGGCCACTCCACGTCGGCGCAGGCACGGCGGGCGGCCTCCGTGACCGACCGGACGAGCGCCGGATCGTCGAGGAGCCGCAGGACCGCCGCCGCGATCGCGTGGTGGTCGTCGCGCGGTGCGAGCAGGCCGTGGACGCCGTCGGTCAGCATCGCGGGCACGCCACCCGCGCCGGTGGAAACGACCGGACACCCGCTCGCGAACGCCTCCAGGACGGACAAGGGCATGTTGTCGATGTCCGGCGTCTGCACGTAGACGTCCGCGTCGGCGTAGTACCGCCAGATCTGGTCGGGCGGTACGCGTCCGACGAAGGTGACCCGCTTCAGGCCCAGCTCGTCGGCCAGGCGCTGCAGCTTCGCCTGCTGCGATCCGCTTCCGACGAGCGTCAGATCGGCCTCCGGATGGCGCTGCTGCACGAGGCGAAAGGCCCGCAACGTACAGGCGACGTTGTAGAGCGGTTCGAAGCTTCGCGTCGAGAGCAGCCGCGGCCGCAGACCCTCGCGGGCGCGGAACGGGAAGCGTTCCAGATCGATGGTGTTGGCGACCACGTCCGACGGAATGCCGAACCCGGCGAACACGTCGTGGAGGAACCGCGAGGGCACCACATTGCGGTCGACGCGCCGGAGCGTCGCGCGCGCGATCGCCGATCGGCGCAGGTGATCGGGCGCTTCCCCGCTGTGGTAGTTGACGACGACGGGCTTGCCGAACAGACGTCCGACGATCGCGGCCGGCAGCGGTGCCAGCAGGAAGGACCAGTACGACGCAGAAAACACGTGGACGACGTCGGCCTTCCGCAGTTCGCGCACGAGCAGCGGCCAGTACGCGAGCTGCGTCGCGACCGTGCGGAGGTATTTCACCCGCGCCGCTCCGCGCAGCGGCCCCGGAGGCGGTGGATTGATCGGCACGAGCCAGGCGCGCACCTCGGGGTCGTCGCGCCAGGCCCGGAGGAGCCGGTCGGCCTGAATCGCCTGTCCCCCCAGAATGTCGAGGGACGGCGCGACGATCGCGACGGTGAGCGGACGGTCACGTGTGGGGTCCATGCGCGGGCAGCGGCCTCCTGGCAGCCGAGGTCAGCTGTGCAAATCGTGCGCCGATCCGTGTGCGGCGGACGTGTGCGCTGTCTTGGACGACTGCAAGTGGCGCAACCACGGAACAGCAGAGCTAGGCCGAATCGGGTGAGTGTCGTCGAACCAGACTCATCAGTATCGCCTTACAGCCGTTGAAAACAAGGAGAGCTGGCCCTCCAAGTGTAAAAAGTACAAACGGCTGAGTTCGCCCTGTCGGCCTTGCTGAGTTCTCAAATGCGTCGCTACGCCAGAACCCCTGAAAACTCGTGCCTTTTCAACCTGGTCACACATTTGCCCTAGCGTCGGGCCGGCAGTCAGACTGCCGTTCACCTCTACAAACGTCACGCCCCGTTCCCGGACGCTGGTGCGTTCGCCAGCCAACGAGGCGTGCGCCTGCTGCTCAGACGCGCCCCGCCCGCAGGCGGCTCGCTGCTGAGAGCAAGCCCAGGAGGACATGGATGATGAGGTACGTCGGAACGAAGGGATGGATGCGCCTGGCCGCTGTCGCGGCGGGCTTGGTGATCGCGCAGGCCGGACCGGCCGCGGCGCAGACCTTGACGCTGCCTGCTGTCAAGGATGCGACCGTCCGGGGCGGAAGTTACGCCAACACGAATTTCGGCAGCGACGCGATCCTCGAAACGCGCCAGAGCGACAGCGACGAGTACGTGCGCCGTGCGGTGCTCACGTTCGATACGGACACGACTCTGCCCGCCGGCGCCAGCATCGGCACCGCCCAACTCGTGCTCACCGTCAAGGGGGGCAACAGCGAGACGCGGCAGCTCCGGGCGTACTCGATTCCCATTTCGTTCGACGAACCGGCCGTGACGTGGGACCGGCGGAAGATCGGCATCGACTGGACCTATCCCGGCGTGGACGTCGTCGACGCCTACGCGACCGCGACGGCGACGAGCGCGGCCGGGTCGAAGGTGACCTTCGACGTGACGCGCCAGGTGCAGACGGTCGAGAAGGGCACCTACGGATCGCGGTACGCCCGATTCCTGATCGCCGACATGGGCGGGTCGAGCCGCGACTCGTACCGGCAGTACTACTCGGCCGAGGCGAGCAACGCGTCGGACCGGCCGACGCTGATCGTCACGTCCGGGTCGGGGACGTCCGACACGGGGAGCGGCGACGACCTGACGCTCACCGACGGCAACGCGACGACGCTGCGCGCAGGCTCGTACGCCAACACGAATTACGGGTCGTCGGGGGTGCTCGAGACACGCGCGAGCGATTCCGGCGACTACGTCCGGCGGGCGCTGCTGAAATTCGACACGGACACCACCACCAAGCCCGGCGCGTCCGTCAAGTCGGCGTACCTGACGATTACCGTCGCGGGTGGCAATCCCGAGACACGGCAGCTCGCGGTGTACCGGGAAACCGATGCGTACACCGAATCGGTGGCGACCTGGTCGAGCCGGAGGTCGGGACAGAACTGGGGCACCGCGGGGGGGGACCTGGCCGAGCGGATCGACGTCCAGCCGATTACGAACGTGGCGGGGTCGAAGGTCACGTTCGACGTGACGTCTGCCGTGCAGAAGATCGTCCGCGGCGATTATGGCAGTTCGCGGTACACGCACTTCGTGCTCGTCGACGAGGGTGGCTCGAGCCGCCAGTCCTACAAACAGATTTATTCCGATGAGGCCAGCGCCACGGCCAACCGGCCGACGCTGACGGTGACGCTCGGAAGCGGCACGTCATCGACGGAGGGCGACGGAGACGGAGACTCCGGCAGCGGGTCTTCGGGGACGAGCACCTTGCGGGTGCTCCAGTGGAATACCCACCACGGCGGCTACGGCACCGACGGCAAGTACGACCCGAATCGCCTGGCCTCGTGGATCGTCAAGATCAACCCCGACATCGTGTCGCTGAACGAGATCGAGTACTACACCGGCTGGGGCAACGAGGATCAGCCCGCGCGCTACGCGTCGCTGCTCGAATCGAAGACCGGCAAGACCTGGTACTACAAGTTCGTGACCGCCACCGGCGCCTCCAAGGGGAACGGCAATCTGATCCTCTCGCGGTATCCGTTCCGCGACACGGGCACGGAGCAATTGAGCTACTCCCGCGCGGTCGTCGAGGCCTCGGTCGTGGTGAACGGGCGGACGATCTCGTTCTTCTCGACCCATCTCGATGCCGACTCGTCCTCCTACCGTCTGAGGGAGGTCGGCGAGCTGCAGGCGTGGGCCGCCGGCATCAGCGAACAGCGCATCGTCGCGGGGGACTTCAACGCCCACGCCAGCTCCGCGGAGATCGCGAAGATGACGGACAGCTATACCGATACGTGGGCCCACGCGGTGAACAACGGCACGGCGGTGGCGTACGCCGACAACCCGACCGGGAACACGCGGAACTCGCGAATCGACTACATCTTTGCGTCGCACGGCGCGACGAAGCTCACGCTGACGAAGGTTCAGGTCTTCGACGTGCGCGATGCGAACGGCGTCATGCCATCCGATCACCGGCCCGTGATGGCGACCTTCACCGTGAAATAAGGCCGGTTACAGGAGAACCCCGATGCAGTGCTCTTCGATTGGCAGGTCCCTCGCGCGGGCGATGACTGTCGCCGCCGTGTTCGCCGCAGGCGCAGGGGCCGCCGCGGCCCAGACGGTCGTCACCTTGAACGACGCCAATGCGACGACACTGCGTAGCGGCAGCTACGCGGGGAGCAACTACGGGTCGTCGACCGTGCTGGAGACGCGCGCGAGCAGCTCGCCCGACTACGTCCGGCGGGCCCTGCTGAAGTTCGACACGGACAATACGATCCCCGCCGGCAGTTCCATCGCCTCGGCGGTGCTCACGCTGACCGTCGCGGGGGGCAACGCGGAAACGCGCCAGCTCGCGGCGTACCAGGAGAAGTCGTCGTACACCGAATCGGTGGCGGACTGGACGTACAAGAAATCCGGCACGAGGTGGGGCACGGCGGGCGGCGATATCGGCGTCCGGGTCGGCTCCGCCTCGATCACCAACAAGGTCGGCTCGAAGGTGACCTTCGACGTCACGTCGCTGGTCCAGGCGATCGTCCGGGGAGACTACGGTTCGTCGCGCTACACGCGGATCCTGCTCATCGACCAGGGCGGCTCGAGCCGCAGCTCGTACAAGCAGATCTACTCCGACGAGGCGAGCTCGACCGCGAACCGGCCGACCCTGACGGTGACGCTCGGGACGTCCAAGCAGCAGGACGACTCGGGCGACTCGGGCAGCTCGGGGACCACGCTCAAGGTGATGCAGTGGAATACCCACCACGGCGGCTACGGTACTGACGGTGTGTACAGCCCCGATCGGCTCGCGTCCTGGATCGTGAAAATCAACCCCGACATCGTGTCGCTGAACGAGATCGAGTACTACACCGGCTACGGCGACGAGGATCAGCCCGCGCGCTATGCCTCACTGCTGAAGTCGAAGACCGGCAAGACGTGGTACTACAAGTTCGTGACGGCGAGCGGCGCCACGAAGGGCAACGGCAATCTGATCCTGTCGCGCTACCCGTTCCAGGATACCGGCACCGAGCAGCTCAGTTACTCGCGCGCCGTGGTGCAGGTGTCGATCGTCGTGAACGGTCGGACGATCTCGTTCTTCTCGACCCACCTCGACGCCAACTCATCGTCGTACCGTCTGACGGAGGTCGGGGAGCTGCAGGCGTGGGCGTCCGGGATCTCGGAACAGCGGATCGTCGCCGGCGACTTCAACGCGAACGTCGGTTCAGCCGAAATCACGAAGATGACGTCCCTGTATACCGATACCTGGGCCAAGGCGGTCAGCCAGGGCACGGCCGTCGCGTTCGCCGACGATCCGAACGGCGCCACCCGGCACAGCCGCATCGACTTCATTTTCCAGTCGCACAACGCCACGAAGCTGACGCTGCAGAAGGTGCAGGTCTTCGACGTCCGGGATGCGAACGGCGTGATGCCGTCGGATCACCGGCCGGTGATGGCCACGTTCCAGGTGCAGTAGCCACAGGCGGTCGCCTGGCGCGGCGGCCCTCCGCGCCATGTCCCTTTGGCGACCGGCAGGGCGGACCTTCGGGTCCGCCCTGTTCTTCACCTCCCTTCCCGATCTTCCTTCCTGCCTGCCTGCCTCACCTCGTCCGCTCTGGTGCGGTGTCCCGGCACGCCGGTTGCGTCCGTGAGCGCGCGTCAGCATGGACGGTCGTCGCGCAGCGTACCCGCCGCCGCTGGCGTTCGGGACGAAAGCACAGGGGTCGATGATGGTTCGGTCGTCCTGGTTCCAGAGCGGCGGGTCATGGTCCCTGCGTGCGGCCCTCGGTCGCGGCGGAGGCAGGATGCGGTCGCTCGTGCAGACGAGGACGTCGCGGCCGCTCGCCGGTGTCGTGCACCGGTGGCGCTCCTCGCGCGACGCCGTGCGCCAGTGGTGGTATCGGGATCATCAGTGGCTGGGCCGTTTCGTCGAGTGGCGCGGAAACCTGATCCGGCTGGATGGCTGCCTCTTCGATGTTTCGCACCCCCAGATCTCGACGGCGTTGCGTGGCCGGCTGCTGCGCGGCCGCTACGAGCGCTCCGAGCGCGGGATCCTCGAACAACGGCTGGATCCCTTCGCGCCGGTCATCGAGCTCGGCGGAGGCATCGGGGTCGTCGCGACCCTGGTCAATCGTCGCCTGCGCGACCCCGCCAGTCATGTGGTCGTCGAGGCGAACGCGTCGCTGATCCCGGTGCTCGAGCGTCAGCGCCATCTGAACGGCGCGCGCTTTACGATCGAGCACGCCGCGATCGCGTATGAAAACGGGCCGGTCTCCTTCGACGTCGGCGCCGAGTTCATCTCGGGCCGGATCGCCGGCGGCCGCACTGGTGCTCCCGTGCCCGCGACGACGCTCGCCTCGGTGCTGGAGCGTCATCCATGGACCGGCGTGACACTCATTTGCGACATCGAGGGTGCGGAGACGGCGCTGGTCGAGCGCGAGATCGATGTTCTGCGCGCGCACGTGATGACGATCGTCATGGAGGTCCATCCGGCCCTCTGCGCACCGGACGCGTATCAGGCGCTCTTCGCGCGGCTGACGGCGGGCGGCTTCGTGGAGGTGGCGCGCGTGCGCAAGGTACATGCGTTCCAGCGCCGTGACCAGCCCGACCATTCAGGCGCTGACTGAACCGGCCCGCCGTTTGCAGTCCAGCTCGGTCGTATGATGCCGTTATCTGTGCCGCAGGGGTCGCGGCGGCGGTGGCGCTCGCGCCTGACGCGCGTGGCGCGCCGCCTCGACACGGCCGCCGGCCGAGTCGGCGGCCGGCGAACGGTCCTGTTCGACACGCGGTCGCCGCTCAATTTTGGCGTGCTGCGCCCGGTGCTCGACGGGCTCCGCGCCGACGCGCGCGTGGCGGTCCGCATTACCCACGACGATCGGGAGGACATTGCCCGCGCGCTGAAGGCCGCCGGGCTCGGCCCTCTCATGGTTCCGCGATCCCGGACGCCCTGGCTGCGGACCGACTTGTACGTGAACGCGGATCCCTGGCGTCCCGCGCACCTGCACCGCGCCGCGCGGCGGCTGAATTTCTTCCACGGCGTCGCCGGCAAGTACAACCTCGACGAACCGTCGCGCGATGCGCTCCTGTTCACGGGCTACGATCGCGTGGCGTTCGTCAACACGGACCGCCTCGGCCGGTATCTGGCACGTGGCGTCGTTCGACACGAACAGGCGGTGCTGGTCGGATATCCCAAGCTGGATGCGCTGGTGTCCGGCGCGTACGACGCGCGCGCGGTTCGCCAGTCTCTGGGATTCGACGTCGACCGGCCGACGGTGATGTACGCGCCGACGTGGTCGCCGGCGTCCTCGCTGCACGTGGCCGGGGAGGCGATCGTCGAGGCGCTGCTCGACCAGGGGCTGAACGTCATCGCGAAGCTGCACGACAACTGCTTCCTGCTCGACGCGAAATACGCCGCGGGCGTCGACTGGCGGCAGCGGCTGTCGCGGTTCGAGGCGAGCGGCCGATTCGCGCTTGCCGAAGTGCCCGACGCCTCGCCGCTTCTGGCGGCGAGCGATCTCCTCGTGACCGACCACAGCTCCATTGGGTTCGAGTTCCTGGCCCTCGATCGTCCGCTGGTCGTCTTCGATGCGCCGGACCTGGCGCGCCACGCCCGGATCAATCCCGAGAAGGTGGCGCAACTGCGCAGCGCCGCCACCGTCGTGGCGTCGCCAGGCGAGCTGGCGCGTGCCGTCTGCGCCGCGCTCGCGGACCCGGCCGCGCGGTCCTCCGATCGCCGCCACGTCGCCGGCGAGATGTTCTTCCGCCCTGGAACGGCGACGGCGCGTGCGCTCGCGCTCGCCTACGAGCTGATCGCGCTGCACCCGCCGGCGGCTCTCATGGCACACCGGACGGGCATGGCCGTACGGGCGTCCTGATGGCGGCCGCCGACGCGTCGGTCCTGATTTGCACGTTCAATCGCGCGGCGCTGCTCGGAGAGGCGCTCGACAGCATCGCCGCGAGCCGCACGCGCGGCACGCGCACCTTCGAAGTCCTCATCGTCGACAACAACTCCACCGATGGCACGCGCGAGGCGGTGGCGTCGCGTCAGCCGTCCTATCCCATGCGTCTCCGGTACCTCGTCGAGGCGCGGCAGGGCAAATCGTACGCGTTGAACACCGGCATCGACGCGGCCGAAGGGCGCGTGATCGTGTTCGGCGACGACGATCAGCGGTTTGCGGATTTCTGGATCGATGAAGCGTGCGCGCCGCTCGAGGCGGACGGGGACCTCGCCTATACGGGCGGCCCCGTGTGGCCGCTGTGGGACGCCCCGCCGCCGTCCTGGCTGGACCTGTCGCGCACTGAATTCCGGGGCCCGCTCGGAATGTTCGACTACGGGCCGGAGCGCTTCGTGTTGGAAGACCGGCATCTGCCGGCCGGCGGCGGAAACATGGCCGTCCGGCGGGAGCTGTTCGCGCGCATCGGCGGATTCAGCGTGGAACTCGGACGAACCGGGCAGTCGCTGCTCGGGCAGGAGCAGGCGGAGTTCTTCTGCCGGTCACGCGCCGCCGGCGCCCGCGGATTGTACGTGCCGTCGATGGAGGTGTTCCACCACGTGCCCGTGCCGCGGCTGCAGAAGAGCTACTTTCGCCGGTGGTGGTACTGGCGCGGCATCTCGCGCGCGCGCCTCGACCGCCTGGTGGGCACGGCGGGCGATGCTGCGCCCGTCGCCACGCTGCTGGGCGCCCCGCGCTACATGCTCCGATCCGTCCTCGAGGACGCCTCGGGCTGGATATCGTCCTGGGGCGTGAGGCGCGAGACCGACCGCCTCGTCCACGAACTGCACGCGCTCTACCTGGCGGGGTACATCCGGGAACACCGCCGGCGGCGGCGTGTCGTCGATCCGCGTGCGGGCGCCGTCCGCGTGGGCTAACCGCCGTCCCGCGCGGCCGGAATCGCCGTGCCATCCTTCAGCGCGCAGAGCGCGGTCTCGGGCCAGTAGCGCAGGAGGATGGCGATTTTGTGAAGGACGAGATCCAAATCCGCCCGCTGCGCGGCGACGCGCGCTTCCGGATCGGCGCCGAGCGAGGCATCGAACGCCACACGCGAGGCGTACCGTGCCCCGACCGCAATGCGAAGCGCTCCCTTGACGGCGCCGTCGGCTGCGCGGAGCCGTACCGGCTGCCCGAGATGACAGGGGGTCGCGGCGATGCGCCGCTCGATCGGGTTCGCCTGTGCGGGCAGCACTTCTGACACATCGCGATTCAATGCCAGATAGACCCGCTGCGCCTCGTCGTAATCCAGGAGGACGCGGTTGCCGTCCGGTCCGGACGTGGCGAGGAAGAAGGTGAAGATCGTCGGCCACCCGTGCCAGTCGGCACCAGCCGCCACCAGATCCCGCTCTCCGACCGGCGCGTCGACGACGTCGAAGCCGTACGCCGCCAGCCGTTCGGCCGCGGCGTCGCGGAATGCGTGGTACCAGACGTCGCACTCCTCGTCGGGCACCGCCCGAAACGCCTGCATCTCGATGAGCGCGGTCCGCCAGCGCAACAGCAGCCCGACATTCGGTGTCTCGGGCAGCGCCGCACGCAGCCCGCGCCAGCGGGCGGGCACGTCCAGCCGGCTCATGTAAGCGCCAAGGCCGATCGGGGAATCGTCGACCTCGTCGAGCGCGGCCGCGTAACGTGCCGGCACGATCAGGGCGCCCGAAAACGGCGAGCCCGTGAAGAACTTCGATCCGGAGATCATGATCATCGCGCCCGCGGCCGCGCACTCCGACAGTCGACCCACGTCGATCCGCATCTGCGCCGCGTCGAACAGCACGACCAGTCGATCGCCCAATTCGTGCTGCAGGGCCCGGACGCACGCAAGACTCGGTGCACGCATGCCCGTCTTCGAGCTGTCGACCACGTGCACGAGCGCCGTGGCGCCGCTCGCCACCGCCGAACGCGCCAGCCGTGCGACACGCGCATCGAACTCCGCGAGCGGCACCGGCCGGCCACCATCGTCGCGCAGCGACAGCGTCTCGATGCGGAGGCGTTCGACCGCCAGGCCGGTCACGGGCGTGCCGACCGCGACAGCCCGGGTGAGCGGGGCCACCGCGTCGAAATGCCGTCCGCTCGCGGCCGGCAGCGATCCACTGCCGATCTCTTCCGGCCCGACGACAATGCTGACGAGATCTCGTGTGTGACCGGCGAGCGCGGCGTAGAGTGCGAACAGCTCGCAGTCGGTGCCGGAGGCAGCCAGGACGATTTCCATCCCACTCGAGACGTCGAGATTCAGCACATCGGCAATATCCCGGCGCGTCTGGTCGATCAGGTTCCCACACGCCTGCTCGTAGCGCCCGCCATGGAGCACGTCGGCGATCAGCCGTTCTCGCGTGGATTCAGCGCTGCGGTAGCCGATCTCCGACGTCGACGAGGCGGTGCAGGACGAGAAGGTCACGGCCCGCGGCCGGGGCGCCGCGCCGCATCCGTACTTGTTCAACCGGGACTGTGGATCGATCGCGAGGCGGCCGTCGCCGCCCCACGCCAATAGCCGTTCGGTCGGCGCGGCGAGCGGCAAGAGATTCTGGACCAGACCGGCGGTGTCGGTTTCGAGCGTGGCGTCGCCGGCGAGCGCCGGGTTGGCCCCCTGGAGCGGAAGCAGCGCCGCGCAGTGGGACAGCCACCCCGCCGCGAGACGCACCTCCCCTTGCCGCTCGCGCCTCGCGCTGAACAGCCGCTCCAGGAGACGGAACCATTCCGGGTTGGATCGCAGCGCCGCCTCGCGATCCGCGATCGACAAGGTCTCCAGGTAGCGGAGCGCGGTCGTGGCGGCGAGCGCCGCGGCCGCGATTTCGTGAGTCGCGGAACGGACCGCGCCCGTGACGCGGTGCCACAGCGCGATTTCGAACGCATGCCGCAAGTACACCCACAGGGCAGGCTCCGAGCGCGTCGCGCCGGCCGCCAGTTCGATCGTCGTGGCAGTCGGAACCCGGAACGGCGCCCGAAGATTCGCGCCGCCGCGAATCGTGAGGCCTCTCGCCAGCGGGTGCAGTTCGGGACGGCGGCAGGCCTCCTCGATGTCGTGCCCTTCGATCTCTGTCGCGACTTGCCACTCCGGCTCGATGACCGAGAGGAAGGCGTGGGACAGATCCTTACCGGACGCGTCACTGATGTTGGTGCGCATCGTGCCCTTCCACACGTCGAGCGTTTTTTGAGGGAGCCGCCCGAGGATAGCCGAAGCGACTGAGCCATTCCGCGAACTCACCCCGGAGCAGACCGGCGTCCGCACAGAGTTGGGGGAGGCGCATGCCGCCGTTCACGTTGACTTCCAGGAGCACCGGTCCCCGTGCCGTCAAGGCGACGTCCCAGGCTTGCATCGGCAGCTTCGGGATCGAAGCCGTCGCGCGCAGGCACAGATCCACGGTGCGCGACCATTCGGGCAGGGTGAACCCCGGCAGCGGCAGGCCCGTATCGGGATGCCGGTCGATTTCCCGGATGTCGCGTCCAAGCCCGGTGAACGTGCGCCCCACGACGCCCGTCGCCGGATCGACGGGGCCGACGAGGTTGCCCGGCTCCCAGTAGTTGTCGGCCATGCTCACGCCGGTGGCGATCTTCCACACGGTCGCGAGCAGGCGTGGCCCCTGGCGGTCCATGATCGTGACGATTCGGAGGCTGCAGATCCGATCGCCGCAGCGCTCGCGGATGGCCGGATGGGGAGCCAGCAGCTCCTGGAGCAGGATGCCGCCGCGATCGCGAATCGCGTCGAGTCCGCGGACGAACGCGTCAATCGCGACGGAGGTCCCGTTCGTGAGCACCACCGCGTCGGCCGACGAGTCGACGCGTCGCACGGCCGAGACGTGACGTCCCCACATCCCGTAGACCGGCTTGGCGATGAACGGCACGTCGAGCGTGCGGATGAAATCCGCGAGCGCCCGCGGCGTACGGCACACGGGGATCATCTCGCCGCAGTGGCGTGTGGCGTGATACACGGCGTAGGGCGTGGGGATGGGGAAGCCCAGTCCCCTGAGGAAGGCGTAGGCGACGATCTTGTCGTTCGCGAGCCCGAGCCACCAGCCTTCTCTCAGGATCGGAATGAGACCATTTTCCAGCCGGCGACCCAGGAATTGCCGCTTCTGGTCCCAGGTGAACCGCCGGTCGTCGTACAGCCTGTACTGGTAATACTCGTCGGGCTCGAGTTTGCCGACGCCGCGCTGGAGCGCCACGATTTCAGCGGCCTGCGACCAGATCGCCTTGCCCGTGTCCTGCCGGGCGAGGGGAGCCTGGACGCGCATGACCTTGATGAGCTTGCGGACGCCGCCTACGTGCCGGCCAAGGCTCTTCGGGAGAACCATCGGCCGGCTTTCGAGCACGAACTGTGCCGTACCCGCGGCTGCACTCCCTACTCACGGGGCTCTCGTCTCCACGCCGTCCGCCCCGGGATTCACAGGCGACGCGTGGCCCTCTGGCACCTCGATTGATCGTTCAACCCGTGTACGCTCCTGCACGATTGTTGCATCGCTCCGCCATCTGTGATTCGAAAACTACTCGGCGCGCATCGACGAAAGTCAGAGGCGTACGACTGGGTCTCGCAGTCAGGGCCTCAGTTCGGGCTCTATGCGCGGAATGTCTTCACGGAATACGTCGCCATCGGACTCAATCTCTCGCTTGGCCTCCTCCTGCTGCCGTTCAACATCCACTATCTCGGGCAGTCGACGTACGGCCTGTGGGTGCTCGCGGCGTCGGTCACGAATTACTTCTCGATTCTGGACCTTGGCTACGGATCCGCGCAGGTCAAGTTCGCGGCGCAGTATCGCGCGCTGCGCGACGCGAAGGCGATCAACGAGGTGGCCAGCAGCATCTTTTTCGTGTTCCTGGGGATTGCCGTCGCCGTGTATGGCGCCGCCTGGTGCGTGGCGTGGCGGCTGGACACGATCTTCCGGCTTGGACCGCATGAAGCCGCCGTCGGCCGGGCGGTGCTCCTGATCGTGAGCGTCAACGTCGCGCTGACCTTCCCGTTCAGCGTCTACGGCGGCATCGTCAATGGCTTTCAGCGCTATTACGTCAACCACACGATTGCCATCGTGACGAGCATCGCGGTCGGGATTGCGAACGTGCTGGTCCTGCTCGCCGGGGGAGGCGTCATCACACTCGTGGCGGTGACGACGTCGATTCGGCTCTGTGCGCTGATCGCCTACCGGCACAGCGCCCACAGCACGTTCCCGCCGCTCGAGATCCGCTGGAGACACGTGCGCCGGACGCGACTGAGCGAGGTGACCGCCTTCAGCCTCTTCCTGCTGGTGATCGACCTCGCCGCGAAGATCAACATGACGTCGGACACGATGGTCGTCGGTGCGTTCGTCGGCACGGCGGCGGTCGCGGTCTGGTCCGTGGCCAGCCGGCTGACCGGCACCGCGCGCATGTTGACGGGCGTGCTGACCAGCGTGCTCTTTCCCACGATCGTGCACCACGCGACGCGCAACAATATCGATCGGCTGCAACAGGTGATGATCGAGGGCACGCGCGTGTCGCTCGCGACGGTCATCCCGCTGCTCGTCGCCATCTGCGCCCTCGGCGGCCCGCTCGTCGGCGCATGGGTCGGACCACGGTTCGCCGAGGCCGTCCCGGTGATCTACGTGCTCGCCTTCGCCGTCGCGATACGGACCGGCAACATCAGCGGCCGCGCCATCCTGAAAGGGGCCGGCCAGCACAAGTTCCTGGCCCGGTGGAGCATCATCGCCGCGGTGCTGAATCTCGTGCTGAGCATCGTCTTCGTGCGCCGGTACGGCATCATCGGGTCCGCGATGGGGACGGTGATGGCAGGGCTGGCGGTGACGATCGGGGTGTTGTTTCCGGCGGCTTGCCGGCGGGTCGATCTCCGGATCGTCGATCTGTTCCGCCGAGCCATCTGGCCGGCCTTGTGGCCGTCAATTGCCCCGGCGGCGTTGCTGGTGCTCGCCCGCTCGTACGTGGAGGGCAGCATCGTGCTGATCCTACTGGCTGGCGCCGTCGGCACGCTGGTCTACGCGGCGACCTTCTTCACGCTCGCCCTGGCTCCGCTCGATCGGGCCTGGTACGTCCAGCGGCTGGAGACCCTGTTCCGGAAGAGTGGAGTGTCGCTGACGCTGTGAACGCCGAGGCTCTGTCTGGTGCGTTGGCCGTGTGCGATCTGGCCCGCCGGCGTCCGCCGCTGACGGCAATGGGAGCGATCGCGGCACGACTGGGGGTCGACGATCGCGCGATGCACGCGATCGTCAGGCAGGTGACGGATGCGCCCGCCAGCCGCTCGACCGTGCGGTCGCTGAAGGCCGACTTCGTCCGCCTGGAGAGTGGCGCCGCCTCGGCGTTCGAGCGGTATGCGCTGCTCACCGCGGCCATCGTGCAGTTGTCGAGTGCCCCCGTGGCGCTCGGCTCGGGCGTCCGGCGGGTGATGGCCGACCGGCTGCGCCGGCTCGCCGAGTGTCCCGAGCACGCGCCGCCGAGTCCTGTCGACGTCGACAGCGCAGCCTTCGTAGCGCTCGCCAAGATTGTGACGTCGCGCCGGTTTCCCGCCGGACAATTCGACTGGGAACCGTCCGGCATCCCGCGATCGGTTCTCCTGCGAATCCCGGCGCGGCGGCTGCCCGCGCTCGTGGGTTTCATCGCCTTCCGAATGGGCGGGTTCGGGCCAATCATGTTCAGCCATTTGAGCCAGGCCCGCGCTCAAAAATCGCTCGACGAGCGCGAGGCGAAACGATCGTACTTTCGAATGGCGAAGACACTGGAGGTGCAGCCGGAGATGCGGGGCTTCGCCGCCTGGTCGTGGTTCCGCGCGCCCGCCACACACGCGGTCAGCCCACACCTGGCGTGGCTCAGTACCGTCTTTCTCGAGAACGGCGGATTCGTCAGCGACTGCGGTCCCGACGATCCCTCCCATGGCGCGCTGTACCGAAGCGCGACGCGGCGGCGCCTGTACGAGCGCGGCGAGTACGTGCCCGCCAAGGGGCTCGTGCTGTGGCCGCGCCGGGCGATGCTCCGCTGGGCCGACCGGCATCCGGAATTCGACGATTGATCGTCAGAACGGGGAGCCGTACGCCTTCTGCTGATGGCCGAGGGCCCACGGAAACAGATAACGGCGCAAATGCGTGGGCCCCGCGGAAATGCGCTGCGCCACGCGGTTCGCATACGAGGCCTTGAGCGCCGTGGCGTACCAGCCCGGCGTCGCGACCGACCCGAGCTGCCCGGTGGTCTTCCGGACCACACTCTCCAGATGATCGACGCGCCGGTCGATCAGCGGGGGCATGCGGCCGCGCCTGATCCACTGCCAGCGCCGCTCCGACAGCCACGCGAAGTAGTCGCTCGCCGAGGTGGGCGAGAGGAAGTTCCTGTTGCGCAGCAGGAGCACCCACGTGGCCTTTTTCGCCTGTCCGAAGAGTTCGCGCGGCACGCCGGCGCTCTCCACGATGCGGCGGCAGATGGGGCGGCTGTAGTCCCCCGGGACGTCCCACGGCGCCATGTCCGGAGCGTTGCTGATGGCGTGGAGATCGCGAATCTGGCGCACCCCCCAGAAGCTGATGGGACAGTGAATCATGCCGATGCCGAGCCGGTACTCGGTGACCGACAGGCCCGATTGGTCCCCGCGCACGATACTCGCGTCGCACGAGGGGGATTCCTTTGCCCACACCTTGTCGCCGTGATAACCCGTGAGGAGCACTTTGTTGGCGAGCAGCGTTCCCGCCCCGCTGAAGAAGACGTCTCCCCCGTGGGCGTCCGACGCGAGGAACGGCACCTCCGGGAGCGGGCCGTTCTCCATCCAGGCGCTTCGCTGGACCGTGATGGGAGTCATGCCCAGGCATCTGGCCAGGGGCTCGCCACTGTCATCCAGCCCTCGGCGAGCCTGATCGAAGGACAGCACCATCGTGGCGCCGGCGCGGCGCGCGAGTACGGTGACGGTCGACGAGTCGTACCCCGACGACGCGGTGCTGAGCAGCTCGTACTTGTGTCCGCGCTGGGGCGCGCCCGCGTTCTCCGCCAGGGCGCTCGTCGAGCGTTCGAGAAACGACGCGTAGCGATCGAACGTGCTGAAGTCTCGCCCGAGACCTGGCTTGGCGCGCCGGCTCAGCGTCGCGCCGTCCCACACGAAATTGTCGAAGTAGACGAGCTGAACGGGTCCGGCCGACGTCGGCAACGTGCGGCGGTACTTGCCAAGGCCGCCGACGATCGTGCGGAAGATCCAGAAATACTTGCCGGTCGCCTCGTCGATTCTGGCGCCCGAGGCGGCCAGCAGGCACGCCAGGGAGTTGGATACCCACGGACCGGTTGGCGTCTCGAGTGCCTGCAGCCGATCCACTGTCGAACCCGACGTGACGAAGACCATCTGGCCGTCTCGCACGCGCCCGCCAGACCCCGCGACGATGTCGGTCTGGTCGAACCCGCCGTCCTGAAATGGGCCGGCCCAGGTCGCCTCGCAGAACCACTCGTCAGCCACTTCCACCTGGGGACCGTGATAGACCGTCACGTGCCTTGCCCCGCGGTCACAGCACGCCAGCCAGGCCAGCCGTGGCCAGGCTGCCACTCTCACGTAACTGATGCGCATGACGTTCGATGCTCCTAGCCCTGCGGTCGGCCTTCAATCCTCGTGCCGGCGGTCGCCCGGCTGCCCCGGACGTTCTACGACTCGCGGTCGGCGGGAGGCGTTCGCGTCCGTCCCAGGATGAGGCACGCGTGCATGGAACGCCGACACGCGCCGCTGAGGCGGTTCTCGTCGATGCGTCCCGCCACGATTCCCATGCGTCACGTTACGACTGGCCACTGTTGGCGGGGAGGATCGTGGTGTCGTCCTTCAGCGCGCCCGGCGAGCTGTTCAGGTAGGTCGACGGCGACAGCACGATCTGATCGATCGAGATGCCGTCCTCGCGCACCTGAATCCGGACGTCGTGCGTGCCCGCCGCGGCAAAATAAATCAACGGCCCGAGCGCCCCCGCGCCGTAGCCATCGTCCTGCCAGCCCCACCCGTGATCGCCGCAGCCGTGACAGTCCTCCAGCACGACCGGGGCGCTGTCCGTGCTCCCGATGCGGAATGCCGCGTCCCCGTCGGCATCGACGGAGTCGGAGAACTGTACGTGCACCGAGTCGTTGTCGTAGTCGTTGTTCTCGGCTTCGCTGCGCAGCCACAGCCGGTACGGCGTCCCCGCCTTCGCGGTGAACGACATCTCGAAATAATCGAGGGGGTTGGCGAGCGCGGTTTGCACCTTCGGGGCATCGCGATCCTCGTTCCAGATGCGAGCCCCGCCGGCCGCGGAGGGGTCAGCGGTGACGACCCAGTTGCCCACGATCGTCGGCGCCCCCTTCGCATAGAGGACGACGTCCCCGTCGGGAGGCGGCGAGGCGCCGCCGGTGCTCTCCGCGTAGACCGTCGCGTCGTTTTTCAATTTTCCGGGGGAGGCCGTGAGGTACTTCTGGGGCGACAGCATGATTTGATCGATCCATACGCCATCCTCGCGGCGCTGGATCCGGATCGTGTGCGTGCCGGTGGTCGCAAAGTAGATCGCCGGGCCGAGCACCCCGACACCCCACCCGTCGTCCTGCCAGCCCCATCCCTGCAGCCCACACCCGCTGCAGTCTTCGAGATTGACTTCGGCGCTCGACGTCGTCCCGATGCGGTACGCCGCTGAGCCCGAACTGGTGACCGAGTCGGAGAACTGCACGTGGACCGAGTCGTTGCCCCAGAAGTTGCTCTGCGCGCGCAGGCGCAGCCAGAGCCGATACGGCTTGCCGGCATCCGCGGTGAACTTCAATTCGAAGGCGTCGGCCGGCTGCGCCGACGCCGTGGAGACCTTCGAGCGTCCGGTATTCGGCTCCAGGATCTTCCGGCCGCCGGCGGCGGTGCTGTCGGGCTCGACCGTCCAGTCGCCCGTGACGGGAGATGCCGTACTGGCATAGAGCACGACATCGCCGGGCCCGCTCACGCCGTTGATGTCGGGGATGCCGCCGCTGCCCGAGGTGGTGAAGCTGTCGATCGGACCCGGCTTTTCGACGTACGCCATCGTCTTCGAGACGATCTGCCAGTAGTAGGTCGTCCCGGGTTGCAAGCCCGTGATCGTGTAGGTCTTCAGCTTGCCGTTCTCGGAGGGGCCGAGCATCAGGTTCTGGGCGAGCAGCGCGGGCTTCGCGGACGTGCCGAAATACACGTCGTAGATGTGCGCCCACAGGCCTCCGTTCCAGGTGAGCGTGACCGAGGCCGTGTCCTGACCGGTCGCCCCGTTGGCAGGCGAAATGTACGCGGGGGTGCCCGACGGCAGCGGCGTGAACGGCTTGGTCTCCTTGTTGCCGGTGCTGTTGTTCCACTTGCGATCGAACTGATCGACGAACCACTGATAGAACCACGGCTTCGTCGTGAAGTAGTTGTGCTCCTGCTGGCTGTTGGTCGAGGGGGAGGTCCAGTTGGACGATCCGAAGATGACCATGCCCTGACTGCGCAGGACGACCGATTTCTGATGGAGGAGGCCGATGTGCGCCCGCTGGCGGATCTGCACGCCGGCGTGATACATCCGGTCGACGTTGTACGCGTCCCAGAGCCGGCTGCGGTTCCGGTATTCCTCCTGCTCGATCAGGAGGCGGACCGGCACGCCACGCGCCACGGCGCGGATCATCGCGTCGGCGTGGGCGGCGTCGGTGATGCGGTACATCGTCACGTCGATCCCGGTCTTCTCGGCGTCGTACCGGCTCACCGCACGCTTGCGATAGCTGTCCTCGGGCGGAAAGTTCAGATCGGGGTCGATGGAGAACGTCGGGTACGTCCGGACCAGCGGGCCGTTGACGTTCGCGTAATTGGCGAAATGCGTCGTGTCGACCCACGAATCGTCGTACTTCGTCTTGAACGAATCCACGACTGCCGGGTCGTCGGAAAAGTAGAGCACCTCGTCGGTGTAGTTCGTGTAGGGGGAGTCGGGCACGAACGCGCTGCTGAAATTGCCGGCCGTGAACATGACGGTGTTCTGGCCGGCGAACAGCATCATCTTCCAGTGCAGGATTCCGTTCGCGACGCGCTTGCGCATCGGAATGCCGGCCGAGGCCAGCTCCGACAGACGGTCGGCATTCGTCGCCTCGGTCGCGTTCGCGCGGGGATCCATCAGCACGCGCACGGGGACCCCGGCGTCCAAGCGTTTCTGCAGCTCGGCGGGATACCGCGCATCCTTCATGAACCAGAAGGCGACGTCGATGCCGACCTTCTCGTTTCGAATCAGGTTGATCAATGGTGTCCGGCAGTCCTGATACGCCGTGTCGCAGAGCGTTTCCGCGGCGGCCGCCGGCGACGGAAGCAGCGCGAGGAGGAGCGCCACGCCGGCGCCCGCGGTGACCCACGCGCGGAAGCACCCGGATTGGCGCAGCCCGAAGGGTTGGGTTCGCATGGCAGGGTTGGAAAGCAACCCGCGTACCCGATTATCTTTTTCAGCCGCGCGCGCCGATCGGCGCCTGGCGTCCCCCACGCCGGCGATCCTTCCATCGCTGCGTCGCGATGCCGGCGAAGAACCAGATCCAGAGTTCCCGCTCGAAGGCGGCCGCGACATCGCGCCGGAGCGTCGCGACAACGGCGCGCCGGGCGATCACGAACAGCTTCCGGTACAGGTATCTGGGCACGCCGAAGACGTGCGGCACGGTGCGGAAGTCGAGCGACGTCTCCTCCGGTCTCTCCATGTCGAGCCCGGCCTTTTCGTACAGCATGGCCCGGCTGATACCGCGCCAGTAGAACCAGCGGCGGAAATAGCGCTTGTTCAACCGGCTGCGCGGGATGATGTGCCGCACGGTGAATTCGGGGACGTACCAGCCGCGCACCCCCGCGGCCCGCGCCCGGATGCACCATTCCCGCACTTCCTGGCCGAGCAGCGTCCCGGCCTTGCGCCCGGTGTGGGGATCCAGGAGCCCGGCGCGGGCAAAGGCTTCGCGGCGAAACGCCATGTTGACCCCCAGCGGGACGCGCGGGCCGAACTCGAGGGGTGAAGGGCCGTAGTCGAGCAGCGCGATGACCGCCCACAGCCGCCCGCTGCGATCGGGCAGCCAGGCGGGGCGCGGGCCGCGCCAGATCGGCAGGACTCTGCCGCCGATGTAATCCGCGTTCAACCGTTCGAGTCCGGAGGCCGCGGCCGTCAGCCAGCCCTCGTCCACGCGGACGTCGTCGTCGGTCGTGACGATGATGTCTCCGGAGGCGAGGCGGATCCCGGCGTTCAGCGCGGGGCTGCGCCCCTGCTCGCGTTCGAACAGGTATCGCAGCGGCGCGGGAAAGGTGGCCGCGGCCGCCGCCACCACGGCGGCGGTGTCGTCGGTCGAGTTGTTGTCGACGACGATCACTTCCCACTCGGCCGATGGACGCAGCGTCGCGAGGCTCTGCAGCGTCTCGGCGAGATCTCCCGCCCGGTTGTACGTCGCGATGACGATGGAGAACGTCATGACGCCGCCCGTGCGCGGACCTGCCGCCGATGGAGGCGCGCGCGGTGCAGCGCGTACGCCCGCGAGAGGAGGGCAGGCGTCCAGCGCGCCATCACGCGTGCGACGCCGATCGCCGGTCCCCCGCCCCGCGCCTGCAGCGCGGCGAGCTGCGTGCGCGCGGCCGCGAAGTCCCCCGCCTCGATGGCCGTCCTGGCCTCGACCGCCAGGCGACGCGTCTCGAACCGCGCGACCTGGGCATCGAGCCGCGCCAGTTCGCGGGGGCGATCGAGCAGCGCCGGCCGCAGCTTCGTGTAGACGCGCAGGATTCCGGCGAGCATCCGGACTTCGCTGGCCGACAGGCTGTCGGCCCGGCGGCGATAGCGGCCCAGCGGCCTGTCGTTGCGCGCGAAACGGCACCCCGCGCACGCCGCCCGGAGCCAGAAGTCGTAATCCTCGTTGGACCGCAGCGATTCGTCGAACGGCCCGATCCGCGAGACGATGCGCCGGCGGAACACCGACATGATGAACACCGATTCCTCGTCTTCGATGATGGTGCCGAGATCGGGCGAGGGACGCGGGTCGGGCCAGGGGCGCGAGGGCAGCCCATCCCGCGACCCGCCGACGTCGCAGGCGTTCCCCGTGACGACGTCGACCTCCGGCCGGGCGCGCAGGATGCCGACCTGAGCCTGGAGGAATCCGGGCTCCCACGCATCGTCTCCGTCCAGCAGCGCGACGAACTCGCCGCGTGCGTGCGCCAGCGCGAGATTGCGCGCCGACGACAGCCCGCCGTTCGGTTTCCGGAGCAGGCGCACCCGCGGGTCCACGGCCGCCAGCTCCGAGGCGATCGCCGGCGTGCGATCCGTCGAGCCATCGTCGACGACGAGCACCTCGAGATCGTCGAACGTCTGGGCGAGCGCCGACTCGACGGCCTCGCCGAGATAGGCCTCGACCTCATACGCGGGGACGATCACGCTGACGGCTGGCATGTCACCTCGTCTGGCGCCGGCCGGACCGGCATCGGCTCGAGCTCGATGGCGTCGTACAACTCGCGAACCGCGCGCGCCGTGGCGCCGCCGGGCCGGTAGAACAGATCCTTCGCGACCGCCCGGCGTGCCGACGAGTGGCGCGACGGATCCGCCAGGGCACGGTCGACGGTCTTCACCGTGTCGGCCGTCGTGTCCGTCGATTCCGCGACCGAGGCCAGCAGATCGACGTAGTCGGGATGCACGTTGGCGAGCCGGAGCAAGGCCGGGCGGTGAATTCTGACCAGCGGCCGGTCGAGCAGCAGGAACTCGAATCCGGCGGAACTGTGGTCGGTGATCATCAGGTCGGCGGCCACGAGATACGGGGAGATGTCGTGCCCGGGCGCCAGCACGCCGCGGCGTCCCTCGAGCATCGGCTGCAGCCGCGCGACCCAGTCGACCCCTCCCGAGTACCGCTCGCGCAGGTCGCGGGAGCGATCGTGGAGCTTGACGATCAGATTGATCGGACGATCGAGCAGGCCCGCGATCAGCTCGGGTCCGATCGCGTTGAGCGAGGAGGCCGGCGACCACGTCGGCGCGTACAGGACCGTGGGCCGGGACGGATCGAGGCCGAGGGATTCGAGCACCGCCTGCCGCTGCCACGTGCCATCGACGAGACAGTCGACCTTCGGCATCCCGACCAGACGGATGGCGGGGCTGGTTCTGTCGATCGCCCCCGCGATGATGAAGTTGCACAGCCGCCGCTCGTTCACGAAGAACAGCCGGTCCCAGTCGCGCATCGACGTCGTCGGCGCGTCGAAGCCGTACTTGCCGCCGACGCCGTGGAACATCTGAATGCGGCAGGTGCCGCGCGGCAGGGAGGTCCACATGAAATCCGACGCGAGATACACGTCGAAGCGCCGCAGCGCCGCGCGCGACGGCGGAATCAGGTCGACGTCGCCGGCGTCGCGATAGATGTCACGCAGCCGCCGGGGCTCGTCGCTCGCGGTGAAATAGAACTGGACGCGCGGGTCGTGGCGCATCGCGCGGCAGACGGGGGCCACCATCGTGAAGTTGACCGGCGTGCGTCCGTCGACCAGGATGCGGCGACGGCCGGCATGGTGGCCGACGCGGCGATCGATGTCGCGGGCGGCATCGAGGCCCCGGTGGAGCACGGAACCGAGGCTCATGCGCGGGCCGTTTCCAGCCGGACGGCGACCGCCGCCGGCGCCGCGGGCGCCGGGGACGGGACCGCCACCCGGGCGCGCAGGATGTCGCGCGAGGTCGCCGCCAGCGCGAGGACGTAATAGAAGGTCCAGTTGTACGCGACCGAGGCGAACAGCGCACACACGATCCAGCCGGCGATGGAGGCCGCCATGGCGGCCGAATGCGCGTCGAGGAGCGACAGCTCCTCGCGCGTCAGATCTCCGGCCGGCGGGCGGCGGCGCGAGCCGCGCGCGCGCCGCACCAGGGTCCGGCTGCGGGCGACGGCGGCCACCGCGGCGATCACCAGGAACAGGAAGACGGCGAGGCCGCCGATCCCCAGCTCGGCGCCGACCTGCAGCCAGACGTCGTGACTCTCGTGCCAGGGCTGCTGGCGCCCTTTGGGATTCCAGTTCTTGAACTGGCCGGCCCCGACGCCCACGAGCGGATTCTCGACGAAGGCCTGAAACGATTCGTGGAGCAGGATTCTCCTGGTTTCGCGCGAGCCCGTCTCGTCCTTGCTCGCGTCCGTGATGCTCTCCATGCGCGTCCAGTACGAGGCGGGAACGAGCGGCAGCGCCAGGGCCCCGATCATCACGCCGGCGACGACCGCCCCCGGCCGCTGCTTCGCGGCATACCACGCGAGCACGACGAGCATCGCGACGAACCCGAGCGCGCCGCTGCGCGAATGCGACGCGACGATCGCGATCAGCATGAACAGCGCGCAGCCGGCGGCGAGCAGCCGCTTCAGCGGCGCCGCGGGGCGCAGCATCGTGAGCAGCGCGAGCGGCAGCATCGCGACCATGTTCAGCGCCAGATCGTTCGGATTGCCGAAGATGCCGCCGACGGCCCCTTCGGCGCGGTCGTGGCCGGCCAGATTGAGGCCGCGCGCGTACTCGATCGTGGTGCGCAGCGCGATGTATCCCGACGCGAGCACGATCAGCCACGTGAATCGCTCGAGCCGCCGCGGCGACGTGATCGTGTTCACCATCAAGAGATAGATGAGCAGGATCTTGAGGTACAGCTCCTTGAAGGTGCCCATGGCGCCGCCCGGCCAGATCGAAAACGGGATCGTCGCCAGGATGACGACCCCGAGTCCGGCGATCCCGGTCAGCTCGGGCGTGATGACGCTGAGGGGCTCGCGGCGACCGGATCGTTTCGAAAGCCGTCCCGAGGCGAGCAGGACGAGCCCGGCGAGCGCGCAGATTTCCGCGAGGTGCAGCGCCCCCAACGCGCGGATCGTGTCCTGCGGGCGAAAAAAGAGCATCGCGGTGAACGCGAGCAGTGCGAAGAAGGCCTTCTCGTCGGACCCGGGACGGTTCGCGGAACCCGCGGACGGGGGCGCGTCGGCCGTGTCGGGGACGGTCCGCTTCGCCCCCTTGCGCGCCAGCGGCGGAAGGGCGCCGCGGTCCCCCGTGTTGAACGTCAGCCGCTCGGTCATCGCCAGCCTCCACGGCGCCGGCCGAGCGACGCCAGGCCCGCGAGGGCGGCATAGTTCATCATCACGAACGTGAAGGCGACGCGGGCCAGCCGGCGGACCGATGTCATCTCGCCTCCGGCGCGCTACGCGGCAGATCGATCGGGACGGCGGGCGCCGCCGGCGGCCGGCTGGCCCGACGATCGAGCCACGCGCCCGCGAGCGCGAGGCCGTAGAAGGCGGCCTCCAGCGCGACGACGCCCGCATAGAACCAGCCGCTTCTCGCGAGGGCGATGCTCGAGACCAGCAGGCCCAGGAGCGCCCACGGCACGATCAGCCGCCCCACCTTGTGCGACATGTACTGCAGCCACACGGGATTGACGACGGGCACCAGGAGCCGCGGCTCGAGCGCGAGGATTTGATAATTGCCGGCGAGCGTTCGCTGCTTGCGCCGCGCTTCCGTCGCGGCATCGGGCGCCGCGCGGTCGAAGGCGACCGCGCGGCCGTCGAAGACCAGCCTGTAGCCGGCCAGCACCGCGCGCATCGGCGCCAGCACGTCGTCGAGCAGCGTGTCGGCGGGAAGCGGACGCCAGAGCGTACGCCGCAGCGCGTAGATCGCGCCGGTCGCGCCGAGCGTCGACCAGATGTGACTTTCGCGGCGCCGCAGCCACTTCTCGTACTGCCAATACAGGCCGAGGCCGTCGCCGACCGTCGAGGCGGCCCGCGCACCCGCGCGCTCGCAATCGAGCACCAGTTCGCCGGTGGCCCCCCCTACCGCCGGGTCGGAGAAGTTCGACACGAGGGCCTCGATGGCCCCGGGCGCGAAGCGCTGGCGCGCATCGGCAAAGACCAGGATCTCGCCGCGTGCGGCCGCCACGCCCGCGTTGAGCGCCAGCGGCTTGCCGCCGCGCGGACGCTCGATCAATCTCACCGCATCGGCGAACCCGGCGAGCGCCGACGCCGGGTCGTCGTCCGACCCGTCGGAGACGACGAGCACTTCGAGCGGGCCGGGGTAGCGCTGATCGAGGAGGTTGGCGATCCGTCCGGCGAGCCGCGAGGCTTCGTTCCGGACGGCCACGACGAGGGAAACCGATGGCCAGGCGCCGGCGGCGGGCGCCTGGGTCCTGGGTCGTCGACCGTTGATCCGTGCCCACGCGGCGAGGCAGAGGGGATAGCCCGCGTACACGTAGCACACGACGAACGCCGAGACCCAGAACAGCAGCGCCATAGTTACGTAACCGCGACCCTCTGGTCCTCGCCCGCGCGCGGCGCCCCGAGCCGGAAGACGTGCGGGTACGGACGCTTGATCGCATTCCGTGTATCCACGATGAGCGGCGCCTCGGCGACCATGGCGTCGTAGTCGAACGCCTTGTGATCGGTGACGATCACGACGCAGTCGGACGCGCGCATCGCCGCCCGGGTGAGGTCGACCGCGTGCAGGTCGGTGCCGCCCGTCCACTCGCGGCTGTGAACTTCGGCGACGAACGGATCGGCATACGACACGTTCGCCCCCCGCGCGTGGAGCAAGCTGAGGACGTCGAGCGCCGGCGACTCCCGCATGTCGTCGATGTCGCGCTTGTATGCCACGCCGGCCACCAGGATCGACGAGCCGTTGATCGACTTGCGCTTGGTGTTCAGCGCTTCGGCGACCTTGTCGACCACGTAGTGCGGCATGCCGCCGTTGATGTGCCCGGCCAGCTCGATGAAGCGGGGGTCGAAGCCCGTCTGCTTCGCCTTCCACGACAGGTAGAAGGGATCGATCGGAATGCAGTGGCCGCCGAGACCCGGACCCGGGTAGAACGCCATGAAGCCGAACGGCTTGGTCCTGGCCGCGTCCACCACTTCCCAGACGTCGATTTTCATGCGGTCGCACATCAGGGCGAGTTCGTTCACGAGGCCGATGTTCACCGCGCGGAACGTGTTCTCGAGCAGTTTCACCATCTCGGCGACGCGCGTGGAGCTGACCGGCACGATCGTCTGGATGGCAGTACCGTACAGCTCGGCCGCGAGCGAGGAGCAGGTCGGCGTGTACCCGCCGACGACCTTGGGGACGTTGTGCGTCTGGAAGGTCGGATTGCCCGGATCCACCCGCTCGGGCGAGAACGCCAGGAAGAAGTCGACCCCCGGTTTGAGCCCCGTCGCCTCCAGCATCGGCAGGACGACCTCGTCGGTCGTCCCCGGATAGGTCGTCGACTCCAGCACGATCAGCATTCCCGGGTGCAGATATTTCGCGATCCCCTCGACCGCGGACACGATGAACGACATGTCCGGATCCTTCGTCTTGCGCAATGGCGTCGGCACGCAGATGTTGACCGTGTCGAGCGCGCGCACCACCGAGAAGTCTGTCGTGGCATCGAGGCGTCCCGCCGCATGCAGCGCCTGCACGTCCGCCGTCGCGACGTCGGGAATATAGGAACGGCCGTCGGCGATTGCCTGGATCTTGCGCCCGTCGAGATCGATGCCGGTCGCATGGAATCCGGCCTTCGCGAGTTCGACCGCGAGCGGCAGGCCGACGTAGCCGAGCCCGACGATGCCGGTGCGGGCCTGCCGGCTGCGAAGCTTGTCACGAAGCGATTGCGCGAATGCTGACATGGTGAATGACTCCTCGATGGTTCAACGCTTCTCGATTGCAGGTTGTGAGGAGCCAAGCATAAACCGTTTCAGCCGTCCCCAGACGCCTTCGGGGCGGTGCGGCTGGAACATGACCGGCGCGGGGGTTCGCACGGGCGGCCGCGCCGGAGCCACGGGCGGCGCCACGGCCGGTCCATTGGGGCGCGGCCGCCGGAGCAGGCGGTACTCTTCCGCCAGGATGCGACGTTGATCCGCGAGCTCGCGCTCGCGCTGCTGGACGGCTTGCTCGCGCTGTTCGATGAGGGCGATCCGCGCGGCATCGATGCCCGCCGCCCGGGGTTCGACCGGCGGCCAGTGCTGCACGTCGAAGGCGGGCGCGGGCCGGGCGGCCGGCGCCGGGACGACGGGGGCGGCAGCCGGCCGCGCGGGCTCGGGCTCGGCGGCCGATGGCGCCGCCGCCGGCAGGACGCCCGTGCTCTCGAGTTCCGTCAGCACCTCCTCGACGAGGCCGCGGTCGATCTGACGGCGGTCCTCCGCATAGCCGAACACCAGCGCCGCATCGCAAATGACGTTGACGATCCGCGGCACCCCCCGGCTGCGCCGGTGCACGAGGTCTGTCGCCGCGCGCGGGAACTCCAGCGGCGCGTCCAGCGCGGCGCGTCGCAGCCGGTGGTTGACGTACGCCGCCGTCTCCTCCGCATCGAGCGGCTGCAGGTGGTAGCTGACCGTGATCCGCTGGCGCAGTTGCTCCAGCTCCGGCGCGGCCAGCTTGTCGCGCAGATTCGGCTGACCGACGAGCACGATCTGGAGCAGCTTGGACTTCTCGGTCTCGAGGTTCGAGAGCATCCGCAGCTCCTCGAGCGCCGCGAGGCTCAGGTTCTGCGCCTCGTCGATCACGACCAGCACCATTCGGCCCGCCAGCCGCTGATCGACCAGGTACTGCGCCAGATCGCGGAGCAGCACGGGCTTGCTGCGCCCGCTGGCCTCCAGGCCGAAGTCGAGCATGATCGTCTCGAGCAGCTCGCGCGCGTCGAGCATCGTATTGACGATTCGCGCCACGACGGTGTGGCTGTCGAGATTGCGCAGCAGCGTCTGGAGCAGCGTCGTCTTGCCGGACCCAATCTCGCCGGTGATCACGACGAAGCCCGCCTGCGTCTCGAGTCCGTACCGCAGATAATCGAGCGCTTCCCGGTGCACGCGGCTCGGATACAGGTATTCCGGATCCGGACTCAACGCGAACGGGCGCTCCCGCAGGTGGTAGAACTGTTCGTACATGTTAGAAGCCTCCGCCTCGGGCGTCGCGCGCGGCTTCGGCGTCGCGCGAGGCTTCTGGCGTCCTGCGGCGCAGCGCGGCGAGCGCGGCCGCGACTCGTCCCGGGTGATGCCGGATCTTGCCGGCCGGCTGCACCAGCAGGAGCGGCATCCCCACGGCGCGCACCCCGCGCCGGGCCAGTTCCTCCAGTTCGCCCCGGCTGGGGACGATGGGGAAGGCGCCGCGCGCCCGGTACGCCGCGGCGACCGGGGCTGGCACGGGCCGGGTGTTGTAGATCACGCAATCGAACAACTGGCGCCCGAGGTGCCGCTCGATCGCGACGAGGTGGTCCAGGAGTCCGTACCGGTCCGTTTCACCCGGTTCGGTCATCAGGTTGGCGATCAGGACCGCCGTCGCCGGCGACGCGTCGATCGCGCCCGCCACCGCGTCGACCAGCAGCGGCGGCAGGATGCTCGTGTAGAGGCTGCCCGGGCCGGCGATGATCACGTCGGCTCGCGCGATCGCGTCGGCGACGCGCGGCAGGCACGTGGGCCGGGGCGGCACGAGCCGGATCCGGCGAATGGCTCCGCCGGCGGCCGCAATCGCCGTCTCCCCCCGCAGCACGCGTCCATCGGCGAACTCCGCCTCGAGCGTGATCCCTTCCGCCGTGGCCGGCAGGACGATCCCGCGCGCCCCGAGCAGGCGGGCCGCGATGTCCACCGCGGTGACGAAGTCGTGCGTGACATCCGCCAGGGCCGTCAGGACCAGATTCCCGATGGCGTGTCCGGTGAGGCCGTCGCCGGCTTCGAACCGGTACTGGAACACGCTGGCCATTTCGGAGTCGCGATTCGACAGCGCCGCCAGACAGTTGCGGATGTCGCCGGGCGGAATGACGTTGAACTGCGTTCGCAGCCGGCCCGAACTGCCGCCATCGTCCGACGTGGTCACGACCGCGACGAGGTGTTCGCCGCCGGCCTGCTCGTGCACGCCCGAAAAGAGGACGGAGCGCAGCCCGCGCAGCACGTTGGGCAAGCCCGTGCCGCCGCCGATCGCGACGACCCGCGGCAGGGGCGCAAGGCAGGCATCCGGGACGGGCCGGCCGTCCCCGGTGGCCGCGGTCAGCATCGGAAGACTCATCGCGCGTCGGCAACCGCCGGCGCGTAGACGGGCGCCAGCGGCAGTTCGTCCTGTTCGAGGTCCGGGTCGATCTGCGGCAGCACGTCGCGGATGGCGCGCCGGTAGTCCTCGGGAAAATCGATCTCGATCCAGGGATACCCGCGCGTGCCGATGGCGTGGAGCGGACGGTCCTGCGCGAACGCGCGGAACGCCTTGGGCGCCCAGTCGCGCAACCCTCCGGCCTCGATCAAGCGATCCATGATCGAGACGAGGTGCGCGGCCCCCTCGGGACCGAACTTGACGATGCCCAGGTTTTCGCCGTCGGCCTGGTCGGGATCCATCGTCTTCGACATGTCGACGACACGGCCGCAGCGGACCTTGACCTTCATCTCTTCGTCGCCGTAGGGGGGCTGCCCGGCGTCGCGGTACGCGAGCAGCAGCGCATCGGCGTGCCGCGCGCTCAGCAGGTCGTCGAGGAGCGCCGGGTGGAAGAGGACGTCACAATTCAGCACCACGAACCCCTCATAGAGCAGAGCTCGTGCCATCCAGAGCGAATACATGCTGTTCGTTTCGGCGAACCTGGAGTTCTCAACGTAGGTAATGCCGTGCCCACAGGTCGATTTGACACGGTCGGCGCGGCAGCCGACGACCACCACGATGTCGTCGAGGCCGGCGCGTTCGAGGACGCGGATCTGGCGTTCGACGAGCGTCAGTCCGCCCGCCTCGACGAGACACTTGGGCTTCTCCCCGGCCGTCCCGTTGAGCCGCGATCCCTTGCCTGCCGCCAGAATGATTCCGCGCATCTGCGATTTCCCCCGAAACGAGCGCCATGTTCATGCCGCCGACGCCACCCGGCGCCCACGTCCACGCCGATCCGTGATCCGGGCCTGAGACTCCGTGGGATCGCGGCCGGTGCCTGCCGCCGTGCCCCTTCCCACAGCCAGAAGCGTGCCGGATGAGATCTGGTGGGAACCGGAGCTCAGCCGCGCGCGCCGGCCACCCCGCGGGCCGGACCGCGCTCCCCACCCCGGCCGCCGGGCCCGACCCGGTCTCATGCCGCACCCTTGCGGAACAGCACGACTTTGACCGTGTCGAACACGATCGTCAGGTCGAAGAACACGGAGAGGTGCTTGATGTAGTAGAGGTCGTAGCGGAGCTTTTCCATCGCGTCCTCGAGCGAGGACCCGTAGCGGTATTTCACCTGGGCCCAGCCGGTCAGTCCGGGCTTGACGGCATGCCGCTGCTGATAGAACGGAATCTCGCTGGAGAGTGCGGCGACGAAATACGGGCGTTCGGGGCGCGGCCCGACGAAGCTCATGTCGCCGCGCACGACATTCCACAGCTGCGGCAGTTCGTCGAGCCGCGTCGCGCGGATCACGCGGCCGACGGCGGTGACGCGGTCGTCCCCTTCGGTTGCCCAGACCGGCGCGCCGTCGCGCTCGGCGTCCTTGCGCATCGACCGGAATTTCGAGAGCACGAACGGACGCCCACCTTCGCCGACGCGCTCCTGCCGGTACAGCACGGGTCGTCCGTCCTCGAGCCAGACCGCGAGGGCGGTCGCGACCATCAGCGGCATCGTCAGCAGGGCCAGGGCGAGCGAGAGGGTGAGGTCGATGGTCCGCTTCATGAGCCGCGTCGCACGCGACACGCGGAAGCCGTCGGAGAAGATCAGCCACGAGGGACGGAGATCGTCGATCAGGATCTTGCCGGTCACGCGCTCGTACGTCGTCGTGGCGTCCTCGACCCGGACGCCAGCCATCTTGGCGTGGAGCAGCTCCTGCACGGGCAGCTTGCCCCGCCGGTCCGACAGCCCCACGACGATGCGATCGATGTGGTACTCCGCGATCAGGCGCTCGAGGTCCGCGGGCGTCCCGATCACGGCGGGATTGACGATCCGTTCGCCGAGCCGCGAGGCGTCCTCATCGACGAAGCCGACGATCCGGTAGGCGAACTCGTGCTGATCGACGATCTGCCGGGCGACCTTGCGCGCGCTCTCGCCCGTCCCGACGATGAGCACGCGCTCCTGCAGCTTCAGGGATCCGGTCACGTGATTGAACGCGAGGCGCCAGCCCAGAATCGCGACGAGGAAGACGAACAGCGCCGAGACGAAGATCCCGTTGCCGATCATCAGATCGGGTTTCAGGAAGTAGAGCGCGGCCAGGAGAATCGAGGCGGCGCCGGCCGCCTGCAGCAGGCGGACGACCAGCTCGCGGTTCGAGTGGACGAGCGTGAGGTCGTAGAAGTCGTTGTAGTACAGGCAGAGCTGACAGACGATGGTGACGAGCGCGATCTTCCAGAGATTGGCCGCCAGGTCCGGCGTTTCCTGCAGCAGCGCCGCGAGCGCCACCGACCCGAAAATCAGCAGCAGCTCGCCGGCGAAGACCGTCAGGCTTCGCGTCGACACGTAGCGGTTGAACAGCTGCATGACCCCGATCCGTCCTCACCCGGCGATATATCCGTATCCCTCGTAGTCGTAGTTCTGGCCGTCGCCGCCCGCCTCGTTCAGCACGAGGCCGAGCACCTTGGAGGTATCGAGGCCGGCGAGCGCCCGCTCGATCGCCGGCTTGGCGGTGACCCCGGCGCGCACGATCAGCAGCAAGGCGTCCGCCATCGCGGAGACGATCTGCACGTCGGCGAGCGGCGCGACCGGGGGCATGTCGAGAATCACGCGGTCGAACCGCGTCCGCAGCGTGTCGAGCACGCGGCGCATCGACGCCGAGCCGAGCAGTTCGGCCGGATGGGTCGGCGGCAGTCCCGCCGGCACGATCGTGAGGGCGTGAGCGGGCAGGGGAATCAGCACGTCTTCGAGCGTGGCGGCCCCCATCAGCACGTCGGCGAGTCCGGGCGTCTGCTCGATCCCGAACAGCCGGTGCATCGTGCTGCGGCGGAGGTCCGCGTCGAGCAGCAGGACGCGCTGCTGGAACTCCTGCGCCATGGTGAGCGCCAGATTCGCGGCGCTCAAGCTCTTGCCGTCTCCTTTCGACGGGCTCGTCACGATGATCGAGCGCAGCGGCCGGCCGTGTTCCGCCTGATGAATCCGTGTCCGGACGCTCCGGTACTGCTCGGCCGCCAGCGACTGCGGCGCCAGCGCCGCGACGAGCCGGCGGTCGAGCGCGGCATCGCGCGTCGGCGCCGTCTCCGTCATCGCCGGCTGCCACGCGGCCGGGAGGCCGAGCGCGGCGGTCCTCGTCTCTCCTCCGGCCGGTTCGGCCGGCGGCCGCGGCAGCGTGGGCGCGGCGGCAACGGCGGCGGGCGCGCCGGCGCTCTCGCGACCCAGCGCCCGCGTGCGCCGAACGCCGCCCTCGCGCTCCGCCTTGTTCAGAATGTCCTGGATGCGACTCATGTCTCTGCGTCCTTCCTTCAGGCCGCGATGCGCGGAATCTCGCCCAGCACCGGCACCTCGAACTCCTCCTGCAACGCGCGGACGTCGTGGACGGAGCGATCGAGGAATTCGCGGCCGAGGGCGCAGGCGGCGCCGAGCACCAGACCGGCGACGATCGCGAGCGCCATGATCTTGAGCGGCTGCGGCTCGACCGGCGTGTCGGGCACCGCGGCGGCATAGAGGACGTGGAACCGTTCTCCCCCCTGCTTGCGCGTCAGGTCCTCCGCCATCCGGGCCCGCTGGTGCTTCGTGTCGAGGTCGGCGAACCGCGCTTTCTCGACGGTGTACTGCCGGTTGAGCGACGCGAGTTCCTGCTCCACCATCGGGGCGGCCTCGACGCGCTGCTGGTACTGCGCGATCTGCGTGCGCGCCTGCGTCGATGCCCGCTGCAGATCCTTGATGCGCAGCTCGGCGTTCGTGCGCTGCTGGAGCAGCTGGTGGTACTGGGGGTCGGCCGCGAGCAGCGAGTCGGCGTCCGCCGGGTTCTGCCGGCGCGCCGCGGTCAGGTCGGCGCGCGCCTGCGTCAGCTCGTGCTGCAGGCGCACGATGTCCGGATGCTTGTCCGTATAGCCGAGCGCGCGATCCTGCGCCATCTCCTGCTGCAGATGGTCGATGTGCTTTTCGGCCGCCTGTACCGTCGCGACGCCGGAGGTCGTCAGCATCGCGCCGGCCGATCCCTGGCGCATCTGGTCCAACTGCGACTCGACGATCGCCAGATGGTCCTGCTCGCCGCTCAATTCGCGCGAAATCGATTCGAGCTGGCTCCTCAGGCCGTTCACCATCTGGACATTCGCCTGCACCTGATCGGGCAGCCGGCCCATGTACTGTTCCTTTTTCGCCCGCAGTTCGTTCTCGAGCCGCGTCAGTGCGTCCTGGCTCTTCTGCAGTTGCTGGCCGAGCACTTCCGACGTGTTCTCCGCCCGCTCGGTCTGATTGCGCGAGTTCTCCTCGACGAACACGTTCGCGATGCGGTTCGTGACGCGCGCCGCGAGGTCGGGGTTGCTGCTCGTGTAGCCGAAGACGAAGCTGTCGAGCCCCCTCGACGAACCGATCGACTTGCCGATCGGCTGCGGCACCGCGATGTTGCGCTCCACGTTGGCCCGCAGGGACGCGACGACCGACTCCACGGGCTTCTCGGGGCTGAGTTTTTCTTCGCGCACGACGCGCTGCAGCACGTTCGCGCTCAGCAGCTCCTGCGAGATGGCCCGCTGCCGTTCCTCTTTGTCGAGGGAACTGACGCCCCGGAGCAGCTCCGGCGAGAGCGTCGGGGCGGCCACCGCGATTTGCGCCTGCGCGAGGTACTTTCTCGGCCAGGCCCAGACCGTGAGGGCGCCGGCGACCACGCAGACGATCAGCGGGACGACGAACCACCACAGCCGGCGGCGGACCAGCGCCATGTAGTCGAGCGGGTGAAAGCTGCGTTCTTCCATTACTGAATCCTCATCGGGTTGAAGAAGGTCAGTTCGATGCCGGCGCGGCTGCGATTGACGGTGCCCCCGGCGAGCCGGCGCTCGAGCGCCGCCTGCCGCGTATAGACGTAGAACCCGTCGACGCGGACCGTGCGCGCGATGGCGTATCCGACCGACGCGCGCAGGTACGTCGTGTCGCGCGCCACGTCCTGCCTCTCGAGGGGATTGCTCCGGCGCCACGCGAGCGAGCTGTGGACGAACACCCGCCGCCCGATCGGCGGCAGGTCGACCCAGCCGCGCACCTCCTGGCTGTTGGTCGATCCGCCGAAGCCGAACGACGGCACGAAGCTGCGCTCGTAGGCGGCGCCGTAGACACCCGCCGGCGTGACCTGGTCGATGCTGGCGCGCGTATACGGGCCGGAGCGGCTGATGGCGCGGGAGGGGTCCTGCAGGAACGCCATGCCGAGCGCGCCCGCTACTTGCGTGTGCGGCGCGAGCGCATAGTGCAGCGTTCCCCCGACGTGCTGAAACCGCAGCACGGAGGCGGCGTCGTTCATCGCGGCGAACCGCAACTGGCCTTCGGCGCCGACCGACAGCCGCCCCGAGACCGCGCGGTCGAATGCCGAACTGACGCCGTTGATCAGACCGCCGGTCAGCGACGGCGCCGTGCGGTCGAACCGCGCCCACGTGAGGTCGTAGCGCACCGAGAGCTTCGACAGCGGCGACAGGGTCGCGTCGAATCCCGCGCCGAAGCTGTCGGTGCGCGTGCCGGTGCGCTGGAACGGCGCGCCGTTCAACTCGACTTCGTCGGTCGTCGGGACGTCCGCATAGGAGTTCTGGACGAACCACGTGGACTGCCGCAACTGCTGCTGCAGCGAGAAGTGCGCATGCTGGGCGTAATCGTCGAGTTCGGGCACCGACGTGTAGCGGCGGAGCTGACCGGTGTAGTCGGTCGAGAGCGACGTGTGGCGGCCGAGGAACGCCAGCCGGCCGGTCGGCTCGAGCATCAGCAGCGTGCTGGCCTCGGTCGCATGGGTCGACGCCGGCGCCGCGGCAATCGCGACGTTGCTGTCGTAGACGAACCCGACGACGGCGCCCGGTGTGAACGTCCAGCCGGGCACGGGCGCCGGGCTGACTTCCTGGACCAGCGCCTGCGCGGCCGCCGGACATGCAGGCAGCCACGCCGCCGCCACGGCCGCCAGCGCCACACGCCGAAAATGCCTCTTCACCGTCGTTTCCCTTCTGCTGACGCCGGTCACGGGACGATGATCGTGTCGCCGGGCTGCAGGACGATCCGGGACCCTTCCCCCTTGACCGCATCCTTGTAGTTGAAGTGCAGCGTGCGCGATCCGCGCAGGATCCGGATGTCCTTCTTGTCCGCGAAGTCCTTGAAGCCGCCCGCGACGGCCAGCGCCTGCAGGACCGACAGCCCGCCCGCGCCGAGCGCGAGCGTCCCCGGCTTGTTCACTTCGCCCATCACGTACACCACCTGCGGCACGGTCTCGACGACGATGACCGTGACGACGGGCGACGCGATGTAGTCCTTGAGCGTCCCGGCGATCGTGTCGCGCAGCTCGAGCGGGCTCTTCCCGGCCGCTTCGATGTCGCCGACCAGCGGCAGCGTGATCTTGCCGTCGGGGCGGATCTGGAGCGACTGCGACAGGTTCGGATCCTTGTAGACGTCCACGCGCAGCTTGTCGCCGACGTGGAGCCGATACTCGGGCGTGGTGGCCGGCGGCGCCGCGGGGGCCGGGGGGGCGCCCGCCGCGCCGGCGCGTGCCGCGGCGTCAGGAACAGGGCGCGGCGGCTGTTGCGCGGACGCCGTGCTCAGCAGAAAAAGAAAAGAGATCACCGTGCAGACTGACAGTTTCATCTCCACACCTTCTATTGGGCATTCGAGGCATTGCCGCGCGCATCCCGCGCCGGCGTGACGGTCCGTGAGGCGGCGGCGCGCCGGAGCGTCTCGGCGTCGGCCCCGTGCGTCGGGCAGCACGCCGCGCCGACATGGATGGCGACCGGCGTCTCGAAGTCGTAGTTCGCGAGCCGCGTCATCAGCCGTTCGATCACCTGGAGCGAATTGGGGAGGTCGGCGTCCAGCAGCACCACCGACAGCCGCCCGTCGTCGTTGGCCGAGAGCAGATCGGTTTCGCGGACCTCGCGGCTGATCAGGCGCGCGATCTGCCGGGCCGCGGCCCCGCGCGTCTCCTCGGGCGCCGAAGGCCGCGGATCGACGAGCACGAGCGTCAGGAAGTTCTGCGAGCGGGCGGCGCGTTTGAGTTCGTTGTCGAGCACGAACTCGAACGCTTCTGGGGTCAACACGCGGGAGTCCTCCCGGAGAAACGGTTCGGCGGCCATCACGACGCGGTGTCGAACTCCGCTTCCTTGATCTTGTAGAGGAGCGCCTTGTAGCTGATGCCGAGGATTTCCGCGGCCTCTCGCCGGTTCCAGCGCGTCTGCTGCAGCGTGCGGAAGATCAGCTCCCGCTCGGCCTCGCGCGCCGCATGTCGTCCGATCTCCCGGAGCGATCCGCTGGCCGGGGGCGCGGCGGCCGGCGACGGCGGCTCCGGCGGCACCGGCGTGGGCCCCTGCAGCGCCGGGATCGGTCCGACGCGCGGGGCGCGGCCCGCGATGGCGTCCGCGAGGTCGCGGCGGATCTGCGCGTCCGTGCCCAGGATCACCATCCGCTTCACGAGGTTTTCGAGCTCGCGCACGTTGCCGGGCCAGTCGTACTCGGCGAACAGCCGCAGCGTGTCGGTGGCGAGCGCGAAGAGCCCCTTGTTGTAGTGCTCGGAATAGCGCCGCACGAAGTACTCGGTCAGCGCCGGGATTTCGTCGCGCCGCTGCCGCAGCGGCGGCAGCGTGATGCACACGACGTTCAACCGGAAGAACAGGTCCTCGCGCAACTGTCCTTCGGCGACCGCCACTTCGAGGTCGCGGTTCGTGGCCGCGAGCACGCGCACGTCGACGCGCACGTCGTGGCGGCTGCCGAGGCGCGCGAACTCGCCGTCCTGCAGCACCTGCAGGAGCTTGGCCTGCAGCGGCGGCTTCATCTCACTGATTTCGTCGAGGAACATCGTGCCGTGGTTGGCGAACTCGAACTTGCCGGGCTTGTGCTGGATGGCGCCGGTGAAGGCGCCCCGCTCGAATCCGAACAGCTCCGATTCGAGCAGCTCGGCCGGCAGCGCCGCGCAATTCACCTTGACGAACGTCCGCTCGTGTCGGGGGGACGCCGCGTGGATCGCCCGCGCGACCAGCTCCTTGCCGGTGCCGCTCTCGCCGCGAATCAGCACGGTCACGTCCGTGTCCGCCACGCGCGCGATCAACTCGTGGACCTCGCGCATCTTGTCGCTCGTCCCGAGCAGTTCACCGTGCACGCGGCGCGATGACACGGCGAGCGGCGCGGCCGAAGCCGCGTCGACGATGGCGAGATCGCGCGCGTTCATCACCGCGCCTGTTGAGCAATCACGATGCCACGAGGCCGGCGGGAGGGCAATGCGATGCAGGGAATGGCGAAAGCGACGACGCGGACGGGAAATACCGCCGGGCGCGTGCGCGCACCGGCGGGGCAGAAGCGGGAAACGAAATCCCCAGTGTGGGTATTCAGCTGTCGATCAGGCGCGCGAGATGCCGCACTCCTTGATCTTGTTGAGGAGGGTCTTGTAGCTGACGCCGAGCAACTGAGCCGCTTTCCGGCGGTTCCAGTGCACCTGCCGCAGCGTCTGCTCGATCGCGGATCGCTCCGCCTTCATCGCTGCCGCTTTCGCGACCGACGCGAGCGACCCGCCGCCGGCCGGCTCGGGCGCGTCGGCCGCCGCGCCGTCGGCGGTGCCGGCCAGGTCGGCCTCGGCGGCGGCGAGGGGCACCGCCGGGCCCGGCGCGGCAGCGACGGCCGCGGCCGGAGCGATCGCCGATCCGACGGCGGCTGCGCCGGCCGCCGCCAGCGCCGCCGCGGCGGTGCGCTCCATGTTCCGCTCGATCTCCTGGATGACCAGGTGCTCGTCCTGGAGGATGACGATGCGCTTGATCATGTTCTCGAGTTCGCGGATGTTGCCCGGCCAGTCGTACACCAGGAACATGCGCCGGAGGTGCTCCGAAATGGGGCGGGCGGGGCGGTTGTACTTCCGCGAGTAGCGCGCGATGAAAAAGTCGGTGAGGGTGGTGATCTCGTCGCGCCGCTCGCGCAGCGCCGGCACCGTCAGCTCGATCACCTTCAGACGATAGTAGAGGTCCTCGCGGAAGTCTCCGCTGAGCATCATCTTCTCGAGATCCCGGTTGGTGGCCGCCACCACGCGCACGTCGACCTCGACCCGCTTGTTGCTGCCGAGCTTCGTGAATTCGGCGTCCTGCAGCACGTGGAGCAGTTTGGCCTGGAGCGCGGGCTTCATCTCGCCGATCTCGTCGAGCAGCAGCGTGCCGCCGTCGGCCTGTTCGAACTTGCCGATACGCGTCGTCGCGGCGCCGGTGAACGCGCCCCGCTCGTGGCCGAACAGTTCGCTTTCGAGCAGCTCGGCCGGGAGCGCCGCGCAGTTCACTTTCACGAACGGGCGATTGCGGCGCGTGGACCGCTGGTGGATGGCGCGCGACACCAGTTCCTTGCCGACGCCGCTCTCGCCGCGGATGAGCACCGTGACGTCGCTGTCGGCCACCTGTTCGATCACGGTCGCGATCGCGCGCATCTTCTCGGTGTTGCCCCAGACGGCCCGGTCCTCGTCGTCGCTGAGCTGCTGTCGCAGTTCGCTGAGTTCGAAGACGAGCCGGTTCTTCTCGATCGCGTTCTTGATCGCGACGTCGAGCGCGATTTCCCCGAGGCCCTCCGGATCGTCCGGCTTGACCACGTAATCGGCCGCGCCGAGCCGGACGGCTTCGACGATCGTCGACGCCTGATTGCGCCCGGACAGCATGATGACCTGCGCGGCCGGGCGCGACCCCTTGAGCGCCCGCAGCGTCGCGAGGCCGTCGAGCCCGGGCATCATGACGTCGAGCAGCACCACGTCGGGGGCTTCGGTCTGTTTCATCGAGGCGAGCAGTTCGTCGCCGCGTGTATAGCACCGCGCTTCGTAGCCGCGCAGCGACAGGAAGGTTCGCAGGTACGCCGCAAAGGCGGAGTCGTCGTCGACAATCGCGACGTAGGGTCGCTTTGTCGAGCTGCCGCGCGAGGCGGCCGCACGCGCCTGTGCATCATCTGAGGTCATGATCGTGCCGGTATCCATCTGTGGTCACGCTGTATTCAAGACGCGTACCTCATCTGAACGATTGCGACGCCGACCCACCCAAGTTGTGAAACGTTTTGCCGAACCGCGGCCGAATCGCGCCAATCGGCGCGGGAATACTGATGTTTCGTCGCCCGCGCCGTGGCACACCGCTTGTAGTTCCGTCAGCGGCCGGGGCATCGGCGGGACGTTCCCGTCGCGCGCCGGATCGTGAAGAAACCGTTCAGGCGTCGCGGTTCCGTCCACCGCGCGCCGGCAGCGGCTGGGCTCGAGGTCATCCGTTATGCGCAGGTTTGCCGCGTCAGTCGTTTTCGCCGGATGCGTCGTCGCGGCGACGCCGATCGCGGCGGCTCCCGTCGGGCGCGACGACGCGAGAGTGTCGGCCCCCCCGGCCGCCGTCGCCGTTCAGCAGGTCAGCGTGCGATTTCCCGGCGTGCGCGACCAGACCGCCATGGTGCTCGTCGGCGTGGCCCTCATCGGCATCGCGGCTGCCGTCCGCCGGGCCGCGTAGCCGCCCGCCCGTCGCCGGCCGATCGTCGGCCCCGGGCCAATCTCGACACATCGAGCGTGATGACTGTGCGCAGGCTTCGGCGCGCCGTCGCGCCTCCGCTCAACAGGCGTGCATCGGCCGTCGAACTTCGAGCACGCGAACCGCGGCGTAGCGCGCCAGGGCGGGCCAGCGGCGGAGGAGACGTCCGTCGCTCGCATATGCTCGCGATTGCAGGCCCCCACGCAGCCGCAGGCGTTTGGCGAGCCGCACGTGGGGCAGACCGAACGCGCGGACCCGTACGTGGTCGAAGCGCGACGTGAAGCGGCGAAGTTCGGCGTCGGTGAGCGGGCGCTCGAACGGCGACACGTCGGGCGAGCGGAGCGGAACCAGCCGGCGCATCAGCCGCAGCGCCCGCGAATTGCGAACCGGTTCCTCGAAGATCGCCCGCCCTCCCGGCCGCAGGACGCGATACACCTCGCGCGCGACGAGGTCGAGATCCAGATGATGCAGGATCGCCATGCCGAACACGACGTCCACCGAATCGTCCGGCAGCGGCAGGTCGTGTGCCGACCCGACGACGAAGCGGCAGTCCTCGCCGGCGCCGTTGATGGCCAGACGCCGCCGGGCCAGCTGCAGCAGATCGTCGGAGATGTCGACCCCGATGACGAGCGCGCCGCGCCCCGCCAGGAGCATGCTGTTGGCGCCGGAGCCACACCCGAAGTCGAGCACCACGCGTCCGCGCACGTCGCCGAGCAGATGGTACGCGTACTCCAGCGGATAGGTCGTCTCGGCCATCGGGGCGCGGTAGCGCTGGCGCGTGAGTGCGCTCATCCGAAGGGCCGCATCGGCGGTCGTGGACGCTTCGGCGGCACTGCGGGTCACCTCGGCCCGTTCCCACGTTCGCATGTCCGGCTGAGCTGATCTCATGAGCGCCTCGCTTCTTCCGTCACCCGCATCGCTGTCTCACATGCCCCGCATTGGCTCGCATGGCGCGAGCTCAACAAGCAAGCGTGGTACCACGCACGGATCGGGGCGACGAGTCCGGCCGGGGCACAGCGCTTGAATGCGGATCAGCTCCGTGCGCCCTCTCGAGCGACGTCGCCGTCCCTTTCAGTCCGCGAAGCGCGCCGTCATCCTGCTCGTCGCGCTGTGCGCGGGGACGGTGACCGCGGCGCTGCAGCGCGCGCCGGCGGTGATTGCCGTGCCGGCGGGCGGCAACCTTCAGGACGCGATCGATCGGGCCCAGCCGGGCGACACCATCGCGCTCGAGCGCGGCGCCGAATTCGTCGGCAATTTCGTCCTGCCGGTCAAGGACGGGAGCGCGTACATCACCATCCGCACGGAGGGAGACGTCGGCCTGCCGGCGCCGACGCAGCGGATTGAGCCGTCGAGCGCGCCGCTGCTCGCCAAGCTGCGATCCCCCAGCAGCGAGGCCGTGCTCCGGACGAGTCCCGGCGCGCATCACTGGCGGCTGCAGCTCCTCGAGTTCGACGCCAACAAAGGGGGATTCAACGACATCATCCTCCTCGGCGACGGCAGCCGCGCGCAGAACGACCTCGCGCTGGTGCCGCACGATCTCGTCGTCGATCGGTGCTACGTGCACGGGGATCCCGTCGTCGGGCAGAAGCGCGGGATCGCCCTGAACAGCGCCTCCACGACGATCAGCAACTCGTATATCGCCGACATCAAGGCCAACGGGCAGGACAGCCAGGCGGTGGCCGGCTGGAACGGCCCCGGGCCCTTCGTGCTCGAGAACAACTATCTCGAAGCGGCGGGAGAGAACTTCCTGCTCGGCGGCGCGGATCCCTCGATCCGCGACCTCGTCCCGAGCGACGTCACGTTCGTCCGGAACGACCTCTCGAAGCCGCTCGACTGGCGCGGCTCCAAGTGGCAGGTGAAGAACCTGTTCGAGTTGAAGAACGCGCGTCGCGTGCTGGTCGAGGGCAACGTCTTCGAAAACAACTGGCAGGCCGCTCAGTCGGGATTCGCGATCCTGCTGACGCCCAGGAACTCGGATGGCACCGCCCCCTGGGCCGCCGTCGAAGACGTCACCTTCCACTCCAACGTCGTCCGGCACGTCGCGGCGGTGTTCAACGTGCTCGGCATGGACCATGGCAAGCCGTCGGGCCTCGGCCGCCGGATTCAGATGACCAACAACCTGTTCGAGGACGTCAGCGGGAAGGCGTGGGGCGGCAATGGCATCTTTCTTCAGGTCGGCGACGGGCCGTCGGACATCACCGTCGACCACAATACGATTCTCCAGACGGGCAACCTGATTTCCGCGTACGGCGGCACCAGAGATTCCCCGAAGCCGATCGTCGGGTTCGTGTTCACGAACAACCTCGCGCGTCACAACGCCTACGGGGTGGCGGGCGCCGGCCGGTCTCCGGGCAACGACAGCCTCAGCGCCTTCTTTCCGGGCGTGGTGTTCACGCACAACGTGCTCGCGGGCGGCCGGGCGTCGCGGTATCCCGGCGGCAACCTGTTTCCATCCCTGGACGACTTCGAGAAACAGTTCGTCAATCCGACGGGCGGCGACTATCACCTCGTGCCCGACAGTCCCTTGCGGCATGCCGCCACCGACGGCGACGCTCTCGGCGCCGACCTGCAGGAGATTCTGCGCGCGGCCGGTCCGAATGCGCTGAAGGAACGGCACGTGACGCCGAAGATCATCAAAGGCGCTTCAGATTTTGTTCTTGGCGTGCCCGGAACCCGGCTGGCCGGCGGCCGTGCAAAGCACCAGGTCTGACGTTGGACGCTGCACGGCGCGCGTGCGGACGGCCAGTTCGGCACGAAGGATGTCGGCAAACCCGCTGACCATCCGGGGCGCGGCATAGCGCTCGACGACGAGCCGCCTCGCCGCGGCGCCCATGGCCCAGGCCGCCTGCGGATCGGCCGCCAGCCGATCGACGGCGGCCGCGAGCGCGCCGGGATCCCCCGGCGGCACGAGCAGACCGGTGACGCCGTCCTCGACGAGTTCGGAGATCCCTCCCACCCCCGACGCAATCACGGGCAGGCCCGCGGCCATGGCCTCGACCAGGCCGTTCGGAAACGCTTCGGTGCGGGACGGCAGGACGAAGGCGTCCGCCTGCGCAAGCAGCTGCGGGACGTCGTCGCGATGGCCGAGAAACCGCACCCGATCGGCGACGCCGCGCGCCCGGGCGCGCGCTTCGAGCGCGGACCGGCAGGGACCGTCGCCTGCCAGATCGAACGCGACCGTCGCACGGCTCACGCGGGCGACCGCATCGATCAGGACGTCGTGTCCCTTCTCGGCGCGCAGGTTCGCGACCGTCAGCACGCGCGCGATCGGACGCGGGCTCCGAGCCGGCCCGTCGGGTACCTCGATTTCGTTCGGCACCACGCGGATGCGGGAGCGGCGGACCCCTTCGCGCCGCAGCCGTGCGGCTCCCGCGTCGGCATTGGCGACGACGCGATGGGCCAGGGCGTAGGCGGCGCGCTGCAGGATCAGTTTCGCGATCGTCTTGTCCGTGTTGATCTCGCGGCGCCCCGCCAGCCGGATGGGCACGCGCGCGAGCGCGGCGCCGGCGAGCCCGAGGACGTTGGTATAGAAGTCGGAGGTGACGACCGCGGTGATCTCGCGCGCACGGCACCAGCGGGCGAACGCGACAACCTGTCGCCAGCTCTCGCGTGAGCGGAAACCGTGAATGGGAAACTCCGCGATCGACGCGGCGCAGGCGGCCGCCTCAGCGAGCCACGGCCCTTCCGCGCGAAAGCAGGCCGCATGCACCTCGAACACGGCCGGGTCGAGTCCACGGATCAGGCGCACCATCTGGCGCTCGGTGCCGCCGGCGTCGAAGCTCGAGAGCCAAACCGCGATGGGAATACGCGAGGCGAGCCGCCGCGGATTGACGGACGTGGCCGGGCGTCCGGCGGCAGCCACCGGCTCGGCTGGTCTGCGGGCCCGGGCCGTGGAGGCTCGAGAGGTTCCCGCGTGTGCGACGCGCGTCAGCGCCGTCTCCAGTTCGGCGGCGACGACCTCCCAATCGTACCCGGCGACGACGAAGGCGCGCGCGGCCGCGCCGAGGGCCTGCCGCTCCTCCGGGTGTCGCAACAGCCGCACCACCGCCGAGGCGAACGCGTCGGCATCGTCGGCGACCAGCAGATGTTCGCCGCTGCGGACGGGCAGCCCCTCGGCCCCGACGGTGGTCGAGACGACGGCTTTGCCCATGGCCATCGCTTCGAAGATCTTCAGCCTCGTGCCGCCGCCAATCCGGAGCGGAACGACGTACGCCGCGCCGGCGGCCATGTAAGGGCGGACGTCGTCGACACGGCCGGTGACGGTGACCCCCGGTTCCTCGGCGAGACGCCGCACGGCAGGCGTCGGGGCCCGTCCGACGATCGTCAGCGTCGTCCCGGGCACGTCGGCCCGAATGCGCGGCAGCACGTCGCGGCAGAACCAGCGCATCGCGTCTTCGTTTGGCAGCCAGTCCATCGACCCGGTGAACACCAGGGCCGGCCCATCCGCGGGCACCGCGCTGGCGTCGAAGAACGACGTATCGACGCCAGTCGGCACGACGTGGGCGGGGCTGCGCAGGGCGCCAGGGTACAACCGCCCCAGGGTGTCGCGGTCCGCCTCCGACACGGCGAGGACGCCGTCGAATCGGGCGAGCGCCTGCCCTTCGAACCGAAGCATGCGCCGATGCTGTACGCCGTACAGATACCGCGCGACGGGTCCCGTGCTGGTCGCCGCGTGCCGGCGCCAGATCTCCGCCTCGACGTTGTGGGTGAAGACGAGCGCCGGGCACGGCAGCCGGGCGGGGAGATTCACCGCCGGGACGATGAAGTCGGATACGACGAGATCGAAAGGCTGCTCGGCCAGCAGCTGCTCGACGCGCGCGGCAAACGCGCGCGAGCGGTACTTGCCAATCGCGTATGGCAGCGGGTTGGCCATGTGCCGCGCCGCGTCCGCGTAGAACCGCACCGACCGCTTGGGCGGGTCGACGCGCGGCACGACGTGCACCGCGCGGGCGACCTCGCGCATGCCGTCGATGTGCGCCTGCGGTTCGTCGGGCGCCGCGAAGGCGAGATAGGTGACGTCGTGACGGCGCGCCAGGTGTCGCAGAAGATGCCAGGTTCGAAGCTTGCCGCCCTTGTCGAGCGGCAGCAGCAGGTCCGCCTTGAGCCAGAGAATGCGCATCAGGTGAAGCGATTCAGCAAGCGAAGTGCCACGACGCGCCGCGCGACACGGCCGCCGAGCTTCGCAGGCGCGGGAGGGACGCGGGCCTGTTCGTGTCCGTGATCGCGACGCGGCCGCTGGCGCTGGACGCGCGCATTCATTCGCGTTCTCATGACGCGCGAGTAAAACGTGCAAACGGATGAGTTGTCATCCGCATCGCGCGGGCTTCACCGTTCAGAAACAGAACAGATCCGCCAGCGTTCGAGGGCTTGCGGGGCGTACGGCATCCTGCTTGCTGACCTCGGACGCCGTCGGCGAGGCCGCCGGCTTCCACTTTCAGGAAGACGTTCGCCAGGGAGTTGCCCTTGTTCGTTGCCAGGACGGTGTTGTGCGCGCGTGTGGCGGGTGTGTGCCTGTGCGCGATCGGGCTCGCCTCTGTGGGGCAGGCCGCCACTCTGCACGTGTGCGCGAGCGGCTGCACCTACACGAACCTGCAGCCCGCGCTCGATGCGGCGCAGCCCGGAGACACGATCCTGCTGCGCGCCGGCGAGACCTTCGTCGGGAATTTCGTGCTGCCGGCCAAGAGCGCGAGCGCCACACAGTTCATCACGATCCGCTCCGACGCGCCGGACAGCGCGCTGCCGGCATCGGGCGTCCGGCTCGTGCCCGAAGGCTACCCGGGCGCCAACGCCAACCGCTCCGCGCTGGCCCGGATTCTCGGGGCGGGCGGAGCGCTCAAGAGCACGCCCCTCCTGAGCACGGACTCAGGGGCGCATCATTACCTGCTGCAGTTCATCGACTTCGACGGCGCCGCCCAGGTCGGCTACGAGACGCTGATCGCGATCGGCACCGACAAGGCGGACGCCAACCCGCCGCACGACATCGTCTTCGATCGGGTATTCGTCCACGGTCATCCCACGAAGGGGCAGAAGCGCGGCATCGCCCTGAACGGCAAGTCGACCGATGTGCTGAACAGCTACATCTGCGACATCAAGGCAGTCAACACCGACTCCCAGGCGATTGCAGGATGGAACGGCCCGGGGCCGTTCCGGATCGTCAACGACTACATCGAAGCGGCCGGCGAGAACATCCTGTTCGGGGGGGCACGGCCGATGGCGACCGGCCTGATCCCGAGCGACATCGAGATCTCCCGGAATCACATTCTGAAGGACCCCGCGTGGCGGTCCCCGATTCTGGCGGCCCCCGGCTCGGTCAAGGCGTCCGCCTCGAGTACCGCCGGCGCCTTGTCGGCCGGCGTTCAGTACTTCAGAGTGGTCGCCGTCCTGAAGTCGGTCACCGCCGAGATCGTCTCCGGTCCGTCGAGCGAGGTGTCGGTCAGCGTCTCGGCCGGCAAGAGCGTCAACGTCTCCTGGACCGCGAGCCCCGGCGCGGAGAGTTACCGGGTGTACCGCGGGACCACCGCGGGCGGGGAGAGCAGATATCTGACGACCTCCGGGGCGTCGACGTCGTTGCTCTACAAGGGGTCGTCGGAGTCGTCGGGGACGCCGCCGAGCAAAGGATCGCACTGGGTCGCCAAGAATCTGCTCGAGTTGAAGAACGGGCAGCGGGTGACGATCGACGGCAACCTGCTCGAGAACAACTGGAGCGGCGACCAGCCCGGGTATGCCGTGGTCCTGACGCCGCGCAACTACGAGAACATCGCGCCGTGGGCGGCCGTCCGCGACGTGACCTTCAGCAGCAACACGCTCCGACACACCGCGGGGGCGTTCGACATCCTCGGCTACGACGATACGGAACCGTCCGGCAGCCAGCTCACCGAGCGGATCACGATCCGCAACAACCTGTTCGAGATCGACCCGGCCGCCTGGGGAGGGGGTGGGACCAAGTGCTTCCTCCTGGGCCAGGGAGCGGCCGACGTGCTGTTCGACAGGAACACGATCGTCCAGTACACGACGAGCGTGGTGTACGCGTACGGCGCCACGATGCCGCGCTTCACGTTCACGAACAACATCGCGCTGAGCGGCAAGTACGGGATCATCGGCGCGGGGGCCGCGCCCGGCCTCTCGTCGATCGACATCTTCTTCCCGAATGCGACGATCACGCACAACGTGCTCGCGGGGGCGAGGGCGTCGCTCTTTCCGCCCGACAACGCGTTTCCGACGGTCGACCAATGGAACGCGTCATTCGTCGACGCGGCCGCCGGCGACTACCGGCTGCTCGACTCGAGCGTCTTCTACGCGGCGGGCAGCGGCGGGAGCGTACCGGGCGCCACGCTGTCGGCCTCAGGACCGATCGACGTCTTGGGGGAGGCGGATGCGCCCGTGGCGGACGCCGGCGGACCGTACGCGGCCCGGACGGGCGCGTCGGTCGCCGTGAGCGGCGCGGCATCGACCGCCAGCGGCGGCACCATCACGAACTACCTCTGGCGCTGGGCCGACGACGTCGTGATCGACGCGTCGGCCGTGCCGTCGGCGAACCTGCACGGCAACTGGCAGAAGGCGAGCGTCAGCGGCGCGGCCAACGGCACGGCGCTGGTCAATCCCAACAAGGGGGCGGCGAAGATCACGACCCCGCTCGCCTCGCCCGCGTCGTACGTGGACGTGACGTTCCAGGCGGCGGCCGGCGTCCCGTACTCCGTCTGGTTCCGCGCGCGCGCGCAGAACGACGACTACGGCAACGACTCGTTCTATCTGCAGTTCAGCGACGCCCGCGACGCGGCCGGCGCGCCGATCGCGGGCATCGGGACGACCGATGCGCTCGACATGGTGCTCGAAGAAGGGAGGGGCGCCGGCGTGTCGGGATGGGGATGGAACGACGCGAACTACGGCAGCCTCGCCGCGCCCGTGCGTTTCGCGACCTCGGGGGCGCACACGCTGCGGCTGCAGCCGCGCGAAGACGGCGTCGAGATCGATCAGATCGTGATCAGCTCCGTGAAGTACGCCGGCAAGCGTCCCGGCGCGACGCGCAGCGACACGACCATTGTCGCGGGGACGCTCGGCACCTCGGCCGGCGTCAGCGCGTCGCACACCTACGTGCTGGCCGGCGGGTATCCGCTGCAGTTGACGGTGACCGATCAGAACGCGGCAACCGCCAGCGATACGACGACCGTGCAGGTTTCGTCGGCGGCCGGTCCCGTCGCCGACGCGGGAGGGGCATACAGCGGCACCGCGGGTGACGCGATCGTGCTCGACGGATCGCGGTCGTCGGGATCGATCGCCTCGGCCGAATGGCGGTTCTACGACGACATCCTCCTCGACGGCGACGCGCTGGCCTCCGGCTCGCGTCATGGGACCTGGAAGGTGGCGAGCGACACGAGCGCCTCCGACGACCGCGCGCTCGAGGATCCCGACAGCGGGACCGCGAAGATCGCGACGGCGCTCGCCAGCCCCCGCAATTACGTCGACATCGCCTTTACCGCGGCGGCGGGCGTTCCCTACCGCCTCTGGCTGCGGATGCGCGCCGAGGACAATTCCTGGAACAACGATTCCGTGTACGTCCAGTTCAACGATTCGGTGACCGCCAGCGGGGGGGCCGTCGATCGGATCGGCACGACGAGCGCGCTCGCGGTCGTGCTCGAGGAGGGCAAGGGGGCCGGCGTCTCGGGATGGGGCTGGAACGACGCCGACTACGGCGCGATGGCGAAGCCCGTCTACTTCGCCACCTCCGGAACCCACACGCTCCGCGTGCAGCGGCGCGAGGACGGCTGCTTCATCGATCAAATCGTGCTGAGCGCCGGCGCCTACTATGATGATGCGCCCGGCGTGACGCGCGGGGACCGCACGATCGTGCCGGCGACGCTCGGGACCGCCGCGACGCTGACGGCCACGCACGTGTATCCGTGGGCGGGCCTGTATCCGGTGTCGCTCGAGGTGTTCGACGCGGAGGGCGATTCGAGCACCGACACGACCACCGTCACGGTGCGCTGACCCGGCTGACGGACGCGGCCGCGCGCCGGCCGATCCCCGGGACGAGAGGATCACGAACCCGCGCGGCACGTTACGGAATTGTGCGGAATTCCGGCGCCGCGGCCGGACTCGGCGCCGGATTCCGGCCATTTTTCGCGAAAATCGCCGGGGCACTCCTCTTGCCGCAGGGGTAACCACCGAGGTTGCCCCATGGTCCGTACCCCAGGTGTCTCAGGCGTGCTCGCGCTCGTTCTCGTCCTCGCGTCGCCTGTCGCGGCTGCGGCCAATACCCTTCGAGTGACGGCCGACGGCGATCTGCAGGCGGCCCTCGACGCCGCGCAGCCGGGCGATCGCGTCCTGCTCGCGCCGGGCGCCGTCTTCACCGGCAGCTACGTGCTCGGGGCGAAGAGCGGTTCGGACTTCATCACCGTTCAGACCGATATCAGCCAGGCCGGCGCGTTCGCGCCTGGCGTGCGCCTCACGCCCGCCGCCGCGGCGTTGCTCGCGATGCTGCAGTCGCCGAGCAGCAGTCCCGCGCTGCGCACCGAGCCCGGCGCGCACCACTGGCGCATTCAACTCCTGCGGTTCGGCGCGAACAAAGGCGGGTACGGGGAAATCATCCGGCTCGGCGACGGCGACAGCGACCAGAACGCGCTGAGCGTCGTCCCCTACACGATCGTGCTCGACCGGCTCTGCCTGCTGGGGGACCCGCTGTTCGGCCAGAAGCGGGGCATCGCGATGAACGCCCGCGACGTGACGGTGACCAATTCGACGATTCTCAACATCAAGGCCGTCGGGCAGGACACGCAGGCGATCGCGGCCTGGAACGGTCCCGGACCGTTCTGGATCGAGAACAACTACCTCGAGGCCGCCGGCGAGAACTTCCTGGTCGGGGGCACCGATCCGGAGATTTACGGATTGACCGCGGCCGGCATCACGTTTCGGCGCAACTACGTGTCGCGCCCGGCGAGCTGGCGCGACCCGATCGTGCCGTCGCCGCAGCACCTCACGACGGCCACCATTGCGGGCGGATGGCTCGCGGCGGGCACGCACGCGTACGCCGTCGTGGCGCGCCGGCCGGCAGGTCAGGCCAACGTCGCGCAGTCCCTGCCCGCATCGATCACCGCGACGCTGGGGGCGACCGGGTCGATCCGCCTCACCTGGACGGCCGTGCCCGACGCGACGGAGTACCGCGTGTACCGCTCCACCGGCCGCTCCGGTCTGTACTGGACGGTCACCCAGGCGTCGTTCACCGACAACGGCATCGGCGGCACGGTCAGCAGCCTGCCGACGTCTGGCACCGAGTGGTCGGTGAAGAACCTGTTCGAGCTGAAGAACGCGTCCAATGTGCTCGTCGAGCAGAACGTGTTCGAGAACAACTGGGAGGCGGCGCAGTCGGGGTATGCGATCGTGATCACCGTGCGGAATTCGAACGGCGGGTGCACGTGGTGCACGATCCGGCACCTGGAGTTCCGATCGAACATCGTCCGGCACACGGGGGGCGGCGTGAACATCCTCGGCTACGACGATCCCTCACGCCCGAGCCTGCAGGCGCAGGATCTGCACTTTCACGACAATCTCTTCTACGACATCGACAAGACGACGTGGGGCGGCTCAGGCATCTTTGTGCTGATCGGCGACGAGCCGCGCGACGTTGTCTTCGATCACAACACCGTCGATCACGACGGCACGTCCCTCATCAGCGTCTATGGCGGGACGCCGGACGCGCCGCGACGCATTTACGGATTTCAGTACACGAACAACATGTCGCGGCACAATACCTACGGGGTGATCGGTGCCGGCATGGCGTATGGGCAGAGCACGCTCGACGCGTATTTTCCGGACGGGGTGTTTCAGAAGAATCTGCTGTCCGACGGACCCGCGTCGCGTTACCCGGCGGGAAATTTCTTTTCGCCCTCCTTCGACACGCAATTCGTGAACATGACGAAGGGCGACTTCCATCTGATCTCGTCGAGCCCCTTCCGGCTGGCGGGAACCGACGGCGCGGACCTCGGGCCCGACATGTCGAAGCTGCCCTCCGGCGACGACCAGTCGCGGTCGCCGGTCGGGCCGCCGGCGCCGACCGGCGTGCGCATCATGCAGTAAGGCCGCGGCCTGCGTCGCGGCTTACCGCGGCACGTCGTACGCCGCGATGACGCCGAGATGATCCGAGGGGGAGGGATCGCCCGGCGGTGCGATCCCGAACCGCTCCATGGCGGTCGGCAGCAGCCCGGGCGACGACCAGGCATAATCCGCACGGCGTGTGACGTTCCCTTCGGGCGTGCCGCACGGCCGGTTCACCATGCCCGTGAACCCCGGCGCGCGTGGATGCACCTTCGGCCACGCATCGATGTACCCGGCGGCCCTCAGGACCTGCAGTGGACGTTCCCCGTTCGGGTGCTTGCCGCAGACCGGACCGGCCGCCTCCCAGACGTTGAGATCCCCCATCAGGACGTGCGGCTCGTCGCCGCTGGTCTGCTGCATGAACGCGACGGTCTGCTTCGCCTGCGTCTCGTACGTGGCAACGGAGTCGGGACCGGTGCCGTACCAGTGCGCGACGTAGAAGGGGAGCGTCTGCCCGCACCGCTCGTCGAGACAGACGCGTGCGTGGAGCACCCACGCGGTGTCCTTCGGATTCCGGTTGTGCGAAATATCGAGCGGCAGCCATCGCTCGTCGCGAAGCCCGTATCGCGCCACGAGCGCGACGCCGTTGTGCACCGACGAGGCCGCGTTCCAGCCGAGCACATCGCGCACGTGCTTCGGCGAGGCGCACACCGCTTGCCACGCCTCCGCGAGCCCCAGCGCGACCGCGGCGGGATCGTCGCCGATTGCGGAGGTCAGCGTCTTCTGGACGACGCCGGCGCCCCACGCGTTCATCGGCTTGGACGCGTTGGTGCAGTTGCTCGTGTTGGCGAAGGCGACACGATGGCCGCGGAGCCCCTGCGCCCCCTTGCCCGATTCGATGTTGTAGAAGGCCAGCTTGACGAGGCGACCCGCCGGCGGCGGGGCCGTCGTGAGAGCGGCCGCGAGAATGGCAACAGAAAAGGATAGAGCCAGGCGCATCAAGAGTTCCCGTTCAGCCGTTGACGGGAAGCAGGATTCGTGCCCCGGCCCGGCGCCCGCCCGGCGCAGACCAGATTCGTCCGCCGTGCGCCTCGATCACCCGCCGCGCCACGGGCAGCGACAGGCCGCAGCCGCCCCGCCACTCGTCGAAGACCGGCAGGTCCTCGCGTTCGGCCTCGATCGCCTCGAGCGTATCGGGATCGCCGATGCGGAGGTCGCACGCGGCCGGCCCGCCGTTCGCGGCTTCGCGCACGAGCAGGCAGTCGCTCGTCACCAGTTCGCGGCGCAGGGCCATGAGCACCGCTCCGAGCGCGGTGCGCAGCCGCGTGGGATCCCCTGTCAGCGCGGCGGGTCCGTCCGCGAGCGTCATCTCGATGCGCACCTCGCGGTCCGGCAGCGGCGGAAGCTGCGCGACCGTTTCCTTCAGGACCGATCGGAGATCAGTCGGCTGACGGTTGAACGTGGCCTTGTCTCCTTCGAGGTTCGCGAGATCGCTGATTTCCACCAGCAGGGCCGAGAGCCGGCCGCAGCCCCGTTCGGCTTCCTCGAGCAGACGGCGCTGCGAGGTGCCCAGCGGACCCGCGCTCTCCTTGAGCAGCATCCGAAGATATCCGCCGACGACCGTGAGCGGGCTGCGGAATTCGTGCACGGACAAGGAGAGCAGCTTGGGCCATCGCGGGTCGACCGGTCCGTTCGCCATTGAAGGCATCTTTGCACGAATGTCTCCGCTGGCGACACCCTGCTCGTGAGCCGGCTCGTCCATTCGCCACGGAGGCCACGGAGGCCACGGAGGCCACGGACTTCACGGAAGCCACGGAGGCCACGGAGGCCACGGACTTCACGGACTTCACGGACTTCACGGACTTCACGGACGGCGTGGCACATCGCTTGCTGCCTGTTGAGCCGTTCTCGAAGGGGAGAGCGCAGCGATGACGTTTGCACGAAACTGGAGCGGTGTCCGGACAGTTGTGGAGCGCCGCGGCCTGGGCTATCTCGGCTATTTGGCGCGCGGGGTGATGTGGCCGCGCGCGGCGTACCGTTTCGGGTGGGGACCGACGGCGCGGCCGGCGGCGCGCGCGGTGTTCGCGGCCGCCGCCACGTTGGGCACTCGGGAGGGCAGCGCCGAGACGCTGCGGCGGCTCGGGATCGTCGCCTCCCCCCGCCGGGCGGGCGAAGGCGCCGTGCCGACGGTCGACGAGATCGAAGCTCTGATGAATCGCGCTCACGCGGCCAACGTGACGGGGGTCCGTTTCGGCTTCTCCCACGTCGTGCGCGTTCCGGATGGATCGGTTCGGTTCACGGCGCTGCCTCGCGCGCGCGTGCATCGCCGTCGTGGCGTCGCCTTCGATGCCGATCGCGACGCCGACCGTGCGGCGTTCAACCAGCAATTCCAGGCCTCCCTGCTGACCGAGGCGCGGGCGCGGGCGCTGCTTCGTGAACGCAAGGCCGCCGTCCCGCCCGGCTATCGCGACTACGCGCCGATCGACTTCGGGGGCGGCCTGGGCGTCGGACAGGTGGCGGCGACCGATAGCGGAACCGGCCGCTGGGCGTTCTTCAATCGCGCCATCGTCGAGCCGATCGTGCGCGGCAAGCGCGTGCTGGATCTGGGGTCGAACAACGGATCGCTGCCATTGATGATGCTGCGCGCAGGCGCCGCCTCGATCACGGGGGTGGAGTTCACACCGGCGATTGCGGAGTTCGCGCGGCTCAACGCGCGGATTCTCGCCTGGCGCGACCTCCGCGAGTACGAGATCCAGATCCTCACCGCCGACATGCGCATCTTCGTCGAGTCGGACCTCGGGCCCTTCGACGTCGTCACGGCGTTCTGCTCGCTCTATTACCTGCCCGAGGCCGATATCGCGCGGGTCATCCGGAAGGCCGCCGGGATGGGCGCGGCGCTGATTCTGCAGGCCAACGACGCGATTCCCAATCTTCCCGCGCGGGCCTCCGATCTGGAGCGGCTCATCAGGTCGAACGGCTATCCCGACGTCGAGCGGCACGCGCGAGACGGGTTCAGCCGCCCGCTGCTCGTCGCCCGCGCGCCCCTCGCGGCCGCCGTCGACGGCGCCGAAATCGCGAAGGCCGCATGCTGAGCCAAGGTGCTTCGTGCCCACGCGCGCGGCGCGCCTGACCGCCGGGTTCGAGCCGCTGCTGGCGCGGCTTGCCGGAGGCGCGACCCAGTACTTCGGCGATGCCCGGACATCGCTCGAGCCGGTCGGCCGGCTCGAGCGGCCGTTTTCGGATCTGCTGCGCGTACGAGTGACGGCGGACGGCCGCGAATCGCACGCCTTCGTGAAGGTCTTCCGGCCGCGAGGATCGGATCCGCAAGAGATCGCGCAACTGCGCCGGTGGGTCGAACGGGAGTACCGGGCGACGGCGCGCCTCCACGAAGCGTTGCGCGGCCGCCCGGGCCTGACGGCGCTCCGGCCCGTGGCCGTGTTTCCCGACAGCCTGGCGATCGTCACCGAAGAGGCCGCCGGGCTTCCGCTCGATCGCGTGCTCAGACGCGCCTTGTGGGGCGCCTCGTCCGCCACGCCGCTCGAAGCGATCGCCGGCCGCATCGGCGCCTGGATCCGAACCTATCAAGGGGTGACGGAGTCGACCGGCGTGCTGTCGCTCGAGGAGCGCCGGGACTACCTCGACGTCCGGCTGCACCGGCTCGTCCCGCTCCTCCTCGACGACCGGGAGCGCGCGCGTGCGCTCGCGCTGTTCGACGACCTGGCGGCGCGGGTTTCCCCGGCCGTCCTCCCCCTCGTCGCGATTCACGCCGACCTCTGCCCGAGCAACATTCTCGTGGCGCCGGACGGTGGCGTCACCGTGCTCGACTTTGCGATGGCCAAGACCGGCAGCCGGCTGCACGACGTCGCCCACCTTTATATGCACCTCGAATTCCTGGGCTGGCGCCCGCGGCCGCGCGCCTCGCGCGTGCCGTCCGTGCAGCGGGCGCTCGTGGCCGGCTTCGATCCCGCCGTTACCCCCGCCGACCCGCTCTTTCGGCTGATGCTGCTGCAGCATGTGGTGTGTCATGCGGTGCAGCGGGTCGAGGCGGCCGGCGGCCGATTGAGCGCCGCGCGACGCTGGGTCTTGCGGCGCAGGTGGCGTCGGGGGATGGGGGTGGTCTGACGCCGCGGCGCCCTGACGGAGCCGTCGGCCGCCCGTTGGGGCCGCGGGGCTGCCCCTTGGGCGTCGAAAATGGCCATTTGGCTGAAAGTCCCTGATTTGTCAGATACTTGCGGCTATTCTTGTTTCATTATGCATAAGCCGATCAAGTACGTAGAGAAGGGTCTGACCTACGCGGCCAAGGGGGCCTGGACCGTCTACGACACGCTGAATAGCATCAAGCCGAAAGGGACGTTCACGCCCAACTGGTCGGATCTGCCGCTGCAGAAGTCGTGGCAGAAAGTGAAGCCGCCGCTCGGCTGGCCTCGCGAAACCGATTCGCTCTGCCCCAAGTGCGTGCGCGAGGCGCGGCAGGAAATCCTGGACGGCAAGCGGGATTACAAGATCCTCCTCGACCAGAAGATCGGCGAAATCAAGGCCACCATCATCGAGCGCGACGGCAAGATCCTGATGGTGAAGGATTGTCCCGTGCACGGCCACTTCGAGGACGTGATGGCGATCGATCCGGCCTTCTTCAAGCACCTCGAGGAAGTGTTCCCGGGCAGCGACATCCGGGCGCACAACGACGAGAAGCTGCACAACCACGGCAGCAGCACGATCAAGTACGGCCGCGGCTCCGTCCTGACGATCGACCTGACGAACCGCTGCAACATGATGTGCGACCCGTGCTTCATGGACGCCAACCAGGTCGGCTTCGTCCACGAGCTGTCGTGGGACGACATCAAGACGATGCTCGACAACGCGATCACCATCAAGCCGAAACGGCAGATGTCGGTCCAGTTCTCGGGCGGCGAGCCGACGATGTCGCCGTACTTCCTCGACGCGGTCCGGTACGCCCGGAAGGTCGGCTACAACTCGGTGCAGGCGGCGACCAACGGGATCGAGTTCGCCAAGAGCAAGGACTTCGCGAAGGCGGCCGCCGAGGCAGGGCTGCGGTATGCGTACCTGCAGTTCGACGGCATCGGCAACGCCGCGAACTCGCACCGGCTCGTCGGCAACCTGTTCGACGTCAAGCTGCGCGCGATCGAGAACCTCTGGTCGGCCGGCGTCGACATCGTCCCGGTGATCACGATCGTCAACGGGATCAACAACGAGCAGGTCGGCCGCGTCGTCCAGTTCGCGCTCGACAACCCGCGGAAGATTAACTTCCTGTCGTTCCAGCCCGTGTCGTTCACGGGTCGCGACGAAGAGATCACCGACGAGCGCCGCACCGCGCAGCGCTACACGCTGTCGCACCTCGCGCACGACGTGAAGACCCAGACCGGCATCGGCGAGCCGATCCGCGACTGGTTCCCGATCTCGTTCATGGGCACCTTTACCGATTGGGCGGACCTGGTGCACGGGCCGAGCACGGAGTGGGGCAACCTGACGTGCGGCTGCCATCCGAACTGCGGCGTCGGGATGGCGGTCATGATCGACAAGGACACGAAGGAGGCGGTGCCGGTCACCGCGTTCCTCCAGGCCGATCAGCTCGCGAAGGATCTGCGGCGGGTCAACGACGCGGCGCGCGGCCGCGGCGTGTCGGTGCTGGGCATGGCGCTGGCGCTGATGAAGAACTACGACCCGTTCAAGGCGCCGACCCACTTCAAGCTGTCGGACCTGATGAAGAAGTTCGACAAGACCTTCGGCGCGACGCCCAAGGCGCACGCCGGCGCGTACGGCCGCGTCGACGGCGAACGCACGATGGAGGACATCGAGAAGCGCCGCGCCGATCGCTGGAACTTCCTGTTCATCGCCGGCATGTGGTTCCAGGACCTGTTCAACTACGACTTCCGGCGGACGGAGCGCTGCATCATCCCGTACGCGACGCAGGAAGGGGAGATCTCGTTCTGCGCCTACAACACCGGGATCGGCTGGCGGAACATCATCGAGAAGATGCACATGACCGCCACGCTGACGAAGTGGTACGAAGAGCACGGCCGTCACCAGATCTACGCCGGCGGCAAGCAGGTCGAGCTGGCCACGAAGGATCACACGCTGGTGCTGGATCCCGAAGCGGTCGCGGCCGGCAAGCAGACCGACCTCGACGAGATGGGGGTCGCCAAGAACGCGCGTGAGGAGAAGCTGCGGGCGCGCAAGCAGCAGCACGCGTCGAACGACGCCGAGAACGAGCAGATGGAGAAGCTCTATCGGCAGCACGTGCTGAAGGAGCAGCCGACCATCCAGATCGCCGGCCTTGGCAGCAAGAAGAAGGCGCCCGTTCAGGAGGTCCTCCACAAGGACCAGCAGTAGGGCGGGTCTTCAGACCCGCCACTCAGCCGTCGGTCGGGCGGGTCTTCGGACCCGCCGCGACCTTTCCACCGCAAGTACGCGATTCCTCCGCTCTCGAGAGGACGGCCGGACGATGAGACCGTCGTCGTGGGACGTACACCCCGCCGGCGATCTGCCATCGAGCGTCCCGTCCTTACGCGATCTCCAACTGGCGCTTCACTGCCGCGCTCACGTCCGTCGGCGTGAGCACGATGAGTCGATCGTCGGGCTGAATAATCGTTCCGCCGGAGGGCACGAACGTGTCGCCGCCGCGCTCGACGAGCACCAGGAGCACGCCGGGCGGCAGCGTGAGTTCGAGCACACGCCGGCCGGCGACCGGCGAGCCGGCCGAAACGATCACGTCGAGGAGTTCACGGTCGCCGGTGGCGACGAGGTCGAGCGGATCGAGGCGCTCGGGGGGGGCCGACTGGGACAGATGCAGCAGACGGGCGGCGAAGGGGATCGACGTGCCCTGCACGAGCGTCGACGTGAGCACGATGAAGAACACGAGGGAGAAGAAGCGCTCCGCGACGGGAAGGTGGGCGACGAGCGGAAACGTCGCGAGGATGATGGGCGCGGCGCCGCGCAGCCCGACCCACGCCACGAAGGACTGCTCGCGCAACGAGAACCGCCAGAACGGGAGGACCGCGAACACGCCGAGCGGGCGCGCCACGAACATCAGGATCGCGGAGATGGCCAGACCCGCGCCCGCCACCCCCGGCAGCCGCGTCGGGAACACCTGCAGGCCGAGCGTGAGGAACATCACAATCTGCATCAGCCACGCGAGCGCGTCGTGGAAGCGGATCAGGCTGCGCTTGTGGATGAAGTTGTACCGGCGCATCACGATCCCCGCGATGTAGACCGCGAGGAACCCGCTGCCGTCGACCGCCTGCGTCGCCCCGTATACCAGCAGCACCCACGCAAACGTCAGGACGGGATAGAGGCCGTCGTATTCGAGCCGGGCGCGGTTCACGACGCCGGTGCCCAGCCGGCCGAACACGTACCCGCCGATCGCGCCCAGCACCATCTGCCGGACGAAGGTGAGCGCCAGCGTGACGGGCAGCCCCTGCCCGTTCTGCACGACGGCAATCAGCCCCACCGTGAGGAACACGGCAATCGGATCGTTGCTGCCCGACTCCAGCTCCAGCAGGGATCGCAGCCGCACCGGGAGCCGGACGCTTCTCGACCGCAGCACCGCGAACACGGCCGCCGCATCCGTTGACGAGACGATCGCGCCGAGCAGCAGGCCCTGCAACAGTGGAATGCCGAGGATCCACGACGAGAGCCATCCGGTGAGGCCCGCCGTAATCGCGACGCCGACCGTCGCCAGGGCGATCGCCGGCATGGCGACCGGCCGCACTTCGTCCCAATGCGTCCCGAGCCCCCCGCCGAACAGGATGAAGGCCAGTGCGACGACGCCGAGCGCCTGGGCAAAGCCCGGATAGTCGAACGCGATCCCTCCCGGACCATCGGAGCCCGCGAGCATCCCGATGATCAGGAAGAGCAGCAGCGCCGGCACGCCGACGCGGCCGGCCGCACGGCTCGACAGCACGCTGACGAGCAGCAGGATCGCCGTCGCGAGCACGAGTTGGAGCAGGCCGGCGCTCATGGCGATATCTTTTCACGGCCACGGATCACACGGAAGGCCTCGGACGGCCACGGATCACACGGACGGCCACGGATCACACGGACGACACGGAAGAGCCTCTGACGTCGAACGCGCAGTCGGCGCTCGTATAAGATGGCTCGCAAGCAGGCAGCGGCCACCCGGTGGGCCGCGAGGCATCGGATTGGACAGCGCGGACGGCGTCCACACAGTTTCTTGGAGGCGGCATGAAGGTAGGTGTAGTGGGATCCGGACAGGTCGGGCAGGCGCTCGGGCATGGATTCGCTTCGCTCGGCTACGACGTCAGGATCGGATCCCGCGATCCGGGCAAGTTGCGCGGGTGGGTCGACCAGCACGGGCGGCACGCGGGCGCGGGGACCTTCGACGAGGTCGCCGAGTTCGGCGAGTTGATGGTGATCGCGACCTCGTGGTCGGGCACCGCCAATGCGCTGCAGCTCGCCGGGCCGCGTCAATTCGCCGGCAAGGTCGTCATCGACGCGACCAATCCGCTGGACTCGACGTCCTCAGCGCCCCGGCTGGCCATCTCCGGCCAGGACTCCGGGGGCGAGCAGGTGCAGCGCTGGCTGGGCGATGCCCGCGTCGTGAAGGCGTTCAACACCGTCGGCCACGCGCAGATGTTCCGTCCGGAGTTTCCGGCGGGGCCCCCCGACATGTTCATCGCCGGCGACGACGCCGGCGCCAAGCGGACCGTCACGGGCCTGCTGAAGGATTTCGGCTGGGGGATCGTCGATGCGGGTTCGATCGAGGCCTCGCGCTACCTCGAAGCGCTCGCGATGCTCTGGATTGCGTACGCCGCTCGGACACGGTCGACGAACGCCGCGTTCAAGCTGCTGCGGAAATGACGCGCCGTCCGGACGGAGCCGCTCCCATGTTGACGCGCGCGTGCGCCTTCGCTTTCGTGGCCTGTGTCGCGTTCGCGCCGGTCGCCGCGGCGCAAACGCCGGCGGTGCGCGTCCCGGCGCTCGGCGATCTGTCGAAATCGCTGGAAGACCTGGCGCAGAAGGTCAGCCCCTGCGTCGTGCAGCTGTTCGTGACCGGCTACGCGCCCGCCGACGAGCAGGAGCCGGGCGGCACGGGGGAGCCGGACATCGAGCGGAGCAACGGATCCGGCGTCATCCTCGACCCCGACGGCTACATCGTGACCAACGCGCACGTGGTGGAGAACGCGACGCGTCTCGACGTCGAGCTGCCGTTCGCCTCGACCGGCGGTGCGCCGGGGCGGTCGATCGTGAAGCGGCGCGGCCGGATCGTCCCGGCGCGCATCATCGCGGCCGACAAGGAAACGGATCTGGCCGTCATCAAGGTCGAGGCGCACGGCCTGCCGGCGCTGCCGTTCGGCGACTCCGACCTGCTGCGGCCCGGGCAGATCGTCCTCGCGTTCGGCAGCCCGCTCGGCCTCGACTCGAGCGTGACGATGGGTGTGGTGAGCGCCGTGGCGCGGCAGCTGGAGCCCGAGGATCCGATGATCTATATTCAGACCGACGCGCCCATCAATCCCGGCAACAGCGGCGGCGCGCTCGTCGACACCGACGGACGCCTCGTCGGCGTCAACACGCTCATCTACACGCAATCGGGCGGCAGCGAAGGCATCGGCTTCGCCGCTCCGGCCAACATCGTCAAGAACGTGTTCGAGCAGATTCGGGCGCACGGGCGCGTGCGGCGCGGACAGATTGGCGTGTCGCCCCAGACCGTCACGCCGCTGCTGGCCGAGGCGCTGGGCCTGCCGGCAGACGCGGGCGTGATTCTCGGCGACGTCGACCCGGACGGCCCCGCGGCCAAGGCCGGCCTGATGCCGGGGGATCTCGTGACGGCGCTCGATGGAAAGCCGATGGAGAACGGCCGGCAGTTCCGCGTGAATTTGTACACGCGGCCGGTCGGGGCGATCGTCAGGCTGGACATCATCCGCGGCGCACAGCGCCTGACGGTGCCGGTGACGGTCGCCGCGCGCGAGGACGACCGTGCGCGGCTGGCGGAGGTCACGGTCGTGCGGCAGCACGCGGTGCGCGCGCTCGGCATCCTCGTGCTCGACCTGACGGAGCGCCTGGAGGCGCTGCTGCCGGACCTCCGCACCGAGTCCGGCGCGGTCGTGGCGGCCGTGGCGCCGATGTCGCCGTATTCGCAGCAGGGAAAGTTCCAGGCGGGCGACGTGATCCACGCGGTGAACGGCCACGCGGTCAAGACCGTCGCGGACCTCGAACAGGTGCTCGCGCCGTTGAAGGGCGGCGCGGCCGTGGCGATTCAGATCGAGCGGGAGGGGGATCTGATGTTCCTCGCGTTCCGCATCCAGCGGTGACCGATGACGAAAGCGCTGAACGGCGCGCTCGCGCTCGTGTGGCTCCTCGCACCGGCCCCCGTGAAGTCCGTGGCCTCCGTGAAGTCCGTGGCCCCCGTGAAGTCCGTGGCCTCCGTGAAGTCCGTGGCCTCCGTGAAGTCCGTGGCCTCCGTGAAGTCCGTGGCCTCCGTGAAGTCCGTGGCCTCCGTGAAGTCCGTGGCCTCCGTGAAGTCCGTGGCCCCCGTGAACTCCGTGGCCTTCGTGAAGTCCGTGGCCCCCGTGAAGTCCGTGGCCCCC
>DASUKM010000019.1:0-153063 GCA_036278735.1 Vicinamibacterales bacterium
GAACTGATCGACGACTGGATGGAATTATCGGGGTTGCGCGATAGACACCCCGCGGTATCGGCCAAATCCCCATGCCGACACTGCGAGCCGCCGACGGCACGCCGCCAATTGCGTCCATCGCCCGCAACATGCTCGGAGCAGCCGCGCACCATCTCCTCTTTTCGACCTGCCGCCGAAGCGCCATGATTTCTGGCAGGACGGCCCGCACGGGCGGGTCGTGGGACCCTTTCAGGCATCGACGTCGGAGGAACCATGCACCAGAGGCTCGACTACGCAAAAGCCGCCCCGCAGGGCGTCGCGGCCCTGCGCCAGCTGCAGGTCTATCTCGATGGCTGCGGCCTCGAGCATTCGCTGATGGAGCTGGTGAAGACCCGCGCCTCGCAGATCAATGGCTGCGCCTATTGCCTCGACATGCACACCAAGGACGCCCGCGCCGCCGGCGAGACCGAGCAGCGCCTCTACGGCCTGAGCGCCTGGCGCGAGACCCCGTTCTACACCGACCGCGAGCGCGCCGCGCTCGAGTGGACGGAAGCCCTGACGCTCATTTCACAGAACGACGTCCCCGACGAGCTGTACGCCCGCGTCAAGGCGCACTTCTCCGACGCCGAACTCGTGAATCTCTCGCTCGCCATCGTCGCCATCAACGGCTGGAACCGCCTGGCCATTCCGTTCCGCTCGGTGCCCGGGAGCTACCAGGTGCCGGCGAGAGGGGTGCACGTGTGATGAGGATGGGAGTGCCGGGCGGTCAGGCCGTGGAGGCCTGACCCACACGCCTACGGCACCAGTTCCCGGACGGGCCGCACCTCGACGCTGCCTTCGCGCGCCGGCGGGATCTTCGCGGCCACCTGAATCGCCTCGTTGAGGTCGCGCGCATCGATCAGATAGAAGCCGGCGAGCTGCTCCTTGGTCTCGGCAAACGGTCCGTCGGTGACCGACACGCGACCGTCCCGCACCCGCACGGTCGCGGCGCTCGACACGGGCTCGAGCGCCTCGGCCGCGACGAGGAAGCCGCGCTCCCTGAACCCCTGCCCGCAATTCGCGCACTCGCGGTCGGGCACCGCGTGCAGCTTCGATGGCTCGAGATAGACGAGACACAGATACTTCATCGCCACTCCTGCGTCAGCCCGTAAAGGGTTGACCCACACCGTCTCGTCAGCCCGTAAAGGGCTGACCCACACGGCGGGCGTACACTGCCTCGATGGACGCGCGACTTCTCGACATCCTCACCCAGCAGCAGGCGGCACGGTTCGCGGGGCTCGCCGGCAGCGACGTCCGCGCGACGTTGCGCGTCGCGCCGGATCTGTTGAATCAGGCGATCGCCGCCGGCCTTCCGGCTGACGGCCCGTTCCGCACCATCGTCGTCCGGCCTCAGGCGGGCGATCGGCTGATCGTCCGGCTGACGCTCGCGAGGCCCTCCTTCCTGCCGCCGATCGCCGTCACGCTCGCGATCGATCGCCAGCCGCGGCTGCCCGACGACCCCGTGCTCGGCTTTCAGGCGGTCGGCGGGATGGGAGGCCTGATGCGACTGGCGGCACCGCTGATCGGCGGCGCCGTCACGCTGCCGCCAGGGGTGCGCCTCGACGGCGATCGCCTGCTCGTGGACCTCCGCGCGATGCTTCAGCAGCACGGCCAGGCCGCACTGCTCGACCTCGCACAGGAACTGCGCGTCACCGCCACGGACGACGCGCTCGTGATGTCATTCATCGCGCGCGTGCCGGCATCGACTCCATGACGCGAGATCGACACGCGCTCCCAATGACACGTCGAGACGGTGCGACGCGCCATCAGTCGGCCAGTTCTGTCAGCCGCTGCTCGAGAAACCGCCGCTCCGGCTCCTGCGACGTCAAGCCCAGGGCGCGCTCGTACGAGGCGCGCGCGTCCGTCGTGCGGCCGAGCCGCCGGCATAAATCGGCGCGGGCCGCGTGCGCGTGCCGGTACTCGAGCAGCTCGCCGCGCGCGAGGATCGCGTCGATCAGCGCGAGCCCATCGGCCGGACCGTCCCGCATCGCGACCGCGACCGCGCGATTCAATTCGATCACCGGCGACGGCTCCAGCCGCGCGAGCAGATCGTAGAGCCCGACGATCTCCGCCCAATCGGTCGCCTCGGGCGTCGCTGCCTCCGCGTGGACGGCCGCAATAGCCGCCTGGATCGCGTACGGCCCGAATCCGCGCGACCGCAGGGCGCGCTGGACGAGCCGGATCCCTTCTGCGATCTGCTCGCGATTCCAGCGCGAGCGATCCTGATGATCCAGCAGGATCAAGTCGCCCGACGAAGAGGACCGCGCCGCGCGCCGGGATTCGTGCAGCAGCATCAGGGCGAGCAGCCCCTGCGCCTCGGGCTCGGGCAGCAGCTCGACGAGCAGACGTCCGAGCCGGATTGCCTCGCTCGACAACTCGTGCCGCGTCAGCGCCGCGCCAGACGAGGCGGAGTAGCCCTCGTTGAACACCAGATAGATGACGCGCAGCACGGCGTCGAGGCGGTCGGCCAGCTCCGCCTGCCCGGGCACCTGATATGGAATCCCCGCCTGCCGGATCTTCCCCTTCGCGCGGACGATCCGCTGCGCCAGCGTCGGCGCGGGCACCAGAAACGCGCGGGCGATTTCTTCGGTCGTCAGTCCGCAGACGGTCCGAAGCGTGAGGGCGACCTGCGCATCGGCCGCCAGCGCCGGATGACAACACGTGAAAATGAGCCGCAGCCGGTCGTCTTCCAGGTTCTCCTCGTCGGACCAGAGCGACGGCTCGACCGCCGCCTCCTGCCTCGGATCGCGATCGTCCAACGCTTCGAAGCGCGCCCGCCGGCGCAAGGCGTCGATCGCCTTGAAGCGCCCCGTCGAGACGAGCCATGCGCGCGGATTGCCGGGCACCCCCTCGCGCGGCCATTGTTCGAGCGCCGCCCTGAACGCATCGTGCAGCGCCTCTTCGGCCGCATCGAAATCGCCCAGCAGGCGAATCAGCGTCGCGAGCACGCGGCGCGACTCCGTTCGATACACGCCCTCGACGGTCTCGCGCGCAGTGCCGATCGATGCCACGATCCAGGATCACAGCACCAATCGGCGCGGATCGGCAAGGGGTTGGGGGTCGCCCCCGGCCTACAGCGGTCCGCAGCCGACCATCCAGGGGACGCCGAAACGATCGGTGCACATGCCGAAGCCGTCCGACCAGAACGTCTTCGCGAACGGCATCCCGATTGTGCCCCCCTTGGCGAGCGCGTTGAAAATGCGCTCCGCCTCGGCGGCGGTGTCGACCGTCACCGACACCTGCGCCCCTTTCGGCGGCGAGTAGCGAGGCGGCGGGGCGTCCGACCCCATCAGCAACGCGTGCCCCGCGGCCAGCCGCATGTGCACGATCTTGTCGTGCCAGTCGGCCGGAACCTGATCCTTCATCGGCGACTCGCCGAACGTCTGCTTCGCGACAATCTTCCCGCCGAGGCAGCGCGCATAGTCGTCGAAGGCTTCCGCGCACTGGCCGTTGAAATTCAGATAGGCACAGATTTCCATATCGCTCACCTTTCTCGGCGCGGGCGCCGAACGGCCCGCTCGGGTTCTCACATGATGGTCGAACGGATCGCAGCGGGATCGACACTCGGGTGCGAACAAACCTCTTCCTGACGTTCAAGGGCGCCGGCGAAGCGGCGGGGTCGACGCCGGCGTCGCCGGCCGAGGCGTCATGGGCGTGTTCTCGAGACTCCGCCACAGGTACCAGCAGGCGACGGTCCGGTACGGCCGCCACGGCTCCCCGATGCGGCGGATGCGATCCGGTTTGGGCCTCTTCCGCAGACCGTACGCCCGCGTGATCGCGTTGACGATGCCGAGGTCGTCGACGGGGAGGACGTCGGGACGCCGCATGCGAAACATCAGGAACATCTCGGCCGACCATCGGCCCAGTCCCTTGACGCGCGTGATCGCTTCGATCACGGCGTCATCCGGCATGTCGTGGAGCGCCTGCAGCGAGAGTTCGCCAGACAACACTTTTGCGCCGAGATCGCGCAGATACGCGGCCTTCTGCCGACTGAGTCCCGCCTGCCGCAACTGATCGTCGGACACGTGCGCCAGCGCCTCGGGCACGGCGAGGCCGCCCATCAGATCGAGGACGCGCCCGAGAATGGTCGACGCCGCCTTCGTCGAAAGTTGTTGAGAGGTGATTGCCCGCACGAGGGCGAGGAAGGGCTCGGCCGGGGGCGTATCGACGAGCGACCGGTTCGGGTACTTGCGGATGATGGCCGCCAGCACCGGGTCGCGGCGCATCAGCGCGCGACGCGCGCGCGCGAACTCATCCGGGGTCATCGGACAAGGCTATCAGAGGTTCGGGCCTGAGCTGTCGGTTATGGAAGAGGCCGGGACGCGCGTTCAGAAAAGAGAAATTGAGGGATCGCGGGCATCCCTCGCGTTCATTCGATTACTCCTGGCGAACGGACGCGTCTTCGTGAGCGAGCGCCTGTTCGTCGCCTTCCGCGCCCCCCTGCTGCTCACGCCGGCGCCGATGGCTGGCGATGCCCCCCTTGCGGCCGGCATTGCGCGCTTCTTCGCTCGTCCATTCGTGGGCGGTGCCCTTCTGATGGGCCGCCTTGCCGCCCTTGCTCGCGATCTCACGCTGCTTGGCCCTGTCCATCGATGCGAATCCGCGATCTTCCTTTGCCACGTTGTCCTCCTCCGGGTGCCTCGGGTCGAGCCACGCGTATCAGGTCGAGCCCAAGCGGTGCAACGCGAGTGCCACGCGGAAGAGCACGCCCGCAGGTGAAGTACATGTGAGCAAGGAACTTAGCTTGTAGCGCGCCGAACGCCACTTCAGGCGATTTCATTACCACGTCGGGCTGGAAGAGAGACGCGGCGCGCCGCGAGACCGCCGGCGAGGAAGAAGTTTGACTCGAAAGAGAAGCGGCGTTCCCCTCGGCAGCGCGAGAGCCTGTGAAGGATTTACGGAGTGGGTATGTAATTTCTGGCGCGACGCAGGCGCGCGACGACACGATCGCAGCCAATCAGTGCCAGGACCTGGAACAGGCTTGCGCTCACGGCGCGTCCGGTCACCGCCACGCGGGTAGCGTGAATCAGCGTCGCGGCTTTCACTCCACCGTCCTCAGCGACCGACCTCAGCGTTTCTTCGATCGAGGCTTCGTCGAAACGCTGGAGCGATTCGAGCCGCGTCGCGAGTTTACCGACGAGCTCGCGCACGTCAGTACTGCCGAGGTGTTTCTCTGCCGCCGCCGGATCGATCTCCGGCTCGTCGACCAGGAACGGCCGCAGTTCGCCCACGAGCTGATCCAGCTTCTTCGCGCGCCCTTTCAAGAGATCGAGGACGCTCAGGATCCAGCCCTCGCGCGACGCCGTGAACTCTTCGCGCCAGAGTCCGGCATCGGCGAGGCGCGGCTCGAGCCGCGCGAGCAGATCGGCCGGCTTCAGACGGGCGATGTACTGCTGGTTGAACCAATCGAGCTTCTCGGGACTGAACACGGCGTTGCCGCCGCTGATGCCTTCCAGCGTGAAGTGCGCGATCAGTTCGTCGCGCGAGAACAGCTCGCGATCGCCGCCGGGGGACCAGCCGAGGAGCGCGAGGAAATTCACCATCGCCTCGGGCAGGTAGCCGAGGCGGTGATATTCCATCACCGACGTCGCGCCGTGCCGCTTGCTCAAGCGCTTCTTGTCGGGTCCGAGGATGAGCGGCACGTGGGCGAAGCGCGGCGGCCGCCGATCGACGGCCTGATACAGCAGCACCTGCTTCGGGGTATTCGAGATGTGATCGTCGCCGCGGACGACGTCGGTGATCGCCATCTCGACGTCGTCGGCCACGACGGAGAGGTGATAGGTGGGGTGCCCGTCGGATCGCAGGACGACGAAGTCTTCGATGTTCGCGTTGTCGAAGACGATCGGGCCGTGCACGAGATCGTCGAACCGGGTCTGCCCTTCGGGCACGAGAAAGCGGATCGCCCGCGGTGCGCCGGACGCCTGGAGCGCCGCGAGCTCCTCCGGCGATCGGCGGGTGCAGGCGCGATCGTACATCCACGCCCGGCCGCTGGCTTCGGCGTCCGCTCTCTTGCGTTGAATCTCCGCCTGCGTGCAGTAGCAGTAGTACGCGCGCCCCCCCCGCACGAGCGCGTCGGCCATGGCGCGATAGCGATCGAGCCGCTCCGACTGGAAGTACGGCGCGTGGGGACCGCCGATATCGGGCCCTTCGTCCCAGTCGAGCCCCAGCCACCTCAGGCCGTCGACGATGCCGGCGACCATGTCCCAGGAGGAGCGCTCGGCATCGGTGTCTTCGATGCGGAGGACGAACGCCCCGCCGTGCCGGCGCGCGTACAGCCAGTTGAACAGCGCCGTGCGGGCACCGCCGACGTGGAGATAGCCGGTCGGCGACGGCGCAAAGCGGACCCGGACCATCAGACTATCCTAAAGCCTAACGCCCAAAGCCTAAAGCCTGACGCCCAAACCTAGAAGACTTCGTCGAAGAAGCTCCAGAACCATTCGCGCGTCTTCTCGAGCGGCGAGCGATGGCGCCACGTCTGCGGCTCGAGGCGGTGCGCCGATTTCAGGTCGGCGTTGAAGTCGTCGAGCAGCCGCGCGGCCACGACCGGTTCGCTGATCGCCACGTTCAGTTCGTCGTTCAGCTCGAGCGAGCGATTGTCGAAGTTGGCGGACCCGACCATGCTCCAGACGCCATCGACGACCATCGCCTTGGTGTGCATCATGGTCGGCCGGTATTCGTAGATCTCGATCCCGCGCCGCATCAGATCTTCATAGGCGTACCGGCTCGCGTATTTGACGGGCATGGCGTCGGTCATGTCCCCCTCGACGAGAATCCGCACGCGCACGCCGCGCCGAACAGCGCGGTCGAGCGCCCATCCGGTCGATTCGTCGGTGACGAAGTAGGGGCTGCAGATGTCGAGCGTGTGCCGGGCCGAGGCGACGGCGAGCAGATACAGCCGCTTGAGGTCGTTGGCGCCGCCGGTCGGCGAGCTGCGGAGCACGAAGGAGCTATCGGTTGGCCGCGGCGGCTCGGGCGCCCCCGGCACGTCGATGACGGGTGTCGCTTCCTGCGACGTTTCGATGTAGTTCTCGTCGAAGGCCGCTTCGAGCAGCCGCACGATCGGCCCCTCCATCCGCACCTGGGTGTCGCGCCAATGGTCGCGATCCTGGGCGTGCCCGAGCCAGTGATCGGCAACCCCGACGCCGCCGGTGAACCCGATGCTCCCGTCGACGACGAGAATCTTGCGGTGCGTGCGGTAGTTGACGTCCTCGAGGCTGTACCACCCTGCCGTGTGGTACTTCCCGATCCGGCAGCCGGCCGCGCGCAGCGCGTCGATCGTCTTCGAGCCCATCCGGTCGGCGCCGATTGCGTCGACGACGAGGTTCACGCGCACGCCGCGCCGCGCCGCGGCGGCGAGCGCTGCGGTAAAGCGGTCGGCGACCACCCCTTTGTCGTAAATGTACGTCTCGAAGCTGATCCGTTTCTTTGCGCCGTTGATCGCGTCGAGCATCGCCGGAAAGATCTGATCGCCGTTGGTGAGCACCTGGTAGGTGTTGCCGCTCGTGGCGTCCGCGCCCACCAGCGCCGCGACATACGCGGGAAATCGAGCGTCGGCGGCACCGTAGACGCTGTCGAGATGGAGCGTCTTCTGGTCCTGGGCGATCAGCAGCAGCACGCCGACCACCACGACCGCGCCGAGCAGCACGTACACGGTCACCCGGACCGGCTTCCAGACACGCATCGAGGAGTGGCTCTGCAATTTGGAGACCGGGGGGCGCGGGGGCGGAGTGAACGCGGGGCGGCCCCGCCCCGTCTAAGGGCGTGAGGATATGTCCCACAATGTGGTTTAAGAGGCGGGCGGCGGCGCTCGGCGATTTCGAACAACTCGTGCTGCTCGGCGTCCTGCGCCTCGACGAGCAGGCGTACGGGGCCGCGATCCGGCAGGAAATCCATGCGCGCTCCGGACGCGACGTCTCGATCAATGCCGTCTACACCACGCTCGAGCGGCTCGAAACCAAAGGGCTGCTCCGCTCCTGGACGGGCGACCCGACGCCTCAGCGCGGAGGACGACGCCGGAAGTTCTATGCGCTGCGGCCGGCCGGCGTCGCGGCGCTCCAACAGGCATACCACGCGTTCACGGCCATGGCCGACGGACTGCAACGCCGGCTGGAAACGAAGTGAGGTCGCACCCGCCGCGGCTGGCCGTCTGGCTGCTGACGCAGCGGCTGGCAGCGGAGTGGCGCGACTTCGTGCTCGGCGATCTGGAAGAAGAATTCGCGGCGCGCCGTGAAGTGTCGCCGCCGGCCGCGCGCCGGTGGTACTGGCGGCAGGCCCTGCGCTGCTGCGCGGCGCCGCCGCGCGTTCACCAGCAGGTGTCCGCGATCCCTCCGTTCCGGGAAGATTCGAGGAGAGACTCCATGCTGCGCACCCTCGCGGCGGACTTGCGCTACGCCTTGCGCGTGCTGTTCCGCACCCCCTCATTCACCGCCGGCGTCGTGGTCGTGCTCGCGCTCGGTATCGGGGCCAACACGGCCATCTTCAGCATCGTGAACGCGGTGCTGCTGCGGCCGCTGCCCTTCAGCGACTCGGGGCGTCTCGTGCGGCTGTTCCATGAGCCGCCGCAGAACGCGTTTCCCGGGATTCACCGGTTCTCCGTCTCGCCGGCCAATTTCTACGACTGGCAGCGCGACGCGCACGCCTTCGACGCGATGGCGCTGTACCGGTTCCGGCCGTTCACGCTCACCGGTGGCGATCACGCGGAAGCGGTCACGGCCTGCGCGGTCGGCAAGGAATTCTTTGCCGTCGTGGGAGCCGCCCCCGCGCTCGGGCGCGTCTTCCGTACCGAAGAGGATTCGCCCGCGCGCGGCCACGTCGTCATTCTCAGCGCCGGATTCTGGAAGACGCATTTCGGCGCGTCGCGCGACGTCATCGGCCGCACGCTCACGCTCAGCGACGAGAAGTACACGATCGTGGGGGTCATGCCCGCGTGGTTTTCTCTACAGGCGTGGGGGGCCACGGCCGAGGACATCTGGGTGCCGGTCGCATACACGGACGCGCAACGCGCTGTGCGGGACAATCACAACGATCAGGTCATCGCGAGGCTCTCACGAGGCGCGACGCTCGCCCAGGCGCAGTCCGAGATGGACGTCATCTCCAAGCGGCTCGAGCAGCAGTATCCACAGACGAATGCCGGGTGGGGGGCGACGGTGGTGCCGCTGCAGGAACTCATCGTCGGCGACGTGCGCACGTCGCTGGTGATGCTGCTGGCCGCAGTCGGGCTCGTCCTTCTGATCGCGTGCGCGAACGTCGGCAACCTGCTGTTCACGAGGGCGCTCGGGCGGCGCAAGGAGCTGGCGGTCAGAGCGGCGCTCGGCGCGGGCCGCGGCCGCGTGTTCCAGCAGTTGCTCGTCGAGGCTGTGGTGCTTGCCGCGGCGGGAGGCCTCCTCGGCCTGCTCCTCGCGCGCATCGCGTTGAGGGCCGGTGGAACGCTCATGGCCGCACAGATTCCACGCGCCGACGAAGTGTCGATCGACGGGCGCGTCCTGCTGTTCGTGATCGCCGCCTCCCTGTTGACGGGCATCCTGGCCGGCGCGGTGCCGGCGTTCAGGGCGGGACGATCCGATCTCAACGAGGCGTTGAAGGAAGGGGGGCGGCAGGAGAGCGCGGTCGGCGTGCGGACGCGGCGCCTGCTCATCGTCGTGGAGGTCGCGCTGTCGCTCGTGCTGCTGATGGGCGCCGGCGTCATGGTCCGGAGTCTCCTCGCGCTGCATCGTGTGGACGCCGGCTACGATCCGCACGGCGTGCTCACGATGGGGGTCAGCCTGCCGAAGACGCGGTATCCGACCGGCGATCGGATGCACGCGTTTTTCGACGCGGCGCTGCGGCGCCTGCGCGCGCTGCCCGGCGTCGAAAGCGCAGGCGCCATCGACGACCTGCCGTCGCAGGGAGGCTCCGTCCAGCCGATTGTCCTCGAGGGGCATGCCGAATTGCTGCCGCGCGATCAGCCGACGACGAACGTCCGGAGCATCACGCCGGGCTACCTGCACACGATGCGCATCCCGGTTCTCCGCGGACGAGACGTCGCTGACGGCGACAAGAACGTACTGCTCGTCAGCCGCACTGTGGCGCAGCTGCTGTGGGGGACACAGGACCCCATCGGCCGGCGCGTCACGCTGCCGCTCGAACAGTCCCCTGTCCTGACGGTGATCGGGATCGTCGGCGACGTGAAGCAGGAAGGACTGTCGGATCCGCCGACCCCCACGGTCTACCAGTACGCGCGCGAGATGCCCATGAACAGCTACATGCTCGCCATCCGGACGTCGACGCCCCCCGCTTCGCTCGCGACGGCCGCAACGGCGGCGCTGCGCGCGATCGATCCGCAACAGCCGATCGAGGAGGTCCGCACGATGGACGACGTGCTGAATCAGACGCTCGCGGCGCAGCGGTTCAGCGCCCTGCTGCTGGCGCTCTTCGCGGCCGTGGCGCTCGTGCTCGCCTCGGTCGGCATCTACAGCGTGCTCTCCTACATCGTGCGCGGACGCAGCCAGGAGATTGGCGTGCGCACGGCGCTCGGTGCGCAGACGGGGGACGTGGTCCGGCTCGTCGTTGCGGAAGGCATGAAGCCGGCGCTCGTCGGCATCGGGCTCGGCGTGCTCGCCGCGCTCGGTTCGGCGAAGCTGATGGAGACGCTGGTGTTCGGCGTCAGCGCGTCGGATCCGGCGACGCTCGTCGCGGTGGCGACAGGTCTGGCGCTGATTGCGTTCCTGGCGAGCGCCGTGCCGGCCTGGCGCGCCTCCCGGCTCGATCCGGTGAAGGAGCTGCGAGGCCAATGAGTGGCGGAGTGCGGGGGCGGGGAGCGGGGCGGAACGCGGGGGGCGGGGTGCGGGGAGCCGGGGAGCTACGGCGGAACGATTGAGAAGCGCCGCCGCCGGCCGGGACGGTAAAGAGAGAAGTGGCGCCGATCGAGCGTGAAGATCTCGGTCAGCGACTCGCGCTCGGCAATCCGGACGAGCGCCGCATCGGCGAGATCCATCGGCAGGTCGCGGTATTTCTCCATCAGCGCCCGCATCCGCCCCGCGTCGTCTTCGTCGAGCGCCGCCAGGCCGAGGGCCCCTGTCTCCAACCGGCTCCACAAGGCCTTCTGGCCCAGCCACGTTCCGCGGAGCAGGTACATCGCTTCGGTGAACGCCGGCCAGACGGTGACCAGCGCGCTGCGAATGGCCGAGAGCGACGCGACGCACTCCTGGTGCGCCGGATCCCCGGCGTCGATCAACGCGATGAGCGGACCGGCGTCAACGAGCACGCTGTTTGCCTGAGCGCGCGCGAAGCTCCGCGGCGAACTGCTCGCCGGTCGTCCGGCCCGTGTCGCGCACGCCGACGTTGACGACCCCAATCACATCGACCCATGCGTCGTACGGACGGGTGTGCGGATCCGCCGGTTCGCCCGCCACGTACTGGGCCAGCGCCTCGCGGACGACGTCGGATCGTGACAGTCCTCGGCGTTTCGCGGCGGCGTTCAACGCGCGCTCGGCTTCCGGCCACAACCGAACAGTCAGCGCCATGCTTCCTCCGTATTACTTACAAGTATTACATGCCATCCCTCACAAGTCCAGTCCTCCGTCCTCCGTCCTCCGCCTTCCGTCCTCCGCCCTCCGTCCTCCGCCCTCCGCCCTCCGCCCTCCGCCCTCCGCCCTCCGCCCTCTACCCATTGACACTATATTCACACTGGCTATAGTGTGAGGTCATGCGCGAGACCGACGAGACGCCCGACGACCTGCTGCCGCTCCCTGCGGCCACCCTGCACATCCTGCTGGCCGTGGCCGATGGCGACCGCCATGGCTACGCGATCATGCAGGAAGTCGCCGGGCGCAGCGGCGGTCAGCTCCAACTGAGCGCCGGGACGTTGTATCGGTCGATCCAGCGGATGCTCGAGCACGGGCTGATCGTGGAGCCGCGCACCCGCCCGGTCCCCGACAAAGACGACGAGCGGCGGCGCTATTATCGGATCACCCCATTCGGGCGGCGCGTCGCGGAAGCGGAGATGCGGCGGCTCACCGAGCTCGTGCGGATCGGCCGCGCGGTCGGACTCCGTCCGGAGAAGGCGTGATGCGGTTCTATCGCGCGCTCCTGCATCTCTATCCGAAGTCGTTCCGTCATGAGTACGGGGCGGAGATGGTGGCCATTTTCGCGGATCGGCAGCGGCACACGCCGGCGCCGATGCGTCTGTTCGTCTGGCTCGCGGTCGTGCCGGAGGTGGTGTTCAACGCCGCCGCCCTCCATTGGGATCTCGCCCGGCAGGACATCCGGTACGCGATGCGATCGCTCGGCAGGTCTCCCGGCTTTGCGGCCACGGCCATCATCATCGTCGCGCTCGGGATCGGCGCGAACACCGCCGTGTTCTCCCTGGCCGACTTCATGCTGATCCGGCCGCTGCCGTTTCACGATCCGGATCGGCTGATCCAGGTGATGGAGCGGACGCCCGGCTACTCGGGCATGGAGCTGTCGCCCGGCAACTACCGCGATTGGAAGCGGATGAACACGGTCGTGTCCGGGATGGGAACCTACACGACGCTCTCGCGGAATCTCGTGGACCCGAACGCGCCGGCCCGGCTCGAAGTCGGCTGGGTCTCTGCCGATCTGTTCCCCGTCCTCGGCGTCGAGCCGTTCATCGGCCGGACGTTTGCGGCCGCCGACGATCGGCCGGGGGCGCCGGGAACGGTGCTCCTCAGCTACGCGTTCTGGCAGCAGCGCTTCGCCGGCGATCGATCCGTGCTCGGCCGGCGGATCGTCCTCGACGATCAGTCCTGTACCGTCATCGGGGTCATGCCCCCGGACTTTCATTTCCCGTCCACCGACGTCGCGCTCTGGACGCCGCAGCGATTCGACGAGAGCATGTACGAGGACCGCACCAACAACTTCATCGTCGGTGTGGCGCGGCTGCGTCCCGGCGTGACGATCGAACAGGCGCGGGCGGACTTCGTGCACGTCGCGGCGGCGCTCGAGCGGCAGTATCCGCGCGAGAACCAGCGAACGTCGGCCACGGTGACGTCGCTGCGCGGCGACCTCTCGTCGCAGGCGCGCTTTCTCCTGCTCGCGCTCTGCGGCGCCGCCGCGTGCGTGCTCCTGATCGTCTGCGCGAACCTCGCCGGCCTGTTGATCGCGCGCGCCAGCGGACGACGGCGGGAGCTGGCGGTCCGGGCGGCCATCGGGGCCGGACGCGAACGCCTCGTTCGGCAGCTCGTCACCGAGAGCCTCGTGCTGGCTGCCGCGGGGGGCGTGCTCGGGATCGCGGTCGCGACGGCCGCGCTGCCGCTGCTCACGCAGCTCGTGCCGATCTCCCTGCCGATCGCGCATCCTCCATCCGTGGATCTGCGCGTGCTCGCGTTTGCCGTGATCCTGACGCTCCTCACGGGGATCGCGTTCGGCTTGTTCCCGGTGCTCCGGATCGGCTCAGGCGTCGACGTCGCCGGGCTGGCGGAAGGGGCACGCGCCGGCGCGGCGAAAGAGCGCGCGCGCCGCGTGCTCGTCGTCGCCGAAGTGGCCGGGTCCGTCGTGCTGCTCGTCGCGACGGGACTGCTGCTGCGCGCGCTGCTGCGCGTCGAGGCGATCGATCCCGGCTTTCAGCGCACCGGCGTCCTGACGCTTCGGACGGACCTCCCGCGGCCGCGCTACGACAAGACGGCGGCCCGCGCCGCGTTCTACGACCGCGTGCTGGCGGACGTTCGCGCACTGCCGGGCGTGCGCGCCGCCGGCTACATCAGCGGCCTGCCGCTCGTGCGCGGCGGCGGCATCTGGAGCGTCGCGCTTGCCGGCGACGCCGTCGTGCGCAACGGCGACGACACGGCCAGCCTGCGCTTCGTGACGCCCGGCTACTTCGACGCCATGGGCATTCGGCTCCTTCGAGGACGCGACGTGCAGGCCTCGGACACGAACGACCGTCTCCACGTCGCGGTCGTGAGCGCCTCGCTGGTCCGCCGCTTCTGGCCCGATCGCGACCCGATTGGACGGACGTTCAAGATGGCGTTTACGGAGCGGACCATCGTCGGGGTGGTCGGAGACGTGCACGTGCGCGGCCTGGAGCGCACGAGCGAACCGCAGGTTTACCTGCCGTACCGGCAGATCGACGACGGATCGCTCGTCGGGTACTTCCCGAACGATCTCGCCGTGCGGGCGGCTGGCGACGTCACGGCGCTCGCCGCGCCCATCCGCGCGATCGTCCACGGCGCCGATCCGGAACTGCCGGTGTCGGACGTGCGCACGACCGAGCAGATCGTGGCGCTCGGAACGGCGGCGCGCGACGTTCAGGTGCGCGCGCTGGCGATTTTCGCGGCGCTCGCGCTGCTGCTGGCCGCCATCGGCATCTACGGCCTGCTCTCGTTCACCGTGGCGCAGCGCACGCAGGAAATCGGCGTGCGGATGGCCCTCGGGGCCGACCGCTGGATCATCATCTCTCTCGTGGCTCGTGAGGCCGTGGCGCTCGTCGCGGCGGGCATTGTCGCGGGGGCGGTGCTGGCCTACGCCGCCGCGCATGCGCTCCAGGCGCTGCTGGCCGGCATCGCGCCGCACGATGCGCCGACGTTCGCGACGGCTGTCGCCGTTTCCGCGGCGCTCGCGCTCTCCGGCAGCATCGTCCCCGCCTTTCGCGCGGCACACGTCGATCCGGTCCGCGCGATTCGCCAGTGACGCGGATCGGCTTTAATAAGAGGATGCGCTTCGGACATCCGCTCCGGCCCGAGTGGCCGCTCGACCCGGAAGTCACATATTTGAACCACGGGACGGTGGGGGCAACCCCCCACGCCGTTCTGCGAACGCAGCAGGCGTTGCGCGACGAGATGGCCCGCCAGCCGTCGCGCTTTCTGCTGCGCGAGGTGAGCCACTCGGTCGGCACGCCCGCCGAGGGGCCGACGCGCATCCGTCAGGCAGCGCGCGAGGTGGCCCCATTCCTGGGGGCACGCGGCGACGACGTCGTGTTCGTCGACAACGCGACGAGCGGCGCCAACACCGTCGTGCGCTCGTTTCCGCTTCAGGCGGGCGACGAAATCCTGACGACCAATCACACGTACGGCGCGGTGATGAACGCCACGAAGTGGATCGCGGCGCGACGCGGCGCGATCGTCCGGACGATCGACGTGCCGTATCCGACCTTCGACGCAGACGACATGGCGGCGCGGGTCGAACGGGCCCTCGGGCCGAAGACGCGGCTGCTCGTGATCGATCACATCACGTCGGGCAGCGCCATCGTGATGCCGATTGCCGCGATCGCGGCGCGGTGCCGCGCGCGAGGGGTGGCGGTGCTCGTCGACGGCGCGCACGCGCCGGGCGCGATCCCGCTCGACATTCCGTCGCTCGGCGTGGACTATTACGTCGGGAACCTGCACAAGTGGGGACAGGCGCCGCAGAGCAGCGCCGTCCTGTGGGTGCTCGAGTCGCGTCAGGCAGCACTGCACCCCCTCGTGATTTCGTGGGACGTGGGCCAGGGATTCACCGCCGAGTTCGACATGGTCGGGACGCGGGATCCCACGCCGTGGCTCGCGTCGCCGGCCGGCTTCCGCTTTCTCGCCGATCTGAGCCTGGACGACGTATTCCGGTGGAATCACGCGCTCGCGTGGGAGGCCGGCCGGCTGCTGGCGTCGCGCTGGGGAACGAACGTCGGCGTGCCGGAGTCGCACGTCGGCACGATGATGACCGTGGCCGCGCCTGACCGCTTCGGCAGCGACGCCGCGACGGCGAACCGGCTGCGCGACACGCTGCTCGAGACGCATGGCATCGAAGTGCACGTGCACGCCGGCTTCGGACGCACCTGGGTGCGCGTCTCCACACAGGTCTACAACGAGATCGCCGACGTCGAACGCCTCGCCGACGTCGTCATGCACATGTAGCTGGCAACTGGCAACTGGCAACTGGCAACTGGTAACTGGTAACTGATGTCCGGATTTTCGACGACCGGCGTGCTCGACAAACGGCGGAGAGCGGTGCCGAGCGACTGGCTGACGGTCGCGTCGCTCGCCATCCTTGCCTATGCGACCGCGAACGTGCTGCACGAGGCCCTGGGCCACGGCGGCGCGTGCCTCATGGTGGGGGGCACGCCGCGAATGCTGACGTCGGTGAGCTTCGACTGCGACCCGGCCACGTTGTCGTCGGCCGGCGGCCGCGTCGTGGCGGCCGCGGGGACGATCGTCAATCTCATCGTCGGCGGCGCGGCGGCGATCGCGTATCGACGCGCCGTCGATCGCGGTTCCGCGCTGCGGTTCTTCCTTTGGCTCTTCGCGACGATCAACCTGCTGCAGGGGTTCGGCTACTTTCTGTTTTCCGGCGTTGGCCGGATCGGCGACTGGGCGGCCGTCATGGCGGGCGTACGTCCTGAGTGGGTCTGGCGCGTCGTCCTGTCGGTGGGCGGGTTCGCGTTGTACTGGATCGCCACGCGGCGCGCGTTTGCGTCGCTCGCGAGATTCATCGGCGGCCGCCCCTCCGACCGACAGCCGATCGGTACGCGCCTGGCGCTCACCTCCTATTTCACCGGCGCGGTCCTGTACTGCGTGGCCGGCGCGCTGAACCCGGCGGGGCCAATGCTCCTCCTGATTTCCGCCGCGGCTGCCTCGCTCGGCGGGACGTCCGGCCTCTGGTGGGGAACGAATTTTCTGCGTGGCGAGCGCGAGGAAGGGCCTAGCGAGAGCCCCGCGCGAATCCCGCAGGACATGCGCATCGTCGCCGCGGCCGGCGTGGCCGCGCTCGTGTTCGTCTTCCTGCTCGGGCCCGGCATCCGGATGGGGTGACGTTTACGGATCGATTTCGAATTTTGGGTCGGCCAGTGGGGTCGTGCATGGATCCGCGGCCGCGTTGACAATACAGATTTTGTAATAGCCGCTGAACGGAGCCTCTTTTGCCATGAGCCAAAGCTGCGCGACGCCGTTGTTGTCGATCTTCGCCGTGCACTTGTTGCAGTCTCCGTGGTCCGTGGGATACGGGACCTGCGGCGCGCCGGGTTGGTCGCTCTCTACGAAAACCAGGCGCACGGTCTTGGCCGCGTAATCCGGCGCCGCATTGAGGAGGTACCAGTCGACCCGGCCCTTGCTCTTGACGTGGACGTCCTGCTCCTTGATGACCTGCTTCTCGGAGTCGATCGTGATGGCGCTGATCTTGTGGGTGGGCGCCTTTCGAGAGTGAGCGTCGTGCGAGCCCCCGCCGCACGCTGACAGGCCGACGACGGCCGCGCTCACCAGAACCCCGGTCATTCGTGGTGGTCTCATGAGGACCTCCTGGCGCTGCCGCGCAATGAACCCCTCGCGGCGCACTCGCGGCGCGCCCTCTTATGGCACGGCGCGGGTGTCGCGCGCAAGCGGTTTCCGCGCGCACGGATCAACGGCCCGCGTACGCGTCGTTGACGCAAATTTGCCCCTTGCACCCCTTCGTCTGCGCGTCGCCATGCCAGCGGAGCGGCCGTCGTCCGGCGGCGTTCACGCCTGTGCCTGTCGGCCTGTCGCACAGCCCGGTTCCGACCTTTTCTGCCTGGGCGATCACGTACCGGATGGACGGGTCGAGGTGATCCGCCACAATCGTCACGTACACGCCTGACGGTTCGAGAATCGAAACGGAATATCGCATCACGCAGTCTTCGACGCCGCTGTGCTCCCCGTTCCACGCCGCGACGTACAGCCCGATGCTATAGCTGCCGCCGTCGGGAAAGAGGCCCGCGACGATCGGATCGTGCACGGTCAAGGCCGCGCCGGTTTCCGATTTCAACGTGATCGGCTTGTCCGCCGCCTCGCCGTTCAGCTCCATTGCGCGCTCGATGAGCGAACCGGTTGGCGACTTGACCCAGGTGACCGGTATGCGATCTCCACTCCCGTGGTGCTGCACGTTGCACGAGTGCAGCAGTTCGTGCGCGATGGAGGCGTCGCGCTCGGTGGTTGCCCGCGCGCCCGCGCCGGGGGCTTGGGGACCCACGAATACCCTCCGCACCTTGCCCGGCGTGCCAATCTCCTCTGCCTCGTCCTTGCCGCCGGTCGATGAGGCGAGGACGATGGCGTGCTGATCCACGTGGTGCGGACCAGCCGCATGATTGCCGTTCAGCACGCCCGAATCCGGCAGCTCCTTCTGCAGCAGATCGGCATGAACGGCCAGGCTGGATCCGGTCGTGAAGTAGCCGATGCCGGTCGCCGCCGAAGCGCCGATCCGATTCACGATGAAAACGTCTTTGACTGTCGGATCGGTCCGGATGTGCGCGCCGTTCGACACGAACCCGCGGTATTCCTCATAGAGTGTGAAACCGTCGCCGTCGAAGCCATTGCCGGCAGGCTGCTCGTCATCATCGGCGCTGTCTGACCTGCCGGCCGCGCCGTTCTGCTGCTTCCAGGCGTCCGCGATCTTCGAAGAGGGATCGCGCTTCGGCAACAGTACCGGCCCGGGCGCTTTCCCGGTCACATGGCCGGTAATCGTCCGGCCGTCCGCGAGATCGGCCGTCACCGTGATGTCGCCGTACGCGCCGTAGTCGTAAGCGGATACCACGACGGTGGCAGACGTGTCGGAGCCGACGTGCTCGGCCGTCTGGCCGTTGTCGTCCAGGATGCGTAGATCTCCGGCGTTGTTTGATTTGTCGATCCGCAGGTCTGGCTTCGTATCGGCCGGAGCGTTCACGGGAGCATTCATCGCCACGCCCGGCTCCTGCGAAACATTGCCGATACGGAACGACATGCGATTCGGGAGCTGGTCGGGCGGAAGGGGCTTGCCCGCTTTCGTCTTCAGCGTCGCGCGAATCGTGATGCTGTTGCCGACGGACCCGGGCGCGGACAGGCTGCCCTCCGGCAGCCAGGCGTCATAACCGTCTGGCTGCACGATCAGATCGAGCGGCTCCTTCGGGCCGAGCGGGTGGACATCAATCCGGACCGTCGAGGTTTCGTGCGCGCCCAATTGCGCCTCCCGGGCGATCGGATCGGTGACGGTCTGCGAGACGGAAAAGTTGCGCGCCTCCACCATCGCGTCCGTCACCGCTCCGGTCGCGCTGCACAGAACTCCTGACGTCGTGGTGTTGTCCAGACTGGTTTCCCGCGGCTCGCCCTGCCCGGCTGTGTTCAGTATCAGCCTCTTCGACTTGGCGACGTTGTGCAGGCGGTACGGCAACGTTCCGACGCCCACGAGCGTGCTCTGCAGCTTCATCGCGGCCAAGAACCGATTCTCGCGCAGCGCCTTGTCGATCACGCTGACGACGAACGAAAAATCATCCAGCTTTACGGCGGCCGGGTCGAACGTGCCGCTGCTCTGCGAGTCTTCGTCGATGGTTTCAATGATGAACTTGCCCGAGTCGGCGTACGGCGTGACGGTCTTGAACCGTCGGGTCCGCGTCGCTTCGTAGGTACCGCTCCCCTGAATGGAGACCGTCTTGACGCTTTTGACGCCCGCCCCGTCGGGGACGGCAAGCAGCACCACGCTGGCATGCCCGGAGATCCGCTGATGGGCGTTGACCCGGTCGTACCCTCCCTGCCGCGTCTCCTCGTGGTTCGTCGTCGCCTCCTCGGTGTAATCGATCGTCATCTCCCATTCGGTGGTCGGCGGCATCTGGGTCGAACGGGCGACCGCGCGGGTACTCGTCGCGGCCGGGGAGCACAACATCAGCGAGGCGGCGGCAGCCGCGACGGCCGTTCGGCGGCTGCAGGCGGCGCGAAGCCGCGAGAGAGCGCGTGGCATAATCCCTCGATCCGCCGAAGCACCCACACGGGTACCGGCGCGCAAATCCTTTGCGGCCGGGCCTCGACGTTGCTGGTGCGGCGGAGCGACGAGTATACCCGATGAAGATCCAACGACCCGTCCGCGCCACGCGCGCCTGGGTGCAGCACCTGCATGCGCCGCCGTCGCACGTGTTTCCGCTGCTCTGTCCGGTGCGTGAGCGTGAGTGGGTCGACGGGTGGGATCCGCGGGTGGTGATTTCCGAATCGGGCGTCGCCGAACCCGAATGCGTGTTCGTCACCGCCGACGCGCACGGCGAGTCCACCTGGGTCGCGATCGAGCACGATCCCTCGCGCTTCGTCGTGCGGTTCGTGAAGACGACGCCGGCGTTGGCGGTGACGCGCGTGGACATCCGGCTCGAGCCTGAGGGCGCCGGAACCGCGGCGCACGTCACCTACTCGTGGACCGCCCTCTCCGAGGCGGGCGCGGCGTTCGTCCGCGACCGGACAGACGAGTGGTGGAGCGGCTTCATGGCGGAATGGGAGGGCTCGCTGAACCGCTTTCTCGACCGGCAGCACTGACGTCACCACCGACGTGGCGCGTGTGCGCAGCGTCTGGCGTTCGCGTCGTGGCGACGGCGTGAAGACCCGGTCTACGTACGTTCCACGTGGGCGCCGAGCGCGCGCAATCGATCGACGAGCGACCCATAGCCGCGCTCGACGGTTTCGATGGGCGCGATGGTGCTCTCGCCGTCCGCCGCGAGCGCTGCCGCGATCAACGCCATCCCGGATCGCAGGTCCCGGCTGTCGAGGGCACGACCGCGCAGCCGGGTCGGTCCGCTGACGATGATGCGGTGCGGATCGCAGAGAAACAGATCGGCACGCATGGCGCTGAGCTGCTCGAGCGCGAACAGGCGCAACTCGTACAACCAGTCGTGCACGAGCGTCCGTCCGTCGGCTTGGGTGGCCAGCACCGTGACGAGACTGATCATGTCGCTCGGGAGCCCCGGCCAGAGCCCCGTGGTGATCCGGCGGACCGCCGTCATCGGAGCGGCCGTCACGCTGAACCGATCGTCCTCGATCTCGCACCGGAGCCCCATCTGGCCGAGCGGCGCGGCGACGACCTCCATGTCGAGCGCGCGTGCGCCGCGGATCTCGATCGTGCCCCCCGTCATCGCGGCGACGACGCCCCAGCTTCCCGCCTCGACGTAGTCGCCGTGAAGCCGATGCGCCGCGCCCCGCAGCCGGACCGGAGGCTCGACGCGAATCGTCGGCGTCCCCGCCCCCTCGATGCCGGCGCCCATGCGCTGTAGGAAGCCGCACAGCTCGACGACATGCGGCTCCATCGCGGCGTGCCGGATTTCCGTGCGGCCGCGCGCGGCCGCCGCGGCGAGCAGCGCCGTCTCGGTGCCGGTCACCGAGGCCTCGTCCAGGTACATCGACGCGCCGCGCAGTCCGTTCGGCGCGTCGAGGGCATGGCCCGGCTCGTCCATCGGCACGGCGCCCATTGCGTACAGAGCGCTCAGGTGCGTCGCAATCGTGCGGCGCGCCGGAAAATCCCCTCCGGGTGGCGCGAGGCGCGCCGACCCGCGGCGCGCCAGCAGCGGACCGAGCAGCAGCACCGACCCACGCAGGCGGCCGACCAGCGCCGGATCGGGTCGATCCGATTCGATCCGGGCGCACGCGATGCGAAGCGTCGACGTCCCGCGTCCCTCGACGGTCGCGCCGAGCCCTTCCAGCAGATCCAGCAGCACCTCGACGTCGCGAATGCCCGGCACGTTGGCGAACTCGCAGGCCTCGTCGGTCAGCAGTGATGCCGCCAGCAGCGGCAGCGCGGCGTTCTTGTTGCCCTCGACCGCCACGTGCCCCGACAGAGGTCGTCCGCCTTCAATCCTCAGTATGGCCATGCCTCAATCGGTCCCCAGATACACGAGCTCCTCGCGCAGTTCGACGCCGAACCGCTCCCGCACGGCCGCCTTGCACCGATCGATCAATCGTCGGATCTCCGCCGCGGTCGCGGTCCCGTCGTTGACGATGAAGTTCGCGTGCGTCGGCGACACCGACGCCCCTCCTTCGCGGACGCCTTTCAACCCCGCTCGATCGACCAATGCCCCGGCGGAGGCGGGAATGCCCTCGGGCACGCGGTCGCGAAGGGGATCGGGATTCTGAAAGACGCAGCCGGCGCTTGGCGACGCCAGCGGCTGCGTGCGTTTGCGGAAGGCCAGCGATTCGCGCGCGCGCGATCTGAGCTCCGCAGGATCGCCCCGGCCAACCCGGAAGTCCACGGAGAGCACGATCTCGCGCGTGCGCTGCAGCCGGCTCGAATCGTAGCCGAATTCCATCTGTGCCGCCGGCACGGCGACGACGTCGCCGTCCGCAGACACGAGGTCGACGGAGGAGACGAGGTCGCCGATGGGCCGGCCGCGAAAGTGCGCGTTGCCGTGCACGGCGCCCCCCACCGTCCCCGGCGTTCCCGCCCACGCCTCGAGGCCCGACAGGCCGCGCGCGATCGTCCACCGCACGAGCTCGTTGATCGTGACGCCCGCGTCGGTCCGCAAGGTGCCGGCGTCGATCGTTCGCACGCCGCCGCCGTGCATGCGAATGACCACGCCCCTGACCCCCGCGTCGCTGACGAGCAGGTTCGAGCCGCCGCCGATGACGGTCGCCGGCACACCCGCGTCGCGCGCAAGGGCGAGTGCCGTGCGGACTATGCCGATCGCGGGAGCCGTCACGAGCCAGTCCGCCGGTCCGCCTACCTTGAACGTGGTCAGCGGCGCGAGCGGCGCGTTCGCCGTGACCCGCGCATCGCCGAGCGCCTGGCGCAGCCGGCGCGTCAGCTCGTTCGGCGTCATCGAAACCGGCACGGCGCGGGGCCCCTGGCTAGACGTCCGCGACCGCCGGCCGGATATTCTGATTCACGCGGAACAGGTTCGTGGGATCGTACCGGGCTTTCACCTCCGCGAGCCGCGCGTAGTTGTCGCGGAACGACGCCTGCACGCGTTCCTGCCCCTCGTCCATCATGAAGTTGATGTACGCGCCGCCGGCCGAGTACGGATGCAGGGCGTCGAAGTATTCCTTGCACCACGTCGTGATGGCGGCGGCGTTGGCCGGATCCGGATCGACCCCGACGATCACCTCGCACCAGTTCGCGTCGCGGTAGCTGAAGGGCGTGTCGCTCTTCCCGACGCGATGCGCCGCGCCGTCGATCGGGTACAGGTGCATCGTCGAGAGCATGGTCGGCATGGCGGCGCCGTGGCGGGCGTGGCGGGCGATCGCCTCGTCGCTCAGTTCCTTGACGAAGTCGGCGCGCCAGTACCACTGCAGGCCCGCCGGATAGAGGCCGTCGAACAGGCTGTTCACGGCGGGCAGCGGCATTTCCCCCTGATGATCCAGGAGCGGCTTGCCGACGCTTCGCATGGACCTGGTCGCCTCGGCGGCGCGCTCGGCCGGCCCCGTACAGACCCACATCACGCCGCACACCTTCTTCATATGCAGCGCCTCCGGGAACATCGGCGACGGCGGGATGGTCAGGAAGGCGAAGAACCCGTTGACGTACTCGGGGGCGGCGAGGATGAACTCGCGATACGCCCGCATCACCTCGGTGCACTGATCGAGCGGCCAGAACGTCGGGCCGGCATACACCATCTTCACGGGCTGCGCGCGGAACTCGAACGACGTGACGACGCCGAAGTTGCCGCCGCCGCCGCGCACGGCCCAGAAGAGGTCCGGGTGGGAGTGCGCGCTGGCCGTGACGAAGCTCCCGTCGGCCAGCACCATGTCGACCGACAGCAGGTTGTCGACGGTCAGGCCGTATTCGCGGGTCAGGTACCCGATGCCGCCGCCGAGCGTCAGGCCGCCGACGCCGGTTGTCGAGATGAAGCCGCATGGCACCGCCAGGCCGAAGGCGTGCGTTGCGTGGTCGACGTCCTTCCAGAGGCATCCGGCCTCGGCCCGCACCGTGGGCCCCGACGGATCGACGCGAACCGACCGCATCGGCGAGAGATCGATCACCAGTCCGCCGTCGCACGTCCCCAGGCCGCCGCCGTTGTGGCCGCCGCCGCGAATCGCGGTCAGGATGCCGTGGCGCCGCGCGTAATCGACAGCCGCGATCACGTCGGCTGTGTCTGCGCATTGCACGATCGCCGCCGGGCGCCTGTCGATCATCCCGTTGTGGACCTTGCGCGCCGACTCGTACGCCGCGTCGCCGGGCACGATGGCCGTGCCGCGCAGTCGTGAGCGTAGTTCCTCGATCTGCGTTCCTGCCATGTCACCGCTCCTTGTATGATCAGCTGGTCGTTGACGCCGGCCGGCGATGAGACGTGCACCCGGGCAACCCGCGAATGCCGCGGCCCTGGGCAAACTCCCAAGCCGCGTCCTGCAGAAGACAGAGTATACGGTGAGCCGCGCCGGAAGGTTCACGTGTTCAGACCTGATCCGGGCCGGGGCGCCGAACCGCCGGCTGACCGGCTCCGTCTCTGCTACAGATGGTGCGTGACGTCCTTCAGGATCTGAGGCTCTCGGTCAGGCGGCTCGGCCGGCAGCCCGTTTTCAGCCTCACGGCCGTCCTCACGCTCGCCATCGGGCTCGGCGCCAACGCCGTGGCCTTCACGGTCGTGAACGGACTCTTCTTCAAGCGTCCGCCGGCCGACCTGGCCGCCGACTCCGGCTCTCTGCGGACGACCCCTGGGGGCGACGAAGAGGGTAATGCGTCGCTTGCCGAATATCGCCGGTTCGAGGAGGCGACGCGTGGGTCCCTCGAACTGGCGGCCGAGGGACGCCTCACGATGGCGTGGCGGCACGACGGGACCACGGAAGCCGCGTGGGCGCTGATCGTGTCGTCCGACTATTTTTCGATCGTCGGAGCGCATCCAATCGTCGGCCGCGTCGCCGTCGGACACACGTCGAGCGGTACGGTGTCGGCCGTCATTGGCGAGCGCTTCTGGCGACGGAGTCTTGGGGCACCATCGCTGTCGGGGCTCATGCTGCGCCTCAACGACACGAACGTGAGCGTCGCCGGCGTACTGCCGGAGTCGTTCAGAGGACCCGCCGGCCTGTACTCCCCGGACGTCTGGCTGCCGCTCGACGCCCTCGACGTGCTGCACACGTCGGCCGCGCTGCGGCAGCGCGACAATCGATGGCTGTTTCTGTTCGGACGACTCCAGCCCGGCGCAAGCGTCCCGCAGGTTCAGGGAGAGATCGCCACGGCGGCCCAGGCGATGGCGCGCGACTGGCCCCGTACGCACGCGCGGCGCGGCGCGACCTTCGCGCTGTTCAGCAGACGCGCAACGGAACTTCAGCGGCTCAGTACGGCGGCCGCGGTGGCGATGGCCATCATCGGCCTCGTTCTGCTGCTGGCGTGTTTCAACGTGGCGAACCTGCTGCTCGCGCGAGCGGTCGAGCGCGAACGCGACCTCGCGATCCGCTCCGCGATCGGCGCGAGCCGCGGCCGACTCGTGCGGCTCGTGTCGCTCGACGGCCTGGTGATCGCCGCACTCGCCAGCGTTGCGGCCATCGTCCTCGCGTGGTGGACGCAGCCCCTGGTCGGGTCGTTCGCCATTCCCATCGAAGAACCGCAGCACATCGATCTGAGGCCCGACGCTCGCGTGATCGGATTCGTCCTCGTGCTCGCGCTCCTGGCGGGAGTGCTGCCGGGCCTGTGGAGCGCGCTGAGCGCCGCGCGCGTGAACGTCTGGCGCGTGCTGGGATCGCAAGGGGGAGGATCGACGGGCGCTCGCCGCTCCTCCGCTCGACGATGGTTGATATGGATCCAGGTGGCCGGGTCGACGGCATTCCTCGTAGTAGCCGGACTGCTCGTCCAATCGTACGCCAGCCTTTCGGCGATCGACGCGGGCTTTGCGGCCGATCGCCTCGTCGTCGCGGAGTTCGAGCCGGCGGCGCAGGGCTACGACGTCGACCGGACGAGGCGCTATACCGATGCGCTGCTGACGCGGGCCCGCGCCCTCCCCGGGGTGACCAGCGTCGCGCTCTCGGATCGCGCCCCGTACTTCGTGGGCTTCAATCGCCTCACCGCCATCTCGACGCAAACGGCCCCGTGCGACACCGGGCACTGCCCTGAATACCCCACGCTCAGCGTTGGTCCGGGCTACTTCCGGACGCTCGGCATTCCGCTCACCGCGGGCCGGGGATTCCGCCCGCACGAGACGGGAGCCGTCGTTCTGGACGACGGGCTCGCGGAACGGTTGTGGCCCGGGCTTCCGGCGGTCGGTCGTTCCGTCCGACTCGGATCGGAGGCGGCACCCGCCACTGTCGTCGGCGTCACGGCGCCGAGCCACGTCCGCGGCATCGGACGCGAACCGCCGACGATGTACGTGCCGTTGAGCGCCGAGGCTCTCGCCGGTCCGCTGACACTCGTGGCACGCGCGGCGACGAAACCCGAGGCTCTCGTCAGGCCGCTCGTGCGGTCAGCGGAGGAGGTCGATCCGAACATCGCGATGACGTCGGTGAAGACGATGCGCGACCGCATGGCCGTGCAGATCTGGCCCTTCCGCACGCTGCGCGGACTGTTCTCGATCTGCGGCATGCTCGCGCTGGTGCTCGCGACGGCCGGGCTCGCCAGCGTGACGACCTATGCCGTGATGCGGCGCCTGCGCGAGTTCGGCGTGCGCGCGTCGCTCGGCGCGACGCCCGCGGACCTGGCGTTCGAAGTGCTCGCTTGGAGCGCCCGGCTGCTCGTGCCGGGCATCGCCGCTGGAATACTGGTCGCCGCGCTGGTCGCGCATCTCGGTCAGGCTGCGCTGGTTGGCGTCGACGCGCTCGACCCGCTCGCCTACGTCGTCGTAGCCGCGCTCGAATGCGCAGTCGTGTTCGCCGCGTGTCTCGGTCCGGCGCTGCGCGCCGCGCGCGCCGATCCGCTGGTGGCGCTGCGGTCGGAGTGAAACCGCACTCCAAGCGGACGTAGGGCGGAGTCTCCAGACCCGCCGCTGGAACCCGCGTGAGGATACGCTGCAACGCGGTTGCAACCGCATTTTCGCGCAACGCGACAATCGTCCAGCGGCCACGTGCCCCGCGCATGACGACGGCGAGGATTCCTATCTCCTGGGCTTCGCCGCATTTCGGGCGCGTCAGCGCGTCGCGTGCGCCAGGGTGGCCGTCGCGCCCGGCGCCATCGCGTCGTAGTAGCCGGTAAATCGACGCGGCTCGAACGCCGTGTCGTACGCCTTCAGGTTCTGCGCCCAGCGGAATCCGATCGGCTGATAGAGGAGCTCCACCGCGACGGTGAAGGGGCCCGCGCCGCTGACGGGAACGGCGTACTGCACGCGCGCGGAGCCACCGGTGAAACCAGGATCGTCGGCCGCATCGCCGTGGACGGCGATGTCGGGTTCCGCGGTCTGCTTGTCGAAGCCTTGCGGCAGCAGGCGGTTGTCCTTCAGGTACCGAACACCGTTCAGCAGACCGGTCGTCACCTGCCCGTTCGCATCGCCGAGGATGCTTTCGAAGATCTCGACCTGATCGGCGCTGGTGATCTCACGGTAGTGCGGCTCGAACTTCGTCTTGTCCGCATCGTTGTCGTTGCCGGCGATCGAACCGTCCGGGCGAAGGGCGCCCGATTCGAACACGACACGGCCGCCGCCGTCCCGCACCGTGAAATGCAGCCAGGCGCGGCGCGACGGGTAGGCGGTCGGCAGCTTGTGCCCGCCGAGATTTTCCACCGTAATTGCTGTCCGCAGCGTTCCGCCCGCCACCGTGACGTCGCCGATCGTCACGCGCGCGGCCTGCGTCGCGAGGTATTGGATCGTCCGGTTCGATGCAGCCTCGAGCTCCTGCGGGAGCGCCGCGACGTCGAGCTCGTCGTGATAGCGCGTGAGCATCCGCTGGAGAAGGAAGTTCGCGGCGACGAAGACGTGCCGCGACAGTTGTCTCGGCTGGCCGAACACGCGCGTGATCGAAACGGCTTCCGGCACGACCGGCATGTGGCAGGCCTGGCAGCTCTGCGATCCCTTGTAGTCGCTGTGCAGCCACTCCTGATAGGGCACCTGCTCGGGAAGGCGCCCAATCTGCTTGCCGCTCGCGTCGAGCGCTTCGGTGATCAGCGTATGGCACGACGCGCAGAGCTCCGACTGCCGGATGTGGAGGGATTGGGTCGGCCTGAAGCCCTCGGTGGACGTCTTCATCACGAGGGTGTGGCCCTGGTCGATCGCATAGGGACCGTACTCGCGGTGTTCGCCGCGCGCGTCCGGCGGATCGATGATGAAGTTGCCGGTGAAGGTGTCGGGCTCGCCGAGCTTCTGCGCGCTCAACTGATGGCAGACCGCGCACGACACGCCGTCTTCGGCGAGACTGCCGCCATCTCGATGCGCATGGAACGGGAGGTTCGCGAAGACCTTGCCGGGCTTGCCGTGGACCTTCGCGTCGTAACGCGCCATGGGCATGTGGCAGCGCGAGCAGGTGTCTTCGATCTCCCCGGTCGCCGGCGCGTGATCGAGCGATTCCCGCCGCACGCTGGCCTGCCAGTACGGATCCCGCGACGAGTTGGCCATCACGCTCGCGCGCCAGTCGAAGCCGATCGACACGTCGTCACCCGACGGCGTCGTCAGGCCGTTGTGGCACGCGATGCACCGGTCCGACGTCTGAAAGGACGCGAGCCCCGGATGCGGTGTCGCGGCCGGGACCGTAGACTGCGCGCCGACCCCAACCGACGCGACAAATGCGCAGGCGAACAGGACGAGCGTGGCGCGACTCATTTCCACCCGCTGAACAGACCGCCGTCGAACCAGTCCCAGAGCAGGTAAAACCCCACCTGCTTCGGCCGGTCGCTTCGATCCGTCACCGGCAGCTGCACGCCGACGAGACCACGCACGTGCTGCCGCTGGCTCAACGTCACCTGCATTTCCGGGATGAGATCGATGTCCGTCGAGGCACCGGTCACGAAGTCACGCGTCGCGATGAACTCGAGCATCGGACTCCACATCCGCCCGAGCCCGCCATCGGCGCGAAACGACGTTCCGCCGGCGAGGCGAAGGAATCCAGCCCGCGGCGCCTGCTGCCGGTCCGTCCCCTGCTCCATGCCCGCCTGCCCCTGCACGAATCCATTCCGTGGCAAGAGCTGTCCGAACGTCGCGGATCCCTCGAAGACCGTCGTCCCCGTGCCGAGTCCCTTGTCGCTGTTTCCCGCCGGCAACGTGACGACGCCGAGCAGGCTGACGATCGAGCCTGGATGGGGGCTGGAGAACAGCACGTGCTTGAGGCCCAGCTCCACATCGCCCACGCCGCGCTGCGCAGTGCCCGACTGGTCGTGCGCGACGGCGAAGGGAACCTGGGTCTCGATCTGGTTGGTCGCGCCGATGCGGTGCTCGTACTGCAGCGCCGTCACCGCGTCATGCCCGCGTCCACCCGCCGCGGCCGGCCCGATGGTCGAGGTGACGATCGTCTCGTCTTCCGGAAACGCCTTCTCCGTGACGAGCGGCCGGGGCAGATTCAGTTCGCCTACCGCCCACGCGCGATCCTGGCAGAGGCTGCGAATGTACCGGACGAGGGCGGTGATCTGATCCGACGTCAGCAGATCGCCGAAGGCCGGCATGATGCGCGAGAACCCGCGGGCCTTGCCGCCATCGTGGATGGTGGCCCACCAGTCGGCCTGCACTTCGGGAGACGTCTGCTCGCACGACGTGAAGTCGGGATAGGTGCTCGGCTTCACGAAGCCGACCGTCGAGTCGGACTCTCCTGCACCGCTCGGCCCGTGGCAACCCGCGCAGCCGGCGGCAAACAGCTCGGCGCCATCCGTCAGGCCCGTCGCCGGACGACTCTGCGCCTCCGCTGTCGGGGGTGACGCCGCCATGGCCGTCACAAGGAGCAGCGAAGCCGTCAGGCTCCGCCAGAGACCGGACATCCGCCGCATTCTATCGCGCGGGGTCCGAAACGGCCTGCTGGTGCGGCCGCGATTCGCTCGGAAGGCAGGCGGCGACGGAGTTTCCGTCCACCGCGATGACGTCTCGAAAGCCGAGTCGCGTGTGCGAGGCGGCCCAGACAATACCGAGATCTGCGAGGATGGACCGCTGGCGGTTCAACGCGCCGCTGCCCGTGACGTGCTGCGCATAGCGCTCGGTGCCGACCAGGATCGAGGCGTGCTCGCCGAACGCATCGACGTACGCCGTGACGTTTCGCAGGACGTCGCCAAAAGAGGGAGCGCGGACCGCGACCGGCGGGAGAAGAAGGAGGAGCAGTGCGGCGGCCCACGCACACATACGAGGTCAATGTACTGCATGCACGTGGTGAGGACCGTGGATTGGTTCCCGACGTGGGTCGCGAGCCTTCGTCGTCTCTGGGGACGCAACTCCTCGCGACTGGAGCCGAGTCCTGCCTTTCTCAAAACGTCGAGTACTTGACGTGAACGCCACGCGTCGACCACCAGGAGGACATCAACGTTGTTCGCACGTCGTAGGACACTGACAACGTCGTGGCATCGATCCAGTGCGCCCGTATCTCGGGGCCTCCGCCTGGCCCAGCCGGTGCGGCGCCGCGAGTGTCGTCGGCGTCGAACAGGTTGCCCCCTCGGTTTGGCAATGTCGCGCCCCGGTCCACGATTGATCCCTGGGTACTGAATCCAGTCGTGGCCCCGCAATCTCGTTCGAAGACGACGAGTTCCACCCGTCCATCGGGCGATGGATAGCGTGCGATCACGTCATTCGCGCAGAGGTCTGGGAACAATGCATTCCCGACGGTGACGAGCACGACCAGGAGGCCGCCCAGGACCGTCCCGACAAAGAGGGCCCAAATGCCCCACGAAAGCAACCGCTGGTTGGTTGGAAGGCGTCTCATGGCGAGTTCAGGCGCTGCCGCGCAGCCGACCGGCGCGAGGCTCGCGGAACGCGAGTGTCGGCGAAGCGCTTGCTAACGGGGCCGCCGCGAGCGAAACGCGAGCGTTTAGCGATTGGCCTGCCAACCGTAGCTCGCACGGGGTGCCGGCGAGCGCAGGTTGGCGGTGAGGCAGGGATTCGAACCCTGGGTAGGACTTTAAAGGCCCTACAACGGTTTAGCAAACCGCCGCCTTCAGCCTCTCGGCCACCTCACCGCATGGAGCTAACTATTGTCGCACAAGGACTTGCGGATTTCAGACTTTCGACCCCGAGCGTCGATTTTGTTCGATTGTCCCTGAAATTGTCCCTGTCGCGGCGTCAAGACGCTTGGCTGCCTCGCGGAGGTCGCCAGCGCTCACGATATTGTATCGCTCGAACACGCTCCTGGTCTTGTGTCCCGTCATCTGCATCGCGACCCGCTCCGGGATGCCGGCGCGGACGAGATTGCGGACGGCGGTTCTACGGAAGTCGTGAAGGACTCGACCGGGGCATCCAGCCTCCTTGCACGCAGACCGGAATGCAACCCGGAAGCTCTTGATGGGCCGGCCCGAGCGGTGGAACACACGCGGGCAGACGACCTTGAGCTGGCGCTGAAGATTCTCGGTGATCGCTCGCTGCTGATCAAGCAATTCGCGCAGCTCGCGCGTCATTGGGAACGTGCGGCCCTCGCCGTTCTTGGTCTTGCCAGGATCGAGCCTCACCTCGCCGGCACCGAAATCCACCTGGCGCCACTCGAGCGGCCGCACCTCGCTGTCGATGCGCCAACCGGTGATGTAGGCGAACGTCGCTGCCGGGCGAACAGCTTCAGGCAGATGCGCCAGCACCGCCAGGAACTGGTCGCGCTCGAAGAACCCGACGCGCACATTGTGTTCCTTCAGAAACGGAATGTGGGGTTTCTGAATCAGCTTCCCCGCCTGGATGGCGAGGTTGAACATTCGCTTGAGGGCTGTCAGCTCACGATTGATCTCGGCGTTCGACACGCCAGCGATCGTCCGCCGCTGTTCCGGAACGTGTCGAGGTGTGCCGTCGCGCGCCGTGAACGTGAACGCCTTCCGGAGAAGCGTCGTCTCCTTCTGCCGCAAATCGATGTACTCGCGAATGTCGGCCGTCGTGATCGATGTCATGCGTCTGTTGCCGAAAAATGGCTTCAGATGCATCTCGATTCGTCGCTCGACATCGTCGAGTGAACGCTTGCGGTTCGTGCGGTAATCGTTGACGACGTCTTTGGCGGCCTGGTCGAAACGGATGCGACCCACTTTAGGCGTGATGGCCACGCCGCGCTCGATGTCGCCCTCGCGCAGTCGCAGCAAGCTCTTCGCGTCGCCTTCTTTAGTGCTTCCGGAGCTCTCCTCGTACCGCCTCCCGTTCTTGTAGTACCGAATCCACCAAAATCTGCCCTCGTTGCTTGAGTTCACCCATTGCAGGCTCCTTCCTCATGACGCGGCGAAATCGTCCGCGCTGTCCGCAGGACATCCACGCCGCACGGTTACTGGTTGAGGAAGCCGTTGGCCGGGCCGTGATGGCGCTGGCGTTCAGCGACTCCGCGCCGGGCGACGCGGAGGCAGTTGCCTTGGCAACACAGGTAGGACTTCACCATCGTAGGCCCGTATCCTGGCGCAGTCAACGCGCCTGACGAGATAATGGTGCCGGATACACGGGTACCATGAGCGACTTCATTCTCGACCCGCGCGTATTCATATCGCCGCCCGATCGGACGTGCCCGAAGTGCAGCAAAGATGCGTTCGGCGTCCTCGGTGTCGGACGCGAGCAGTACACGAGACGCTGTCGCGAGTGCTGGTTCACCGAGACATTTCCGTTCCTGTCGACACTCAAGAAGAAAGTCATCTACATCGATCAATTCGCCATTAGCAACATGATGAAGGCGATTGACGTGAGCGCGAAAGCGCACGACAAGGCCTGATCTGCTCGGCATTTTTCGGACCAGCTGAAGCCTGAGAGTGGCGCTCGACCGACCTGCTGCTCACGCGCCGACCAACGATGACCATCCGCATGGAACTACGACGTCACGGAACTGAAGCCGAAGGCCTGTTACGCCATTCGGTCTGCCCGGTTCCTGACCGATCGCAGCGTCACTCATCGAGCCAGGTCCTCGACGGGTGGTGATGCTCACAGCGGGTCGACCCAAAAGTCAAACGACCGATGAGCCACCGAGTCAGAGATCCTTGAGGCGACCGGTCGCGTACTTGTGGAGCAGACTCGCGATCAGAGTCTGATACGGCAAGCCCTCGGCTAGAGCCCGCTTCTGGATCGCTTCCAGGTCCTTGCTCGAGAGCCGAATGTTCAGCCGCCGGTCCTTACGGAACGTGGCCTTGGCGTAGCGGGAATAGCGCGTTCGTTCGCGCTTGCCACCGGCCGCTGACTTCCACTCGCCTCGCTCGACCGACTCGAGCAGCTCCTTCTCGTCAGCGTCCATCTTCATCGTCGGACTCCTCACCCAGGTACTGCTTCGTGGCCTTCCGGCTCGGAATGATGGTTTTCAGGAAGGCCGTGTGCTCGTCTTCGACGAACGGCACCAGATACACGTCGTCCCCGCGCCGGATAACGAAGATGCGCTGGCCGGCATAACGGCTGGGGTTCGAATGTTCCAGGATGTCGAGCAGGTCGCCGCGCTCGATATGGAAGACGATGTCCTCGAACCCAATGCCGCGCTCCGTCCTGAGCTTCGCGTTCTTCGCGTCGTCCCAGTCGAAGTACTTCACCCGGAATTCAGGATATCACAATGTGTGCTCGCGAGGCACACATCGGCGTCGGTGAGAGTGTGCCTGCGGGGTCCGGAGTGCGCTGCGGCGGCCTCTCTACGTTTCGAAGATGAACGAGCGTCGCGGTTCCGAATCGTTGGGCACGTCTTCGGCCGCTGTGTTCTCGACCGCGAGAGCCGCGTGCGTTCCTTACGCTTGCCCAGTTCCGACGACGGGCCCGCGATCGGTCGTCCCCGCATCAATGACGTGGTAGTGGGCCACAATGAGTTCGCGGTCGACAAGATACTGATCGTCTTCGGGATAAAACACCGCCTTCGTGATGTCGTGACCTGCGAACTGCGCGACCGCGTCCAGCGAGTCCCAGAGCGACAATGTGACGATCTCCGCTCGCCCTCCGAGATCACGCTGTAGAATCCAAGCCCCACGGTTTCCCGGTGTCGCCCGATATGCCGCGAGGCCTGTGCGGCTCACGTACTCGGCATACGCGGCGGCGTTCTCCGACGTCGTCCATCCGCGCCACACGCGGGCGATCATCGCCTTGTCTGCTTCGGCAAAGGTTCGCGCCGAATCGTGCGTCTGCATCTCATCCTCCTATCCGATATCGACCGGGCCCTTCCTTCCATATCCAGCACGGCAGAGCGGCGCGTCAGGTTCAGCCAAGCCGCACAGCGTTGGGCACGGGACAGTGTCCGGTCACCACAATCGCGGCCGTCCGAGTCACGCGCCGTGCCGAGGGGGGTGCACGATACCGCGAGGCATGAGGAACACCTGGAAGCTGAAGCCTTGCCCGGATCGAATCGTCGGGTCGTTGTCCGTCAACGTCTCCACCGCCGCGTCGTCAGCCACTTCCACGATACCGATGCCGTAGGCGCCGGCTGGATCCGCCACAAGGCCGAATCCGACGACCAGGCCGTCGTCCATCAGGCCTTTCCAATACGTCGCGTGTGCCTGCATGAGCCTCGCTTCGGCGTCGGACATGTCCTGCGCGAACGTCGGCCTCGGAGGCACGAGCTTACAGAAGAACGTTTTCACGATGACTCCTCCTGATGATGCCGGCCACCAGACCGACAGATATCAACGTCGAACGAAGAAAGTCGCCAAGCTGGATACGAGACGGAAATCATTGCCTCGGCGATCCGTGGCGCGCCGGCACGCTCGGTGAATCGCGGCGCGTCTCTGGCCACAAACGGACGCAACCGCAAACGCGCCGTCATCATCGCTCGACCGACGTGTGCGTCACTCATCCGCCCGACCTCCAAAGAACCATTTCACGTCCGCAGCGAGCAGCTCGGGAGCCTCGAGTGCCGCAAAGTGACCACCGCGCGGCATGTTCGTCCAGTGCACGACGTTGTACGCGCGCTCGATCCACGTTCGCGGCGGGAATGGCGCTTCGTACGGGAAACGCGCGACGCCGCATGGCACGACGACCCGCTCCCCGCGCGCGAAGCGCAGCGGCGTTCGTCCCGACTCCAGATACAGCCGCATCGACGGCGCGATGGTGTTGGTGGCCCAATAAATCACGGTATTGGCCAGAATCGTGTCGAGCGGAATCGCGCGCCGCGGATCGGTCCACTCACGAAACTTCTCGATGATCCACGCGAGGAGACCGGCCGGCGAGTCGCTCAACGCGTACGCGAGTGTCAGGGGTCGCGTTCGCTGAATGTGCCCGTACGCGCCGCTGTCCTCGATCCACCGGGCGCGCTCGATTAGAAAGCCTGCCTCCTCAGCCGAAGGCTCTCCGTCGACATACGGCGCATACGAGCCTGGAATGTAATTGAGGTGGATGCCAATCACGCGAGCGGGACAGGTGAGCGCGAGCCACGTCGCGATGCCGGCGCCCCAATCGCCTCCCTGGACGGCGAATCGATCGTAGCCGAGGACGGACATGAGTGCGGCGAGGAGTTCCGCGATTCGCGCATTCGACATTCCCGCAGACGACGGCGAATCGGAAAACCCGTACCCGGGCAGCGATGGGATGACGAGATGAAACGACTCCATCAGCAGTGGTGCCACGGAGAGCATCTCGACGACCGAACCGGGCCAACCATGCAGAAGCAGGAGGGGCGTTGCATCGGACTTCACCGATTTCGAGTGAATGTAGTGAAGTCGCAGGTCGCCCACGTCCGCGCGAAAGTGAGGCATCCGATTGAGGGCGCGCTCCTGGGCCGGCCAATCGAATTCCTCCGTCACATAGCGCACGACTCCACGCATGTCCATCAGTGGAACGCCGCCAGTGTCGGTGACGCCAGACGGCCAGCGCGTCGCGCGCAACCGATCTCGGAAATCGGCGATGACCTGCGCGGGAATTTCAACGCGAAACGGTTCGATCATGTTCGAAAAGCCTCATGCGCATTCGCCTGGACTCAGTCGCTCACATGCGACGAATACCCAGCACGGCGACGTCATCCGCGTTCGGACACCTCTCTCTGAACGCGGCCTGGTCGGCGGCGACCGTGCTCACGAGGTCGGCGACGGATCGTCTTGCCGCTCGGGCGGCGGACTGTTCGACACGCGCAATGCCGTATTCGTCTCCCGAACAATTGCGCGCTTCGGTGAGCCCATCGGTATACACGAAGAGGGTGTCTCCGGGGTCGACGGTCAGTCGTGTCGAGGAGAACCGGGATTCGCAGAGCAAGCCGACGGGGACGCCCGTCGCCCGGATTTCCGTGTGGCCCTGGCTCGCGATCAACAGCGGCGGCGGATGTCCTGCGTTGACGATCGAGACCTCGCCATCCGCATCCAGATACCCTGTGACGAGCGTGGCGTACTGGGCGGGCAAGCTGCTGGCGCACAGCAGGGCACTGGCACGCGTCATCAGATCGGCCAGCGGCATTTGGAAAGGAATCAGCGTGCGGAACATCGCGTGCAGCTGCGCCATGAGGAGCGACGCGGCGACACCTTTGCCGGACACGTCGCCGAGCATGAAGTACAGACGACCGCCGATTGGTACGAGGTCGAGATAATCCCCGCTGACCGCGCCGGCGGGCTCGAAGTGATGCACCGCCGTCCAGCCGTTCGCGAGCAACGGCGACGGCGGAAGCAGCATCCGCTGAAGATGGCCGGCCGTCCTGAGGTCCCGATCGCGCGCCGTCTCTGACACCGGCTGGATGGTGCCTGACACGAGTGGCTCCTTCTGCCTGCACTCAACCATCGAGGCCCCTGTCGTCGGGTGAATCGAAAGCCAGCGCTAATTATTACCCATAACAATGGTTTTGAGTGTAATAATTGGCGTCGAGAAAGGACGTCGTCGTGATCACCTATCAGCTCGAGCCCGATCTGACCCCGGCGGAGTTCGTGGATCTGCTCGTCCGTGCCACGCTCGCCGAGCGGCGGCCGGTTGATCGCCCGGACGTGATCCGCGCGATGCTGGCGCACGCCGACGTGGTCCTCACGGCCAGGTTCGAGCAGCAGCTCGTTGGTGTAGCGCGTGCGATCACGGACTTCAGCTATTGCACCTATCTCTCCGACCTGGCGGTAGACCAGGCACACTGGCGTCAGGGCATCGGCCGCGAACTGGTCCGGCAGACGCACGAGACTGCGGGCGCGCAGACTCACTTGATACTCCTGGCAGCGCCCAACGCGCGCACGTACTACCCTCACATCGGCATGACACCGCACGACTCGGCCTGGATCGTTCGAGGGCGGCCGCCGGGAACAAGGTCATGGAGACGGTCGGCCTCCGTAGAGGTTGGGATCGACCTGAATCCGATGGAGAGCGTGATGGCGTCCACGCCCATTTGGCGCGGCGCTGCTGGTGGCTCCGAGGAATGAGTCAGGGAGATGGATCGGAGAAGGATGCCTGGTGGGCGCCGCGATGCGCCGAGATACGGTGAGTTCACGTGGATTGGAGGCGACCCGAGCCTCGATTTCGTGAACACCGTCACGTGGCGGACCTATGGTCCGAGGCGCGAGCGGATTGGGTCCGTTCGGGATGTCATCGCCTGGGCGGCCGTGGCGTTCGGCCCCGATGCGGCACATCGTCTCCGCGCGTACGCGGCACGCCACCCGCGGAAGGCGGCTCGGCTGCTCGACCGTTGGTTCGAGTTGAGGCGCAACCTGCATGCGCTATTCGGTGCCGTCGCGGCCGGTGGGCGCGCTCCCGCGGCGGAACTGCGCTCCTTCAATGCGGCGCTTCAGGCAACCTTCATCCACACATCCGTGCAAGAGGCGGAGCGCCTGGAATGGCGTTGGACGTCTCCAGACAATCCGCTGGAGGTGGTGCTGTACCGCGTGACCTGGTCAGCGGCACGCCTCCTGACATCCCCTGACGTTGGGTTGTTGCGGCGGTGCGCGAATCCGGAATGCGGGTGGGTCTTCGTCGATCGAAGCCGAAAGCGCAACCGCCGTTGGTGTGGCCTCGAGTGCAGCAGCCAGGCCAAATCGAGCCGCTACTACGCCCGTAAACGAAAAGGGAGACGCAAGCCTTTGCCCGTCGACGTCTGACCCGACAACGAAGACAAGATGCACGAGGATGGATCCTTCACTCCGGATGCTTCGCGAAGAACTGATTGAAACGCGGGAATCTACGAGGACAACGGCGATGGCCGAAATGCTAATCGGCGCTCGCTCGACGAAAACGGGCTCGTGGATCTGTAGCGATCGTCACCCCCCGACTCCCGCCCCCGACAGCTTCAACACGCTCAAGCCGGCGATGATGAGCGCGGCGCCGACGACGCGCCCGACGGTCAGCGGCTCACCCAGCACCATGACCCCGACAACGAACGCCCCGGCCGCGCCAATCCCGGTCCAGACCGCATAGGCGGTGCCCAGCGGCAGCGTCTTCATCGAGATGGACAGCAGCCCGAAGCTCGCCAGCATCGCGAGCACCGTGACGAGGGTCGGCCATCCACGCGTGAAGCCCTGCGAGAGTTTCAGCGTGAAGCTCCAGACGATTTCCAGGAGACCGGCGGCGAGCAGGATCATCCAGGCCATGACGGCCCCTCCTTCCGAAAGGACCGGGCCGTCCCGGTCGAGGACCTTCAGCGTTCGCGGATCGTCGCCGCCCGCGCCCGACGCGCGCCGTCCGCCAGCCGGTCGAGCAGCGCGGCGACCGCCCAGCCGGTCATGCGCGTCACGACGTCGTCGGCCAGCTGGTACTCGTCCTTCAACTCGAGCCACGCCGGCGCGGCCATCACGCGGACGAGCAGCGCGCGCAGGGCCAGGCGTTCGTCCCTGGAGAGATGCGCCGCCGCGTCGGCCAGAAGGCGGTCGAGCCCGGCGTCGCGCGCGCGAAACGCCGCCGATCTGAGGGGCGACAGATCGGGGTTGCGCACCACGGCGCGGACGACCCCCTCGCGCGCCTTGAAGAAGGCGTGAAGCGCCGGGACGGAGGCGCGGAGTTCGGAGATCGACCGCGATACGGGCGGCCGCGCGGCGGTCTGATCCACGCGGTCCCTGACGGCCCTCAGCAGCGCCGCGCGCGTGCCGAAGTGTTTGTACACGGTGGCCAGCGCCACGCCGGCGATTTCGGCCACCTCCGCGAGGACCAGCGCGCCGCCGGGCCGGCCGATCAGCTCGATCGCGGCGTCCAGGATGCGGCGCCGTGTCCGCGCCGCTTCGACGCGGCGCCCCGAATTGTCGTATCGCCTTCCCATTTGGATCACGCTCGCCGTGATTCAACTATACCCAACTCAATATTGATTATCCCGTTCGCTATCTTCGAATTCATGGGACGTTCCCGGGTGATGATCGTCGGCGCCGGGCCCGCGGGCGCGGCGCTCTCGCTCCTGCTGGCCCGGCGAGACATCGACGTGACCCTCGTGGAGCGCGAACCGGACTTCGGGCGCGTCTTCCGAGGCGAGGCGCTGATGCCAAGCGGTCTCGCGGCGCTGTATCAGCTCGGGATGCGCGAGGCGCTGGAACGGCTTCCCCACGTCGTGGTGCCTTGCATGGAGCTCTACATCGAGGGGGCGCGCATCGTGCGCGCGGATTGGCCGGAGCTCTCCGGCAACAACGCCGCGATCGCGATCAGCCAGCCCGCGCTCATCGATCTGCTCGTCCAGGAGGCGGCCGCCACGGGTCACTTCGAGCTTCGGACCGGTACCGCACTGCGCGCCATCGACACCGCGGCCGCTCACGTACGCGTGATTATCCGAGCCGGCGATCGCGACTCGACGCTGACGGCCGACGCCGTCATCGGCGGCGACGGCCGGGCCTCGACCGTGCGCGCGCTGGCGGGCATCGAGCTGCAGCGGATCGACTTTCCGACGAACGCCGCCTGGTTGTCCCTGCCCGCCCCAGACACGCAGGGCATCGATCCGCGCTTTCAGGCGTTCAGTCGCGGCGCCGAGTTGATCGTGCTGTATCCCTCCTGGGACGGGCGGCTCCGCGTCGGCCTCAACATCGCACGCGCGGCCGGGGACCACTCGAAGACACGGCTGCTCGAGACGATTGCCTCCACGGCGGGCGAGCCGTATGCGACGATCGCCCGAAGCCAGGCGGCGGCGATTCCGGAGCCGGTGATCTTCAAAGTGCTTGCCGGGCACGCGCAACGGTGGTGCGGCGACCGCCTGCTCCTGATCGGCGACGCGGCGCATCCGATGGCGCCCGTGCGCGCGCAGGGCATCAATCTCGCCTTGCGCGACGCCATCGTTGCCGCCAATCATCTCGTCCCGGCGCTCGACACCGGCAGCGGCGAGGCCATCACGGCCGCGGCTGCGCGCGTCCAGCAGGAACGGGAACCCGAGGTCGTGGCCATTCAGCAGCTGCAGCTTGCCGCGATGCAGCTCCCGCTGCCGCTCCGATCGACGCTGCTGCGCCGGACGCTCGTGCCCATTCTGCGCAGAACGGGTGCGATGAAAAAGATGATCCTGCAGTCGGAAATGCCGCTCCGGCACGGCATCGCCAACGTCCGCATCGCCGTCTAGCGGCCGCAGGTCCCGGTGGGTTTTGGGCCGCCTGGAGTAGAATGCGCTCGCATTCAGCACTGGTCGATCCATTCAGGAACCTGCCATGAAAACGACCCTCGCCCTCGCCGCCGGTCTGGTCTCCGTCGTCACGCTGACGCTGTTCGCACAGGCGCCGAGCGTCGCGGACATGAACGCGCGGCTGCGCGCTGAAGAGACCAACCACTCGAAAATCATGTGGATCATGCACGAGATCAGCGACGTGCACGGTCCGCGGCTGACAGGGTCGCCGGGCCTGCGCGCCGCGCAGGACTGGGCGGTCGCCACGATGAAGTCGTGGGGGCTGTCGAACGTGAAGCTGGAGCCGTGGGACTTCAACCACCAGGGATGGCAGAACGACGAGCTCGAGGCGAACGTCCTGCAGCCGTTCCAGCAGCCGCTGGACGTCCGCGCCGTCGCGTGGACGCCGGGCACGAACGGCCCCGCCGAGGGTCCCGTGCTCATCGTCGAACCGCCGATGCCGCCGGCGGTTGCACGCGGGCGCGGCGGCTTCGGGGGACCCTCGCCCGCCGATCTCCAGGCGATCGCGCAGGCTGGAACGTCGGCACCGCCAATGCCGCCTCCGCCGGCACCGTCGACGAAGCCTGTCACGCAGGCCGACCTCGACGCCTATCTCGCGTCGATCGAGCCCAAGGTGAAGGGGGCCATCATCTTCGACGGTCCTCACGTCGAAGTGCCGGAGAACTTCGTGCCGGCGCCGCTGCGGCGTCCCGAGGAGCAATGGGAAAACCAGCGCGGCCGCCGGGGCGGTTTCCGGCGCGGCGGACCGGCCACGCCGCAGAGTGGCCTGAGCGCAGCCGAGATCACCGCGCAGGTGAACCGGTTCCTCGTCGAGCATGGCGCGCTGGTGAAGGTGACCGACGCGGGGCGCGCGTACGGGAACATCGTGCAGCAGTCCACCGCCGGCTACAACGAGAACCCGGACAACCCGAATCTGCCCACGGTGCTCATGGGCAACGAGGACTACGGACGCATCTACCGCACCATCACGCTGGACCAGGTGCCCGTCACCGTCCGGATCAACATCCGCAACCGGTTCTATCCTGAAGGGCGCACCGTCTACAACGTGACGGGCGAGCTGCCCGGCACGGACAAGGCCGACGAAGTCGTCATGATCGGCGGCCACTTCGACTCATGGAATCCGGCGACGGGTGCGACCGACAACGGCGCGGGCTCGAGCGACGCGCTCGAGGCCATCCGGCTGCTGAAGGCCGTGGGCGCGCAGCCGCGGCGCACGATCCGCGTGGCGTTGTGGAGCGGCGAAGAACAGGGGCTCTACGGCTCGATCGCCTACGTCGCGCAGCACTTCGGCAGCGCGGAGCACCCCAAGCCCGAGTACGCCAAGTTCGACGGCTACCTGAACATCGATGCCGGCACCGGCAAGCCGCGCGCGGCGAGCGTGTTCGGTCCGCCCGAGGCCGCCGGGATGGTGCAGGACGTGATGTCGCTGTTCAAGGACTGGGGCTTCCACCACGTGTCGCCGACGGTGAGGCGCAACACCGGCGGGACCGACAGCACGTCGTTCAACAACGCGGGACTGCCTGGCATCGGCTACAACCAGGATCCGTTCGATTACGGCACGTTCACGCACCACACCATCTACGACACCTACGAGCGCATCTACGAGCCCGACCTGCGCGAGTCCGCCGTCGAGGAAGCCTTGACGGCCTACGCGCTCGCGATGGCCGACCAGATGCTGCCGCGCTGCTCCGCGTCGACGATGCCGCCGCCCCCGCCGCAGCCGGCGCCGCGGCCTGGCGCGGCGCGAGGCCACGTGCCCGTGACGCCGGTGCACGAAGTGTACGGTCCGCCGCTCGCGCCGGGTCAGGAGCCGCCGGCCGCACCGGAATCGTGCACGGCGGGGGGACAATAACCGAGGAACGGCGATCATCGCGCGCGTCCGTTGCCGCGATCCGACGCCATCGAGATCGCGCAGCAGATCGCCGACGCGCTGGAGGGGGTGCACGAGCACGGGGTCGTGCACCGCGACCTCGAGCCGGCGAACGTGAAGGTGCCGGCCCTTGCTACCGAATCATCGTGGCCTGGTCCTGCACGATCAGCCAGCGTCCGCCGCGGCGCGCCACGACGAACGTCCGGATCAGGCGTGGGTTGGCGTACGTCGCGCCGTCCGGTGTCGTGAACGTACTCACGTGGCTGGTGACGGTCGCGACCGCGACATCGGGCGTGGTAAAGCGCACGTCCATCCGGTCGATCGTGTCGGAGGCGCCCTTCAGGAACGTGGCATGCACCTCGTGCAGTTCCTTCAGCACCGCCTGGCGGCCGCGCGTCCGGCCGCCGAACGGATTGAGGTGATTCCAGTCGTCGGCCGTGAACTCCGCCACGCGATCGAAGCTGTGCGAGTTGAACGCCGCGTGAAACCGCTCGACGGTCCGGCGTACCGCAGCCTCGGGGCTCTCGTCCTGAACCGAAGCGGCCGGTGTCGCGGCGCGGCGTCCGAGCGATTCCCTGATGGCGTCGCCAATCAGCCGCGCGCGATAGTCGGCGATGGTCTTGCCCGCGCTGGCCGAGGCCCGCGCCACGGGAAATCCACCCATGCCGTTCGGATTCATCCCGCGGTCGCCAGCCTCGCCAGCGGCGAAGAAGCGGGACGAGGGCGCATCGGGCAGCGACGCATAGCCAGGCCGCACGAGGTCGGGCCTGAAGAACAGCATGAGGCTGGTTTCCCACCCGTCCGCGTGCGTGCTCGCGGCCTCCTCCGATCCTCGACCCAGCAGCCGCGTCAGCATCGGGAAGTTGAGACCGTGCTCGATCGGCAGCACACGCGCGGTCGGGGCAAGATCCAGCATGGCGAGCCGCTCGCTGTCGATGAGCGCCCACGCGTCGATTCCCGGCACGCGCCCGCCCGCCTCGTCCGCGATTCGCGCGACGGCCTTCAGTTGCCGGCCGCCGAGGTGTCCGCTGTACAGAAACGCATGGCGCACACCGTTGTCGCGTAGCGAGTGCAGCAGGTCCACGTAGACGGCGACGAACGCGTCGGTGCCGATCGTGAGGCTGCCCGGATAAAAGTACGTCCCGTCGCGCGTCCAGTCGCCCCGCTCGCTGGTGATGCCGATGTTGAGCGGCGGCGCGAGGACCGTCGCGATCCCGGCGTCGTTCAAGTAACGCCCCACCATCGCCAGCTGCGCGGTCGCGCCAATCGCGTCCGACCCGAGCGGCAGGTGGGGTCCATGCTCCTCGATCGTGCCGATCGGCACGAGGGCGATATCGGTCTTCGCCATCGCCGCTTCGAATTCAGGAAAGGTCATCTCGAGCATGGACCGGGCCTCGATCGTGCCGGCTGGCTGACGGTGCGGGCTCACCGCCCCACCCCACAGCGCGGCGGATACCAGGGCCGTCGTCATCACGAAACGTGTCATCGTTCAAGTCCCTTCGTTGCCTTGTTCGGCTACTGATTCGTGGCCGACGGACACACCGGTAACCCAATCGCTTGCGGCATCGGCAACTCAGTTGGCGAACACGAGGACGACGTGTCCTTGAAGGGGAGGCCGCGAAGGAGCAGGTCGTCGATCAGCCTGAAGATCGCGGTGTTGAGGCCGATGCCGATGGCGAGGGTCAACGGCGCGATCAGAGTGAAGCCCGGGGACTCGAGGAGCTGACGACAGGCGAACCGCAGGTCAGTCATCATGGGAGCACGCTCCTGCGGCCCAGTTGTACACGGACCGCAGCCCTACGTCGAGGCCATCCCCACTGCGCGGTCAGAAGCCGGTCACGAGCCCAATCCGGATGGAGCGCGGGGAGCCGGGCGAGATGTTCGTGTCGCTGTCGGCATCGAGAAAGTACCGCTCGTCGAAAAGGTTCTCGATATTGACCTGGAGGCGGGTTCGCGGGGTGAACGTCCAGAACGCCGCGACGTCGGCACGCGTGTATCCCGGCAGAACCACGGCGTCGCTGATCTTGGCGAACATGTCGGTCCGCTCGATGATGCCGAGGGCGACGGCGAGCCGCCGCTGCACCTGATACCGATTCCACAGCGAGAACATCTGATGCGGCACCTGGCCCACGATGGCGCCGGCCGGGGCCGCCGCGGTCGCGCTCGTGACCCACGCCTTCTGATACGAGTAGCCGCCCGCCACGCTCCAGGCCGCGGTCACGCGTCCGTTCACGCCGACCTCGAAGCCGTCGGTGCGCTGGCTCCCCGTCTGGACGATCCGCGTCGGATCGGCGGGATCGGTCGATCGCGTGTTCGTACGATCCAGGCGGTACACGTCGGCCGTCATCGAAAGGCCGCCGGCCGTATCCCACTTCACGCCCGCTTCGTAGTTGCTGAACTGCTCGGGTTTTACCTGCTCCGTGATGGTCGTCAACGACGAGAACTGGTCGCCGGAACTGGGTAGGTACGAGACGGCGTAGCTGGTGTACAGCGACAGGCGCCGAACAGGCTCGTAGATCACGGCACCGCGCGGCGAGAGAAGATCGTCGACCCGTTCGAGCGTGTCCCCGGAACGATTGTTGTGGTACGTCAGATCGAAGCGATCCAGCCGGAGTCCGGCGACGACCTGCACCTGGTCTGAGAGCGCGATCTGATCCTGGGCATACATCGCGCCGACCTTCGTCGTGAGGTGATTGTCAGCGTCGGTCGCGCTCTGACGGAACGTCGCTGGCACGTCAATCGTCGGCGCCGAGACCGAAACGATCGTGGAGGCCGCGCCGTCGCCGAAATATCCGGTGTTGCGGAAATTGTCGGTGAGCTGCAGCCCCGCCTCCGCGCCGGCCAGCACCGTGTGATGCAGCCGGCCGGTGGCGACCCGCCAGGTGACGTCGGTCTGATTGAAGACATTCATTCGCGCCGTCGCGTTGTTGTAGGCGGTGAGCGTCAACTGCGCGCCGTCGGGGCTCACGGCACCCGGAACGAAGTTCTGGTAGCCGCGGCCGTACGCGCCGACGAGCGTGTGATTGCGAATCGTGAACGCGCCGGACCGGTGCTCGATGGTCGCGTTCGTCAGGTGGACGCTCGCCCGCACGTGGCTGTCGTCTGGATTGCCGAAGTAAGTCGACACGGGCACCGAAACGGGCCGACCCTCGAAGGACGACACGCCGCGATCGGCGGTCCGCCGATCCCACAGATGGTTGTAGCCGAGCGTCACGGTCGTGTTCGCGGACGGCGTCCACGTCAGCGTCGGGCTCAGACCGTAGCGCTCGAGGCCGACATGATCGCGAAAACTGCCGGAGTTCTCGTACATGCCATTGAAGCGCACCGCGAGCGTCGGCGAAAGCGCCGTATCGAGGTCGGTGGTGACGCGTTTGGCCCCGAACGATCCTCCTTCCAGACCGACCGTCCGGTTGCTGCCGACGTACGCCTGCTTCGTCACGCGATTGACGACGCCGCCGGCGCCGCCGCGGCCGAACAGCAGCGCGTTCGGCCCCTTGATCACCTCGACCCGCTCGACGTCGTACAAGTCCCTGTAGTACTGCACGTCGTCGCGCACGCCGTCGACGTAGAAGCTGGACGAGGAGTCGTTCCCCCGGAGCACCACTTCGTCACGATTGCTTTCTCCCTGATGCTGCTGCGCGCCGGGAACGTAGTGAAACACGTCGCCGAGACCGAGCATCATCTGGTCTTCGATCAGCTGCCTGGTCACGACGGTCACCGCCTGCGGCACGTCGCGGAGTGGCGTGGGCGTCTTGGTCGCGCTGCCCGTGGCATGCACGGCATAGGGAGAGGGTCCGATCACTTCGACGGTGTCGGTGACGCCCTCGATCGAAAGCACGTACTCGCGGGCGATCGAACCGGGATCGGACGTGGTGATGGTCCGCTCGATCGCGGCGAAGCCGGGGGCGGCGATGCGCACGGTGTACGTTCCGGGCGTCAGCGTCAGCGCGAAGCGGCCCTGCCCGTCGCTCCGGACGACGATCGCCGTTCCACCGGCCGCGGCCTGCGCGGTAATCGTGGCGCCGACAATCGGCGCCTGTGACGGATCGACCACGAGCCCGCGGGCGGTGATGGCCGCCGCCTGGCCGCGCAGGGCCGGCGCAGCCGAGAGCGAAGAGGACCAGCCTGCGGCGAGCAGGCCGAAGACGACGAACGACGCACGAAGCACGGCAACCTCCAGACGCGACATGTTCAAAACACACTATCAATCATATGTTTTATATGTCAAACACAAGGATGTGCTATAAAATCAGCGCATGGATACCTGGAAGGAGTTCGAGGCCAACGAACTGACCCACAGCGCGGCCCACCACCTCCTCGCGATTCACGACGTCGGGCTCGAGTACGGCGGGTGGGCGCGCGTCTCGGACATCGCGCGCGCGCTCAACATCACGCGCGGCAGCGTCTCGATCAATCTCCGGGCGTTGAAGAAGCGCGGCTGGGTCGAGACCGACGCGCACAGGCTCGTCAAGCTGACCGCGTCAGGGCTCCAGATCGTCAGGACGGTCATGGCCAAGCGCGTCGTCCTGGAAACGTTCTTCACGGACGTGCTCGGCGTGCCGCGTTCCCAGGCGGCAATCGACAGCTGCAAGATCGAGCACCTGATCAGCCATTCGACCGGCGAGCGCCTCGCCCTCTTCCTGCGCTTTCTCGCGTCCGGCGACGCCGCGAACGCGGCGCGGGCGTCCCGCTTCAGACGCTTCCACGCGAAGTGTCCGAAGAGCGGCACGTGCGAGGTCTGCAAGGGCCAGTGCCTGGTCGACGAAATGAAGCGGGCGATCTGACGGCATGGCCAGGCATCCCGTACCGGCCGACCTGATCGACGATCTGAACCGCCTGATGGCCGAAGAGGCCGAGGCCTGCCTGCGCTACTTCCAGATGCGCTTTCGCGTGCGCGGTCCGGGCGCCGCGGCGGCCGGCAGGTTTTTCGAGGAAGCCATCAAGGAAACGCTCGAGCACGCCGACGCCCTCGCGCGTCAGATTCACGCGCTGGGGCACATCCCGGCGCTGCGCATCAACCTGACGCTCGACGGCGCGTCCATGCGATCCGGAGAGGCGCTGGCCGAGGCGCTCGACGTCGAGCAGCAGGCGCTCGACGCGTATCAGGAATTCCTGCCGCGCGTCGCCGGCGACCCCACGCTCGAGAAGTTCATCCGCGAACAGATCGCCACCGAGACGGAGCACGTCGAGGAAATCAAGCACGTCGTTCGCACGGCGCACTCGCTGAAGCTGGTGACGCCGCGGACCGCCGGCTCGCCTAAGACGCGCCGACCCTGAGCGGTTCCGAGGTCGCGCCTTACTGTTTCGCCGGTGGACACACGGGCAACGCAATCGCTTGCGGCATCGGCACCGGCGGAGCGCCTCCGGATGCCAACGCGGCGTTCACCTGCCCCAGCTCCTGCGACTGCAACGCCGTCCAGTCCGAGAGTGCCGATCGCAGGCTCCCACATGCCGCGGCGTAGGCGCCGGTCATCGAGGGGGTCGGTGCGACGTCGGCCGAGTCGAGCTCCTCGAGCAAGTGATTCATCGTCGCCAGACTCTTGTCGAGCGACACGGCGACCGGCGCCTTGTCGTCGAGGCTCTTCATGAGCGCCGCGAGGCTCCCGGCCGATGCGCCGTTTGGCTCGAGCCGAGCCGCCGCCACGCGCAAGGCAGACACCTGCTCGATGGCGGTGCCCGCCTCCTTGGCGCCGCGGTAGATCCGCATCTGCAACTCGTGCTGCGCGACGAGATCCGAAGGGGCCGCTGTCGAGCGGGGGTCGTTCCGCACTCGAACGGTCTGCGTATACGAGGTCCCGTCGACGTTGAGCCGCACCGTGTAGACGCCGGGCAGCGCCAACGGCCCCTGGTAGTACATCGGCGTCTTGCCCGGAACGGCCCGGATGGTGACGTGCTCGCCGGTCGACGGCGGATCGTCGTAGCGCACGTCCCAATTGATCCGATTCAAACCGACCCCCGTGGGCAGCGGCTTCGGTGGGCTGAGCCACCAGTCGGGATACTCGCGTCCACCGCGCGTCATCGGCGGCACCGGCGCGCTCGACAGATGACGCACGACGTTTCCGCTCGCATCCAGGATGTCGATCGCGATGGGCGCCGACGGCGGCTTCGACAGCGAGTAGTAGATGACCGCCCCGACCGGCGGATTCTCGAAGTGCGGAATCTCCGGCGGAAATGGCGTGTCTCCGCCGATGTTCTGGCGAACGCGAACGGCGCCGCCCGGCGCGAACAAGTGCGCCGGCTGCTGTTCGGTCTCGCCCGTAATCTGCCGCAGCGGCGAGTAGTCGTCGAGCACCCAGATACCGCGTCCGAACGTCGCGATCAGGAGATCGTCGCCGTGAATCACGATGTCGCGCACCGAGGTCGTCGGCAGGTTCAACCCGAGGGGCTGCCAGCGATCGCCGTCGTCGAACGAAGCATAGATGGAGCTTTCGGTCGCCGCGAACACGAGGCCGGCGCGCTGCGTGTCCGTACGGACGGCGTTCACGAAGCTTCCGCTCGCCTGGTCGAACGGCAGGCCGTCGACCGTCTCGGTCCACGTCTTCCCGTAATCGCGCGTGCGATAGATGTGCGGCCGATTGTCGCCCGTCGTGACCGCCGCGAACGCCTCCGCGGCATGCTGGTGCGACGCGTCGATCGACACGACGCTTCCCTGCGTGTTCGGGATCGACACGTCCGTCCAGTGCGCCCCGTGATCGCGCGTGACGCGCACGCCGCCGCCTCTGACGCCGACCCACAGCAGTCCCCTCGACACGTCGGACGCCGCGAGCGCCAGGATCGACGCGCGGCTTCCGGTGAAGTCCGGACTGATGGCCTTCCAGTGGCGGCCGCCATCCGTCGTGGACATCACCTTCGAGTAGCCAGCCATCAACTCCTGGAGATCGAACGGATTCCACACGAGCGGGCCGGGCGTCCCGAGGTGCTCGGCGGGATCGAGGTTCGGTCCGACGTGAATCCATTGGTCCGTCGGCAGTGAAAGTCGCACGAGCTGGCTTGCCGAGTCCGGGCCATTGGCGAACAGAATCTTCGGATTGAGCGGATCGGCGGTGATGTAGCCGGATTCCCAGCCGGGCGTGGGATACCAGTCGAGCGGACCGATGTCGCCGAGATTGCCGCGGCTCCTGACCGCGACCGCACCGCTGTCCTGCTGCTGCCCGTACACCCAGTAGGGCCAGGAGCTGTCGAGGCCGATGTGGTAGATCTGCGCCGTCGATTGGTTGTACCAGGAGCCCCACGTGGTGCCGCCGTCGACCGACACGGACGCCCCCTGATCGCCGGCGAGCAGGATCCGGTTCGGATCGGTCGGATCGATCCACATCTCGTGCGGGTCGTCGCCGCCAGGCGCCCCTTTGAATGCCTCCCACGTCGCGCCGCCGTCGTGCGATCGATAGGCGGTGATGTGGAGGCCATAGACCAGGTCCGGATTGTCCGGGCTCACGAAGACGCGCTCGGCCCCGGGCCGCGCGTTCTCGGTCACCGTCTTCCACGTCGTGCCGCCATCGTCTGATCGTGTCAGCGGACCGACGCCGGCAAGGAACACGCGCTGCGCGTTCGTGTGCGCCGCGACGGCGAGTCGCCGCAGCCCGCGGGCGGTCGCGCCGAGCGCCGGGAGGCCGGCGCCGGCAAGCTTCGTCCACGTCTGGCCGCCGTCGGTCGATTTGAAGATTGCACCGGTCGACGTACTGCTCCCGGCGGGAGCGCCCGGCTCGGGCGCATAGTAGCGGCCGGTGACCGCGAACACGACGTCGGGGCGATCGAACGCCGCGGCGATATCGTCGACGCCGGTCTCGTCGTCCACGAAGAGCGTCCGGGTCCACGTCGTGCCGCCGTCGGTGCTGCGGAACACGCCGCGCACGTCAGACTTCGTCTGCACGTTGCCGAGCGCCGCCGCAAGGAGGATATCGGGATCCTTCGGGTCGACGATGATGTTCGGCACTTTCGTGTCACCGAGCGACAGGTGACGCCACGTCCGGCCCGCGTCGCTCGACCTGTAGACGCCGTTGCCGCGATACGTCGCGCGGTACGGATCGCCGGTGCCCGCATAAACGACGTTCGAATCGGATGGGGCGACGGCGAGCGAGGCAATCGACGAGATCTCCTTCACGTCGTCGAACACCGGAAACCAGGTCGTGCCCGCGCTCACCGTCTTCCACACGCCGCCGAATGGCAGGCCGATGTAGAAGACGTTTGGCTGGCCGATGACGCCGGCGACCGCACCCACGCGTCCGCCGCGGAACGGACCGATGTTGCGCCATTGGAGGCCGGACGTCGGTACTGTCACGCCCGGTGCCGCCGGCGCGGCGCTCTGGGAACCACTCGACGCCCATCCGGTGTTGAGGCCAGTGCTCGCGGCGAGAGCCGCCAGCGCGACGACGGAAGCGGTGCGCACGTCCATGACGTGCAGTCTACAGACTCCATGCCGTCTTGACGAACACGCGCAGCTGCAGCCTGTGATGCTTCGTGAACCGGACTCTCCTTCGGACCGATAACCCCTCCATGGAATGTCCGAAGTGCGGCTTCGTTATGAATGCCGACTTCGCCGATTGCCCTCGTTGCGGCGTGGTCGCCGCGAAGTTTGTGCGCGGACACGAGACACCGCTGGAGCCCGTGGTCCAACTGCGTCCACCCCCACAGGGCACGGACGACGACGTGAGGAGTCTGCGCGAGACGGAAGGGACCATGCGACGAGAAGAGGCGGTGCGCGCGCCGGCGCTGCCGTTGCCCTCGTGTTTGCGCGAATCGCCGTGGGCCGATCGCCTCCCGTTCGGGGAAAAACGAGAATGGCCTCAGCGACCCGAGCGTGCTCACCGAGGTCTACGGCTGGAACGTCCTGACCCTCATCAGGCGCTATGGCAAGCTGGCGCAGGCCTGCTTCGCAACGATGGCTCTCGCGTATGCGACAGCGCTGTACACCGGGTGGGCGCGGTTGCGCGCCGGCGTAGTTCAATCTCGCCCCTTTGGAACTTGACTAGTACGCGATGGCGGCCGACGTCGAGGCGAGTTTCGGGCACCGCCTCGGCGCCGGCACGTTGTACGGCGCGATCGCGCGTCTGGAAGCCCGCAAGTGGATCGAGCCGTTGCCGCCGGACGATCGCCGGCGGCCCTACCGGCTCACGGCGGCGCGTCGTTGACCCTGATCAGCGGAATCGGATGACCCGGCCCTCAGCGCACAACTCGAGTCTGCAAAGGCGGCGTCTTAGAACATTCCCGACTCGGCCGGGCGAAGTGGCGCAGGTCGCGGGATTCCGCTGATAAATTCAATTGACCCGTATCGTGGAGATCGGATCCGTGCGCAGGGCTGCGGAAACAGGGACCCAGGCCGCGAGCGTCACCGCCAGGACAAGGATTCCAACGGCCCCCGCGAGATTCGCAGGGTCGCGCGCCTGCACACCGTAGAGGAGCGACGCGATAAGTCGTGACGTCCACAAACTGACCACCACGCCGGCCGCAGCGCCGAGAAGCGTGGCGGTCACCAACCGGGAGATGCTCAGGCGGACGATGTGGGCGGCCGATGCCCCGAGCGCGAGGCGGATGCCGATTTCCGTGCGGCGCCTCGTCATCGCGTATGCCGTCACGCCATAGAGGCCGATCGCCGCGAGTGCCAACGCGAGCACGGCAAAGCCTCCCGACAGGAGCGCCACCAACCGCTCCTGCACGAGCGAATCGCTGACATAGTCTGAAAGAGGATGCACGGTCAGCGCGAGATCCGGGTTCACCGACTGGATGGTGCGCGCGACGCTCGCTTCCAGGCTGCCGACGCGTCCGGATCGCGAGCGGACCGTCAGGTCAACGCGCGTGAGAAACCGGTCCCACACGTCCGTGCGCTGCGCCATGGGCAGGTAGATCGTCGGCCGGATCTCGCTGCGCAGGCCGCCGTACACGCTGTTTGCGACGACGCCGACGATTTCGACGGGCGGCGGAGGCGGCCCGGGCAGGAACAGCGTGACCGCATGGCCGATTGGATTGGCCGTGCCCAGGAAGTGCCGCGCGAACGCCTGATTGACGATCGCCACCTGGGGAGAATCGCCCCCGTCGCCGGGACCAATGTCCCGGCCGGCAACGAGCGCAATCCTCATCGTCTCGAACCAGCCCGGTGAGATGAGATTTGCGTCGGCATTCGCACCGCGTGGCGGCAGCGGCGGCACGCCCGAAACCGCCTGTATCGGCTGATCGACGATGGCCCCATTCACGACGGCCGGCAGAAACGAGAGCGCCGCATCTTCTACATCGGCCATGCGGCGGATGGCGTCGACGATTTGCCCGTAGAGTGCCTGGCGGGCCTCGGGCGACACCGACGCATGCTGCGTGTCGATCGTCGCAATCAGGAGTCCGTGCCGATCGAAGCCGAGCGGCCGCGTTTCGAGCGCCGTGAACGTGCGGACGAGCAAACCGGCGGACGCGATCAGCACCAGGGAGATCGCGACCTGAATCGCGATGAAGAGATCGGTCGCGCGCCACGCGCGCCGACGTTCCGTCCGACCCTGCGCGGCAACCGCGTCGAGCGGGTCCACGCGTGAGGCGCGCCAGGCCGGCATGGTTCCAAACACGAGCAGCGTGACGATCGTCACAACTGCCGCGAACGCGAGGACGCGCGCGTCGACGGACGTGTCGAGAAACACCGCGCCGGTCATCGCATTCGGACCGGCGGCGGACATCGTCGTGGACAATTGCCGCGTCAGGAAGCCGGCCATCCACGACGCGACAACGAGGCCGCCGGCGGCCCCCGTGCCGGCGAGCACGAAGCTCTCGACGATCAGCTGGCGCATGAGCCGCCATGCCGACGCACCCAGCGCGAGCCGCATCCCCAGCTCGCGGCGGCGAGCCGTGGCGCGCGCGAGCGAGAGATTCGCCAGGTTGGCGCAGGCGACGAGGAGAACCAGCGCGACGACGACCAGCATCGCCAGCAGGGGTCGCGAGAATCGCTCTCGCAGCACCGAGACGCCCGCCGCGCCCGACTCCAGTGTCATCGGATCGCTCAGGTATCGAGCCAGGAACGCGGGCGGCCATCCCGCGGGAAGCGTCGCCTGGCGGATCTCGGGTTGAATCCCGCGGAGCCTGTCCGTCGCCGCCGCTATGCCTTGATCGCGCCGGAGCCGAGCCATGATGGTAACCGTTGGACCGCTCGGGGAATTGCCAGCGCCCCGGGCATGACTCGTGAGAGACCAGTCGCCAAGCGGGACGGCCACATCGAAGGCATGTCCGACATCCGCGCCGAAGAATCCGCGTGGGGCCACGCCGACGATCGTGAACGCGACACGATCGAGCGTGAGGCCGCGGCCGACGATGTCCGGTGCGCCCGCGAAATGCCGCTGCCAGAAGGCATAGCTGATGACCGCCACCGGACCGTTCACGCCGCCGGCAGGCGCGTCGTCGGCTTGGTCGATCGTGCGTCCGAGAAGCGGCGACACGCCGAGCACGCCGAAGTACGAGCCGCTCACCCAGATGCCGTTGACGTAGTCCGATTCGCCGCCGTTGGCGAGATCGAAGCGCGTGCCGGCCCACGCGAGGGTGCCGTCGAAGAGTTCCGTCCGCGCGTGAAGCTCGCGCCACACGGGAAAGTTCCAGTAGTCCCAGCGCTGTGCGCCGCCGTCGGTCAGCATCACGAGGCGGCCCGGGTCGCGCACGGGCAGGTCGCGAAGGAGCAGGCCGTCGATCAGCGAGAAAATGCCGGTCGTGGCGCCGATGCCCAGCGCCAGGGACAGAATGGCGGCCGCCGAAACGCGGGGCGTCCCGGCAAGCGCGCGGACGGCGAGCCGGAAGTCCTGAACGATTCCCTGGAGCGCGTGCGGCACCCAGACGTCGCGGAGGTCGTCATGGGCGAGGCTGGTATTGCCGAGGGCGCGTCGCGCCGCGCGCTGGGCGTCGACGGTTTCTGCGCCGCCCTGTTCCAGCTCGCGCGCCGTCATGTCCCGATGGAACGCGAGTTCCTCGTCCAGGTCGGCGTGCGCCCCGCGTTCGCGCAGCAAGTACACGAGGCGCCGTAGCAGCGAAGGCATGGCTGGTCCTTTTGGCGCGGCTCGCCAGGAGCCGGCAGCTCCCATCGACTCTCGATGGGAGTATCCGGCCGTCGGCTCGCGTACGTCAAGTCGGGGTCGCTACCGCGTCGGGCTCAGGCCATAGAGCCGCCGGTTCGCCGCGGCGACCTTCGCCCGATCCATCTTGACGATCGCGCGGTCGTACGTCATCAGCCCGTTTACTTCGATTTCGACGTCGGACGTCTGCGTGTAGACCGCAGCCGAAAGGCTTTTCGTCACGAGCGGCGCGAGCCGATCGATGAGCGCGAGGTACGCGTCCGTCAGCTGGTCGCGCGTCGCGAACGTGCGGTAGCCCCAGTTCTTCTGCTCCTGCCAGGTGTGACCGGCAAGCGGCAGGCCGAGGCCGCCGAACTCCCCGAGCACCGCCGCGCGGCGCTCCTCGGGCGCCGGCGCCGACGGCCCGGGATACACGTGGATATCGTGGACGTCGCCGACGCCCCGGTCCGTCCACCCGCTCGCGGCGTCGACGAGGCGGGCCGGATCGAGCGTACGGATCAGATTGACGATCTCCGTCGTGTCGAACTGGCCCCAGCCTTCGTTGAACGGCACCCACATCACGATGGACGGATGGTTCGCGCGGGCGCCGATCACGTGCGTGAGCTCCGCACGGTACTCGCTGGCCGACGCCTCGCTGCGGGTGAGGTCCTGGTCGTGTGGACCGATGGAACGATCGCCGCTGGGCATGTCCTGCCAGACGAGCAGGCCGAGCGTGTCGCACCAGTAATACCAGCGGTCGGGCTCGACCTTCACGTGCTTGCGCGCGAGGTTGAAGCCGAGCGCCTTGATCTGCTCGATATCGGATTTCAGCGCGGCATCCGTGGGCGCCGCGTAGATGCCTTCGGGCCAGAAACCCTGATCGAGGGGGCCGAACTCGAAGAGCGGCTGACCGTTGAGCAGCAGTCGCGTGACGCCGCGCGCGTCTTTGCCGATGGCCATCTTCCTCATGCCGAAGTAGGACGTGATCGTGTCGGTGATCTTGCCGCCGCCGGACACCGACACCGTCAAGTCGTAGAGGAAGGGGGAATCGGGCGACCAGAGCTTCGGGTGCGGAATCGTGAGCGCGAGCTGCCGCGCGGCCGGCCCGGACGCCTGCGCTACGCGCAACGTGCCGTCGAAGGCCTCGGCGTGAATTTCGGCCGCGACGCCGCTCGTCGTCGCCGAAACGGTCAAGGTATGGTGGTCGACGTCCGGCACGAGGCGGATGGAGTCGATCGAGACGGTGGACACCGGCTCGAGCCACACCGTCTGCCAGATGCCCGTTGTCGACGTGTACCAGATGGAGTGCGGGCGGCGAACCTGCTTCCCGCGCGGCTGCGTTCCGGCGTCGGTGGGATCCTCGACGGAGACGACGACGGTCTGCGGACCGGTGGCGCGCAGCGCATCGGTGATGTCGAAGGTGAACGGGTCGTAGCCTCCCTGATGCGTGCCTTCGTCGTGGCCGTTCACGCGGACGTCGGCGCGCCAATCGACGGCGCCGAAGTGCAGCAGGACGCGGCCGCCGCGCCAACGGGCCGGAATCGTGAACGTGCGCCGATACCAGAGCCGCTCGGTCTCGTTCACCTCCTTCATGACGCCCGAGAGCGCCGACTCGATGGGGAACGGCACCAGGATCTGCCCGTCCCATGTGTTCGGCGCATCCGGCGCGCTGCTCGGCGCGACGGCGTACTCCCAGAGCCCATTGAGGTTCAGCCACTCCTTGCGAACCATTTGCGGCCGCGGATATTCGGGATGCGCGCTCGCCGCCGAGACGTCGCTCGCCCAGCGCGTCTCGATGGGACTCTTCCTGGCGTGCCAGGCCGCGGCAGGCGTTTGTGAACCACCCGTGCGCTCAGCCGCCAGCCCGGCGCATACGGCAACGACGAACACGGACGACACAAGCACGCGGATCGACATGCCCGCTACCATCGTGCAGGAGCGCGGTCATGTCAATGGCTGCGTCAGAATCGGCAGCGCTCTCCGCATCTCCATACAATTGGCTGATGGCCAAGACCGTGCTGATCACCGGCGCATTCAGGGGCATCGGCCGGGCCGCCGCGCACGCGTGTGCCGCGGGCGGATTCCGTGTCTTTGGCACGAACCGGTCGCCGCACGCAGACGAGCGCGGCATCGAGATGCTGGAGCTGGACGTCCGTTCGGACGATTCCGTCGGCCGGTGCATCGCAGACGTGACAGCACGCGCCGGCCGCATCGATGTGCTCGTCAACAACGCCGGCATCGAGCACGTCGGCGTCGCCGAAGAAACCACCATCGAGGATGCGCGGGCCGTGCTGGACACGAACTTCTTCGGCGTCGTGCGGATGACCAACGCCGTGCTTCCGCAGATGCGGGCGCGACGATGCGGGCGCATCATCACGATCGGGTCGCTGGCCGCGTGGGTGGGAGAGCCGGGAGAAGCGTTCTACGCCGCGTCGAAGGGCGCCCTTGCGAGGTATACCGAGGCCCTTCGGCACGAGGTCTGGTCCCTGGGCATCCACGTGTCCCTGATTGAGCCAGGCGCATTCAACACCAACATCATTCCGGCCGAACCCACGGCCAGCGGCGTCATCGGCGACTATGACGCCGTGCGCATCGCCGCCGTCCGGACACTGCGCAACAGCCTGGTCCGCGGCGGCGACCCCGGAAAACTCGGCGATCTCGTCGGCCGCGTGGCCCTGGAGCGGCGCCCGCGATTCCGCTATGGGGCCGGCGCTGAGGCGCGCTGGCTCCCCATCGTCAAAGTGCTCCTGCCCCAGCGCCTTTTCGACTATGCGCTCCGCCGCGGTTTTGGCCTCTGAACGCCCTTCTCGACGACCGCCCGAACCGAACCGGCACGCATGTCGATCCGGCGGCCGCTCATTCGACCATGGACAGCAGAAGCTTCCGCAAACCGTGACCCGAACCGCAGTTCCTGGAGGATACGATGCGTTCCGATACCGCTGCCCCGATTCCCGCTCGCGCGCGGATCGCCGGCCTCGTGCTGAGCGCCGTGGGCGTCCTGTTCCTCATCGTCGACGCGGGCATGAAGATCCTGTCCCTCGCGCCGTCCGTGACCGCCACGGTCGCGCTCGGGTATCCCGCGTCGCTCGTGGTGCCGATCGGCGCGATCGAGATGGCGTGTCTCGCCCTGTATCTGTGGCCACGGACGGCTGTCGTGGGGGCCGTGCTCTGGACCGGCTACCTGGGGGGCGCCGTGGCGTCGCAGGCGCGCGTGCAGGCGCCGCTGTTCGGCAACGTGCTGTTCCCGATCTACGTCGCGGTGCTGCTCTGGGCGGGTCTGTGGCTGCGCGATCGCCGGGCGCGCGCGCTCGTGTCGAGCCTGCCCGATCCGCTCGCGGCAGGATTGGATCGGGTCTAGAAGACTGGCCGGCGGGACCACCGCTTCGGCATCCACCTGGACGATCGCGCGCGAGCGCGACGCCGCGGGGATCGCCGCGGCGGGGGAGCCGGGGTGGCCGACGGGCGCAACGTCGCGCTTGACGGACCTCAGCCAAACTGTCATACTGTCATATGACAGTTTGCTCATGTTGTTCCAGTTGAATTTCAAGTCGGGCAAGGCCGTGTACCTGCAGCTCGTGGACCAGGTGAAGGCCGCGGTCGGGTCCGGCGCGCTGCGCCCCGGCGAGCCGCTCCCCTCGATCCGGCCCCTCGCCGAAGATCTGCGCGTGAACCGCAACACCGTGGCCAAGGCATACGCGGAACTGGAGCATCAGGGCGTGATCCAGTCCCGCGCGGGAAAGGGGTCGTTCGTGAACGCGCCGGCATCCCCGCTCCGGCATGACGCGCGCCGCCGGATGCTTGCCGGGATTCTCGACGACGCGGCCGTCCAGGCGCACCATCTGCAGATCGGACAGGACGAGTTCCTTCGCATCGCCGAGGAACGTTTCAACGTGCTCGAGCACCGGCGCACGCGCGCCATGGAGAAAGGCCACGTATGAGCCCCGACCCCCACGCGATCGACATCGTCGATTTGGTCCGCCGATATGGCCGTACGGATGCGGTGGACGGCCTGACCCTGCGGGTCGAGCCCGGTCGCTGCTACGGGTTCTTCGGCCGCAATGGCGCGGGCAAGACGACGACGATCAAGTGCCTGCTGAACCTGCTGCGCGTGACGAGCGGGGAGGTTCGGCTCTTCGGCCTCGACCCGCGCCGGCACGAGGTGGAGGTCAAGTCGCGCATCGCCTACGTCCCCGACCACGTCGCGTTCTATCCGTGGATGACGGTGCGGGAGGCGCTCGACTACTTCGCGTCGTTCCGGAGCCGCTGGAACGCGGACGCCGAGCGCGGGCTTCTCGCGCGATTCGGACTCGATCTTCGCCACAGGACGAGCGACCTTTCGAAAGGCCAGCGCACCCAGCTCGCGTTGATTGCCGCGATCTGCCCGGAGCCGGAGCTGCTGATTCTCGACGAGCCCACGTCGGGCCTCGACCCGATCGTCCGGCGCGAATTCATCGAAACGGTGATCGGCGCCTACCAGGACGGTGATCCCGGCCGGCGGACGGTCTTCGTCTCCACGCATTTGATTTCGGAATTCGAGGGGCTCATCGACGAGTTCACGATCATCGACCGCGGCCGGGCGGTGCTCACGCTGGAGGCTGACGTCGCGCGCGAGCGGTATCAGAAGATCCACGCCCGATTCCCCTCGGAGCCGGCCGACCTGCCGATCGAAGGAGCCCGGCTCCTGCGCCGCCACGGTCGGGAGGTCGAAATGATGGCGCAGGACACGCCGGATGTCATCGCACGCCTGAGAGCGCGGTCGGTCGAAGCGATCACGACCGAGGCCCTCAGCCTCGAAGAGATCTTCGTTGCCACGGTCGCCGGGCGCGGAGCAGCCGCATGACGGCCACGTTCGGATCGGCGCTCGTGCGGAAGGAGGTTCGTGGGCTGCTGCCCGTCTGGGGCGCTTGCATGGGCGCCCTCGGCCTCCTGCCCGCGCTGGATCTCACGTGGCCCGTCGTGGTGGTCTATGCGATTGGGACGATCACGCTCGGCGCGCGGGCGATTGGCGAAGAGTACGCCTGGCACATGCTGCCCGTCACGCTATCGCTCCCGGGCAGCCGCCGACGGCTCTTCCTGACAAAACTCGGCGTGCTCGCCGCGATGCTCGCGGTCGTTGTCGCGCTCGCCTGGTACGTGTTCGCCACCTCGACCTGGGTTCGCGATCGCGCCCTCTTGCCGGTTCTGGCGTTCGCGCCCCTGTACGGGCTTCTGGTCGCACCCTGGATGACCATGATCTGCCGCGACACGCTGGCGGGCGCGGTATTCACGCTCGCGCTCCCACCGCTGCTCTTCCTCGGCGGACAAATCATCGGGACGGTTGTCTACGGATTCGGCGCCGCTGCCGAGATCGACGCGCTGACCTGGTTCGTGCTGTGGCTGGGTACGGCCGCGACGTGCGGGGCAGGTGCATGCCTGGGCTGGCGGCGCTTCCTCCACCTGGAGGCGCTCGACGGACGCGGCGCAGACGTCCGGCCGCCGGTATGGCTGCGGCGGTCGGGGTCGGCAGAGGCGTTGCCCCCGAATCCGAGCCGCCCGATCCGGGCGCTCGTCATGAAGGAATTGCGGCTTCAGCACATGACGTTCGTCGTCGTCGTCCTCCTGGTCGGGAGCTGGGCTGCCCTCATGCTGCTCAATCGCGCGCGGCCCGAGGTGCCGGCACTCGGCGGCCTGACGACGACCTTCGTCCTTCTCGTCTCGCTCTTGATCGGATCGCTGGCGAGCGCGGAGGAACGCCAATCGGGCACGCTCGAATGGCAGATGCTGCTGCCGGTGTCGGCGTGGCGGCAATGGATCGTCAAAGTGATCGTGGTCTTCGGGCTGGTGCTGGTCTTCTTCGCGCTGGCGTTGGCGATCGCCAGGATGGACGCCTCGTCAGGACCCTTCCACATCACGGACCGAGGTCTGCCAGGTCTCGTGACGAGCGCGTTGCTCTTCGCCGGCATGGGTCTCTACGCCTCGTCGCTTTCGAGGAGCGGCGTGGGCGCGATGGCCCTCTCCGTCGTGCTCGCGTTCGCCCTCGAGCGCATCGTGCCGATGATGGGTGCCATGTGGTGGACGGTGTTGCATGCGGTCGCGATCCCTCGTTGGCCGGCCGTGGCGCACGTCGCGTTCCTCTATCCGTCGACGACCAGCCCCGTCATACAGGCGCTCCTCGGCGGCTTGATCGTCCTGCTCTCGTGGTTCGCGTTCAGCAATCACCGTTTCGCCGATCGCGGTCTGTCGCGCGTGGGGCGTCAGGTCGCGTCGCTCGTCGCCTACCTGGTCGCCGCCCTGCTCGTGTACGACGTGTACTTCATCGCGTTCCAGCCTCGCCTCTTTCGGTAGGCGCCGCGCCCTTCGCGCGCACATCCGCTGATGACCCCGGGCGGCGGAATCGGATACGCTGGATTGCAGGGGGGCACGATGGGACTTTTCGATGGCGTACTGGGCGGCATCATCGGGGCCGAGATGGCGACCGTGGTCAATCATCTGATCGCGCAGCACGGCGGAATCCAGGGGCTCGTCTCGCACTTCCAGCAGAAGGGTCTCGGGCCCACGGTGCAGTCGTGGGTCGGCACCGGGCCCAACCAGTCGATTACCCCCGAGCAGCTGCAGCAGGTGCTCGGCAACCCGACCGTCCAGCAGCTCGCGGCGAAGTTCGGCCTCACACCGCAGGAGGCGCTCGCCAGGCTGTCCGCCGTGCTGCCGCAGGCGGTCGATCACCTGACGCCGACCGGCACGGTCAAGAGCTGAACCTCCGGTCGACATCTGACCCGAAGGGATCCACACGCCCCGACGAGAAGACGAGAAGGCTCCCCTCGTGGCGGTGGTGAACGAAGCGTTCGCGCGACGGTCACGTCAGCGCGAGGGATCCGGCGACGCTCCCTTCGTGGTCATCGCGCCCCGGCGGGAGGGGTAACGGCGTCTCCTCGAGTTCCGGCTCGAACCCACGCCGCTTCGACCCCCGCGGGATCTTCACTCAGCAATCCCTGATCGAACAGCTGCTGCAGCGCGCCGGTGATCGCGAAAATGTCGGCTCCTGAACGTACCAGCGAATCGCAGATCTCCCCGGCGACGCTCCCGCCGACATGGACGAGATCTCCCAGGCGGCGGGCGCCTTCGAATCCCTCGAGCACGAACCGTGTGTTTGCCGTGCGCAGCTCGAATCCCGTCGGGCGCGCGACATAGACGACGTCGTCGCGGAATCTGAGGGTGTCGTCGCTGCGGACCGCGTGCGACGTATTGGTGGCGATCAAGTCCTCGATCGCCGAGGCGAAATCGTCCGGGGTCGCGAAGTGCCGCTCGCCGTAGACGCGATAGCCCAGCGGCCAGCGCTCGCTGGCTCGTACGGGCGTGATGAGGCGGATCGAACGGGAGACCATGTTCACGAGGAAGCCGGTGACGCACGCGATCGTGGTCTGGGCTGGATCCAGACTGCCGAGGCGCGCGGCCGCGGCGCCGGAGTCGAGCCGCTGCAGCCGCTCCCGCGCCCGGCCCGCGATGGCCTTGACGGTCAGGGCCTCCCGGTTCTGCGGCACGAGTTCCACGTGCAGCAGGTCCTCGGCGCTGAACGCCTCGTGGACGGCGTCGAGAGCCCTCGAGGTCAGGATGGAAAAGCGGTTCGGAAGACCGCGGCAGCGTTCCGACAGCCGCAGCACGCGGCGCGTGAAGTCCAGATCCCGAAGCGGACGCGCGGTCGTCGTCTGCGGCAAGGCGCCGGTGATGCTGTAGTAGTCCTCGATGAATTCCAGATAATCGGGGTTGTCGGTTGGATCGGTCGCCCAGTAACAGAAGCCGGCCTGGGCGGCCGCGCCGAAGATCCCGACGGTTCGCTGGAGGACGCCGCGCCACAGTCGGGCGTTCTCGTCGGTGTAGCGAAAGGCACCCCTGAACTTGTCCGCCGAGACCCCGCAGAACCAGCATCCGACGGAGCAGCCCTCCGACAGCTCGAAGGCGAGCACGGGATGCTGGATGCGTGTCGCGATCGGGCCCAGTTCGTTGCCTGCGCGGCGGATGTGGCGTGCACGCCACGCGTGAAAGCGCGGGTTGACGTCGGGACAGTCGCCGTTGCGAAGGTACAGGTCGCGCCACTCGGCCACGTCCGCGACGTGATCGTCCCACATCTTGGCCAGCGGCCAACGGTCGCCGGCCGCATCGCAGCGCCGGAGCTCCGCACCCTCGGGATCGAAGAGCGGACGCGCGAGCCGCGCGTCGATCGCGATCCCGTAGGCCTCGGTCACCCGCTGCGGAGCGCCCCCGTTGTCGGCCAGGCGCTCGCGGAACTGCCGGTCGGCGACATAGCGCTCGACGAAGCGCTTGACGAGTGCCAGGGTGCGCCGCTCCGCGGGAGATCGCCGCTCGAACAGTTGCCAGTATTGTTCTGCGGCGACCTGCCGAGGAATAGAGCGCTCGCCGTCGAGGGTCACGGCAGGACGCGTGCTCTAGAAGATGACAATCCCGACGACGATATTCAGCGGAGGCGAGTAAGGCGCCTGCTTCATCGTCGCGTCCTTGAGGCTCGTGTTCATCGCGTCCGTGATCGCGAAACCGCCGCCGCCCGCGACGCTCCCGAGCTCCCCGTCCGTGAGTGCCGCCTCGGCATCAGCGGGTGCCGGGGCGCTCTCGAGCGCGGCCTTCTGACGTGTCCCATAGTCGCGGACGTCCGCTTCGGTGATGAGGTAGCCGTGCTCCCGTGCGACGGCGACCAGCTCTGGGACGGCGACTTTGTTGGCGAGCGCGGCTTGCAGTTCCTTGCTGGCTTTCACATCTGCGACGAATCGTGCGACGTCGGCCGTGGCCATGCGAACCTCCTCCTTCGTCCGGCAGATTCAACGGTGGCATGTTACTCCCTTGGCTTCGGGGAATGCCACTGCGGCTGGAACCGGGGGATAATCCGGCTCGTAGCGGTAGGAGATGGACACCCTCGCCCGCGATCTCCGCTTTGCCGTTCGGCTGATGAGGAAGGCGCCGGTGGCGCTGCGATCGGAGTAGGCCGCATGCCCCTTGGATTCGAACTTCGTCACGCGTGCCGCGCGGTGTTCAAGAACCCGCGCTTCAGTCTCGTCGCGATTGCCGCGCTCGCGCTCGGGATCGGGGCGAACGCGGCGATCTTCTCCGTGGTCGACGCCGTGCTCCTGCAGCCGCTGCCCTATCCCGAACCATCACAGCTGGTGCGCGTCTGCCGCCAGTTCCAGAGCGGCATCGGCTGCTCCGAGTCGATCCCGAAGTTCATGAGCGCCGCCCGCGCGAAATCGCTCGAGGCGATTGCGGCGTACGACGGCGAGGCGCCAGCCTTCAACCTGACCGGCGGCGATCGGCCCGAACAGATCAAGGGGCTTCATGCGTCGGCCGGCTACTTCCGCGTCTTCGGCGCCCCGATCGCGATCGGCCGGACCTTCACGGCCGCCGAGGACCGTCCCGGCGGATCGCACGTGGCCGTGATCTCCCACGCGCTGTGGGAGTCCCACTTCGGCGGCGACCCGTCGGTGACCGGCAAGACGATCGGCTTGAACGGCGATCCCTATGTGGTCGTGGGCGTTCTCTCGGACTCGTTCCGACCGGATCCTGCGGCTGACGTGTTCATTCCGCTTCAGGCGGATCCCAACAGCACGAACCAGGGGCACTACCTCGCGGTGGCGGGCCGCCTCGCACCGGGCGTGACGATCGCGCAGGCGCGCGCCGAGATGAAGCTGCTCGGCGATCAGTTCCGCCGCGCGAACCCGAAGTGGATGGGCGATTCGGAGCAGGCTTCGGTGTTCGCCATGCGCGACATCGTCGTCCGCGACGTGCGCCCGGCGCTCCTGATCCTCCTCGGCGCCGTGGGGCTCGTGCTGCTCATCGCCTGCGCCAACGTCGCGAACCTGCTGCTGGCGCGCGCCGCCGGGCGCCAGCGGGAAGTCGCCGTCCGGGCCGCCATCGGCGCGGGCCGTGGGCGCATTGTCCGGCAGTTGCTCCTCGAGAGCCTGCTGCTCTCGACAGCCGGCGCGGTCGCAGGCGTCGTGCTCGGCGTCTGGGGCGCGCGCGCGCTGCTGGCGCTCAGTCCGGGCGGCCTCCCGCGCGTCGACGACTTCGCGCACGCGTCGATGCTCGGCGCCATCCTGGACTGGCGGATTGTGGCGTTCACCGCCGGAATCGCGTTGACGACCGGCGTGCTGTTCGGCATCGCCCCGGCCCTCCACCTGTCGCGCACGGATCTCAGCTCGACGTTGAAGGAAGGAGGCGGCCGCGGGTCGTCGAACCGCCGGGCCGGGCGTACCCGCGACGCGCTCGTCGTCGTCGAGATGGCGCTTGCGCTGATGCTGATGATCGGGGCCGCGCTGCTCGTGCGGACGTTCATCGGACTTCGCGACGTCAGCCCGGGATTCGCCGTGCAGAACGTCCTTACCATGCGGACCTCGCTCGCTGGCTCGAAGTATTCCACCACCGCGCCCGTCGAGACGCTCGCCAGGACGATGCGGCAGCGGATCGATGCGCTGCCGGGCGTGCAGGCGGCGGGGGTCGCGCTGATGATGCCGACGCAGGGAGGAGCCGACCTGCCGTTCCGCATCGAAGGCCGCGCGCTGAAGGGCAGCGACCTGTATCACGGCGACGAGCAATGGCGCGTGATCACGCCGGGCTATTTCGAGGCGTTCGAGATCCCGCTGCTGCGCGGGCGCCTCTTTTCTGATCGCGATACGGCGGGCGCGGAGTCCGTCGTCGTCATCAACGCGGCGATGGCGAAGAAATACTGGCCAGGCCAGGACGCCATCGGGCAGCGCCTCACGATAGGCAAGGGGCTCGGCCCGGAGTTCGAGGATCCAACCCGGCAGGTCGTCGGCATCGTCGGCGACGTGCGGGAGAACGGGCTCGACAGCGACCCGCCGCCGGTGATGTACGTGCCCTGGTATCAGATGTCGGACAGCCTGACGAAGCTGGGCAACAGCCTCGTGCCGGCGTCGTGGATCGTCCGCACGGCCGCGCCGTCGGCCTCGCTCGCGACGGAGGTTCAGAAGGAGTTCCGCGCCGTCGACGGACAATTGCCGGTCGCGCAGGTGCAATCGATGGAGCAGATCGTCTCGAAGTCGATCGCGCAGCAGAACTTCAACATGGTGCTGCTCACGATGTTCGGGGCGATCGCGCTGCTGCTCGCCGCGATCGGCATCTACGGCCTGATGTCGTATTCGGTCGAGCAGAGCACGCACGATATCGGGGTACGGCTGGCGCTTGGCGCGGAACGAGGCACCATCCTCTCGCTCGTCATCGCGCGCGGCATGAAGCTCGCGGTCGTGGGCCTGGCGATCGGGGTCGCGGGCGCGTTCGCGGCTTCGCGGCTGCTGGCGCGGCTCCTGTTCGGCGTCGCGCCAACCGACCCGCTGACCTACGTCCTTGCCGTCGTGGGGCTCGCCGTCGTCGCGTTGCTCGCGTGCTACCTGCCCGCACGCCGCGCGATCGCCGTCGATCCGATCATCGCGCTGCGCAGCGAGTGATGCGGCGACTCGCCTGATGCCGACCGCTTCCGTACTCCCCCGGTTTCGTCGGTAGCGAAGCCCGCGCGAACCCACGGGACCCTCGATTTCTCACGCCGATTCGATTTCAGTTGCAAACAGACACGACCTGATCCAGAGTCTCCGACTCTCCCGTCCGATTCGCTTCGTTCCCAGGGCAACAATCGCTTCGAGATTCGTGAGGTGCTCGATGGAGACACTCCGGTCGAAAGGCCCCTTCGCGTGCGCGCTCGCGTTGTTCATGGCGTCGATGCTGCTGCCGGCGACCGCCTCCGCCCAGTGGACGAAGGTCAACGGCGCACCCAACGTCAGCACCTGTCTGCTCCTGACCGACGGCTCGGTCCTGTGCCAGACGGGCGAAGAATCCAACGGGTGGTCGCGTCTGATCCCCGACAGCTCCGGCAACTACGCGAACGGGACGTGGACGGCGGCCGGGAGCCTGCCGTCTGGACACGGGCCTCTGTATTACGCATCGGCGGTGCTCGCCGATGGCCGCGTGATCCTGGTCGGCGGCGAGTACAACACCGGCACGCCGAGCTGCCCGAGCTCGGGGTGCGACGTGAACCTCGCGGCGATCTTCGATCCCACGGCGGCGGGGGGGACGGGGACGTGGACCGCCGTCACCGCCAACGAGACGCAGGTCGGCGACTCCGACTCGTTCGTGCTGCCGGACGGCCGCTTCGTGCTGCGTCACCTCTTCAGCAAGCGCCTCGATGTGTTCAACCCGTCCACGCTCACGTTCACGGACCTGAACGCGACCGGCAAACTCGACAACAACTCGGAGGAAAACTCGACGCTGCTCCCCGACGGCACCATTCTCGTCGTCGACGCGGGATTCGACGGCAACACGAACTCGGAAATCTACGACCCGGCCACGAACACCTGGACGCAGGCGGCCGATACCATCGTCTCGATGCCGAGCAGCGGCGGAATGGGCATCGTGCCCGAAATGGGACCGCAAATCCTGACTCCGTACGGCACCGTGTATGCCTTCGGCGCGACCGGAAAGAACGCGGTGTACGACACCGCCACCGCGCTGTGGTCCGCGCTGCCGGATCTGCCGACGGAAGGGGGCAATCAGATGCTGGCCGCCGATGCCCCCGGCGCGCTGCTCCCCAACGGCAACGCCCTGATCGCCACGAGCCAGTTCTTCGCCGGCCCCACCAACGTCTATGAGTTCGACGGGACCACGTTTACGAAGGTGAACCCGCCGAACAGCAATCTCGCGTCGTATCAAGGCCGCATGCTCCTGCTGCCCACCGGCCAAGTGCTCTTCTCGAACGGCACCAACGACGTCGAGCTGTACACCGCCGGCGGGTCGTTCATGAACGCCTGGCGTCCGGTCATCACGTCGGCTCCGGCGAACATCAGCGGCGGCCAGACGTATACGATCTCCGGCCGCCAGTTCAACGGCCTGTCGCAGGCGAACTCCTACGGCGACGATGCGCAGTCCGCGACGAATTATCCGATTGTGCGGATCGTCAACATCGGAACGGGCCACGTGATTTACGCCCGTACGCACGACCATTCGAGCATGGGGGTCGCGACCGGCGCGACCATCGTTTCGACGCAGTTCGACGTGCCGGCCGGGATCGAATCCGGACCGAGCCGCCTGTACGTCGTCGCCAACGGCATTCCCTCCGATCCGATCGTCGTCAACGGCCCCGACCTCACGATCGCCAAGACGCACGCGCCCGCGGTCTTCACCCAGGGGGACGCGGCGGATACGTTCACGATCGCGGTGGCGAACGCGGGTGCGGATGCGACGAGCGGAATCGTCACCGTCGCGGACGCCCTCCCTGCATCGCTGACGGCGACCGGCATGTCTGGCACCGGCTGGTCGTGCAACGTCCCGATCGTCACCTGCACGCGTTCGGACGCACTGGCGAGCGGCTCGAGCTATCCCGCGATTACCCTGACCGTCGCGGTGGCCGCTGACGCGCCGATTCACGTGACGAACACCGCCACCGTGTCCGGCGGCGGCGAAACGAGCGTCAACACGACGGCCAACGACACGGCCGAGGATGCGGTGAGCATCCGGCAGCACACCGTCACGACGGTCTCGCCCGAGACGCAGGACTACGACGACGTCGTCACGCTGACGGCGCACGTGACGCCGGCGGGCGTGGCGGGATCGGTCGCGTTCCTCGTGAACGGCACGGCGGTCGGGACGGCGTCGTACGACAGCACGACAGGCGTCGCGACGCTCGCCTGGCTCGTCAACCTGCCGTCCGGCTCCTACAGCATCACCGCCACCTTCACGAGCGCGGATCCGCTGTACCTCGACAGCACCGGCACGCTCGCGACGGGGCTGACGGTCACCAAAGAGGAGACGACGCTCTCGTATACCGGCGACACCGTCATCGCGAACGGCGGGACGGCGCATATGAAGGGGGTGCTGCTCGAGGACGGTGTGACGCCGATCGCGGGCCGCACGATCACCTTCACGCTCGGCACCGGCGGGGGCGCGCAGACCTGCAACGGCGTCACCGACGCGACGGGCACGGCGTCGTGCGCCATCAGCCCCGTCGCGCAGCCGCTCGGACCCGGCGTCGTGGCCGATGCCTTCGCCGGCGACGCGTTCTATCTGCCGGCGTCCGCGAACGCGACGACGATCCTGTTCGCGTTCCTGGCGCATGGCGGATTCGTCGCGGGCGATCTGAGCGCCCCGATCTCTGGTGGAGCGGCGTTCTGGGGCGCGCAGTGGGCTGGCGCGAACGCCTTGACGGGCGGCGCGGCGCCGGCAAGCTTCAAGGGCTTCGCCGCGACGCTGACCGCCGAACCCCCGGCGTGCGGAATCGGCTGGACGACGCGCCCCGGCAATGCGTCGAACCCGCCGGCCGGCCCGCTGCCGTCGTACATGGGCGTGCTGATCTCCAGCGGCGTCCAGCAGTCAGGCACCGCGATTTCGGGCAACGTCGTCCGGATCGTCGTGGTGCACACGGGCGCCGGCTATGACGCCGACCCCGGCCATCCCGGCACCGGCATCGTCGTCGCCGAGTACTGCCACTGAAATGCAACGCCGGGGTCAGATCTTGTTCTTTGCAGGAATGTCACCTGCAGAGGTCAGGTCTCGACCCCGGTGCACCCCTCGATTCTGTCCTCCAAAGAGGACAAACATGCAAAGAACAAGATCTGACCCCGGTAAGATAGACGGATGCCTGAGCGGCGCGACGTGGTGGTCATCGGGGCGGGACCGGTCGGTCTCGCCTGCGCGATCGAACTCCGCCGGCGCGGGCTCGGCGTCCGCGTGCTCGACAAGGGGACCCTGGTCAACTCCATCTTCGGCTACCCGACGAACATGGAGTTCTTCTCGACGCCCGACCTCATCGAGATCGGCGGCTATCCCTTCCCGGTGCGGAACTACAAACCGACCCGCGAGGACGCGCTCGAGTATTACCGGGGCGTCGCCGCGCGCGAGCAGATCGAGCTGTCGCTCTACGATCGGGCCGAACGCCTCGACGGCGATCGCGGCCGCTTCGTCGTCCACTCGACCACGGGCGAGCACCCTGCCCGTTGCGTGATCGTCTCGACGGGGTTCTTCGACTTCGCCAACCGGCTCGGCGTGCCCGGTGAAGATCGGCCCAACGTCACGCACTATTACAAGGAGCCCTTCCCGTACGTCGGCCAGGACGTGGCGGTGGTCGGCGCCAGGAACTCCGCTGCCAAGGCCGCGCTCGACTGCTATCGTCACGGCGCCCGCGTGACGCTGATCGTCCGGGGCGCCGCGCTGTCGGAGAAGATCAAGTACTGGCTCAAGCCAGACCTCGAAAACCGGATCAAGGAAGGCAGCATCGTCGCGTTCTTCAACACGACGCTTGCCGAAATCCGTCCCGGCGCGCTGCTGCTGAACACGCCCGACGGGGCGCGCGAGATCCCGAACCAGTGGGTCCTCGCGATGAGCGGCTATCATCCCGACTTCGAGCTGCTGCAGCGCTTCGGCGTCACGTTCGCCGACGATCCCTTCCGCACGCCGCTCTACGACGAAACGACCTTCGAAACGCGCCGCCCGGGCGTCTACATCGCGGGCACCGTCTGCGGCGGCTACCAGACCGGCCGCTGGTTCATCGAGAACGGCCGCTTCCACGCCCGGCAGATCGCCGAGCACATCGCCGGCGAACACGTGGAGCGGATCCCGTTCGAGCAGATCCACTGGAAGACGCAGGAATAGTCGAAACGGTCCCGGCACTCGGACCGGATGACACGTGTGGGTGATGCGGCCAGGCCGTTTGACACGCCGTCGGGCCGTTTGACACGACCTAGGTCCGGCGTTACGCTCCCGGCATGCGCCCGCGTCAAAGCGCCTCGCCGGGAACCGACGCTCGCGCCGTGCGCTGGGTCGCACCCGCGTTCAAGAACCTGGGTCGCGGCGTGTTCTGATCGCCGACGTCACTCTTTCCTTCACTCCATCTACACGCCTCGGCGCGATGCCACGCCTGCGGCGTGCTCGAGTCGTACCGTCATCCGGGCGCCTTTCGCGCCGGGTGCCTGGAATGTCGTACGTCGATGGCGAGCCTGCGCCTGCGTGCGAACACACGAATGACGAATCACACGAGGAAGGAAGATCGATGGCGAACGACACGACTTTTCGCGACGCCGGCTTCACCGTGGGCGCTCAGCTCATCGGGCCAGGCGACGAGCGATACGAGGCCGACCGGCACGTATGGAACGGCCGAATCGAGAAGCATCCCGCCCTCATCGTCCGCTGTGCGACCACCGGCGACGTGGTCGCGGCGCTGCGCCTCGCCGCGGATCAGGGCCTGGCCGTCGCCGTTCGCGGCGGAGGACATGGCCTCACGGGCGCTGGAACGTGCGACGGGGGCCTGGTGATCGATCTCGGAACGATCAATGCCGTCCGCGTGCGGCCCGAAGAGCGCCACGCGCACGTGGGAGGCGGGGCGACGTGGCGGGACGTCGACAGCGCCGCAGCAGCCGCGGGCCTCGCGACGACTGGAGGCATGGTGTCGTCGGTCGGCGTCGGCGGCCTGACGCTCGGCGGCGGCTTCGGATGGCTCATGCGCAAGCACGGTCTGGCGGTCGACAATCTGGTGTCCGCGCAGGTCGTCACCGCTGACGCGCAGGTGCTCAACGCATCGCCGGACGAGCACCAGGATCTGCTGTGGGCGTTGAAAGGAGGCGGCGGCAACTTCGGCGTCGTCACCGCCTTCGAGTTCGCGATGCACCCGCTCACGACCGTCCTCGGCGGCCTGGTGCTCCATCCCGGCGACCGGACCCTCGACGTGCTGCGGTTCTATCGCGACTTCGCGATGGTCGCGCCTGACGAATTGACGACGATGGCATTCCTGATGACCGCGCCGCCCGAACCGTTCGTGCCGGATTGGCTGCGCGGTAAGCCGGCTGTCGCGATCCTTGCCTGCTACGCGGGCGCGCCGGATCGCGCCAAGGCGGTGCTGGAGCCGCTGCGGCGATACGGACCGCCCGCCGCGGACCTGTTGAACACGATGCCCTACACGGCGCTCCAGGGCCTGTTCGACAAAATGGGCACGCCGGGCCTGCGGAGCTCCGGCAGGTCGTGCTATCTCGACGGCCTGACCGACAGGGCCATCGACGTGCTCGCCGACGGCACGCGCCACATGACATCGCCGTTCTCCGCCGTGCACCTTCATCACCTGCAGGGGGCCGTCGGCCGTCGAAGCCCGCACGAGACTGCCTTCGCGCACCGCGATGCGGCGTTTGCGCTCAACATTCTCCCGATCTGGAGCCGGCCGGACGAGGCGGATGCGCACGTGCAGTGGAGCGAGGATCTCTGGTACGCGATGCAGCCGTTCGCCGGGGCGGGCGTGTACGTCAATTTTCTCGACGACGAAGGCCCCGAGCGCGTCCGGGCTGCCTATGGAGAGAATTACGACAGACTGGTCGCGATCAAGCGGAAGTACGATCCGCAGAACGTGTTCCACCTGAATCAGAACATCACGCCGTAGGGAGGCGCCGTTGGCCATCACTCATGTCGAAGGCCTGACCCACGCGAGCTGTCACGACGCCGGCGACTGACGCTTGACGATCTGGATCAGATGATCCGTGAACTCGCGATGCATGTCGGGCACCGCGTACTTCGGCATGTGACACGTGACGCACTTCGACGTCCCGACGGGGCACGCCGGCGCGGTCTGATCGCTCGTCGGGTGCGCGCCTGCGGCCGCGGACGACGCGGACGGCCGCGGAACGGGCGGAAGGCCACGGGCATGACAGCTCAGGCATCGATAATCGTACGCGGCGGGATCGGTGACGAGCGGTTCGTGCGGGTTATGGCACGCCACACACGTCAGCCGGACGTCGCCGCCGGTCCAGCATCGGCTCGACTCGAGGCGGTAGGGCTGCGAGCGCAGCGCCGCGGTGCCTTCGGCGCCCACGAGTCGGATGTCCCAGAACGTGGCGTGGCAGGCGCCGCAGAAATCCACCGACGCCGCCGGCCGCAGTGTGGTCGGATCGAAGATCGTCTTCCCGCCGGCGCCAGCGTTTGCCTGCTTCATCGCCGCGACGTGCCGACGTCCTGGGCCGTGACAGGCCTCGCACGTGACGCCGGGCACGGCCGCGGCCGGATCGAATTTGCCGCCGGCGGTCGACGCCGTGGTATGGCAGCCGAAGCACCGCGGCGCCTCCGTCTCGTCGACACGTCGTCCCATGGCGTCCGCGATGCCGTGGCCTGAGCCGAGGGCGCGGCCCGGCGTGAAGCCAAGCGCGTGAATCGACGCGAAATAGCTGACGCGCGCCTCGTGCAGTGCCCCCTGACGCTCGAAGAGAAAAGACTGCCCGACGTCCCCCGCGCCGAACGCCCACGTCAGCGGGGCCGACGACGATTGCGTGCCGTTCGAAATCGTGTACACCGGCGGCTGGGGATCGGAGACGATGGCGAACGAATATCCGCCGCCGGTGAACGTGAGCCGCTTCGCGTCGCGCAGCACGTGCGAGGCGCGCGCAGTCATCGCCGTGCGCGCCATCGACGTGGAGGGTTGAGTGGCCGACTCGCTGCGGTGGCACTCCGCGCAGGCGCCGGCGCCGACGTAGTCTGCCCGCGGCGGCGTGCCTTTGGTGGGCCACCAGCCGGGATCCCTCAGCCGGTCCACCGTCGCCATCTGTCCGCTGAGCACGCTGCCGGCATGAAAGACCGCCACCGCGGCCGCCATCCCCAGCATGGTGCGAAGCAGCAATCCCCGGCGCATCCTGAACGGAGTGTATCAACCGCCTTTCGCACGGTCCACCGACGGCGCTTTCCTGTATTCTGATGCGCGGATCGCCATCTCTGGAGGAGTGATGCGCAAGATCGTGCTCGCCAGCGTTTTCGCCGTGATGCTTGTCGTGCCCGCCGGGGCCGAACACCTGCCAGCCCGAGGGTCCCACGGCGCCGTCGCCAGCGCGGAGGTTCACGCCACACAGGCCGGGATCGACGTCCTCAAAGCCGGGGGGAACGCCGTGGACGCGGCCGTCGCCGTCGGCTTCGCGCTCGCCGTCACGCACTCGAGCGCTGGCAACATCGGCGGCGGCGGCTTCATGCTCGTGCGTCAAGCGGACGGCAAGAGCTATTTCGTCGACTTCCGCGAAGAGGCGCCGGGCAAGGCGACGACCACGATGTACCAGGACGCCCAGGGCAACATCGTCAAGGGGCGCAGCACCGTCGGCATGCTGGCCTCCGGCATTCCCGGAACGGTGGCCGGCTTGACGTCGGCGCAGCAGCGTCTGGGCAAACTGACGCTCGCGCAGGATATGGCGCCGGCGATCCGGCTGGCGGCCGATGGATTCCCGCTCGACACCCAGGAGGCCGGCGGATTCCGCCGCGCGCGCAACCTCGCGCAGTTCCCCGACAGCCGGCGCGTGTTCCAGCGCGACGGCCAGTTCTATGAGGTCGGCGAGATCTTCAAGCAGCCGGAGCTGGCGGCCACGCTGAAGCTGATCGCGAGCGACGGCGGCGATGCCTTCTACAAAGGGCGCATCGCACACGACCTCGCCGCGTTCGAAGCCGCCAACGGCGGGCTGATCACGCTCGACGACCTCGCGCACTATCAGGCGAAGTGGCGCGAGCCGCTGGCTGCGAGCTATCACGGCTACGACATCCTCACGTCCCCGCCTCCCTCGTCGGGCGGCGTCGCGATCGTCGAGATGCTCAACATGCTCGAGCACTCGAACTTCGTTCAGGCGGGCATGGACTCGGCGGCGGCGCTCCACGACGAGATCGAGGCGCAGCGCCGCGCGATGGCGGATCGCGCGGTCTACCTGGCCGATCCGGATTTCGTGAAGGTACCGGTGGCCACGCTGATCAGCCCCGAGTACGCGAAGGAGCGCTGGGCGAGCGTCAAGCCTGACGCGGCGAGTTCGAGCAAGGAGGTCGGCGCCGGGCCGGTCCCGGGGTGGGAATCGACCGAGACGACGCATTTTTCGGTCGTGGACGAGGCGGGCAACGCCGTCGCGGTCACCTACACCCTCAATTTCGGCTACGGCTCCGGCGTCACGGCCGGCCACCTGGGGTTCCTGCTCAACGACGAGATGGACGACTTCACGTCGAAGCCGGGAGCGCCGAACGGCTTCAACCTGATTCAGGGCAAGGCGAACGACATCCAGCCCTACAAGCGTCCGCTCTCCTCGATGGTGCCGACGATCGTCAGCCGCGACGGCAAGCTGGCGCTGGTGCTCGGCTCGCCCGGCGGTCCGCGCATCATCACGTCGGTGTTCGAAGTGCTCACCGGCGTGCTCGACTTCGGCCTCGACGTGCAGCAGGCGGTGGACGCGCCGCGCTTCCACCAGCAGTGGATGCCGGAAGAGGTCTACCTGGAAGGTCCGAGCCGCTTCTCCCCCGACACGCTGAAGCTGCTCGAGAAGATGGGCTATCCGCTGAAGGTCGGCGGCGCCTGGTGCGACGTCGAGGCGATTCAGATCGATTCGAAAACGGGGATGCGCATGGCGGCGACCGACCCGCGCGCCGACGGCGCGGCGATCGCGTACTGATGGCTGCGGGTCAGGCCTTCGGGCCCGACCCGGCGTAGCGGCCGATCGCGGGGCAAGCCGAACGCCTCAGTCGGTGCCCCCGACGCTGTCGGCCAGGAACACGGCGCGTTCGCTGCCGTGCGCGAGCCGGGTGGCCACTTCCTTCTTCATCTCGTCGCGTCGCGCGAGGATGCCGCCGATCTCCCGCTTCCCGTACCATTCGCCGATGGCGGACTTCAGCGAATCCTCATCGAGCGCCAGCATCTTGTTCCAGAGCGTCTTGTCGAGCCTGCCGAGCTTCGCGATGCGTGAGAGATCTTTCGACGGGATGAACGCGCGCGAGTGGTCGATCAGAATCAGGTGGTAGTCGCCGTCGACCAGGAGGTTCCCTTCGTTGCGGTCGATGTTCCCAATCAACTGATCGAACATCTTCATCTTGGCGACTTCGTGCGCCCACGCGAGCTTGTCGGGACCCTCGATGGGATTCTTGATGTCCCACGTCTTCGTGCCGTTGACCCAGAAGATCAACGCGCCGACCTTGCCGTCCATCTTGCGGACCACGACAGGCGGCACCATGTGCATGTCGAGCAGCCGGTCCATGGCGTAAGCGGCGACCTCCGCCTGGTAGCTCTCGAAGAAGCCTCCCTGCATCCTCGGCGGCAGCGGCTTCCAGGCGGCGCTCGCCACGAGACCTCCTGGAGCGAAGAACGCGCGCTGCGGCTTCGTCACGCCAATCGGCAGTTCTTCGACCTTCTCGATGGGCGCCGTGCGCATGTATTGCTCGATCTCCGCTTCGTGCCCGATCCATGTCTTCGCACAGACGGGCGCGGCCGACGCGGCCGGTGCCTGGAGCGCGGCAGCGGCGCCGCCGGGCGCCGACCAGAAGAAGGCCACGACGACGATCGCCAGAAATCCCGCGGCTGCGCGTTTCATCAGATCACCTGCCTGGAAAAATGGACGGCTGGATTATAGACCCGGGGGGCGCGCTGAACACCACAGTGGTGCTGCTGATTCCGATCGCCAGCGTCGCGACGGCGACAATGATCAACCCCGGGCGCCGGCACAACGCCCGGATTCCGTAGCGCAGGTCCTGTCGCATGTGTCTCTCTTCACGGGCGGCGCCCCCCTTCGTTCGCGATCCGGGTGGTCGCCTTTGCTGCGCCCTCAGCTCCTCCGATTGCCGTCGATCGGCTGCGTCAACTTGGATCGTGCTCCCCGACTACTGCCGCGCCGAGGGGCCCGGTTGGGCTCACGCGGCGGCGCGGTGCCGGTCGACCCACCAGCCCCAGGCCACGATGAGCCAGAGGGCCTCGGCCGCCCACGCGACGGCCGAGGCACTGGGCGGTGGCGGACTCGCGAGGTTGGCGGCATAGACAACGGCCAGGAACGCGACAAGAACCCAGAAGCCGATCGACCCGGTGCGGTCGTGCGCGCGCGTCATCCGGGCGTAGACAACCACGCCCGCAGCGAAGATCAGGCCTTCCACCACTATCGTGCCAGGCCGCGAATTCCAGAGTCCAAGCCCCACACGCGTCGATCCGTGAAAGGTGAACGGCATGTCGGCCCTGTGCGAGATCCAGTCGAGCACCCAGTGGCTCACCACGAGGGCCGCGATCGTCACCGCTGCCGCAACCCGCGAGCGCCGAATCAGCCAGTACGCCCCGCCGCAGAGCACGCCCCACAGGACGAGCCCCTCGAGACTGTGTGAGTACGGGTACGACACGAACGAGAGCGGCGTGACGGTCGTGTTCCCTGGATCGATCCGCAGGCGTTCAACGCCCAGCAGGACGAGCGTCGGCCAGATCAGATCGGCGAGCTGACATGCCAGGAACAACATGCCCAGCGAGACGCGCGGAGCAACCCGCTTGGCGCCGAAACCAAGGCCGTAATGCCCGATGAACATGCGGTGAGTGTACCGCGCTCTCCTCCGGAGCCGCCGCCCCGATCGGTCGGAAAGGCTGCAGGGCGTCCGGTCCAGCCGCTGGCGGCGACTGACGATACCATGGCGTTGACACGACCGCCTCCGCGCGATACGGTGGCCCGTCATGCCATCGGCCCGTTTGGCTCCTGTCCGTGCGGTCAGACGGCCGGGGCTCGCCCGGTACCCGCAGCCGTCCGCCTTCAAGAATCCCGGACGCGGCGTCTTTTAGCGCGCCTGTTCCTCGGCCTCCGTCCTGAGGCCCGCGCACGCAGGCCCGCCGGAGCGGCGCCATACCGCACGGTGGGCCAGGCGGCTGGTCGGTCGTTCCCTCCTGCCGCCGGGGCCTCCTCGATCATCGATATCCATCACCAATCGCGCCCGTCTGGAGCACCTCGTGTCGTCACTCTGGGACCAACTCGTTGCGCATCTGGGTGCGTCCGCCTTGATGGCGGCCGGCACCGCGCTGGCACTCATCGCCCTGGGGCACGCTGCGCTGCACTGGTGGGTGCGGCGGCGCGCACGCCACGACGCGGCCGCTACAGCGGCGGCTTCGCCGCTGCGCCGCTGGCTCACGCGCGGACTCCAGCACGTCGTCTCGCCGGTGGCGCTGCTGATCTGGATTCAAGGGCTCGATTTCACGCTCACGCTGGTCGTGCGACGGATCGTTCCGCCCGCAGCCTCCGCGTCGACACTCGTCGCACTGCATCTCGTCTATGGCGCTGCGGTGGTGGCTGCGATCGTCTGGCTCCTGTCGCGCATTGGCCAGCTCATCGAGGCGTTCCTCACCTCGCTGCCCGCCCGCACCGCAAGTTCGTGGGACGACATCCTGCTGCCGCTGGCGGGGAAAGCGGTCAGGCTGGCGCTTCCGCTGCTGGCGTTGATTCTGGGCGCGCCCGCGCTCTCGGTTTCGCCCGCGCTCGCCGAAGTCGTCCGCAACGCCACGAGCCTCGCGCTCATCGCGGTCGTCGCCCTGGTTCTGTTTCAGGTCGTCGATGCGGCCGCGGCATTCGTCCTGGAGCGGCACCGGATCGACGTGAGCGACAACCTCGAGGCCCGCTCGATCTACACCCAGGTCGTGGTCTTGAAGAAAGTGGCGATGACGGTCATCGGCATCTTCACCCTGGCGTCCATGCTGATGGTGTTCCAGCCCGTGCGCCAGTTCGGGGCGAGCATCCTGGCCTCCGCAGGCATCGCCGGGATCGTCATCGGTTTCGCGGCACAGCGCAGCATCGCGACGCTGCTGGCCGGCTTTCAAATCGCCCTGACGCAGCCGATCCGGATCGACGACGTCGTCATCGTGGAAAACGAGTGGGGGCGGATCGAAGACATCACACTGACGTACGTCGTCGTGCGCATCTGGGACCTGCGCCGGCTGGTGGTGCCGATCACCTGCTTCATCGAGAAGCCGTTCCAGAACTGGACGCGAACGTCCGCGGATCTCCTGGGAACCGTGTTCCTGTACGTGGACTACACGGTCCCTGTCGACGCCGTGCGCGCGGAGCTCACGCGCATCCTGAAGGCCTCGCAGCGCTGGGATGGCAAGGTCGACGTCCTGCAGGTCACGGACGCCAGGGAGCACACCGTGGAGCTGCGGGCGCTGGCGAGTGCGGCCGACGCGTCGCTTGCCTGGGATCTCCGTTGTGAGGTCCGCGAGAAGCTGATCGGCTTCATCCAGCAGCAGTATCCCGACTGCTTGCCGCGCCTGCGGGCGTCGTTCGACGCGCCGCTCGCGGCACGCTGACCGTCACGTGCCGACGCTCCCGAGACCGTCGCGCGCCGCGGCCGCTATACGGCGGTGCGCAGGTCCGACGTGCAGTGCGGGCAGCGCGTCGCCTTGATCGGGATGCGCGACACGCAGAACGGACAATTGCGCGAATCGTCCGCGGGGGCGGGGGCCGGCGTCTTCAGCCGGTTGATCTGCCGCACCATCAGGAACACGGCGAACGACACGATCAGGAACTCGATGATCGTGTTGATGAAGATCCCGTAGTTGATCGTCGCGGCGCCAGCCGCCTTCGCCGCGGCCACCGACGCGTACGTCTGGCCGTTGAGCGCGACGAACAGGTTCGAGAAGTCCACGCGCCCGAGCACCAGGCCGATGGGCGGCATGATGATGTCGTTGACGAGCGAGGTGATGATCTTGCCGAACGCGACGCCCAGCACCACGCCGACGGCCAGATCGATGACGTTGCCGCGCGCGGCAAATTCCTTGAATTCACGCCACATCTTCAGCTCTCCTGTCGTTCAAGCGGGGGCGTCGGGACTCCTTCGGTGACCACGTCGGGGGCCGGGGGGAACCCGTCCTCGGTCCCCAGGTGATGGTAATGCGCCAGGGGCCGCGACATTCATTAAATAAAAGGATAGATGGGGCATTGCTAAAAATTTAGCTCAGTGCTATTTTCGTAGCATCTTTTCTCGGCAGCCTCCGTCTAACTGAATTGGGTCTGAGGCGTTGGGCTTCAGGAAACTCATGCACCACGATCTCAGCCGCCGCGAGCGGCAGATTCTCGACATCCTCTATCAGCACGGCCGATCCACGGCCGCGGAGGTTCAGGCTGCGCTGCCAGACCCGCCGAGCTATTCGGCCGTCCGGGCGATGCTCCGGATCCTCGAAGACAAGGGACACATCGCGCACGAGCAGGACGGCCCCCGGTACGTCTATCGTCCGACGGTCGCGCGCGACAACGCCAAGCGCTCCGCGATGCGCCATCTGCTGCAGACCTTTTTCGAAGGCTCGACCGAGCAGGCGATTTCCGCGTTGCTCGACGAGCCGTCCGCACGACTGTCCCGAGCGGAACTCGATCGACTCGCCTCGATGATCGAGCACGCTCGCAAGAGCGGAGTGTAACGTCATGGCGTTCTGGCCTCTTCTCGTCGACGTCATCGTCAAAGCGTCCTTCGTTGTCGGCCTGGCGGCGATTGCCGCCGCGCTGTTGCGTCGAGCGCCGGCCTCGCTTCGGCATCTGGTCTGGACGCTCGGGCTCGCCGGCGCGCTGCTCGTCCCGGCGCTGTCGCTCGCGCTGCCTCGCTGGGAGCTGCCGCTCACGACGCTTGCGGCTCCGGAAACGGCTTCGAGCACCGGCGGCTTCGCGACGCTCCCGCCGCCGGGTGCCGCCGCGAGCGCCGTCGTGCAGCCGCGGCTCGCGCGAGGCGCGGGGGACGAGGTGACCCCCTCGCCGAACCCGATCGATCGTGCGGCGGCGGCGCCGCCGGCGTGGCCCTTCGATCGGTTCACGACGATCGTGCTGGTCTGGGCCCTGGGGGCGCTGCTGATCCTGGCGCGGCTGGTGGCCGGGCTGCTCGCGGTGGGATGGCTGTCGCGACGGATGCCCGAGGCCGACGGCCCCTGGCTGGCCCTCGCGCAACGGCTCGCTGCCGACATCGGCATCACCAGCCGGTTGCGGTTTCTTCGCGGCGCCCCGGCGTCGATGCCGATGGCCTGCGGCGTGCTGCGCCCCGCCGTGCTGATGCCGGAGGACGCGGACGGCTGGCCGGACGCGCGGCTGCGCATCGTGCTGCTTCACGAGCTCGCGCACGTGAAGCGCCGCGATTGTCTGACGCACGTCTTCGCGCAGATCGCCTGTGCGGTGCACTGGTTCAATCCGCTCGTCTGGATCGCGGCGCGCCGGATGCGCGCCGAACGGGAGCGCGCATGCGACGACCTCGTGCTCGCCGCCGGCACCCGCGGCTCCGACTATGCCGATCAGCTGATTGAAATCGCGCGCGTGATGCGCATCGGCCGTTTCCCGGCCCTCTGGACTGGCACGACCCTCGCCATGGCGCACCGCACGCAGCTCGAAGGGCGGCTCCTCGCGATTCTGGATCCCGGCATTCCGCGGCACACGCTGACGCGGGTTCGCATCGCCGCGGCGGCATGCGTCTTTGCCGCGGTGCTCGTGCCGGTCGCGACCGTGCAGCCCTGGGCCGAGACCGTCCACGCGCAAGAGGCGCCGGAACCGTCGCCTGTCACGCGGCCCGCGCCCGTTCCGGCGGCGGCGGCCGCGCCGCACCCCTCGCGCCATCAGCAGAGGCCGGCGGCACAACCCCAACCCGCGCCAGACGCGCCGCCGCACGCGGACCAGGACCTCGACATCGACGCCAGCATCAGCGGTGCGATCGACGCCGCTGTCGCGCAAGGCGTGCAGGCCGCCACGTCGGCCGCGCTGGCGAACGACGTCCAGCAGGCGGTGAGCGCCGCGATCGCCGAGGGTGTGACCCGCGGGACGTCCGGCCTCGCCGCCACGCTCACGCCGGCGATCGTCGGCCAGGTGGCGGAGTTCAGCCGGCATCACGGGCAGCCGCTCGATTCAAAAACGCTCGCCGCGCTCACCGACGCGTTGAACGATGCAAATGCCGCGGTACGCGAGATGGCGCTCGGCGCGCTCGCCCGCATGCGCGATCCGCGGACGTTCGATGCGCTGATCTCGGCCCTGAAGGACGCCGATGCCGACGCGCGGGAGAAGGCGGTGTTCGGGCTCGGCCAGTTGCGCGATCGCCGGGCGGTCGCCGCGTTGACGCGCATGCTGCGCGACACCTCGGCAGACGTCCGTGAACAGGCGGCCTTCGCCCTCGGGCAGGTGCGGGACCCGGCTGCCCTCGACGCGCTCACGGCCGCGCTGCGCGACGCGTCGCCGGACGTGCGCGAGCAGGCCGCCTTCGCGCTCGGCCAGATTCGCGATCCGCGCGCCGTCGACGCCCTGATCTCGGCCCTGAAGGACCGCGCCAGCGACGTGCGCGAGCAGGCCGCGTTCGCGCTCGGCCGGATTCGTGACGCGCGCGCCATCGACGCGCTCACCGCCGCGCTCCGGGACGCGAACGAGTCGGTGCGCGAACAGGCGGCCTTTGCCCTCGGACAAATCGCCCGATAGCCCTCGGGACGTCCTGAGGTTTTCGCAGGAGGCGTGATGACTCCCTTGACCGTGTTCGTCCGTACCCTGGTCCGATCGAGCGCCCTGTTCCTCGGCGTCACGATCGTGTTCCTGCATCCGACGCTCGACTGGACGACGGCCGGGGAAGCGGCGCGCGCCCAGCAGGGCCCGACGGTATCGGCCGTGGACGGACTCGCCGGCGTGCTGACCGATTCCGACGCCGGCGTCCGGCTCCAGGCCGCCGCCGCGCTCGGGGCGATTGGCTCGCCGCGCGCGGTGGCCGCGCTCGCCCGCGCCCTGACGGATGCAAACCCGAACGTCAGAGCGCGCAGCGCAACGGCGCTCGGCGAGATCGGCGATCGCGCCGCGCTCGACGCGCTCGCCGCCGCGCGGAAGGACGAAGACCCCACCGTCCGCAGATGCGTCGTGGAGGCGATTGCCCTGATCACTCGCGTGCGGCTTCCGCCTCTGCAGCCGGACGCGCCAGGCATGATGGGCCGGTGAGGCGCCGATGTGGAGCGACCTCCGGCACGCGATCCGCTCCCTGTCGGCATCGGCCGGCTTCACCCTCGTCGTCGTCCTGACGCTCGGGCTCGGCATCGGGGCCAACACGGCGATCTTCAGCGTGATCGACGGCGTGCTGCTGCGGCCGGCGCCGGTAAAGGACTTCAACCGCCTCACGCTCGTCTGGGAGACCGACCGCGATTCCGGCACCACGCGTGAGCCCGCGTCGGTCCCCGACTTTCTCGACTTTCAGCGCCGAAGCCGCACGTTCGAGTCGCTCGCGGCCCTGATGGTCGGCGAGAAGAACCTCATCCCGGCCACCGGCGACCCCGAACGGATCGCCACGGTCTTCGCGTCGCACGAACTGTTTTCCATGCTCGGCCTGCGTCCGCTCGCCGGCCGGACGTTCACCGCCAACGAGGATCGCCCCGGCGGCCCCGCCGTCGTCATGATCGCCGACTCGGTGTGGCGCGGGACGTTCGATCGCGACCCGGGCATCGTCGGACGGACGATCCGGCTCGACGATCGGCCGTACACGATCGTCGGCGTCATGCCCGACGAGGCGGACTTCGGCGTGCTGCAGGTGCTGTCCGCCGCCGCGTATTCGCAATCGCTCGGCGATCGCGGGGAGCGCGTGCGCGTCGGACTCTGGGCGCCGCTGCAGCCCGATCCGAAGGCGCTGCCGCGCGACACGCATCCGATCTTCGTCGTGGGCCGCCTGGCCCCCGCGGCGACGGTTGCGGGGGCGCAGTCGGAGATGGCCGGCATCGCGGCGGACCTCGAGCGCACCTACCCGGTGAACGCCGCACGCGGCGCAAACGTCGAGGCGCTCTCGGACGTCGTGTTCGGACCGGTCCGTCCCATGCTGCTGCTCCTGCTCGGCGCGGTGGCGCTCGTGCTGCTCGTTGCCTGCGTGAACGTCGCGGGCTTGCTGATGGCGCGGGGGAGACGCCGTGTCCGGGAGGTTGCGCTCCGGTCCGCGCTCGGCGCCTCCGGACGCCGGCTCGCACGCCTGTTTTTCGCCGAGAGCGTGCTGTTGTCGCTGCTCGCGGGTCTGGCCGGCTGTGTCTTCGCGTTCGCCGCCCTGCGCGTGCTCGTGGCCCTCGCGCCGGCCGACGTGCCGCGCATTGCCGCGGTATCGCTCGACGCGCCGGTGCTGGCCGCGACGCTCCTGCTGTCGCTCGTCGTCGCGATCGCGTTCAGCATGATTCCCGTCGCGCAGGCCGCACGCGTCGATCTGAGCGGCGCACTCAACGCCGAGTCCGGGCGCACATCCGGAACGCGCTCGGTCCGGCGGACCCGGCGCGCGCTGCTCGTCGGCGAGCTGGCGCTGGCGGTGGTCCTCGTGTCGTCGGCGGGCCTGTTCATCAGGAGCTTCTGGCGGCTGCTTCACGTGGACGCCGGATTTCACACCTCGCAGGTCCTGAAGGCCGAGTACCAACTGCCGCCCGATCGCTATCCCGTCGACTTCAAGACATGGCCGGACTTCAAGGCGCAGCACGCGTTCACGCGAACGCTGCTCGCGCGCGTGTCGGCGCTCCCGGGCGTGCGCTCGGCCGCCGTCGCCGGCAACCAGCCGCTCGATCCCGGCTTCACCAACTCCTTCAGCATCGTCGGTCGAGAAGCGGAAGCGAAGACGTGGCCCGAGATCTCGGTCCGCCTCGTCACGCCTGGCTACTTCCAGACGGTGGAGGTGCCGCTCGTGCGCGGGCGGCTGCTCGAGGACGGCGACACGACGCGGGGCGCACCGGTGGCGGTTCTCAACGAAGCCGCGGCGGCGCGCTTCTTCCCCGATCGCGAGGCCATCGGGGCACAGATTCAGTTCTGGGGCAGCGCGCGGCGCATCGTCGGGATCGTCGCGAACGAACGCTTTCATGGCCTGGCCGCGGCCGCGCCGATTGCTGTCTACACGCCGCTGGCGCAGACGCCGTCGGCCACCGATGCCGGCGTGTTGCTCGTGCGCACGGCCGGCGACCCCGCGGCGCAGGCGGCTGCCGTTCGCCGCGTGTTCCGGGAGATCGATCCCGGGCTGGCTGTCTTCGGCGTCGAGCCGCTCGATCGAACGCGGGCGCGGTCTGTCTCGCAGCCGCGATTCGCGATGCTCGTGGTGGCGACGTTTGCCGCGCTCGCGCTCCTGCTCGCGGCCGTCGGCGTGCATGCGATGTTCCAGGTCGCCGTCGCGGATCGGCGCCGCGAGATCGGGATTCGGCTCGCCCTTGGCGCCGCCCCCGGATCGATCTCGCGCCTGATCGTCGTCGAGGGGTTGCTGTTGACCGCGGCCGGGCTCGCCCTCGGACTCGCCGGCGCCTATGCCGCCGGCCGGCTCGCGGCGTCGCTGCTGTTCGGGGTCTCGGGAGCCGATCCGCTGACCGCCGGCGCGACGGCCGTTCTGCTGACGGCGGTCTCGCTCCTCGCGACGCTCCTTCCCGCGCGCCGCGCCGCCTCCATCGATCCGCTCGTCGTGCTCCACGGATAGACAGCCATGGCCACCCTCTTCAGGGATCTCCGCTTCGCCGTGCGGCTGCTGCGGCAGTCCCCCGCCTTCACGTTGATTGCGGTGGGCGCGCTGGCGCTCGGCATCGGGGCGAACACGGCGGTGTTCAGCGTGGTGAACGGTCTGCTGCTGGAGCCGCTCCCCTACCGGGCCCCCGACCGGCTCGTCGCCGTCTGGGAAGAGAACGTCGTCCGCGGCGAGAAGCAGAACGTCGTCTCTCCCGCCAACTTCATCCACTGGCGCGAGATGAACCGCGTGTTCGCGGGGATGGCCGGCACCAGCCCCGCGTTCCGAACGACGCTGACGGGCGCGGGCGATCCAATCGAGCTCCCGTTCCAGTACATGTCGGCGAACCTGCTTCAGGTCGTCGGCGTCGCGCCGGAGCTCGGCCGCGCGTTCACGGCGGACGAAGAGCGGCCGGGCGCGGACAAGGTCGCGCTGTTGAGCGACGGCTTGTGGCGGCGGCGCTTCGGCGCCGATCCGAACGTGCTGAATCGATCCATTCAGCTCGACGGCGAGTCGTGCGCGATCGTCGGCGTGATGCCGCCGGGATTTTCGATCCTGGATCAGGACCGGGCGTTCTCGGTTGCGGGCGGCAGCATCGATGTCTGGCGCCCGCTCGCGCTGCCCCCGGAAGCCCGGACGCCTCACGGCCGCTGGATGGAGGTCGTCGCCCGGCTGAAGCCGGGCATATCGCTGGCGAGCGCCCAGGCCGACATGACGCGCGTCCACGCCGAACTGACGCGCCTCTACCCGGCGTTCAACACCGGCTGGACGGCGGAGGTCGTGTCGATGCGCGATCAGTTGAGCGGCGGCGCGCGCCCGGCCCTGCTGATCCTGCTGGGAGCCGTCGGGTTCGTGCTGCTCATCGCGTGCGCGAACGTGGCGAACCTGCTGCTCGCGCGCGCGACGGCGCGTCAGCGCGAGGTGGCGGTGCGGGCTGCCCTCGGGGCGGGCCGACGCCGACTGGCCGGGCAGCTCCTGGCCGAGAGCCTGCTGCTCTCGCTGACGGGCGGCGCCGCCGGCGTGCTGCTCGCGTGGTGGGCCGTGCGATCCGCGCGCGCCAGCCTCGGCGCGCACCTGCCCGTGCCCCGGCTGGCGGAGGTCGCCGTGGACGGGCGCGTCCTGCTCTTCGCGCTCGCACTCGCAGTGCTGAGCGGCGTCGTCTTCGGCATCGTGCCCGCATTCACCGCGGCACGCGGCAATCTCGTCGAGGCGCTCAAGGAAGGGGGGCGGACCGGCTCGGGCGCGCGCGGCGCACGGACGCGCAGCGCCTTCGTGGTCGTCGAAATGGCGCTCGCGCTCGTGCTCCTCGTCGGCGCCGGGTTGCTCGTTCGCAGTTTCATGGCGCTCGTTCGCGTCGATCCCGGCTTCGATCCGTCGCACACCGTCACGATGAAGCTCTCGCTGCCTCAGGCCCGTTACCGCGACAATGCCGCCGTCATCGGCTTTTTCGACCGTCTTTTCGATCGGATCGACGCGCTTCCCGGCGTTCGAGCCTCTGGCGGAACGAGCTTTCTGCCGCTCAACGGCATGGGGGCGGCAACCAGCTTCGAAATCGTCGGACGGCCGGCGCCTCCCGCCGGCGACGAACCGGTCGCCGACGTCCGGGTCGTGACCCGCGACTACTTCAAGGCGATGGGGGTGCGGCTCGTCAGGGGACGCTTCTTCGACGCGCGCGACGCCGGCGCGCAGCGCCACCGCGTGATCATCAACGAGACGATGGCGCGAACGTACTGGCCCGGCGAGGATCCGATCGGCCGGCAGGTCGTGATTTCGTGGAACGACAAGGCGCCGGACGAAATCATCGGCGTCGTGGCGGACGTGCGGCAGGCGAGCCTCGAGACGGCGCCGCGGAGCACCACGTACTGGCCACCGGCGCGCTTCGCGTACCCGTGGAACGTGATCGCGATCCGCACGAGCGGCGACCCGATGCACGTCGCCCCGGATGTCATCGCGATCGTGCACCAGCTCGACGCGGACCTGCCCGTCTCCGACATCCAGACGATGGATGACGTCCTGTCGGCCTCGACCGCGGAGCGCCGCGTCACGATGACGCTGCTGGCGGGCTTCGCGGGGCTGGCGCTCTTGCTGGCCGGCATCGGCATCTACGGTGTGATCAGCTACTCGGTCCAGCAGCGCACGCAGGAGATCGGGATCCGGATGGCGCTGGGCGCGCCGCGTGCAGCCGTTCTGTCGATGGTGATCCGTCAGGCGCTCGTGCTCGCAGGCGCCGGAATTCTGGCCGGCGCCGCGGGGGCGCTGATGCTGACCCGCGTCATGCGGACGCTCTTGTTCGGGGTGACCCCTTCGGACGGCGCGACGTTCGGCGCGGTCGCGCTGCTCCTAATCGTGGTCGCGGCCCTCGCCAGCGCCATCCCCGGCCTCCGCGCGACCCACGTCGATCCCATCGTCGCCCTCCGCAGCGAGTAGCGAGGCCTCTTGACCCCGCAAGTGCCGCCTGACGAACCCCCACGCCTGCGGTACCATGCTGGGGCATGCTCGCGGCGGGCGGGGTCATCCTGCTCCTGATCCTCTTCACGGCCCTGTATGTCGCGGCCGAATTCGGCGCCGTCGGCGCGCGGCGCAGCCGGCTGCGCCGGCTCGCCGACGATGGGCACCGGCTCGCGGCCCGGATGCTGCCGGTGCTCGAGAACCCGCGCGAACTCGACCGCTACATCGCCGCCTCGCAGGTCGGGATTACGCTGTCGAGCCTGATCCTGGGCGCCTACGCGCAGGCGGTGCTCGCACCGCGAGCCGCCCCCCTTCTGATTGGCGTCGGCGGTCTGGATCCCGCCTCGGCGCAGCGGACGGCGGCGATCGTGCTGCTCGTCATGCTGACCGTCGTCGCCGTGCTCCTGGGTGAACTCGTCCCCAAGGCGGTGGCGCTGCAGTTTCCCACGCGCACGGCGCTGTTCACGGTGCTGCCGATGCAGTGGTCGCTGCACGCGTTCGCGTGGCTGATCGCGCTGCTGAACGGCAGCGGCGTGGCGCTGCTGCGCGCGATCGGCGCGCCGGCCACCGGCCACCGGCACGTGCACTCCCCGGAAGAGATCGCGCTGCTGATTGCGGAATCGCGCGACGGCGGCCTGCTGGAGCCGCAGGAACAGGTGCGGCTGCACCGCGCGCTGCGACTCGGGCTCCGCACCGCCGGACAGTTGATGGTGCCTCGCGCGCGGCTCGCCGGGATCGATGCGGCCACGCCGTTCGGCGACGTGCTGCGGCTCGCCGCCTCGAGCCCGTTCAGCCGCCTGCCCGTCTACCGCAACGACACCATCGTCGGGATCCTGCACACGAAGGATGTCGTCATGCACTTCGTCGAACGCGGCGCGACGGGAACGCTGCAGATGCTCGTCCGGCCGATCGTTCGCGTGCAGGCGGACATGCCGGCGGATCGACTGCTCGCCTTCCTGCGCGAACGCCGCACGCATCAGGCGCTCGTTGTCGACCGGAACGGCGCCGTGGTCGGCCTCATCACGCTGGAGGACGTGATCTCGGAGCTGCTCGGCAACGTGTCGGACGAATTCAAGACCGCGCGGCTGCTGCCCCTTCGCCTCTCCGACGGACGCGTGCGGCTTCCCGGCGCCCTCACGCTCGATCGGGCGCGTCTCTGGCTGGAAGGGGCGTGGCCGGGCGGACGCGAAACGGTCGCGTCGTTCATCCAGCGGCACCTGCCGGGGCCGCCGGAGCCGGGGGAGCATCTGACGGTCGACGGACTGCCCGTCGAAATCGAGAGCGTCGAGGGGACCGACGTGTCGTTCTCGATCGTCACGCCGCCGGCGCAGGGCGCGCGGCCCGCTGGCGGTGCGGCGTGATCGTGCCGCTCGCGATCATCGCGCTGCTCATCCTGTTGAACGCGCTGTTCGTCGCCGCGGAGTTCGCGATCGTGGGGGCGCCGCGTACCGCGATCGACGCGAGGGCCTCTCGCGGCGACCGCCTCGCGCGCGGCGTGCAGGCGATCCTCCACGACGCGAGGCGCCAGGATCGCTACATTGCCACGGCCCAGATCGGCGTCACCGTCGCGAGCCTCGGGCTGGGGATGTACGGCGAACACGTGATCGCGGAATGGGTCCTGGCCGATCTGCCGAACTCGGGCACCGCCGCGTGGCTGGCGGCGCACGGGATGGCCGGAATCCTCGCGGTCGCGATCCTCACCTACTTTCACATCGTGCTCGGCGAGATGGTGCCGAAGTCGCTCGCGCTCCAGCGCGCGGAGCACCTGGCCCTCTGGATTACCCCGCCGATGCGGTGGATTCAGACGGCGCTGCTGCCGCTCGTGGTGTCGCTGAATGCGATCGGCAACATGGTGCTGCGCGCCATCGGGATCGATCGCCGGCTCCGCAGCGTCGATCAGTACTACACGCCCGAAGAGCTGCTGCTGGTCGTCGAGGAATCCGAGCAGCTCGGCGCACTGCGCGCCGAGTCGGGACAGATGCTGCAGGACCTGTTCGAGTTCGGCGATCTCACGGCCGGCGAGGCGATGGTGCCGCGCGTCCGCATCACGGGCATTCCCGCCGGCGCCGCGCCGGACGACCTGCGGACGATCATCGAGCGCTCGCCCCACACCCGGTATCCGGTCTACGAGGGTGACCTCGATCACATCGCCGGCATGGTCCACATCAAGGATTTGCTGCAGCTGCTCCTCAACGCGCAGCCCGTGTCGACCGAGCACACGCGCCCCGCGCCTGTCGTTCCCGATACCGCGCTGCTCGACGCCGTCCTCGCGACGATGCGCCGGGAACGCGCGCAGATGGCGATCGTCATCGACGAGCACGGCGGCACGGCGGGTATCCTGACGCTGGAAGATCTCTTCGAGGAAGTCGTCGGCGAATTCGACGAGGGACGCGGGGCGCCGCGCGCGGTGCGGGATGCCGCCGGCCGCCTCCTCGTGCCCGGCACGCTGCGGGTCGACGAACTCGGGGAGCTGTTCGACCTCGAGCTGTCGCACGAGGAAGTCGACAGCGTCAGCGGGCTCGTCCTGATGCTCCTCGGCCGCCCGCCCGCCGTGGGCGACCGGGTGCAATTCGGACGGCTCCGGCTCGAAGTTACCGCCGTTGCGGGCCACGGCGTCGCCGAAGCCGCGGTGGGACTCTCGCCTGAGGCCGAACTTCCCAAAGCCTGAAGCCCAAAGCCCAAAGCCCAGTCTCAGCCGACGTGGATGCGGGGGCGGCGCAGCGGGTCCGATTCCGTCTGCCGCAGCACTTCGCGCGTGACCGGGGCCGTGTCTCCCTCGCCGAAGGCCAGGAATTTCAACAGGTACGCGATCGGATTGCCTTCCGTCCACCCGAAGTACGCGTGCGGCAGCGTGCCCGTTCGGTCGCGGATGTAGAGCAGAAGCGCCGCAATCGCGTTCGGGATTGCCGGGCTGACGCACCGCAGCACGCGATGCGGCCCTACCGACACCCCCGTGACGTACAGCGTCCCGCGAAAATTCGAGGCGTCGCCTGGACGCACCTCGACGAACAGCACGGGCTCGTTCGGCGGCAGGTGATGCGCTTCGCGCGCCTCGCGCAGCTTCGTCGCATACTCCTGCGGCCGTCCGGTGTTCGGACGGTTGGCGATGATCCGGACGGCCGATCCGGCCGCCTCCTCGATGAAGCGGGCGGCGGGTTCGTCGGTCTCGACCCCCTGGATCCGCAGCTCGGTGGAGCGCAGCACGCGCGAGATCATCGACGTCCCGATGATCGTCACGATGAACCACGACGCGATTTTGATGCCCTCCGGCCGCTCGAAAATGTTCAGCACGGTGGTGTACACGAACACCAGCGTGATGAAGCCGAACGCCAGGAGCTGCGATCGCGTGCGGCGGACGTGCAGCGTGACGGCGACCGATGCGGAGGTGATCAGCACGAGGACGCCCGTCGCGTACGCGCCCCCTTGCGCGTCGACGTTCGCGTTGAACAGCACCGTGATCAGGAAGGTGATCCCGGTGAACAGCACGACCAAGGGCCGCGTCGCCCGCGTCCACTCGGGCGCCATGCCGTACCGGGGAAGATATCTGGGCACCAGATTCAGCAGCCCCGCCAGCGCGGACGCGCCGGCAAACCACAGGATGCTGATCGTGCTCAGGTCGTAGATCGTGCCGAAGGCCTGTCCCAGGTACTGATGCGCGATGTAGGCCAGCGCGCGCCCGGATGCCGCCCCCCCTTCCTGGAACGCGGAGGGCGGAATCAACAGCGTCGTGACGAAGGCGCTGCCGATCAGGAGCACGCTCATGATGAGCGCCGCCGTCCGCAGCAGCTTTTTCGTGTTGCGGATCCGCCCCTCGGGATGCGCCGCATCGTCGCCGGCCTCTCCGCGGACGAGCGGCATGACGGCCACGCCGGTTTCGAAGCCCGACAGGCCGAGCGCGAGCTTCGGAAACAGCAGCAGCGCAAGCGCGATCATCATCAGCGGGCTGCCGTGCGCCGTCACCAGCCCCGCGCGCCACGCGGGCACCAGCGACGGATGCTCGAACACCACGACGAGCGCCCATCCGATCACGATGACGTTCAGCGACAGATAGACCGTGACGATCACGAAGGCGAAGCTGATCGCCTCCTTGAAGCCCTTGAGGAAGATCGCGCTGAGGGCCGCCAGCAGGACGAGCGTCAGTCCGATCGGGTGGTCGAACCGCGGCGGGACGAACGGATTGCCGATGATGTGCGCCGTCGCGTCGGCGGCCGACAGCGTGATGGTGATGACGAAATCGGTCGCCGCGAACCCCAGCAGGCAGAGGACGAACGCCTTTCCCTTCCAGCGCGGCAGCAGCTCCTCGAGCATCGAGATGCTGCCCTGCCCGTGCGGGCTCACGGAGGCGACCCGGTTATAGATCGGAAGCGCACCCAGCAACGTCAGCAGGACGAGCACCAGGGTGGCAATCGGCGAGAGCAGCCCCGCGGCCAGAAACGCGATGCCGGGCTGATAGCCGAGCGTCGAGAAATAGTCGACGCCGGTGAGGCACATGACCTGCCACCACGGCGACTGATGCTGGCTCGAACCCGCGTGCGGCCCGACCTCGCGCAGCCCCTCGAAGAACCAGACCTGGAACCGGCGCCGCTGCCGGGCCGTCAAGTGGTAGTTCATCTCGAATACCGCACGGCCCTACAGCTCGCCACGCGCCGACGCCAACGCCAGTTCCGCGTCGCTCGCCTCCCGGAACTCCCCTTCCCACTTGGCGACGACCACCGAGGCCAGGCAGTTGCCGATGACGTTCGTCATCGTCCGGCCCATGTCCATCAGGGTGTCGACCCCGAGGATGAGCGTCACCCCTTCGAGCGGCAGGTGATAGCTCGCCAGCGTCGCCGCCAGGATCACGAGGGCGGCGCGCGGCACCCCCGCGACCCCTTTGCTCGTCAGCATCAGCGTCAGCAGCAGCGTGATCTGCGTGCCGATCGGCAGATGCACGTTGGCGGCCTGCGCGACGAAGATGGCCGCGAGCGACAGGTACAGCGTCGAGCCGTCGAGGTTGAAGCTGTAGCCCAGCGGCAGCACGAAGGCGACGATGCTGCGCGGGACCCCCAGGCGCTCCATGGCTTCCATGGCCCGCGGCAGCGCCGCTTCGCTCGACGTCGTGGAGAACGCGATCACCGCCGGCTCACGGACGGCGCTCACGAACTTGCGGACCGAGATCCCGAACAGCAGCATGATCGGGACGAGCACGATGAGGTAGAAGACCGCCAGGGCGAGATACAGCGTCCCGACGAGCCACGCCAGGCTGTAGAGCACGCCGAAGCCGCCCTTGCCGATCGTGTAGGCCATCGCCGCCGCCACGCCAATCGGCGCGTATTTCATGACGAGGTTCGTGAACTTGAACATCGTCTCGGCGAGCGATTCGCAGAACTCGATCATGGGCCGCCCCTTCGGCCCGACCATCGTGAGGGCGATCGCGAACAGCAGGCTCCAGATGACGATCTGGAGGACGTCCCCTTCGGCCATCGCCTGGATGATCGACGTCGGGAACGAGTGCAGCAGGAGCTGGTCCCACGTCTGGGCCTGGCCCGCGACGGCGGGCGTTGCGGCGCCGGACGGCAGCACGAGGCCCACGCCCGGCTTCAGCAGATTCACGGCCACGAGACCGATCACGAGCGCCAGCGTGGTGACCGCTTCGAAATAGACGATCGCGCGCAGCCCCATGCGGCCGACCGCTTTCACGTGCCCCGCCCCGGCAATCCCGGCGACGAGCATCGCGAAGATCAGCGGCGCGATGATCATCTTGATCAGGCGCAGGAAGAGCTGGCTGAACGGGTTGAACACACTCGCCCAGGCCGGGTGATATCGGCTCACCAGGGCGCCCACGACGACCCCCAGCACGAGGCCGATCATGATTTGCGCGGTGAGCGAGACGCCCCGGCGGGCTCTTACTGCCGCGGGAGGGTTGGGCATCGGCAATCCGGCGATTCTACCCGAGAACCCCGAATAGATTGACGGCGGAAGCCCCGAAAGGGGATCATAGAAAGCTGGAGTGACACAACAGCCGGACGACCCCGCAAATCTGAGCCATCCCGCCTCGCAAGCCGCCACAACCTCCGGAATCCCGGTCGCCCCGTCGATGGGGCTGGCCATGGAGGTCGTTGCGACTCCGAGCGAGCCGGCGATCGTCGACGGCCGCACCGCGGTCGTCAGCGGCGCCGCCATTCTGGTCGCCGTCATCGCGGGCTTCATCGCCCGGGGACTGGTGGCGCTCATCAATTACGTGACGGGCGTCTCGTTCTTCGGCCACGGCACGTTCTCGCATATTTCGCCCGCCGACAATCACATCGGCCTCTGGGTCATCGGGGTGCCGGTGGTCGGCGGCATCATCGTCGGGATCATGGCGCGGTACGGATCCGATGCGATCCGCGGCCATGGGATCCCCGAGGCGATGGAGCAGGTCCTCTTCAACCAGAGCCGGATTCCGCCGCGGGTCACGTTCCTGAAGCCGCTCTCCGCCGCGATCGCGATCGGCACCGGCGGCCCGTTCGGCGCCGAAGGCCCGATCATCGCGACCGGCGGCGCCGTCGGGTCCCTCGTCGGGCAGCTGTTCCCCGTCACGGCCCAGGAGCGCAAGACGCTGCTGGCCGCCGGCGCTGCGGCCGGCATGGCGGCGACGTTCGGCACGCCCGTCGCCGCGACGCTGATTGCGATCGAACTGCTGCTGTTCGAGTACCGCGCGCGCTCCGTCGTGCCCGTCGCGCTGGCGAGCGCAGCCGCCACCGCCGTGCGCATCGCGTTTCTCGGCAACGCGCCGGTGTTCCCGATGCCGCCGCTGCCCGGTCCGAGCGGCGCCGCGCTGGCGATCTACATCATCCTCGGCGGCGTGATGGGCATTCTGGCGACCGGCGTGACCCGATCCGTCTACTGGGTCGAGGACATGTTCGAGCACATCCCGGTGCACTGGATGTGGTGGCCCGCCATTGGCGCGATCGCCGTCGGGATCGTCGGGTATTTCTCGCCCCACACCCTCGGCGTCGGCTACGACAACATCACGAACACGCTCGACGGCAACATCGTCGGCGGGGCGCTGCTCTCGCTCGGGATCCTGAAGTTCGTGTCGTGGGCCATTTCGCTCGGCAGCGGCACGTCCGGCGGCACGCTGGCGCCATTGATGACGATTGGCGGCGCGCTCGGAGGAGCCGCGGCCCCCTTCATCGCCCGCGCCGTGCCGTTTGCCGGGATCGACGCTCGCATCGCCGCGCTCGTCGGCATGGGCGCGATGTTCGCCGGCGCCTCGCGCGCGCTGCTCGCCTCGGTCGTCTTCGCGTTCGAGGCGACGCGACAGCCGATGAGCCTTTTGCCGCTCCTCGGCGGCTGCACGGCCTCCTTCTTCATCTCGTCGCTGATGATGCGGCACTCGATCATGACGGAGAAGATCGCCCGGCGCGGCCAGCGCGTGCTCGGCGAGTACTCCGTCGACTACCTCGACACCATCCTGGTGAAGGATCGCGCCTCGCGTCCGCCCGAGGTGCTGCCGGGGGAACGCCTGGTCGGCGACGTCCGCAAGTGGATTACCTCGCGCGCGCCGGGCTCCAGCCATCAAGGCTTCCCGGTGGTCGATGCCAGCGGTCTGCTGATAGGGGTCGTCACCCGCCGGGACCTGCTCGACGATGCGAAGCCGGCGGACAAGAAGGTGAAGGATCTGATTCGGCGTCCGCCCGCGGTCGTGTTCGAGAACAGCTCCCTGCGCGAGGCGGCCGACCACATGGTGCGCGAAAACGTCGGCCGGCTGCCGGTCGTGACCCGCGACCAGCCGCGGCGCGTCACGGGGATGATCACCAGAAGCGATCTGCTCACGGCGCACAAGCGTCGCCTGATCGAGCGCGACCGCGCGGAACAATCGCTCCGGATCGAAATTCCTGGCGAGCGGCGGCGCCATCCCCGGCGCTCGGCGTAGCGGCGCCACGGTACTCCTGATCCGTATCCGGCCAGGCGACGTTTCAGGAGTACAATCACCGTTTGTGACATTTCCGTCGGTTCACGTCGGCAGACGGCCGCTGACCCTTCTTCTCGTGATCGCCGTGGTGCCGTGCTTTGCCGCGACCGCCGCGATCGTCAAGCTTCACCGGCAGGCGCTTCGGTCCATTTCCGACGGCTGGACGCAGCAGGGAGAGGCCGCGCTCCGAGCGGGGCACGCGGCGACGGCCATCGACGACTTCAGGAACGCGCTCGCCTACTCGCGCGACGATCAGTTGCTGCACCTCAGGCTGGCGCAGGCGCTCATCGCGGACAACCGTCCGCTGGAGGCGCGCGGGTACCTGGTGCCGTTGTGGGACGAAGAGCCGGGCGACGGCCAGGTCAACATGGAGCTGGCCCGCGTGGCCGCGCAGCAGGGCCGGGCCGCCGACGCCATCCGCTACTATCACGGCGCGATCGAAGGCGCGTGGGACGAACGGGCCGAGGACCATCGGCGCACCGCGCGCCTCGAACTGGTGGAATTCCTGCTGCACTCGGGCCACACGACCGAGGCGCAGCCCGAGCTCGTCGCGCTGGCCGGCGACCTGCCCGCCGATTTGACGATGAGGAAGGGAATCGGCAAGCTGCTGCTCCAGGCCGGACTCGTCAGCCGCGCCGAACAGGTGTTCTCAGACGTCATCCGCCTGCACCCGAAAGATGCCGAAGCGCTCGGGGGAGCGGGCGTCGCCCTCTATGGCCAGGAGAGCTACACGAAAGCGGCGCCGCTGCTCGAGCGCGCCGTCTCGCTCGGCAACCGCGACGTGGCCGTGCTGGCAGACGCCGCGAGCGTGCGGCTGATCGTCGACTCGGATCCCTATCAGCGCCGTCTGGCCCGATCGGAGCGCGCGCGGCGCACCATGGCCGCCTACACCGCGGCCACGGCGCGGCTGAGCGAGTGCACGGTGGCGCACGCGGAAGACCCGGAGTTGAACGCCCTGGGCGCATCCGCCGCAAATCTGGCCGGCCAACACGTCGATCTGAGAACCCTCGCGCGCGATCCGGACCTGCTCGACACCGTCATGGATTTCGTCTTCAACGTCGAGGAGACGACCGCCGCGCGCTGCGGTGAGCCGCAAGGGCTCGACCGCGCCCTGCGGCTGCTCGGCGCGGAGCGAAAGGCCCGCCAGTAATGGAGCGACGGCGCTGGATGCGGGTTCCCGTCCTGCAGGAGCCCCAGCTCTTCCTGCTGCTGGCGCTCCTCATCGGCGTGTTTTCCGGACTGGCCGCCGTCTGCTTCCGCATCGCGATCGCGTTCGGCCGGTTCTGGCTGCTGGGATCGTCGATGCACCCGCCCGCGAACCGCCTGCTCCTCGTCCTGCCGGTGGCGGGGCTCGTCGTCGCGGCGCTGGTGCAGTTGGTCTTCCCCGCGGTGCGCGGCAGCGGCGTCAACCAGACGAAGGCCGCCGTCTACATCTACGACGGGTACATCCCCTTTCGCACGGTCATCGGCAAGTTCCTGACGAGCGCGCTCGCGATCGGCAGCGGCCAGTCGCTCGGGCCGGAGGATCCCTCGCTCCAGGTGGGCGCCGGCCTGGCGTCCGCGATCGGACGGCTGTCGGGATTGTCGCGCGACAAGCTGCGGCTGATCGCGCCGCTCGGGGCCGCGGCCGGCCTGGCGGCCGCGTTCAACTCGCCGATCACCGCGGTCCTGTTCGTCATCGAGGAGGTCATCGGCACGTGGAGCGCCGTCGCGCTCGGCGCGATCGTGCTCGCCGCCGTCTCGAGCGCCGTCGTCGCGCGCTGGTTCCTCGGCGATCAGCCGCTGTTTCGCGTGCCCGAATATCATCTGGCGCACACGAGCGAGCTGATCAGCTACGCGATCCTCGGCCTGATCGGCGGCTTCGTCGCGCTGGTGTTCGTGAAGTTCGCGATTTTCATGCGTCCGCGGCTGCGCGCCCTGCCGCGCTGGACGTGGTATTTGCAGCCGGCGGTCGCGGGGATCATCATCGCCGGCATCGCCATCTGGTTTCCGCAGATCACCGGCGCCGGCTACGAGTACGTGGACGAGGCGATGCGCGACCGCTACGTCTGGCAGGTGCTCGCCATCATCGGCGGCCTGAAGATCTTCACCACGGTGCTGTCGTTCACCAGCGGCACCCCGGGCGGCCTGTTCGCGCCGACGCTCTTCATCGGGGCCATGGTCGGCGGCGCGGTGTGCGGCGCGACGCGGTCCATCTTTCCCTGGTTCGACGGATCGACAGGCACGTTCGCCCTGATCGGCATGGGGACGATGTTCGCGGGGATCCTGCGGGCACCGATCACGTCGGTCTTCATGATCATCGAGGTCAGCGGCAACTATTCGATCGCGCTGCCGGTGATGATCTCCAACACGATCGCGTATCTCGTCTCGCGCAAGTATCAGCGCGAAGGCATCTTCGACGTGCTGTCGCGGCAGGACGGCGTGGTGCTGCCGTCGATGGAGGAGCAGCGCGAAACGTCCGTGCACCGCGTCGAGGACGCGATGCGCGAAGAGCCGGTCCTCGTGTTTACCGACGTCGACACCGTCTCGTCCGCGCTGGTGCGCGCCAACGCGGTCCCGACCGAGCGGCTGCTGGTCCGCGTCCGGCCCGGCACGTGGACCTCCGTCCCGGCGCAGCGCCTGAAAGATCTGGAAGGGGAAGGCAAGGGAGCGCTGGCGCTCGGCAGCGTTTTGGCCCTCTCGGCCGCGATTCCTCCCGTGTTCCCCGATCAGAGTCTTGACGTCGCGCTGGGCTTGATTGGCGACCAGCCGTTCCTGCCCGTCGTGCACCGCGCGAATCCCTCGCGCCTCGTCGGCGTGATCACCGTCGACCAAATCCTGAACGCGTATCGCCACGAACGCACTTAGGCTTTGGGCTTGGGGGGTTCGCCTTGTCGCAAGATCCGGACGGGTGAACCTGCCGGAAAGGACGGAGCTGCTTCGTTCTTCGGCACGTAGACCACCACGGTGGTACCTCGTCGCGCATACGCCTGGATCTCCTCTGCGGTGGGAAGCCGGCTGTACGCGTCGTAACGAGAATAGAACATCGCTTCGATCGCGGTCGGGACGTTGAAGACGACGGCATTCGGCGTTCCCACCCTGCGATCGAGGGTCATCAGGTCCGCGACGTTGGGTGGATGCCGATCGCGCCGCGCGAACACCCCCCTTGGCTGCAGCAGGTTCCGCGCGGGGAGCACCAGGAGCAGCAGCATCAACACCTGAACGGCGATGCGCGCCGGCCGACGATGAACGGGCAGCTGACGAAGGTGGTGCCAGAAGGCCGCCTCGCAGATGAACACGGCGGGGGCGGCGATGGCGACGAACTCGGGCAGCTTGGTGGGCATCGCGGAGAACACCGCATACGGCACGATGAGCCAGGCTGCCAGTGCCCTCACGTTCGAGCTCCCTTTCCGCTGCCAGGCCCAGCCCAGGAACCACGCCAGCGGGATGTAGACGAGCTCTCCGTAATACCTCGGCAGGTCAGCGATGTACGCCCAGAATGGTCCGCCGTGCCCCTCGACGACGTGCGTCGTGTGCCGGAGGGTGTAGGCCGCGGCGGCGGCCGCCTCGCGAGGAAACGCGATGTGGGTGTAGATCTGCCACGGCAGCACCAACGCCATGGCGCTGAACGCCACGAGCGCCAGGCGACCCGCTCCGCGCCGGAACGGGCGCACCGGGGCCCAAAGCACCGCTGCCACGACGACGACAATCAGGGCAGGTGCGGACTTGGCCAGGATCCCTGCGCCGAGTGTGAGGCCGATGAGAACCGCCACGCCGACGCTCGGCAGACCTCCCTCCGGCGCGACATGTCCCGACACGAAAAGCAGAGCCATGCCGAGCTCGACGCACGCAATGAGAAGCGTGTCGACGTGATCCGCGACGCGACGGCCGCTCGCCAGACTGGCCAGGAGACCGTTCACCGCCTGAAAGCCCGCCGCCAGCAATCCGACGCGATCGTCGAACAACCGCCGTCCGATGACAAAGGTCAGGAGCACGCAGAGTGTCGAAAGGATCACACTGGGCAGGCGCATCGCGAACGCGCCGACGCCGAACGCCTTCATGCTCAGCGCCATGAGCCACATCGCCAGCGGCGGCTTGTGCAGCCAGACGTGCCCCTCGGTCCAGTCGTCAGGATCCACCTCGCCCAGCGGGTGCTGGTACAGCTCCGGCTGGAACGGGTGCGTCATCATGTGCTTCGCCACGACCGCGTGGAACTGCTCATCCCACTTGTGCAGCGACGTCTGACGTGCCGGATCGATCCGGATAATCAGGGCAGCCAGCAGAACGAGGGTGAGACTCAGTGACGATCGGGGGCATCGCCATGCGGCGATGAGGCAGGCTGCCGCCGCGGCGATGGCCGTCACGCTCGTGGCGTCGTACGGAAGCATCCGGCTGCGCAGTCTAGCACCGGGTTCAGGCTTTGGGCCTGACGCCGGGCACCCACAACGTGCGGGCCGTCAATTCGCGCGGGTCGAGGCCGGCGGCGCGGCCGATCTCGCGCAGCCGCGGCGGGACGGGCGTGCTGAAGCGCCAGTCGTCCTGTCGCGCCTGAAGCGCGCGCGCCCAGTCGGCCCACCACTCGTTCATGCGGCGGGCGATCGGCTCGATCACCAGGACCGCCGCGCCGCGAGCGGCGACGCGACACAACTGCTCGAGCAGAGGGTCGCGAGCGTCGGGCGGCAGTTCGTTGACCGTATAGGCGAGCAGGACCGCGTCCCCTGCCCCGGCGCGAAGTGGAAGCTGGCGGAGATGGGCGGCGCGCACGCGCGCGCGAACCTCGAAGTGCCGGTACGTCAGCACCGCTTCGTCCACCGCCCAGGACGAACGATCCGTCGCGTCGATCGACACGGCCCGGATCGGACCGGACGAGCTCGCTTCAGCCGCCCACCCGGCGCTTGCCGCGCCTGTTCCGCACCCAAGATCGACGACACGCGAAATCGGCTGGTCGGCAAGGTGCAAGGCGCCGACGACCTCTCGCGCGACCAGGAAATGCAGCGGCGCATAGTACAGCGCAAACGCGGCGCGCTTGCCTGCCCCTTCCAGCGCCGCGCCGCGCGCGATCGAGGCACGTCGTTCCACGTAGGAGGAGGAGAGCGCCCGCAAGGCGCGCGTCAGCTCGGGACGCGTGAGGTCGGCGAGATGGCGCCGCTCGAGCGCCTCGAGCCACGTGTCGAAGGAGGGAGCCGTCACGCTCGCTCAACGCTGCGTGCCCGATAGATCTCGCTCGAGCCGCCGGCGCCGAAGGGCACATCGATCTGGTACGGTCCGAGGCAGTCTCCCGGGTGCAGCGCCATGGTCCCTGTGGATTGTGTGGCGGCGGTAGCGTGTCAGATCGGCCCGAGATGGTCAAACGGGGCGCTCATCGAGCGTCTGGCGAAGGCTGGCGGAGGGAGAGGGATTCGAACCCCCGGAACCGTTTCCGGTTCAGTGGTTTTCAAGACCACCGCCATCGACCACTCGGCCATCCCTCCGCACGTCTATCTTACGCGCTTGCGCGCAACCCCAGCCGCGGCCTCGCGCCGGGCGTGCGTCGTGCAGGCAACTCGGTCGAGCCGTTGTGCACGACCGTTCTATCCCCACATGAGTTCCGCGCCTGAATCGTCGTCTCCGCCTGCGGACCAGCCGCCGCCGCCGCGGCGCGGCGTCGCCCGCTCGCTCGGGCTCGGACTGATCACCGGCGCCGCCGACGACGACCCGTCAGCCATTGGGACGTATGCGGCGGCGGGCGCGAAGCTCGGCCCGGCGTTCCTCTGGACCGCACCCGCCATCTTCCCGATGATGTTCGCGGTCGTGTACCTTTCGGCCAAGCTGGGCCAGGTGACCGGCAAGGGCCTTTTCGCCGTCATCCGCGACCACTATTCGCGGCGGCTGCTGTTCGTCGCGCTCACCGGCGTCCTCATCGGCAACACCTTCGAAGCGGCGGCGGATCTCGGGGGGATGGCTGCGGCGCTGGGCCTGCTGGTGCCCTGGCCATTCGAGCTGCTGGTCACCGGCATCGCCGTCGTCATCCTCGCGCTCCAGATCTGGGGCTCTTACGACGTCATCAAGAGCGTCTTCCGGCTGCTCGCGCTGGTGCTGCTCGCGTACGTGGTCGCCGCGGTCCTCGCCAGGCCAGACCTCGGCCCTGTGCTCCGGGGCACGTTCGTCCCCACGCTGCGGTTCGACCGCGAGTTCCTGTCGCTGCTCGTCGCCGCGATCGGGACGAGCCTCTCGGCCTACATCTACACGTGGCAGTCGAACGAGGAGGTCGAGGAAGAGATCGCGATGGGACGGCGGCGGCTGGACGATCGCATTGGCGCCACGCGCGAGGAACTGCGGCATTCGCGCCGCGACATCCTGTACGGGATGGTGTTCTCGAACCTGGTCATGTACTTCATCATGCTCTCGACCGCCTCGGCCCTGTTCGGCGCGGGGCGGCACGGCATCACGACCGCGGCCGACGCCGCCCGGGCGCTGGAGCCTGTCGCCGGACACGCCGCGGGCGTGCTCTTCGCGCTCGGCATCATCGGCGTCGGGTTCCTGGCGGTGCCGGTGATGACCACCGGGGCCGCGTACGATCTGGCGCAGAGCCTGGGCTGGCGCAGCGGCCTCGGCGCGAAGCCCGCGCGCGCGGCGAGATTCTACGGCGCGATCGTCGTGGTGACGGCGGTCGCCGTAGCGGTGAATTTCATCGGCCTGAATCCGATGCGCGTGCTCGTCTGGGCGGGGATCGTCCAGGGCCTTTCCACGCCGCCGCTGATGCTGCTCATCCTGCTCATGACGAACGACCGCCGCATCGTCGGCAACCGCGTGAACGGGCGCGCGATCAATGTCCTCGGCTGGGTCACGACGATCGCCATCTTCTCCGCCAGTGCGGCGCTCGTCGCCAGCTGGATCGTCTGAATGCAGGTGCCCGGCCCGTCGTTCATCCGACACTTCATTTGACAGGCCACTGCAGACCGCCTACACTCCCTTTGCATGACCAATAGTGGACCCGACAAGACGGATGTGCTCCAGGGAACGCTGGATTTGATGGTGCTCCAGACCCTCGCCACGATGGGGGCGCTCCACGGCTATGCCCTCGCCGCGCGCATCGAGCAGGTCTCCAGGGGTTCGCTCCAGCTCAACATGGGCACGCTGTACCCGGGGTTGATGCGACTGGAACAGCGAGGCTTCGTGCGCGCCAGGTGGGGGGTGAGCGACAAGAACCGCAAGGCGCGGTTCTATACCATCACGCCGGCCGGCCGCCGGCAGCTCGCGACCGAACGGGCCGAGTGGGATCGGATGGTCGCGATCATCGGCGCGCTCGGCGGCGAGCAGGCGTGAGGGCCAACGCCGCGATGGGCGCGATTCGTGAGTGGCTCGACCGCCTGCGAGGCACGTTCCATCCGTCCAGACGCGACGACGATCTCGAGCAGGAGCTCCGGCTGCACGCCGAGCTGGCCGCCGAGGACGCGCGCCGACGAGGACATTCGCCCGAGCACGCCTCGCGCGTGGCGGCGGTCCGCGCCGGGGGCCTTGCCGCCTCCATGGAGAGGCTGCGCGATCAGCGCGGGCTGCCATGGCTCGACGACGCCTCGCGCGATCTCCGGCATGCCGTCCGCCTCCTGCGGCGCAATCCGATCTTCACCGGCGTGGCCGTGCTGTCGCTGGCGCTCGGGATCGGCGCCAATGCGGCGATCTTCAGCCTCGCCGATGTGCTGCTCCTCCGTCCGCTCCCGATCCGCGATCCGGGATCCGTGATGACGGTGAGCACCGACGCACCGGAAGAGGGACGGCTCGACGCGCGGCTCTCGTATCCGAATTATCGCGATCTGCGACAGGCCACCCGTACGTTCAGCGGTCTCGCCGCGTACGACATCGGTACCTTCAGCTTCGCCCGCTCGCGGCAATCCGTGCGCGACGGGTACATGGCGATGCTGGTGAGCGACAATTTCTTCGAGGTGCTCGGCGTCCAGCCGGCGCTCGGCCGAAGCTTCACCGCCGACGAAGGACGGATACCTGGTCGCGGGACGGCGGTCGTCCTCAGCCACGACTTCTGGAACGATGCGCTCGCCGCCGATCCGTCTGTGCTCGGGAGCGTCGTCTGGATCAACGGCATTCCCTTCCACGTCGTGGGCGTGACGCCGGCGAGCTTCACGGGACCCGAGCCGCCGGTCCGCCCCGCGTTCTACCTGCCGGTCGTGATGGCGCAGCGGCTCGATCCGGCCCGCGAGAACCCACTCGAGAATCGGAAGGCGCGCGTGTTCCGGGTGAAGGGGCGGCTCGCGCGCGGCGTGTCGCAGGCCAGGGCGCAGGCCGAGTTCACGACGATCTGGAGCGCCTTGCAGCGCCAGTACCCGGATGCGGACCGGCGCCGCGTCGCGGTGGTTCGCACGGAGCTGCAAGATCGGGCGCGGGAGGACCCAGACGACGCGATGCTGCTGAGTCTCCTCGGCGGGCTCGCCGGACTCGTGCTGATTATCGCCTGCGCAAACGTCGCGAACCTCATGCTCGGACGTGCCCGCGGTCGTTCGCGGGAGATTGCGGTGCGGCTGGCGCTCGGCGTCAGCCGTTCCCGTTTGCTGCGACAGCTCCTGACCGAAAGCCTGCTCCTCGCGCTCGCGGGTCTCGCGCTCGGGCTCGCCTTCGCGTTCGGCGGCATCCGATTCCTGCAAACCATTCCGGTGCAGAATCAGATCGTGATCAGGCCGGAGCTGGATCATCGCGTCCTGCTCTTCGGCGTGCTCGCTGCGATTGTGAGCGCCTTGGTGTTCGGCATTGCCCCGGCCCGCCAGAGCCTCGAAACCGAACTGGTCCCCGCGCTGAAGACGTCGACGGTCGGCGAGGCCGTGCGCAATCGGACCATCGGCCGCAACATCCTCGTGACGGTGCAGGTGGCGCTCTCGATGGTGCTGCTCGTCGCGATGGGAATGCTGTTCGGCGGTGTCCGCCGGATGGTCGTTCAAGCGCCCGGCTTTCGCACGGATCATCTCCTGGTGATGTCGTTCGATACGTCGGCCGTCCGCGACACGCCGGCCCAGACGCACGCGTTCTATCGCGACGTCGTGAACCGCGCCGCCGCGCTGCCCGGTGTCGTCTCGGCAAGCCTGGCCAGCGTGATGCCGTTCGAGGTCGGCGTGCAATATGCCCCGGCGGTGATTCCCGAGGGTTATCGCTTCCCGCCCGGACAAGGGAGCGTGTCGACGTTGACGGCCGTCGTCGGGGAGCGCTATTTCTCGACGATGGCGATCGCGATGCTTCGCGGTCGGCCCTTCTCGGAGGCCGACACAGCGGGCGCCGCGGGCGTGGCGATCGTGAACGAACAGTTCGCGAAGACCTACTGGCCCGATCGGGATCCAATCGGCAAGCGGCTGCGCCTGGCGGAGAGCGGCAGCCCCTGGCTCGAGGTGATTGGGGTCACGAAGACCGCGAAGTACTGGTCCACTGCCGAGCGGCCCACGCCGTTTTTCTACCTGCCCTTCGCGCAACACGAGAAGACGGCGATGCGGCTGCTCGTGGAGACGCGGAGCACCGACCCGACATCGCTCGCGGCTCCCCTGCGCGGCATCGTCCGCGACATCGACGTCCGTCAGCCCATCTTCGACACGGAGTCGTATTCGAGGATGTATCGCGATCGGGCGATCACCGTGCCCCTGATGCTCATGCAGATGGTGGGCACGATCGCGCTGCTCGGGTTGGCGCTCGCGCTGGCGGGTCTCTACGGGCTCGTCGCGTATTCGGTCGCGCGCCGGACGCGGGAGATCGGGATCCGGATGGCCATCGGGGCCGCGCGGGCCGACGTGCTCCGGATGGTGCTGCGCCAGGGCCTGGTGCTCTCGCTTGCGGGTATCCTCGTCGGCAGTGCGGCGACGGTGTTCGCCGCCCCCCTGATCGCCGCGAATCTGCAGGGGCTCGCCGCCCCGAGCACGGCGGTTTACGTCCTCGTGCCGCTCGCCCTCATCTGCCTGACGATGGGGGCCAGCTACGTGCCGGCGCGGCGCGCATCGCGCGTCGATCCTCTCGTGGCGCTTCGCGACGAATAGGGGCGACGCAGCGGAGATCAGGCGGGCGCCGGTTCCGTCTCGGCCACGCCGGCGCGGCGCGCGGCATCGGCGACAGCACGTACACGCCTCGAGGACGATACGAAATATGGGGCCCTTCGGAGGTTAACGGAACGCCCGTTCTCGGCCCCTCCCCCGCGACAGCCGCCACGACAGGCGCTCTCAATTCGACCACTCTATGCTATCCCGCGCGTCGCGCGTTTACCGCGAGTCCGCGCGCGTCGAGATCTTCACGAGCGTTCGCATCGACCTGCTGGATCGGTTGACGCTGCAGAAGCAGCTCGACGCGATCGGCACGCAACGGCCAGGCGGCGTTCCGGACCTCACACGCCGACGCTGATCGCGCGGGCGGTCGCACGCGCCGACAGGTACCTGATGGCGGTGACGCTCGGCAAGAAGCAGTACGCCGCGCCGCGGCACGTGACGAACCGCGACAGCCCGGTGACTTCCACGGTGCGGCCGCCCTCGATGGGCAGGAGGAACGTCGCGTCCGGCGCGGAGTTGTCGCCGAGGACCGGGTCGCGTGTCCCGCGGAGACCCGGCGCGAACGTCCCCTTGTTCGCCCAGTCCGACATGAGGAACTCGAACTGGTCCTTGAGGCTCACGCCGATGAACAACCCCAGCAGCCCGCGCGCGATCCCGTCGTCGGGGTGCTCGGGATCGTAGGGAGGTCCGTACGGCAGGCCGCGCCGCACGAGGCGCCGCTTCAGGCCGCTGTTGCCGGCGACGGCGGAGTGCCGCGGGTTCATCCGGCGGATGTGCGAGCCGATCGGGCAGCGATCGCCGCGCCGGTCGTCGTACGCGCCGGGCACTTCCGGCGTCGGCGCGTAGTCGAACGCGTTGTACTGCTCGAGCGGCAGATCCGGATCGGGGGCGTGCGGCGAGAGCGCGAGCGGCACGCCGCTGCGCCAGCGTCCGACGAGCTTCGCGGCAATCAACTCGCGGTCGAGGCCCGTCTGCGCCGACGCCGCCGTCAGGAAGCGCTCGAAGCCGGCGCAATCCTGCTCGAGAATGCGGAACGCGACGAAGCTGCCGTTCAGGCCGAGCGGCTGCGGTTGGGGGACCGGATAGACGAAGCTCTCGTACTGACTCGGGTGGCCGAGCAGGAATTCTCCGGGCGGCGCCTTCGGCAGCACGTCCGGGACGAGCGGCGGCGGGCCGCCGTCGATCACGGGCTGTGAAAACCCGTCGCGGTACCCGAAGTGCGCGACGTTGCCGGGGAGGGCCCGCGCGTCGTACATCGAGAGCTCGCTGAACGCCGCCCCCGCGGCACACGCGGCGCGCAGACGGGCGGTCGCCGTCTCGAGCGCTTCTTCCGTTTGCGCGAAGAGGAAGGCGAGCGCGTGGACGGCTCCGCTCGCGAACGATCCGACCCACCGTTCCGGCGCGCTGTCGCCCACGTCGCCGACGCGCGGCGCGCGCGCGACCGGCCCTTGCACGAACTCCTCGGCGAACGACGCCAGGTCCTCGCTGGCCACGCCGAGTGCCGCCAGACCCGTGTGGGTGAATCCCACGTTGACGCAGACCTCGGGTTTGGCGCCCCAGGGCGCCGCGGTGGCGAGCTGCGGCACCGACGGATCGCCTCCGACGAGCGCGCCCAGCAGCTGCCCCGCGGCGGCCGCATGCTCGACGCGCAGGGCGAACACCCGGAGCGCCGGCATCGCATACGTCCGCACGATGAAGCCCTGGACGTCGTCCAGCGCGAGATCCGGCACGCGACTTCCTTCCTGGAGGGCGCCCGTCAGCTGCCGAGGGCCGCCTTGATGTCGAGCACCGTCGCCGTCGGGTAGGCGCTGAAGAACGGCTCGATCGCGCGGAGGTCGTTCGCGCGCACGTAGTCGAGGAACGCCTGGCGATTCTTCTGCACCGGCAGCGACGGCGCGCCGGTCATGTGGGCCAGGAGGGCGTTGAACACGTCGCCGATCTCGTCGATGAACTCGTTGATGTAGTCCTCGAAGGTCCCGTCATAGCTCGTGATGACCGCGAGCTTCGTGTTGTTCTCGAGGAACACGAAACGCGCGAAGTGGACGGTATTCAATTTCGTCAACGCCGCCCAGATCGGATTCTTGTCGAGCGGCGCCGACTGGATCTTCTGCAGGAGCGCGTTGAGCGCCTGCGAGTCGGCCGCCGACTTGATCGTCATGACCAGCGTCAGCGGGGACTGGACCGAACTCGCGGTCTTGACGCCCTGCGGCAGCGGCTGGCCGGGAATGGATGAGGTCATCTGTCCTCCTGAACACGAACGGGACGCGGAGAGAAGCCGTGAAAGTATATCGCCGAACCGCAGCGCCTCCTTCACCTCAATGAAGCCTTCGACACGGCTGCATCTGGTGGCGCTGATTGACAGGCATCGGCGCATCGGCACCGATCACGACGATCGCCATTTTCTCCGCCAGTGCGGCGCTCGTGCTCAGCTGGGTCGCGTGAGCAGCGGGATGCGGGCTGATGCGGGGTCTGACCGCCTTCGCCAGCGCTACGGCGGTCCGCCGCAGCTTCAGCGCAGGCGGAAGACCAGGCCTACATCAACAGGGACCCGCCCTACGTCAGCACGGACCCGGCTACATCGAACCGGAAGGCGCGGCCGGTCAGAGCGTAGGGACGCCTCGGTCCCTCCTGCCTCCGTTCACGCCGATTTAACATGTGCGACACCGATCTGGAATGCCGCGTTGATAGGGTTGACTCCAACATGAGCACGAACGATTTGAGGGGAGTTCACGTGCGACGTGTGCCTGCTTCAGTCTTGCTCCACCGTCTGCGCCCCGCCGGGGTGGCGTGCGCCCTCGTGCTGTCGGGCGCGTCCGCCGCGCTCGCGCAGGTCACCCCCGCGGCCGGCTACACGCCGCCCGACGACACGCCGTCGGTGAAAGTCGGGGGCACGATCTTCATGGACTACACCTACACGAGCTCGCCCGAGGCGACGGATGCGAATGGGAACAAGTATCATCCGAGCGACTTCGACGTCAGCCGCGCCTACATCAACGTCACGGGCAACGTCTCGCACCTGGTCTCCTTCCGCATCACACCTGACATCACCCGGGTCGGCAGCGGCGACCTCGAGCTGCGGCTCAAGTACGCCTTCGCCCAGATCAATCTCGACGACTGGCTCCCCAGGGGCACGTGGATCCGCTTCGGCCAGCAGCAGACGCCGCTCATCGACTACCAGGAGGGCATCTACCGTTATCGATTCCAGGGGACGACGTTCAGCGAGCGCGAGGGACTGCTGACCTCGTCGGACGTCGGCGCCTCCTTCCACAGTGCCTTCGCCAACAACTACGCCGAGGTCCACGCGGGTATCTACAACGGCGAGGGCTACCACGCCCCCGAAGCGAACAACCAGCCGTCGTTGCAGATTCGGGGCACGGTGCGTCCGTTCGCGCGCGGTCCGCTGCCGGCGCGCGGCCTCCGCTTCACCGGCTTCTACGACGGCGACCACTACGCGAAAGACAGCGAGAAGACGCGCGCCCTGTTCGAGGCCTCGTTCGAGCACCAGTACCTGAACGCCGCGTTCGACTACGTCGCGGCGCACGACGAGAAGACCCCGGCCGCGCTCGACGTTCACGGGCAGGGCTGGTCGGCGTGGGTCACGCCGCGGTCGCGCGTCGGCATCGAAGGGCTCTTCCGGTACGACCACTACACGCCGAACACCAGCTTCGATTCGCAGGTCCACAAGCGGGCGATCGTCGGCATCGCGTACTGGTTCCCGCACACCGGCAGCGCCACGTCGGCGTTCCTCATCGACTACGACGACGCGACGTTCGACAACGTTCCGCAGGCCCGGCAGCGCAAAATCGCGGTGCACGCGCTCGTGAACTTCTGACGCGCCGGGAATGCCACACGAGGAGAGGATGATCATGAGCTCACGACGAATCGCTTTCCCTCGAGAAGCGCGTAAGAGCCAACGGGTGCGAGGCATCCTGCTGGCGTACGCGGCCATCCTCGCCTTTCTCGCGGCCGCGTGCGGCGGCTCCTCTCCCCAGCCCGGGCGAGGGAGCGCCGCAGCGAACGTGCGGCTTCAAGGCGCGGGCTCGACCTTCGACGCGCCGCTCTTCAGCAAGGTCTTCGACGCCTTCGACAAGCAGTCGGGCATCCAGGTCAACTATCAGTCGATCGGCAGCGGCGGCGGCGTGCAGCAGGTGACGAACGGCGTCGTCGACTTCGGGGCCACCGACTATCCGCTGAACGACGAGCAGACGAAGGCCGCGGAAGCCGCGGGCGGCCCGATCGTCCACGTGCCCGTGACGATGGGCGCGGTGTCGGTTGGGTACAACCTGTCGATCGACGGCCTGAAGCTGGACGGCGACACGCTCAGCGGCATCTATCTCGGCACGATCACGAAGTGGAACGACGCCGATCGCGGTCGTGCATCGCTCCGAGGGCAGCGGGACGACCTTCATCTTCACGCCTACCTGGCCGCGGTGAATTCGGACTGCACCGAGAGCGTTACACGGTTACATACCGGCTCAAGGATCTCGAGCGTCGGCTCGATCCCTCGCGCTTCCTCCGGCTCGGTCGAGGGACGCTGGCGAATGTCGACGTCATCACCAAGGTCAGCGCGATGCCGGGAGGTACGCACGTCGCCATCTCGAGCAACGGTCAAAAACTGCAGGTCAGCAGACTCCAATCCCGCGTGCTCAGAGAGCGCCTCCTGAAGCTCTGATCCGTCCGGCCGGTTCGGCCCCAGCGGATTCCGCTGATTTCGCAGCGCCGGCGGCTCTCGCGAGCAGATACGGCTTGCCATCTCCGCACTCCGTCGAATTCAATCGAAGCTTGGCAGACTGATTCCATTTGGGAGGTGTCCAACCCTGTTGACGGCACTCGGGCGTCCGACGCCATCCGTGACGCTGGCCCTGAGCGATTACCAACAATCGCGACCTGGGAGGTAGCTGTGCGCAGACTGTTCGTGCTCGTCATCCTGCTCACGATCGTGGCCGCGGCGCCCGGTGCGCAGCGCGCGGCGCAGTCCGAACCGACGCGGCTGCCCGTCCGGCGCGTCATCCTGTACAAGACCGGCGTCGGCTACTTCGAGCACCTGGGCTCGATTACCGGCTCCGGCGACGTGGAAATCCAGTTCACGAGCGGCCAGCTCGACGACGTGCTGACCTCGCTCACCGCCATCGACCTCGATCACGGCCAGATTGGCTCGATTACGTACAACTCGGCCGCCCCCGTCGCGCAGCGGCTTGCCGCGCTGCATCTGCCGCTCGGGGCCAACCCGGACACGCGCGATCTGTATCGGGCGCTGCGCGGCGCGCACGTGGAGGTCCGCACCGGGACGTCGTCGATTCAGGGGCGGCTGCTCAACGTCGAGCGCAAGTCCGACAACGTCAAGGGAGATGCCGTCGAGGTCGATCTGCTGATGATCGCGGGAGACGACGGAACGCTTCGGACGGTACGGCTCGGCCCGGACGTCACCGTGCATTTGGGCGACAAGGACGTGCGCGAGGACCTCGGGCGCTACCTGGGGGTCGTCGCGTCGGCGCGCGCGCAGGACGCGCGCCGCATGGTGCTGTCGGCGACCGGCACCGGGACGAGACGACTGTTCGTGAGCTACATCAGCGAGGTCCCCGTCTGGAAATCCACGTACCGCCTCGTGCTGCCCGGCAACGACACGGACAAACCGCTGCTGCAGGGTTGGGCGATCGTCGACAACACCATCGGCGAAGACTGGAACGACGTCGAATTGTCGCTGGTCGCCGGCGCGCCGCACTCCTTCATCGAAGCGCTCTCGCAGCCGTACTATGCGCGGCGGCCCGTCGTGCCGCTGCCCGCGACGGCGCAGCTCGCGCCGCAGACGCACGCACCCACGCTGCAGGGGGGCAACGGCGTCGTGCGAGGCACCGTGCGGGATTCCGCCGGCGCGGCGCTTCCGGGCGTGACGGTGCGGCTCACCGGGGTGGACGACGGCGGATCAACGGCAGGCGTCACCGATGCGACGGGATCGTACGTGCTGGACGCGCCGCCCGGGACGTATCGATTGACGTTCGATCTGCCGGGCTTCCGCGCCGCCACGCGAACGGTGGCATTGACCGGCGGAGGGGAGCAGACCCTCAACGTGCCACTGGAGGTTGGCGGCCCGATGGAAACCGTCACGGTTGCGGGCCAATCGCCTGCGGCCAGCCCCTCGCGCACGCGCGCCACTCCTCGAGCCCGTGTCGGCGGCGGAACCGCCGGCGGCTTCATCGGGGGAATGGTCGGAGGGTTACCCGAACCGCCGCCGCCACCCGTCGACATGCTCCAGCAGATGGCGGCGACCCCCGCGGCGACGCCGCAGGACCTCGGCGAACTGTTCGAGTATCGGATCGCGCAGCCAATCACCATCCTCGAGAATCAGTCCGCGCTCGTGCCCATCGTGAACGCGAAGGTGGAGGCGGAGCGGGTGTCGCTCTGGAATCGCGGCGCCGGCAGCGGCCGGCCGCTTCGCGCGATCTGGCTGACCAACGCCACCCCGCTGACGCTCGACGGCGGCACGTTTTCCGTCATCGACGCGAACGCCTTTGCCGGCGAAGGGCTGATGGACCCGGTCAAGCCCGGCGAACGGCGGCTGGTCTCGTACGCGACGGATCTGGGCGTCATGGTGGAGGCGCACATGGACGACGCCTCCGGCCACTACACGCGGATCACCGCCCACGACGGAATCGTCGTCGCGAGCCAGGAGCAGCGCCAGCACTGGATGTACCGGCTGCGCAACGAGGACACGACCCGCCGCACGATCGTGATCGAACATCCATTGAGCCCGGGGTGGACGGTGGAAGCAGATCCGAAACCAGCCGAAACGACCTCGCGGTCCGCTCGATTCCGGGTGCCCCTCGACGCGAAGAAGGAAGCGACCCTGGCGATCACCGCGCATCACGCCGGCGAGACGCGGTACGACGTCGGCAATCTCGACAACTCGGTCATCACGATGTTCGAACAGACCGGTGTGCCGTCCGACGCGCTGCGTGCCGCGCTCGCGCCGCTGCTCGACGCGCGGAAGCAGCTCGCCGCGAGCGAAGATCGGCTGGGAGCACTGACCAATCAGGTGAACACGATCACCAGAGACCAGGACCGGCTCCGCGAGAACATGAAGGCGCTGCGCGGCAGCGACGAGGAGAAACAACTGCTCCAGCGCTACACGCACGAGCTGGGCGACCAGGAAGATCAGCTCGCGAATCTGAGGCGGCAGATCGCCGAGACGACGGCGGAACGCGATCGCCGGCAGGCGGCGCTGTCGCGGGTGGTGGCAGGGCTCACGTTCGACGTGCAGGGTCGATAGCGATCAGCGCCGCTCGATCACCTCGGTGCCGCCCATGAACGGACGGAGCGCCGGGGGAATCACGACGGAACCGTCCGGCTGCTGGCCGTTCTCGAGAATGGCGATCAGGGTGCGGCCCACCGCAAGGCCGGAACCGTTCAGGGTGTGCACGAACTCCGGTTTGCCCCCTCCCTCGGGGCGGAAGCGGATGTTCGCGCGCCGCGCCTGGAACGCTTCGGTGTTGCTGCAGGACGAAATCTCACGGTACGTGTGCTGGCTGGGAAGCCAGACTTCTATGTCGTACGTCTTCGCGGACGCGAAGCCCATGTCGCCGGTGCACAGCACCACGGTGCGGTACGGCAGGCCGAGGCGCTTCAGGACTTCTTCGGCGTTCGCCGTCAGGAGTTCCAGTTCGTCGTACGACCGATCGGGCGCGGCAAACTTCACCAGTTCCACCTTGTCGAACTGGTGCTGCCGGATCAGCCCTCGGACGTCGGCGCCGTACGAACCAGCTTCGCTTCGAAAGCACGGGGTGTACGCGGTGTAGCGAATCGGGAGCTGCTCGCCGTCGAGAATCTCGCCGCGGTGCAGGTTGGTGAGCGGCACTTCGGCGGTCGGAATCAGATACAGGTCCCACTCGCCGGCGATCTTGAACAGATCCTGCTCGAACTTCGGCAGGTTGCCGGTCCCGCGCAGCGTGTCGGCGTTGACGAGAAACGGCGGCTCGACTTCGGTGTACCCATGCTCGCGCGTGTGCAGATCGAGCATGAAGTTGATCAGGGCGCGGGCGAGCGCGGCGCCGGCGCCCATCAACACCGAAAACCGCGAGCCCGACATCCTGGTGGCGCGCTCGAAGTCGAGGATCCCGAGCGCCGGGCCGATCTCCCAATGCGGCTTCGGCTCGAACGAAAACGCCGGCGGCTCGCCGTGGCGGCGCACTTCCTGGTTGTCCGCCGCACTGCCGCCGACGGGCACCGACGCATGCGGCAGGTTCGGCAGCGTCATCAGCAGGGCCGAGCGCTGCTGCTCGACCTGATCGAGCTGGATCTCGAGCTGCCGGATCTGCTGCGCCCGCGCTTTGTTCGCGCTGAAGACGTGCGAGGCGTCCTGCCCCTGGCGCTTCGCGCGCGCGACCTCGTCGCCGGCGGCGTTCTGCTCGCGCTTGAGTCCTTCGATCTCGGGGATCAGCCTCCGGCGCCGCGCGTCGAGCGTGGCGAGCTGTTCCAGTTCGGCGGCCGGATGCATGCCGCGGGTTTCGAGCCGCGCGCGCGCCTCGGCGAGGTGCTCGCGGATGTACAGCGGGTCGAGCATTTGCTAAATCCTATACCGGACGCCCGGCTCCTGAGATAGCATGACCTCGTGATTCGCAAAGCCGTCTTTCCCGCGGCCGGACTCGGCACGCGGTTTTTGCCGGCCACCAAAGCGCAGCCGAAGGAAATGCTGCCGCTGGTCGACAAGCCGATCATCCAGTACGGCGTCGAAGAAGCGCTCGCCTCGGGCGTCGACAACATCATCCTGGTGACCGGGCGCGGCAAGAACGCGATTGAAGATCACTTCGACGTCGCCGTCGAACTCGAGTCGTTCCTCGAGGCGCGCGGCAAGACGGATCTGCTCAGGGAAATCCGTCAGGTCTCGCAACTCATCAACGTGGCGTACGTGCGCCAGGGGGAACCGCTCGGCCTCGGCCACGCGGTGCTCGTCACGCGCACGCTCGTGGGGCAGGAGCCGTTTGCCGTCATCCTCGGCGACGACGTGATCGATGCGGCCCCGCCGGCGCTCAAGCAGATGATCGACGTGTTCAACGAGGTCGACGGCCCCGTGCTGGCGGTCGAGGAAGTGCCGCACGAAAACGTCAGCGCGTACGGCATCATCGACGCCGAACAGATCCGCCCGGGCGTCTACCGGATTCGCGACCTCGTCGAGAAGCCGCCGCGCGACGAAGCCCCCTCGAACCTGGCGATCATCGGCCGCTACGTTCTCACGCCCGACATCTTCCCGGCGCTCGAGGAGACGGCCAAAGACCGCACCGGCGAAATCCAGCTCACCAACGGCCTCCGGCGCCTGCTGAAGCAGCGCCCGATCTACGGCTACACGGTCAAGGGCGTGCGGCACGACACCGGCAACAAGCTGGGATTCCTGCGCGCGGTCGTCTATTTCGCGCTGCGCCGGCCGGATCTCGCCGAGCCGTTCCGCGAATACCTCCGGTCGATCGACCTGGAGACCCCGGTCAGCCGGCGGTAGGCCTACTCTTCCTTCTTCTTGGCCGGAGGCGTTTTCGAGGCGTCGGGCGTCGACGACGAAGACGTGCTGTTGTCGCCCGACTTGCCGGCGTTGGTGGTCGACTTCTTCGCGTAATCGGTGACGTACCAGCCCGTGCCCTTGAACTGAATGGCCGGCGACGACACCAGCCGTTTGACGTGACCGCCGCAGGTGGGGCAGACCTCGATCGGCGCGTCCGAGAACTTCTGGATGCGCTCGAACCGGGTTCCGCAGGCGTCGCACTGATATTCGTAGAGCGGCATAGGGTTCAGTCGATCATAGCGCCGTTGTGCTCGCCCAGCATGAGATTCCGGTGCAGCCACAGCGGCACCGTGCCGTTGCCGAGCAGCGTGTCGTGGAACTGCCGCAGCGAAAAGCGCGCCGCGGTGCTCGCCTTGACGTCCTCCCGCAGCTTCAGCACCATCAGCTTGCCCAGCGAATAGAGCACGTAGGCCGCGTCGAACGTGCCCCGCTCCGCCTCGCGGCGGGCGCTCGTCTCTTCGAGATACGCCTCCTCGCGGAAGAACCGCACGCCCTGCTCGACCGACAGATCTTCGCAGTGCAGGCGGATGCCGACGATGGTGCGGCACAGGCGGACGAGCGCTTCGGCGAGCTGCCCGAGCCGGACGGCGGGATCCGTCCGGCGGAACCCCGCCTCCACCATCATCTGCTCGGCATAGTGCGCCCACCCTTCGACCATCGCCGTGGAGGCGAACAGGATCGACTTGCGCAACGTGGACGTCAGCGGGCGCAGGTGCTGGTAGTGCAGGAAATGCCCGGGATAGACCTCGTGGACGGAAATCGACCACAACGTCCCGTAATTGAGGTCCCGCAGGTGCTCTTCCTGCCGCTCCGCGGGCCACGCGGGGTCGGCGTCGGTAATGTAGTAGCACGCGCCCAGCGGCCGCGGCTCGAACGGCCCCGGCGTCCACATGCTCGCGAACGTCCAGCGATAGAACCGCGGGGTGGCGGCCACGCGCACGCTGGCACCGTCGGGCACCGAGACGAGATCGTGACGGGCGATGAAGGTCGCGAGCTGATCGAGCTGTTGCTGCGCCGTGTCGACGAGCGCGCCTGCGGGCGGGTGCGACACCTTCGCGCGCGCCCACGCCTCGAACGGATCGGCCGCATCGAGCGTCGAGGCGGCGCGCTTGAATTCGTCCTGCGTGGCGCGGAGTTCGCGCTGCGCGATCGCCAGCAGCCGGTCGGCGTCGAGCGTGATGCCTTCGTCGAGCCGGAGCTTCTGCTCGAACCGCTCGCGCCCGAGCCGAAAAGACCCGCGCGTCCGGGGCGCGACCTCCTGTTCCAGGTGCTCGACCAGCTGCGCCACCGATTGTGACGCTTCGGTCGCGGCGTCCGCCAGGTCGCTCAGGACGTGCAGGTCGTCGAGATCGCCGAACGCGCGCGGCAGGTCCTCTTCGATGAAGCGCAGCGTCCCGCGCAGGCTTTCGAGCCCGACCTTGACGAAAATGCCGGGGGGCTCCTTGAGGTTGTCGCGCGCGGCCTGCATCAACCGGGGCGCCTGACGCAGCTTCGAGAGCACGCGGCGCGCCCGTTCCGACAGCGGCGCGTAGTCGAACAGCACCTGGCCCGCCAGGCTGGTGGCGAGCAGATCGCCGTAGTGCTGCGGACTGCGTTCCCAGGTCCGCACCGACTCGAGCTCGAACAAACGCGCCCGGATGTTGGCCTCCAGGACGGGCCGCTCGAGACGCTCCGACTCGGTCAGCCGCTGCGGATCGATGGCCGCGAGCCGGCGCGCAAAGCCGCCGAGCGCGCGGATCTGGCTGTCCATCGCCGGACGACCAAGGTCTTCCAGCAGATCGTCGTGGACGTGGACCCCGTCGAAGCTGGCGTTGGTGGGATGGACCTCGTGAAGCCACACGAGATATTCGTCCGTAAAGTGCGGTAAAGGTTCGGCGGAATACATTCTGATAAAATCGGCGCCCCCGATGGCCGGCATCCTGTATGTGGTCGCCACTCCAATCGGCAACCTCGAGGACGTCACGCTGCGGGCGCTTCGGGTCCTGCGCGACGTCTCTCTCATCGCAGCCGAAGACACCCGCCGAACGGCCCGACTTCTCCAACACTACTCGATCTCGACGCCGACGACGAGCCTGCACGAGCACAATGAGCGCCGGCGGAGCGCGGGGCTGATCGCCCATTTGCTGGGGGGCGGCTCCATGGCGCTGGTCTCGGATGCCGGCACCCCGACCATATCAGACCCTGGCGAGGCGCTGATCGCCGCCGCGCGAGCGGCCGGCATCCGGGTCGAGAGCGTTCCGGGTCCCAGTGCCGTGATGGCGGCACTTGCCGCATCCGGTCTGCCGTCCAGGGAGTTCACGTTCCTCGGATTCCCGCCCAGCCGCCCGGGCGAGCGCCGGAAATGGCTGGAGCGAATACTCCAGGAGCCGCGAACGCTTGTCTTCTTCGAGGCGCCGCATCGGGTCGTTGCGACGTTGGCAGAATTAGGTCATTTGATAGACAACACGCCAATCTGCATCGCGCGCGAGCTCACAAAGGCACACGAAGAATTGGTCGTTAGACCAATAAACGAGCTTCTTGCGAGTTTGAAACCGCTGGGTGAGTTTACGATCATCGTTCCGCCGAGGGCTGTCGCCTTTTTGTCCCCTCCAGCAGCCATTACAGATCTAGAGCTAGGCGAATTATTTGGTCGGATGACAGATAATAACAGGCTTCCGACGCGCGCTGCCGTCAAATCTATCGCAGCCGATCTCGGCCTGGCACCGAACGATGTCTACAGGCGCCTTCAGGAGCTCGGAGCGATAGGTCGAAAGACCAAATAGGTGGTTGGCTCGTTCTCAGCGCTTGACCGGCCATCCCGCGATTTGTTACTGTCCGTGCGCTAAACGCTCTGTTGAGTGCAGCCGCTGATGGCGAAATCGCGCCGGGCCACCGCCGCCCGCACCTCTGCTCGTAAATCGGTCAAGCCGAAGCCCGCCCCCCGGCGGACGCGCCCGGCCGCCGTGGCGAAGCCCGCCCCGGCGCCCGCCGCGGCGGCGCCGCCGGCGGCCCCGGCTCGGCGGCCGACGTACCACGAAGCCGTCTCGATGTACGAGCGTGGCTTGCAAGCCTTGCAGCGCCACGACTTTGCGACGGCCGCCGCCGCCCTGCGAAACGTCATCGAGCTGTTCCCGGACGAGCGGGAGCTGCTCGAGCGCGCCGGCCTGTACCTGAAAGTCTGCGAGCGCGAGCTGACGCCGAAAGAGCCTCTTCGGTCCACCGACGACCAGGTCTATGCCGCCACCGTCGCGCTCAACGCCGGCGACGATGGGTCGGCCGTGCAGCAGTTGCAACGCGCTCTGGTGCAGGACCCGATGCACCACCAGGCCCATTACATGATGGCGGTGGCCATGGCCCGGCGTCAGGCCTGGACGTCGGCGCTCGAGCACTTGCGGCAGGCAATTGCCCGTAATCCGGAAAACCGCGCGCTCGCGCGCCAGGACCCCGATTTCGAGCAGCTCCGCAACATGGAGGGCTTCCGGGCCGCTCTCGAAACGCCCTCGCGACACGAGCCGCCCTCCCGTCCCGCGGCCTCCAAGGCGCCGCGCCGCTCGCAGAAATAGGGCCGTACCCCCCGCCGGCGCAATCGGCGGGATCACGTCATACACTAGCAGGCACCCCATGCCTGACACGCACGTCGTCGTCCTGGCCGCCGGTAAGGGAACGCGGATGAGGTCGGCGCACCCCAAGGTCCTGCACCGTGCCGCCGGCCTGCCCCTCATCGAACACGTGCTCCGGGCGACGGAGGCTCTCCATCCGGCGACAAACGTCGTCGTTATCGGCCATCAGGCGGAGGACGTGCAGCAGGCGTTGGCGAAACGGCCGGGCCTGCGCTTTGCAGTGCAGGAGCCGCAACTGGGCACCGCCCATGCCCTCCAACAGGCGGCCCCCTTTCTGGAGGGACGCCCGGGCACGGTCATGCTGTTGTACGGCGACGTCCCGCTGCTGCGCGCGCGGACGCTGCAGGCGCTGCTCGCGGCGCATCGCGCCCGGGGAGCCGCGGCGACGGTCCTGACGGCACATGTCGAGGACCCCCACGGGTATGGACGGATCGTCCGCGAGAACGGGGCCATTGCCGCGATCGTCGAAGAGCGGGACGCGACGCCGGCGCAGCGCGGCATCGACGAAATCAACAGCGGCATCTACGCCTTCGAGCTGACGCCGCTGTTCGACGCGCTCCGGCGCATCGGGTCGGGCAACGCCCAGGGGGAGCATTACCTGACCGATCTGGTGCGGGTGTACCGAGAGCGCGGCCTGCCGGTCGAAACGCTCGTGGTCGACGACGCGCGGGAGATTCTCGGCGTGAACAGCCGGAAGGAGCTGGCGGAGGTGACGGCCATTCTGAATCAGGGGCGGACCGAGGAGCTGATGGCGGCGGGCGTCACGATCGTCGATCCGGCGAGCGCCTGGATCGGGCCGGACGTGGTCGTGGGCACCGACACCATCCTGCACCCTGGCGTATATCTCGAAGGCTCGACGCGCATCGGGGCCGGCTGCGAGATCCACTCGGGCGTGCGGATCGTCGATTCGACGCTCGACGATGGCGTGGTGGTCAACAATTTCTGCGTCATTACGGAATCGCACGTCGGCGCGGGCGCGCGCGTGGGGCCGTTCGCGCACGTCCGGCCGCAGTCCGACGTCGGCGAGCAGGCGCACGTCGGCAATTTCGTGGAGCTGAAGAAGACGTCGCTCGGGCGCGGGTCGAAGGCGAACCATCTGGCGTATCTCGGCGACGCGACGATCGGCGAGAAGGTGAACGTCGGGGCGGGCACGATCACCTGCAACTACGATGGCGAGAAGAAGCACCCGACCGTCATCGAGGACGGCGCCTTCATCGGCAGCGACAGCCAGTTGATCGCGCCGGTCCGGGTGGGGCGCGGCGCTTACGTCGCAGCCGGCTCCTCGATTACCGACGACGTGCCGGCGGGTGCGCTGGGCATCGCGCGGGGAAAGCAGGTCAATCGGGAAGGCTGGGTGGAAAAGCGCCGGAGCCGCAAGGCGCGGCCGGCAGGCGACGCGTCCTGATCGCCTCGGGCGCACGCCAGCGACGGAGCCGGGTCCAGGAGAGGGCGCGACCATGTGCGGAATCATCGGCTACATCGGCGGCAAGCAGGTCCTGCCGATCCTGATCGACGGCCTGCGCCGGCTCGAGTATCGCGGGTACGACTCGGCGGGGGTCGCCGTCGTGCGCGACGGCACGATCGAGCTGCGGCGCAGCGCCGGCAAGCTGGCGCGCCTCGAGGAGGCGCTTGCGATCAGCCCGCTCGACGGCGAGTACGGGATCGGCCACACGCGATGGGCGACGCACGGCCGGCCCACCGAGGAAAACGCGCACCCGCACCGGGACTGCACCGGGCGGATCGTCGTGGTCCACAACGGCATCATCGAGAACTATCTCGATCTGAAGCGCGACCTCGAACGGGACGGCCACCGCTTCGTCACCGAGACCGATACCGAGATCGTCGCGCACCTCGTCGAGCGCGAGATGCAGGACGACGGCCTCGAGAACGCCGTCCGGCGGGCGCTGCGGTCCCTGCGCGGACTGTTCGCGCTCGTGCTGATTTCCGCCGACGACCCGAACAAGATCGTGACCGTGCGGAACGGGCCGCCGATCGTCGTCGGCCTCGGGTCCGACGAGTTCTTCGTCGCCTCCGACATCCCGGCGATCCTGGCGCACACGCGCGACGTCGTCTTCCTGGGCGACGAAGAGATGGCCGTCGTCACGCCGGCGGGGGTGGAGTTCACCGACTTCAGCGGCCGGGCGGTCTCGAAGATCAGCACGCGCGTGGCGTGGGATCCGGTGATGGCCGAGAAGGCTCCCTACAAGCATTTCATGCTGAAGGAGATCTTCGAGCAACCCTGGGCGGTGAAGGAAACGGTCCTCGGGCGCGCCTCGGTCGAGAGCGGCCGCGTCTTCCTGCAGGAAATCGAAATTCCGGACGCGGCGCTCCGCGACGTCCAACGGGTGATGATCCTCGCCTGCGGCACGTCGTGGCATGCCGCGCTCGTCGGGAAGTTCCTCATCGAGTCGCTCGCGCGCGTGCACACGGAGGTGGACTACGGATCGGAGTACCGCTACCGGGATCCGATCGTGTCGGCGAACACGCTCGCCATCGTGATCACGCAGTCGGGCGAGACGGCCGATACGCTCGCCGCGCTGCGCGAGGCGAAGAAGCGCGGGGCCCGCAGCATCGCCGTCTGCAACGTCGTCGGCAGCATGGCGACCCGCGAGACGGAGGGGACCGTCTACACGCATGCCGGTCCGGAGATCGGCGTCGCCTCCACAAAGGCGTTCACGTCGCAGCTGGTGGCGCTGCACCTGCTCGCGCTGTACCTCGCGCAGATTCGCGGCACGATCGGACCGGCAGAAGCCAGGCCGCACCTCGAGGCGTTGACGCAGCTGCCCCTGCTCCTCGAGCAGACGCTGAAGTGCGAGCCGCAGATGGAGGAGATCGCGAAGCGGTTCTATCAGCGCAGCGACTTCCTGTATCTGGGGCGTGGCATCAACTATCCGATCGCACTCGAGGGAGCGCTGAAGCTGAAGGAAATTTCGTACATCCACGCCGAGGGCTATCCGGCCGGCGAGATGAAGCACGGGCCCATCGCGCTCATCGACGAGCACATGCCGGTCGTCACCCTGGCGCCACACGACCACGTGTTCGAGAAGATGGCCGGCAACATCCAGGAGGCCAAGGCGCGCGGCGGGTCCGTGATCGCCGTGACCACCGAGGGACACGACGGCGTCGGCGAGCTGCTGGATCCCGCTCAGGATTTCCTGGTGACGGTGCCGGACGCGCATCCGCTGCTGACGCCGGTGCTGATGGTGCTGCCGCTGCAGCTGCTCGCATATCACATTGCCGTGCGGCGCGGCTGCGACGTCGATCAGCCGAGGAATCTGGCCAAGAGCGTGACGGTGGAGTGAGGAGGGCGGAGGGCGGAGGTCCGAAGGCCCTGACCTACACTGGCGCCGCCATCCGTCATCCGCCCTCCGCCCTCCGCCATCCGTCATCCGTCATCCGCCATCCGTCATCCGCCATCCGCCATCCATCATCCGGCCTTCATGGGCTGACGGTCGACCGCAGCGCTGATCGCCTCGGCCATCTCGCGGGTGCCGAGGCCGGTGCCGGTGCCGGCCAGATCCACGGTTCGGGCGCCGCTGCGCAGCGCCGCCTCGACCGCCTGCTCGATCGCCGCCGCCTCCGGCTCCAGGCGCAGCGCGTGGCGCAGCAGCATCGCCGCCGACAGGATGGCGCCGACGGGGTTCGCGACGTTCCTGCCGGCGAGGTCCGGCGCGGACCCGTGGACCGGCTCGAACAGCCCCGATCCCTCGCCCGTGCTCGCCGAGGGCAGCAGCCCCAGCGAGCCCACAATCGCGCCCGCTTCGTCAGACAGGATGTCGCCGAACAGGTTGGGCGTGAGGAGGACGTCGAAGGAGGCAGGGGCGAGCGCAATCTTCATCGCGCAGGCGTCGACGTACATGTGCTCGATCTGCACGTCCGGATAGCCGCGCGCGACCTCGTTGACGACCTGCCGCCACAGCCGCGAGGTCTCGAGCACGTTCGCTTTGTCGACTGACGTCACGCGCCGGCGCCGCGTCCGCGCGACGTCGAACGCCACGTGCGCGATGCGCTCGATCTCCGGGCGGCTGTAGCGCATCGTATTCCACGCCTCGCCGCCGTCCTCGGCGATCCCGCGCGGTTCGCCGTAATAGAGACCGCCCGTCAACTCCCGGACGACGAGCATGTCGGTGCCCTGCAACACCTTCGGGTCGAGCGGCCCCGCTGCCTCGAGACCGGGCCAGACCCGGGCCGGGCGCAGATTCGCGAACAGCTTCAGTTCACGGCGGATCTGCAGCAGCGCCGATTCCGGGCGCTGTCCAGGCGGACGCGCATCGAACGCCGGATCGCCGACCGCGCCCAGGAGGACGGCGTCGGCGTTCGCGCAGGCGAGGCGCGTTTCGTCGGGGAGCGGGGCGAGCCCCTGGCGGAGCGCGGCGCCGCCGATCGCGTGCGACTCGAATTGAAAATCGTGGTGAAACCGGGCCGAGATGCCGTCGAGCACCAGGCGCGCCGCGGCCAGCACCTCGGGCCCGATGCCGTCCCCGGGCAGGAGCACAATTCGCGCGCGCATCGGTACAGAACTGCGACTGAGCGGGACGGCCGGAGGTCGCTACACGCCGTGTCCGTAGCCGCGCTCGGCCGGCGTGAGGTGGAAGTCGGGAATCGTCGAAGCGACCGGCGCCGGCGTGGCGGCGGCCGTCTGGCCCGACACGATGGCGGCGAGATCGCGGTCGTTGACGATCTTCTCGCGATCGGCGAGCGCGATGACGGCGCGGTAGACGCGATCGAGCGTGGTGCGATCGAGCGTGAAGCCAATCTGCTCGCAGCGCCGCTGGACGGCGTGGCGCCCCGAATGCTTGCCGAGCACCAGCGTGGCCTGCGGCACGCCCACTTCTTCCGGCCGCATGATCTCGTACGTGCGGCGATCCTTCAGCATCCCGTCCTGATGGATGCCGGCCTCGTGCGCGAACGCATTGCGTCCGACGATGGCCTTGTTGGCCTGCACGCCCTCGCCCGTGAGGGTCGACAGCAGCTGGCTGGACGGGTAAATCTCGGTCGCGTCGATCGCCGTCGTCACGGGGAGCCGATCCGCGCGGACGCGCGTGGCCATCACGACCTCTTCGAGCGAGGCGTTGCCGGCGCGCTCGCCGACGCCGTTGATCGTGCACTCGACCTGCCGCACGCCGGCCCCGATGGCGGCCAGCGTATTGGCGGCCGCCAGCCCGAGGTCGTCGTGACAGTGCGCGCTGAAGGTGACCTGATCCGAGCTGGGGACGCGGTTCATCACGTCATGGAAAAACGTCGCGATCTCGTCCGGCGTCGAATATCCGACGGTATCCGGCAGATTGATCGTGGTCGCGCCCGACTGAATCACCGCTTCCACGACACGCCACAGGAAGTCCGGGTCGCTGCGCGTCGCATCCTCCGCCGAAAACTGCACGTCGTCGGTGAACTGGCGGGCGATCCTGACGGCTCCCATCGACAGCCGGAGGCACTCCTCGCGCGAGATCCGCAGCTTGCGTTCCAGATGGAGGTCGGAGGTCGCGATGAACACGTGAATGCGCCGGCGGGCGGCGGGAGCGAGCGCCCAGGCGGCGCGCTCGATGTCGCCCCGGTTGCAGCGGGCGAGCGCCGCAATGATCGGGCCCTGGACGTGGGTGGCCACCATGCGCACGGCCTCGGCGTCCGCGTCGGAGGCGATGGGGAATCCGGCCTCGATGATGTCGACGCCGAGCGTCTTCAGCTGGCGCGCCATCTTGAGTTTTTCGTCAATCCGGAGCGAAAAGCCGGGAGCCTGTTCCCCATCGCGCAACGTGGTATCGAAAATCGTGAGACGGTCGGCAGACATGGTCCCTCCTGCGTCCGCAGTAGACCACGCGGGTGCGGCGTGCGTCAAATTTATAGTTTTGCTTAAATCATTAGCTACGCTTATAGTGGCAGTCGTGCAGCTCACCGACCTTGCGACCTTTGCCGCCGTGGCGGCCGAGCACAGCTTCTCGGCCGCGGCGCACAAGCTGCACCGGACGCAGCCGGCCGTCAGCCAGGCCGTCAAGCGCCTCGAAGACGAGCTGGGGGAACGGCTGTTCGACCGGTCCTCGCGCGGGGGCGCCCTGACGGAGGCGGGCCGGCTCCTGCAGGACTATGCCGGGCGCCTGCTCGACCTCGCCGGGGATGCCGAGACGGCCGTCCGCGAGCTGCAGCAGGTGCGCCGCGGGCGGCTGATCGTCGGCGCCAACGAGGCGGCGGTGCACACCCTGCTGCCGCACCTGCAGCGGTTTGCCGCCGCGCACCCGCGCGCCATCGTGGAGGTGCGGCGCGTTCCGTCCCGCCAGGTCGCCGGCGCGATCCTCGATCGCTCGCTCGATTTCGGCGTGCTCACCTTCCAGCCTGCCGAGAAAGGGCTGCAGACGGTGCCGCTCGGCGGCGACGAAGTCGTGCTCCTCACGAGCCCCACGCATCCGTTCGCCGGCCGCCGCCGCGTCACGCTGGAGGAGGTCGGGCGTCAGACCGTCATCGCGCACAACGATCCGTCGCCCACGCGCACGCGTGTCCTCCGCGCCTACGAGCGGCGGCGCACGCCCATCAACATCCAGGTCGCGCTCCCGAGCCTGGACGGCATCAAGCGCGCCGTGGAGATGGGGATTGGCGTCGCGCTGCTGCCCCGCCGGTGCGCCATCGGAGAAATCGCGGGAGGCCACCTGGTGGCCATCAAAGTGCCCGAACTGGGCCCGGCGCGCCAGGTGCGCCTCGTCTACCGGCGCACCGGAGAGCACAGCCACGCCGCGACCGCGTTTCTCGACATGGTGCGCAGCACTGCAGGCCAGGGGCTCCTCAGCCCATAACGCGTCAGCCCATAAAGGGCTGACCCACAAACTGGGAACTGGAAACTGGGAACTGGAAACTGGGAACTGGAAACTGGGAACTGGAGACTGGAAGCTGGAGACTGGTTACTGGCAACTGCTACGCGAAGCTGTCCACGTACGGCAGCCGCGCGGCCACGCGTTGCACCTCGTCGAAGCGATCGAGCAGCAGCCCGGTGGCGTCCCAGCTGCCATCGAGGAAGGATTCCCGCGCCGCTGCGCCCAGCTCCAGCGGGAAGGTCCGATCCGCGGCACGAATCGCCTTCGCCTCCACGTCCACGTCGAACACGGCGCCGGGATCGCGTTCCGCGATCGTCATCAGGGCGTCGAGCGTCTCGCGCGCGGCGGTCAGGCACGGCACGCCGAGCGCGACGGCGTTGCCGAAGAAGATGTCGGAAAACGACTGGCCGACGATCGCGCGGATCCCGCGGCGCTGGATCGCCTGCGGCGCGTGCTCGCGCGAGGAGCCGCAGCCGAAATTCGCGTTGACGAGCAGCACCGACGCGCGCGCGTACGCGGGGTTCGAAAACGGGTGCGCGTGCGCCCGCGACGCCGCCTCGCGGCGGTCGTCTTCGAACAGATGCTGTTCGAGCCCGTCGAACGTGATCGACTTGAGAAAGCGCGCCGGGATGATGCGATCGGTATCGATGTCGTCGCCGCGCAGCGGCACGGCGGTCCCGGTGACGACGCGGATGCGTTCACCGGCCATGGAGGACCTCCGGTTGACGGACGATCGTTCGCACGTCGACGAGTTCGCCCGCGAGCGCCGCGGCCGCGACCATCGCGGGGCTCATCAGCAGGGTGCGACCGGTCGGGCTCCCCTGGCGTCCCTTGAAGTTGCGATTCGATGAAGAGGCACACACCTGGCGGCCTTCGAGCCGGTCGGGATTCATCGCGAGACACATCGAGCATCCGGCGCCGCGCCACTCGAATCCGGCGTCCGAGAACACGCGGTCGAGTCCTTCCTGTTCGGCCGCCGCCCGGACGGCCTGCGAGCCGGGGACGACCAGCGCGTGGACATTCGGCGCCACCCGTTGCCCGCGCACGATGCGTGCGGCTTCGCGGAGGTCGGACAGACGCGCGTTGGTGCACGATCCCAGGAACGCCACGTCGATGCGCGTGCCGGCGATCGACTGCCCCGGCGCAAAGCCCATGAACGAAAGCGCCTCGGCGACCTGCTCGCGTTCGGCCGCCGGCGCTTCGTGGAGCGACGGCACCCGGCCATCGATCGCGACCGACTGGCCGGGATTGATGCCCCAGGTGACCGTCGGGGCGATCGCGCCCGCCCGCAGCACGATCTCGTCGTCGTACGAGGCGCCTGGATCCGAGGCCATGGACTGCCACCAGGCACACGCGCGGTCGAAGGCGTCTCCCTGCGGCGCGTACGGCCGGCCGCGCAGGTAGTCGAAGGTGGCGGTGTCGGGGTTGACGTAGCCGACCCGCGCGCCCCCTTCGATCGACATGTTGCAGAGCGTCATCCGCTCGTCCATCGACATCCGTTCGACGGCCTCGCCGGCGTACTCGTACGCGAATCCGACGCCCCCCTGCACGCCGAGGCGACGAATGACGTCGAGAATCACGTCCTTCGCGTACACGCCCGCCGACAGCCGCCCCTCGACGCGGATGCGCCGGACCTTCAACGGCTCGAGCGCGAGGCACTGCGACGCGAGCACGTCGCGCACCTGCGACGTCCCGATGCCGAACGCAACCGCGCCGAACGCGCCGTGCGTCGACGTGTGACTGTCGCCGCAGGCGATCGTCATCCCCGGCTGCGTCAGGCCGAGCTCCGGTCCGATCACGTGCACGATGCCCTGGTGGCCGCTGGACAGATCGAGCAGCCGGATCCCGTTCGCGCGGCAGTTCGCTTCGAGCGACGAGATCATCTCTTCGGCCATCAGGTCGCCAAACGGCCGCCGCTGATCGCGCGTGGGCACGATGTGGTCGACCGTCGCGATGGTGCGATCCGGAAACGCCACGCGCCCCCCGCGCGCGCGCAGCATGTCGAACGCCTGCGGGCTGGTCACCTCGTGGATGAGGTGGAGGCCGACGAAGAGCTGCGTCTGCCCGTTCGGCAGCATGCGCACGCGATGCGCGTCCCAGACTTTGCGAAGCAGCGTGTGGGGCATCGGGGGGATCGTAGCATGCGCGGAGGACGGAGGGCGGAGGGCGGAAGGCGGAAGGCGGAGGACGGAGGGCGGAGGACGGAGGGCGGAAGGCGGAGGACGGAGGGCGGAGGACGGAGGGCGGAGGGCGGAAGGCGGAGGACGGAGAGCGGATCTGGCGTCCGATTTGCCACGGCCGTATCAGAGCCCGTCGGCGTGAACGAGTTAACCGCGATGTACGCAGTCTCTTCACTCGATCTCGCCGCCGCATGATGCAGATTGTGAGGTCTGTATGAAAGCCGTGAGGAACTACCGGGATCTGGAAGCATGGCGATTCGCCCTCGACGCCGCCTTGCTCACATATCGTCTGACGGCAGCGTTCCCGGTCGACGAGCGCTATGGGCTAACCGCCCAGATGCGACGCGCAGCGGTGTCGGCGCCGTCGAATCTTGCTGAAGGTCAGGCCCGCCGATCGCCGAAGAGCGTACTGCACTTCATCGCCATCGCACTCGGATCGCTGGCGGAGCTCGATACGCAGCTCGAAATCGCCATCCGCCTCGCCTATGTCACCGTGGAAGCGGCCGGACCGCTTCAGGCAGCCATCACGTCCAGCCGACGTCTGGCCTTTGGCCTCCGTCGCAGTCAGCGACGACGGATGGGCCTCGCCGTCGCTTCACCAGCCGTTCTCGGGGCGATTCTCTTCCTCGTCGTGAAGAGCACGAGTCTCTGATGCCGCACGTCCGTCCTCCGTCCTCCGTCCTCCGTCCTCCGTCCTCCGTCCTCCGCCCTCCGCCCTCCGTCCTCCGTCCTCCCCCCTCCGTCATCCGTCATCCGTCTTCACAGTCACGCTATACTGAACTTCCCTCCATGACCTTTCTCGACAAGCTCAATCCCGAACAGCGCGAGGCGGTGCTGCGGACCGATGGGCCGCTGCTGATCCTCGCCGGCGCGGGCTCGGGCAAGACGCGCGTCATCACCTATCGCATCGCGCACCTCGTCGGCGGCGGACTGGCGCGGCCGGAGGAGGTGCTGGCCGTCACCTTCACGAACAAGGCGGCGCAGGAAATGCGCGAGCGGGTCGAAACGCTGCTCGGCGCCGATTGCCGCGGCATCTGGCTCTCGACCTTTCACGCCCTGTGTGCGCGGCTGCTCCGCCGCGAAGCGCCCGCCATCGGGCTCTCCCGCGATTTCGTCATCTACGACTCGTCCGATCAGATCGCCGTCGTCAAGCAGGCGGAGCGCGAGCTGGAGATCGACGACAAGCTGGTTCCCCCCCGGATGGCGCTCTCGCGCATCAGCCACGCGAAGAACCGGATGGAGGGGCCAGACTCGCTGCGCGGCTCGTGGAACATCCGCGACGAGCAGATTGCGAAGATCTACGAGCGGTATCTGCGCGCCCTGGCCGACAGCAACGCGCTCGACTTCGACGATCTGTTGCTGAAAACCGTCGAGCTGTTCGAGACGTCGGACCCGGTGCGCACGCGCTACGCGCAGCAATTCCGCTACGTGATGGTCGACGAGTACCAGGACACGAACCGGCCGCAGTACCTGCTGATCCGGCGGTTCGCCGGCGTCCACCGCAACCTGGCGGTCGTCGGCGATCCGGATCAGTCAATCTACAAGTGGCGCGGCGCGGACCTGCGCAACATCCTGGACTTCGAGCACGATTTTCCCGACGCGCACACCGTCAAGCTCGAACAGAACTACCGCTCGACGCAGGTGATCCTCGACGCGGCGAGCGCGGTCATCCAGCAGAACCGCAATCGCAAGGACAAGCACCTCTGGACGGACCGCAAGGGGGGGGCGCCGGTCGTCTCGTTCCGCGGCGGGGACGAACTCGAAGAGGCCGACTTCATCGTCCGCACGGTCGGGGAGGCGCGCGCCGAGGACGCCGACACCACGGTCGCGGTCCTGTACCGCACGAATGCCCAGTCGCGCGCGATTGAAGACGCGCTGATGCGGCAGGGGATCGCCTACAAGATCATCGGCGGCGTCCGCTTCTACGAGCGCCGGGAGATCAAGGACGCGCTCGCGTACCTGAAATTGATCATCAACCCCCACGACGACGTGAGCCTGCGGCGGGTGATCAACGTGCCGGCCCGCGGGATCGGCAAGGGGGTGATGGACTCGCTCCACGCGATCGATCCGGATTCGGTGCTGGCCGACGCGCCGCCGCTGCTCGCCGCGGCCCTCGGGGAGGTCCGCTCGGCGCGTTCGCTCTGGGCGAAGCTCGTCTACGCCGTGGACGAAGGCCGGCTCACGCCGCGAGCCACCGCCTCGTTGCGCGTGTTCCGCGATCTCCTCACGGGACTGGCCGACATGGCGCGCCAGGACACGGTCTCGATCGTGATTGGCAAGATGCTCGACCGCAGCGGCTATTTGAACGACCTCCGCGACGAAGACACCGAAGAGGCGACCGAGCGGATCGCGAACCTGATGGAACTCGTCTCGGCGGCGCGCGAATACGAGTCGCACGACGCGGAGGCGTCGCTCGGCGGCTTCGTGGATCGGCTGTCGCTGCTGTCGGAAGCCGACGAAGAGTCGGGCACGCGCGACGCGCACGTCTGGATGATGACGCTCCATGCCGCCAAGGGCCTGGAGTTTCCCGTCGTGATCATGGCGGGGCTCGAGGAAGGGCTGTTCCCGCACTCGCGCTCGAGCGAAGACGAAGAGGAGCTCGAGGAGGAGCGCCGTCTGTGCTACGTCGGGATGACCCGCGCGCGGAAGCGGCTCGTCCTCACCGGCGCCGCGCGGCGCCGCGTGTTCGGCGAGTATCAGTCGACCCAGCCGTCGCGCTTCCTGGAGGAGATTCCCGACCACCTGGTACAGCGCCTCGCGCCGGCCGTCCCTTCCGCGTGGCAGGGTTCGTTCACGCACGCGCACTACGAATTCCGGACGAACCCCTACGGCCGCAAGGGCCGGGGGCGGGCGAAGGAGGAGCAGCCCTCCTACGCGTACGAGAACGAGGATCAGTCGAACGCGCGGCTCCGGCCGGGGATGCGGGTGAAGCACCCGCAGTTCGGCGTCGGCACCGTGCTGTCGGTCGAGGAATACAACGACGATCTGAAGATCACCGTCCGCTTCACGTCGGTCGGACAGAAGAAGCTGCTCGCGAAGTACGCGCGGCTCGAGCCGGCCTGACGCGAGCCGCGTCCGGCGGACGAGCGGGCCTACGAAACGGGCTGCGCCGGCGGAGTCGATTCGCCGCCGTTCTCCTCGTCCTCGCGCTCCGCGAGCTTCGCGATCGACACGACCTCGTCCCCCTCCTCCATTTCAATCAGCCGCACGCCCTGGGTGGCGCGGCCGATCGTCCGGACGCCGCCGGCGCGCATCCGCAGGATCATTCCCTGCTGGCTGATCAGCAGCACCTCGTCGTCGTCGTGGACGTAGGCGATGCCGACGACCTTCCCGTTGCGGTCGCTGGTCTGGATGTTGATGATGCCGACGCCGCCGCGCGACTGCAGGCGGTATTCCTCCAGGCCCGTGCGCTTGCCGTAGCCGTTCTGTGCGACGGTCAGGAGCGTGGCCCCCTCGCGGACGACCTCCATCGCGACGACCTCGTCGTCGTCGCGCAGGCTGATGCCGCGGACGCCGTACGCCGAGCGCCCCATCGGCCGGACGTCCGTCTCCGGGAACCGGATCGCCATCCCCTTGCTCGTGCCGAGGAAGATCTGCCCGTGGCCGTCGGACAGTTCCACCGCAATCACCGCGTCGCCCGCCTCGACGCCCATCGCGAGGATCCCGCCGGCGCGCGGGTTCCTGAACGCGGAGAGGTCCGTCTTCTTGATCACGCCGCGGCGGGTGCCCATCACGATGAACTGCTGGGCCGCCGTTTCCGGCGCGTCGGCGGCCGGGAACTCGCGCACGGCGAGCAGCGCCGCGATCTTCTCTCCCTCTTCCATCTGCACCAGATTGGCGATCGCCTTCCCCTTGCCCCCGGGGCCGACGTCTGGCACTTCGTGCACCTTGAGCCAGTACGCGCGGCCGCGATCCGAGAAGATCATGATGTAGGCGTGCGTCGACGCGATGAAGAGATGGCTGACGAAGTCCTCTTCGCGCGTGCGCATCCCGATGCGTCCCTTGCCGCCGCGGCGCTGCATCCGATACGTCGTGATCGGCGTGCGCTTGATGTACCCGGTATTCGTCACGGTGATCGCCATGTCTTCGTCGGCGATCAGATCCTCGATGCGCAGCTCCCCGCTTTCGTCGATGATCTCGGTGCGGCGCTCGTCGCCGAACCGCTCGCGCACGTCCTTCAGCTCGTTGACGACCAGCTGCATCAGCAGCTCGTCGCTCGAGAGGATCGCGCGGAGCCGCTCGATCGTCTTCAGCACCTCCACCAGCTCGTCGACGATCTTCTGCCGCTCGAGGCCGGTGAGCCGCTGCAGCTGCATGTCGAGGATCGCCTGCGACTGCACCTGCGAGAGGGCGAACTCGCGCATCAGCCCGTCGCGCGCCTCGGCCGGGCTCCTGGAGGCGCGAATCAGCCGGATGACCTCGTCGAGGTGATCGAGCGCAATCTTCAGCCCCTCGAGGATGTGGGCGCGGGCTTCCGCCTTGCGCAGCTCGAACTCGGTGCGGCGCCGCACCACCTCGCGGCGGAACTCGACGAAATGCTCGATCACGTCGAGCAGCGCCAGCACGCGCGGCCGCCCGGCGACGATGGCGAGCATGATGATCCCGAACGTCGTCTGCAGCTGCGTGTGCTTGTAGAGGTTGTTCAGCACCACCTCGGGCACCTCGCCGCGCCGCAGTTCGATCACGATCCGCATGCCGTCGCGATCCGATTCGTCGCGCAGATCCGAGATCCCCTCGATCGTCTTTTCGCGCACCAGCTCGGCGATGTTCTCGATCAGCCGCTTCTTGTTGACCTGATAGGGAATCTCGTTGACGACGAGCGACACCTTGTCGCCCTTGCGCGACTCCTCCGTGACGATGCGCGCGCGCATCGTGACGGCCCCGCGGCCGGTCGTGTACGCGTGAAAGATCCCCTGCCGCCCGACGATGAAGCCGCCGGTCGGAAAGTCGGGCCCGGGGATGGCCTGGAACACCGCCTTCATGCGCGCCTCGCGGGACTGCCCGCGGCGCTCGATGACGGCGATGACGCCGTCGATCACCTCGCGCATGTTGTGCGGCGGGATGTTCGTCGCCATGCCGACGGCGATGCCCGCCGACCCGTTCACCAGCAGGTTGGGGAACGTCGTCGGGAGGACGGTCGGCTCCTCGGTGGTCTCGTCGTAGTTGGGGACGAAGTCGACGGTCTCCTTGTCGAGATCCGTCATCATCGCCTCGGCGAGCGGCTGGGGGCGGGCTTCGGTGTAGCGCATCGCCGCGGGCGGATCGCCGTCGACCGACCCGAAGTTCCCCTGGCCGTTGACCAGGGGATAGCGCATGTTGAATTGCTGCGCGAGCCGCACGAGGGTGTCGTAGATGGAGGCGTCGCCGTGCGGGTGATAGTTGCCCATCACCTCGCCGACGATCTTCGCGCACTTGCGATAGGCGCGATTGGAGGCGAGCCCCATCGTCCGCATCCCGTACAGCACGCGCCGGTGCGCCGGCTTGAGCCCGTCGCGCACGTCGGGCAAGGCGCGCCCGATGATCACGCTCATGGCGTAATCCATGTACGAGCGCTTCATCTCGTCTTCGATGTTGACGGGGATCTTGTTGGCGGCGATGTCGGGCATAGGATGGGGTTCCAGGCGTTCCAAAGGTTCCTGGGTTCCGGCGTTCTGGTTCCGTAGTTCTCAGGTTCCGGGTTCCGGGTTCATGGGTCCAAGGTCGTGCTGCCAAGAGGGGCCCGCGTTCCGCCGGGTTCGCGTGCCGAACTGAGCAGAGCGAACCGTCACTCCGGAACCCGGGAACCCAGGAACCCTAAGAACCCTGGAACCAGAACCGTGGAACCAGGGGAACCCCGGGAACCCGCGGAACCCTCTCTTCAGATATCCAGATTCTTCACGTCCAGCGCGTTGTCTTCGATGAACTTGCGGCGCGGTTCGACCTGGTCGCCCATCAGCGTCGTGAACATCAGATCGGCTTCCGTGTGGTCTTCCGCGCGGACCTGCAGGAGCGTCCGGCGCTCGGGGTTCATCGTCGTGTCCCAGAGCGTGTCGGGATTCATCTCGCCGAGTCCCTTGTAGCGATTGATCGCGACCCCCTTCTTGCCGGCCGCGATGAAGAACTCCACGAGCTCGTCGATCGATTCGATCCGGACTTCCTGGTTGCCCTTCGCGGCGGTCTTCGGCATGCCGCTGGCGTCGGGCGTCCGGGACTCGGCGGCAAGCTTCGTCGCCTCGTCGAGCGGCGCGCCGCCGATGGCGGTGTCGTTGGCCGCCGCCTGCCCTGGCTGCTCCGCCGCCGCCTCGTCCGGCTCGTGCGTCGCGGCGGTGCGCACCACCACGGGTCCGCGCACGTCCCCGACTTCCTGATAGCTCGACGCGAGCGTTCGGAACTCGCCCGTCGTCACGAAATCGAGATCGACGCGGTGGTGCCGCGCGTAGCCGCTGCTCCGATCCTCGATCACGAGGCTGAGCGCCTGATGCTCCTCGTCGGTCTGCACGCTCGCGCTGCGGGTGGGCGTGTGCAGCGCGTCGGCGAGCGCCTGCAGCTTCTCGCGGTCGCTGAAGAACACCTTGTCGCCGCGCGCCCCGCGCTCCAGCAGCGCCATGACGACGTCGCGCGTCGGGCCGCGGCGTTCGACGATCTGCAGGTACTTGCGGAACGCGATCAGCTTCTCGAGCCGGCGCTCCAGCTCCGCCCCGGACACTTCCGAGCCGTCCGACAGCACCAGCACGCGCGACTCCACGGCGCGGCGGATCAGCCAGTTCTCCAGCTCGCGTTCGTCGCGGATGAACACCTCGGTGCGGCCGCGCTTCGCGCGGAACAGCGGCGGCTGCGCGATGTAGACGTAGCCGGCGTCGACGAGCGCCTTCATCTGCCGGTAGAAGAACGTCAGCAGCAGCGTGCGGATGTGCGAGCCGTCGACGTCGGCGTCGGTCATCACGATGATCCGGTGGTACCGCAGGCGCGCGATGTCGAAATCCTCCGTCCCGATGCCGCAGCCGAGCGCCGCGATCATCGTCTTGATTTCGTCGCTGCCGAGCATTCGATCGAATCGCGCCTTCTCGACGTTCAGGATCTTGCCCTTGATGGGGAGGATGGCCTGGAAGCGGCGGTCCCGTCCCTGCTTCGCCGATCCGCCGGCCGACTCCCCTTCGACGATGTAGAGCTCGCTCTGCGCGGGGTCGCGCTCCTGGCAGTCGGCGAGCTTGCCCGGGAGCGTGCTGCTGTCGAGCGCCCCCTTGCGGCGCACGAGATCGCGCGCCTTGCGCGCCGCCTCGCGCGCGCGCGCCGCGTCGACCGCCTTGGCGATCACGCGCCGCGCCACCGCCGGGTTCTCCTCGACGTAGGCGCCGAGCTTGTCGTTCACGACCGCCTCGACGATCCCCTTCACCTCCGTGTTGCCGAGCTTCGTCTTCGTCTGGCCTTCGAACTGCGGCCGCGGGATCTTGACGCTGATCACCGCCGTCAGGCCTTCGCGAATGTCGTCGCCGCTGATGCTCGCGTCCTTGAGGTCCTTCGTGAGGTTGTTCTTCCCCGCGTAGAAGTTGATCGTCCGGGTGAGCGCCGAACGGAACCCGGAGAGGTGCGTGCCCCCTTCGTGCGTGTTGATGTTGTTGGCGAAGGCGTAAATCGTCTCGGCGTAGCCGTCGTTCCACTGCAGCGCGATCTCGACGTCGATGCCGTCGCGCTCGCCGCGCATGTAGATCGGCTTGTCGTTGACGGACGCCTTGTTCTGGTTCAGGTACTGCACGAACGAGACGATGCCCCCTTCGTACAGGAACGTGTGCCCCTTGCCGGCGCGCTCGTCGTCGATCGTGATCGTGACGCCGCCGTTGAGGAACGCCAGTTCGCGCAGCCGCTGCGCCAGCGTGTCGAAGCTGAATTCCGTCGTCTCGAAGATCTTCGGGTCCGGCTTGAAGCTGACCTTCGTCCCGCGCTTCTTCGTCGTCCCGGTCACTTCGAGCGCGCCGGTCGGCGTGCCGCGCTCGTAGGTCTGTTTGTGGGCCTGGCCGCCGCGCCAGATCTCGAGCTCCAGGGTCTCCGAGAGCGCGTTGACCACCGACACGCCGACGCCGTGGAGGCCGCCCGACACCTTGTAGCTGTCGTTGTCGAACTTGCCGCCCGCGTGCAGCACGGTGAGGACGACTTCCGCCGCCGACTTCCCGCTCACGTGCCGATCGACGGGAATGCCGCGGCCGTTGTCGACCACCGTCACGGAATTGTCGATGTGGATGGTGACGTTGACCTGGTCGCAGTAGCCCGCCAGCGCTTCGTCGATCGAGTTGTCCACGACCTCGTAGACGAGATGATGGAGCCCCAGCGGACCGGTGGAGCCGATGTACATCGCCGGCCGCTTCCGGACCGCCTCGAGTCCCTCGAGGACCTTGATCTTGTCGGCGCCGTAATCGTCCGCGCCGCTGCCGTGCCCGTTGCCGGACACGAGATCGGACCCGGCGGCCGGCCGTCCTGCGGCATGCGGCTCGTCGTGCGGAGTGGGCGGATTGGGATTGGCTTGGGTCATTCAGAAGTGTCGGTCAGATGCGCATCGGCATGATGACGTACGTGTAGTCGTACCCCTCGGCGCCGATCGGCTTCATCACGGCCTGGCTCATCTCGTCCCGGAATTCGAGCAGCACGTTGTCGGTTTCGACGACGGCGAGCACGTCGAGCACGTACTGCGCGTTGAAGCAGATCGTCACGGGCGCGCCCGCGTAATCGACCATCAGCAGTTCCTTCGCCTCGCCGAACTCCGGGCTGCTCGAGGCGATTTCCACCTTGCCCTTGTCGATCTGCAGCTTCACGGCCCGGGAGCGTTCGTTCGAGAGCAGCGCCACGCGCTTGATCGCGTTCGTGAGCCGATCGCGATCGAACTCGATGCGCTTGTCGTTGTTCTTCGGGATCACGCGCTCGAAGGCGGGAAACTGGCCGTCGATCATCCGCGAGATCAGCAGGCGGCCGCCGATGTCGAAGAACAGATGGTTCTCGCTCCGCTCGTAGCGGATCTCCCCTTCCCCCTCCGCCAGCAGCCGCCCGAGTTCGAGCAGCGTCTTGCGCGGCAGGATCACCCGCTCCTCGTCGTCGGTCGTCGCCTTGCCGGCCCGCTTCTCGCGCGGCACGGTGATGTACGCGAGCCGATGGCCGTCGGTCGACACCAGGCTCATCGAATCGGACCGGAGGACGAACAGCGCGCCGTTGAGGAAATAGCGCGTGTCTTCGCCCGTGATCGCGAACTGCGTCTTCGAGACCATCTGGCGCAGCACGTCGCGCGCGAGCGTGGCGCTGTAGTTGCCGCTCGCCTCGGGCAGCGTCGGAAAGTCCTCGCGCGGCAGCGTCTGCATCCGCGAATCGAACCGATCCGCCGCGACCTTCACCCCGCCTTTGTCTTCCTCGATCCGGACGTCGGTCTCGGGGAGCGCCTTGACGATCTCATACAGCTTCTTCGCCGGCAGCGTGAGCGATCCCTTCTTCGACACCGACGCCGTGCAGCGGCTGCGCAGCCCGACCTCGAGATCCGTCGCGAGCAGCAGCACTTCGTTGCCGTCCGCCTCCATCAGCACGTTCGCCAGAATCGGAATCGTGTTCTTCCGTTCGACGATGCCCTGGAAGAGTTGCAGTTCCCGCAGCAGATCAGCCTTGCGGACGACCAGCTCCATAGTGGTGTTGTCCTTCAGATCGGAGGGATTTAACAGAACAAAGAATTATAACAGGAAAGAGGTGCTGTTGAAAAGCAGAAAGACGCCGCTTATTCGTTCAGAATGTGTAACTTAGCCTGTGGATCGCGAGCTGGACCGGCGGCGGGTTTTTCGGCGCGCCGCTGTGCGGGAATCGAGGGCGCCGAAAACCCGCCGTCCATCCACAGGGCATCCGCCGCGCACCGTGTGGAAAACCCGGCGCTCACCGGAACGACTCCAGGAAATTGCCGATCAGGGTGTTGAAATCTCCATCGCGCTGCCGCAGCGCCTCGACCTTGCGGATCGAGTGAATCACCGTCGAATGGTGCTTGCCGCCGAAACTGCGGCCGATTTCCGGAAGCGACGCGTTCGTGAGCGTCTTGCACAGGTACATCGCAATCTGCCGCGGCAGGGCCACCGATTTGGAGTTGTTGCGCGACTTCAGCTCGGTGAGCTTCAACTGGTAGTAGTCGGCGACCTGCTTCTGAATGATCTCGATCGTGACCGCCTTCTCGTCGTTCTGCAGCACGTTGCGCAGGACGTCCTGGGCGAGCGCCACAGAAATCTCGCGCCCCGTCAGCGAGGCGTAGGCGACCAGGCGGATCAGCGATCCCTCGAGCTCGCGGATGTTCGATTTGATCTTGCCGGCGATGTAGATGGCAACGGTGTCGGGCAGCGGAATCCCTTCGGCTTCCGCCTTTTTCTTCAGAATCGCGACCTTCGTCTCGAGATCCGGCGGCTGGATGTCCGCAATCAGCCCCCACTCGAACCGCGATCGCAGCCGATCCTCGAGCTGCGGGATCTCGCGCGGCGGGCAGTCGCCGCTGATGACGATCTGCTTCTGCGAGTCGTACAGCGCGTTGAAGGTGTGGAAGAACTCCGTCTGCGTGCCTTCCTTGCCGGCGAGGAACTGGACGTCGTCGACGAGGAGGACGTCGACGCTGCGATAGCGCTCGCGGAAATCGAGGATGCGATCGTAGCGGACCGCGTTGATCATCTCGTTCATGAACCGCTCCGACGAGATGTACGTCAGCTTCAGGTTTCGCAGATGGTTCGCGACGTAGTGCCCGATGGCGTGCATCAGGTGCGTCTTGCCGAGGCCGACGTCGCCGTAGATGAACAGCGGGTTGTACGACCGCGAGGGGGCTTCCGCCACCGCGCGGCAGGCCGCATGCGCGAACTGGTTCGACGGCCCCACGATGAAGGTGTCGAAGGAATAGCGGGGACTGAGGCTGCTGGGACGCTCGCCGGCCTCGCCGGGCTCCGCCTCTTCGGGTTCCGGGGGGACCGGGACGGCCGGACTCGGCACGATCGGCTTCGGCAAGCCGTCGTCGGTGACGAAGGCGACGGTCGTGCCCACGCGCTCGATCTCCGCCAGCGCCTCTTCGATGACCGCCGAATAGTGCTTCGTGAGCCAGTCGCGGAACAGGGCGTTCGGGACGCGCACCTGCACCTGGCCGTCCTGGTCGGCGACAAAAGTCGTGGGCTTGAACCAGGTGTAAAAGCTGTGCCGGTTGACCTTGGTCTCGATCCGCGCGAGGACCTGATCCCAGACGTTCGTGCCAGTCATCATTGGCGCCACCTGACGGGGTCTGCCACTTTCGCCCCGCGGAGGTCGCGCGGCTTCGGGCCTGGCCGCCGGAAGCTGCGGGAACAAGCGCGGAAAACGGCCTGTTTCGAGCCTTCGCCCTCCGTGAACCCGCCACAATTCAGGGATGAGCCGCACGGCCCAAGCGAAAATCGAGGCTTTTCCACATTTTTTTCCACAGTTGTGGAAAACTTCGGGGGGAGCCCCTACGGAACCGCGGGGAGACGGACTGTACCATAGCCCTCCCGTCGTGACAATCGCCGCGCCGTCCGTGCAGGATTCGTTGACACTCGCCGCTCCGCTTCGCTACTATTTCAGTTTCTCCGATCCGTATCCGTCGCTGTCAGGGGTCCTGAGATCATGAAACGTACGTTCCAGCCGAACCGCCGCCGGCGCAAGCGCACCCACGGCTTTCTGGTTCGCATGAGCACGAAAAACGGCCGGCTCGTGCTGAAGCGCCGGCGCGCCAAGGGGCGCAAACGCCTGACGGTGACGCCGTCCCGCTAGTCCCGCGACCGCACGCGAAACAGACCACGCCCGCCATGGCGTTTTTCGGACTGCCTCCGGACCGTCGACTCCGTCGCCGGGAGGAGTTTCAGCACGTATTCGAGCAGGGGCGCCGGGTCCATGGCCGCTACATCACGGTCGTCGCGGCCCCCAGCACTCAATCCTGCGACCGCCTCGGCATCGTCGCTTCGAGGAAGCTGGGCGGAGCGGTGACGAGGAATCGAGCTAAACGGTTGATACGAAACATCTTTCGCACAACGATCGGCTGCCCGCGGACCGGCGGAGCCCCGCTCGACCTCGTCTTCATTCCCAAACGAGGTATGACGGACGCCACCCGCGCCGCCCTCGAGCAGGACGTCCGGGGAGCACTCGCCCGCCTCGACGTGAAACCGCTGATCGGTCGGTCAAATTCATGACACTCCCGGAACGCCCACTCTCCGTGTCCGGGCGGCTGGCGATTTTGGCGATTCGCGGGTATCAGCTCCTGCTGTCGCCGATTGCCGGCGGCGCGTGCCGGTTCGAACCGTCGTGCTCGGCCTACGCGATTGAGGCCATCCGGCGTCACGGCGCCGCTCGGGGATCGTCGCTGGCCGTTCGCCGAATCTGCCGGTGTCACCCGTTTGGAGCCTCCGGGCTGGATCCCGTTCCGCCGGCCACACCGGCGCGCCACGAGAGCGCCTGAGGGCAATGGAAAAGCGGGTCCTGATCGCCGTTCTCCTCTCGTTTGTGGTGCTGTACGGCTACCAGACGTTTCTGGCGCCCCCCGAGCCCCAGCGGGCCGCGGCCACGAGCGCCTCGAAGAAGCCGGCGCCTGGTGGCGTTTCCGCTCCCGCGCAGACCGGCGCCGCCGCATCGACGACCGCGCAAACGCGCCCCACGGCACCGGCGGCGGCCGCCCGGATTCCGGTCACGCCGGGTCGCGACGTGGTCGTCGACAGTCCGGTCGTGCACGCCGTGTTCACCACGACCGCCGGCGCGCTGAAGAGCTGGACGCTGAAAAGATATCCCGGCACGGACGGCCGCCCGCTCGACCTCGTGCCCCAGACCGTGCCGCCGGGGACCGTACGCCCGTTCACGCTCGCGGTCGACGATCCAGCCATGAGCCGCGTTCTGGCCCAGGCGACCTTCGAGCCGAATACGACGGCACTGACGGTCGCGAGCGGAACGCCCGAGCTGCGGTTCGAGTATCACGATTCGAGCGGCATCGTCGCGACGAAGACGTTGCGCTTCTCCGCCGCGCATCCGTACGTCGTCGCCTTCTCCGCCACCGTGACGAAGGACGGCAAGGCGCTGAATCCGACGGTCCTGTGGGGCCCGGGCCTGGGCACCGGGATCGTGGCGCATACGCGCACCTACAATCCGTCGCCCGAGCCGCTCTTCTACCGCGGCGGCAAGGTCACGCGAATCACGACGAGCAAGATCAAGGGAGAGCAGGATGAGGAAGGCGCGTTCGGGTTCGCCGGCGTCGACGATCATTATTTCGCCGCGCTGGCGCTGAATCCCGGCCAGGTCCACCTCGAATACCGGCCGCTCACCATGCCGGTGCCGGGCGTGACCGACGGGGCGCATTTCGTCGAGTGGTCGGCGAAATTCGCCGCGCCGCCTCAGGCCGTCCGCTTCTTCATCGGCCCCAAGGACTTCGACGTGCTCGCGTCGATCGACCGCGATCTCGTCCGCGCGATTGATTTCGGCATTTTCTCGTGGCTGGTCGTCCCGCTGCTGCGGGCGCTCAAATGGATCAACGCCTCGGTCGGCAATTACGGCTGGTCGCTCATCATCCTGACGGTGCTCATCAACTTGGTGATGTTCCCGCTGCGCCACAAGAGCGTCGTCTCGATGCGCAAAATGCAGGAGATTCAGCCGGAGGTGAAGGCGATCCAGGAGCGCTACGCCAAGCTGAAGATGAGCGATCCGGCGAAGCAGAAGATGAACGTCGAGCTGATGAACCTGTACCGCGAGCGCGGCGTGAACCCCGCGAGCGGCTGCGTCCCGATGCTGCTGACGTTCCCCGTCCTGTACGCCGTGTACGCGCTGCTCGAAGTCGCGATCGAACTGCGCGGCGCCCCGTTCGTCTGGTGGATTCACGATCTGTCCGCGCCGGATCCGCTGTTCATCACGCCGATCCTGATGGGGATCACGCAGCTCGCGCAGCAGAAGATGGTGCCGGCGGCCGCCGACCCCACGCAGCAGAAGATGATGCTGTTCATGCCGATCATCTTCACCGGCATGTTCCTGTGGGCGCCGAGCGGCCTCGTCATCTACTGGACGATGACGAACCTGTGGGGCATCGGGCAGCAGATGATCACGAATCGGCTGATTGGCGCGCCGATCGTGCGGAATCCCCGCCCGCCCGCCGAGCGGCGGGTGAAGCCCGTCGGCCGCGGGCGCACGGATCAGGCGACCAAGGAGCGGAGCTGACGATGGATGTGCGGGAACGCGTGACGGGCTTCGTTCGCGGCGTGCTGGACGCGATGGAACTGCCGCTCGAGATTTCGGTTCACGAAACCGACGATGCGGTGCGCGTGGAGTTGTCGGGCGAGGAGGGTGAGGCGCTGCTGCGGCGCAAGGGAGAAGCGCTCGACGCGCTGCAGCATCTCGTGAACACCGCCTTCCGGCGCGACCTCGAGGGGGAGCGCCGGTTCGTCGTCGACTGCCTGGACTACCGGAAGGGCAACGACGCCGAGCTGCGTCGAATGGCACAGTTCCTGATGGAGAAGGCGAAGAGTTCCGGCGCGGCGCAGGAGATGGGACCGCTGAATCCGTACGCGCGCCGGATCGTGCACCTGACCGTCGCGGAAGATCCGGCCATGTCGTCGGAAAGCATCGGCGACGCGTTTCTGAAGACCGTGGTGATTTCGGCGCGACGCTAGGGAAGAACCCGCCGCGTCGGCCAATGTGGGCCAGGCCATGTTTTCCGTCGACGATACGATCGTCGCCGTGGCGACGCCGCCGGGCCGCGGCGGCATCGGCGTCGTGCGCGTGAGCGGGCCGGCGGCATTCCGCATTGCCGCGGCCCTGACCGGGCGGTCCGACGGGTTCGAACCGCGGCGCGCCACGCTCGCCCCCATCCGCGCTCGCGACGGCCGCCGCATCGATCGCGCCGTCGTCACGACCTTTCCCCATCCGCATTCCTATACCGGCGAAGACGTCGCGGAGCTTTCCGCGCACGGCAGTCCGATCGTCCTCGAGGCGATCGTCGGCGAGGCGATGGCGGCTGGCGCGAGGCTCGCCGAGCCGGGAGAGTTCACGCTGCGCGCGTACCTGAACGGCCGGATCGATCTCGTGCAGGCCGAGGCGGTCGCCGATTTGATCGACGCCGTCACGCCGCTCCAGGCGCGCGTGGCCGCGGATCAGCTCGACGGGACGCTGACCGGCCGCATCGCGGAGGTCGATGCGCTGCTGCTCGACCTGGTCGCACGGCTGGAAGCCTCCCTCGATTTTCCGGACGAGGGCTATCACTTCATCACGCCCGACGGTGCGGCGCACGCGACGGATCGCGTGGCGGCGGCCATCGACGATCTGCTGACGGACGCGGCGCGCGGCCGGATGATCCGCGAAGGGTGCACGGTCGCGATCCTGGGGCGCCCGAACGTCGGCAAGTCGACCCTGTTCAATCGCCTGGCGGGGGCGCCGCGCGCGATCGTCACCGACATTCCGGGAACGACACGCGATCTCGTCACCGAGCGCGTGGACATCGCGGGCGTCCCCTTCACGATCGTCGACACCGCCGGCTCGCGCGAAGCCGCGGCGGACGCCGTCGAACAGGAAGGGATCTCGCGCGCGCGCACGGCGGGTGCCGCGGCCGACGTGGTCGTGGTCGTGCTCGACGCCGCGGAGGCCCTCGCCGACGATGACCGCGCGCTGCTGGCACGGACGGCCCATCAACGGCGCGTCGTCGTCGCGAACAAGCGCGATCTCGCGCGCGCGTGGGATCCGGCGCCGATCGGCGGCGTGCCCGTCTCGGCCATGAACGGAGACGGACTCGAAGCGCTCGCCGCGGCGATCCTCGCGGCGGCCGATGCCGAACCGACACGCGATCGCGCCGCGATCGCCAATGTCCGGCATGCCGCGCTGCTGCGATCGGCGCGCGAGGCGGTGGGTCGCGCGCGCGAGGCGGCGCTCGCGGGCGCGTCCGAGGAATTCCTGCTCGCCGATTTGCACGAGGCGCGTGCCTCGCTCGAGGAAGTGACGGGGAGGCGTACCGCCGAGGATGTGCTCCAGGCGATCTTCGGGCGATTTTGTATTGGTAAATAAGTAATGAATTACGTCCTCAAATCGGGCCCGGCCGCGTGACGCGCCGCCACGACGTCGTCGTGATCGGGGCCGGGCACGCCGGCGCCGAAGCCGCATGGGCGGCCGCGCGCATGGGCTGTGACGTCGCGCTCTGCACGCTGTCGAGAGACACCGTCGCGCAGATGCCGTGCAATCCCGCGATCGGGGGCACGGCCAAAGGGCACCTGGTGCGCGAGATCGATGCGCTCGGCGGCCTGATGGGTCTCGCGATTGACGCGACCGGCATCCAGTTCAAGCTCCTCAATCGCAGCCGCGGTCCGGCAGTGTGGTCGCCGCGGGCGCAGGCGGACAAACGGGCGTACGGCCGCTGGGTGCGGGACGCGCTCGACGCCGAGCCGAACATCACCTGGGTGATCGGCAAGGTGGGCCGGATTCTGATGGAGGGCGCAGGCGCCACCGGCGTCGCCCTCGAAAGCGGGGAGCTCGTCAACGCCCGGGCCGTCATCGTGACGACAGGCACGTTCCTGAATGGGCTGATTCACATTGGTCCCGAGCAGCGGCCGGCGGGGCGGGTGGGGGAGCCGCCCGCGCGCGAATTGGCCTCGTCGCTGAAGGCCTGCGGCTTCGAATGGGGCCGCCTCAAGACCGGTACCCCGCCCCGATTGCATCGGCGCAGCATCGACTTTTCCCGCTTCGTGGAAGAGCACGGAGACGAGGAGCCGGTGCCGTTCTCGTTTGCGACCCGGGCGTTGACTCGCCGGCAGATCGTCTGTCACGTGGTTTACACGACCCGCGAGGTCCACGAGCTTGTCCGGTCGCACATCGGAGAGTCGCCGCTCTACAACGGGCAGATCTCCGGCATCGGGCCGCGGTACTGCCCGTCGCTCGAGGACAAAGTGATGCGTTTTCCGCATCACGAGCGGCATCACCTCTTCCTGGAGCCGGAAGGTCTGGACACGGACGAGGTCTACGTCAACGGCTACTCGATGAGCCTGCCGGCCGGCGTGCAGCTTCAGATCGTGCACGCGCTGCCCGGGCTCGAGTCGGCGGAGATGATTCGGCCGGGCTACGCCGTCGAATACGACTTCATCCAGCCGACCGAGCTGCAGGCCAGCCTCGAAACGAAGCGCGTGGCCGGATTGTTCCTGGCGGGTCAAATCAATGGCACGTCCGGCTACGAAGAGGCCGCGGCACAGGGCCTGGTCGCCGGCGTCAACGCGGCGTGCACGGTGCGTCAGGCACAGCCGTTCGTCCTCGGCCGCGACGAAGCCTACATCGGCGTGCTGATTGACGATCTCGTGACGCGCGGCTGTCTGGAGCCCTACCGCATGTTTACCTCGCGGGCGGAGCATCGGCTCCTGCTGAGGATCGACAATGCGGACCTGCGCCTCACACCGGCCGGACGCCGGCTTGGACTCGTCGATGACGAGAGGTGGGCGGCGTTCGGCGAGCGCCGTTCCCGTTACGACCGCAATACAGCGGCGGTGCAGCGGGCGGTGGTGACCGTCAATGGGGCTCGCCTGCCAGCGGCGCGCGCACTCAAACGGCCCGATGTCTCGCTCGAGCGGCTCTTGGACGAGCGGCAGCTCACCCTCGAATCGGCGCACGCGAGTGTCGATCTCGCCAGCGTCGAGACGGCGTTCAAGTACGAAGGCTACTTGAAGCGGCAGGAGCAGTCGATTCAGCGCCTCGAACACCAGGAAGGGCACGGCATTCCCGGGGATTTCGTCTTCGCCGGCGTGCCGGGGCTGTCGCGCGAGATGATCGACCGGCTGACGGCGATCCGGCCGCGGACCGTCGGGCAGGCGCTCCGGATCCCGGGGGTGACCCCGGCAGCGGTGGCCGTCATCGCGGCCCATGTGGCTGGGAAAAGGGGAAGCCGCGCGGCGCGTGGCGACGGAGAAGCGCGCGCCGTCTCCCCATGAGCACCGCCTGGCGCTCCGTCCTCGCTCGCCGTGCGGCGGTCGCGGACGTCCCGATTCCTGAAGCGCTGTCGGTTCGGCTCGTCGCGTACCTGGATTTGCTGGAGCATTGGAACCGCACGATCAACCTGACGTCCTTGCGCGAGCCGGACGCCGCTATCGATCGCCTCGTCCTCGAGCCGCTGATGGCGGCGCGGTATCTGCCGGATGGCGAATTTCGGCTCGTCGACATCGGCTCCGGCGGCGGGTCTCCGGCTCTTCCGCTGGTGCTCGCGGCGCCCCAGGCTGTCCTCACCATGGTCGAGGTACGAGCAAGGAAGGCCGCATTCCTGCGGACTGCGGTCAGGGACCTGCCGGTCGAGAACGCGCGCGTCGAGGAAGCCGGGGTCGAAGAGGTCGCACATAGGGCCGGGCTCGCCGGATCCTTCTCTGTGGCGAGCGTCCGCGGGGTCCGACTGACGCCGACGCTGCTCGGAGCCGTCCGAACCCTGCTGCGCCCCGGCGGCGGGTTGTTCCTCTTTTCAGGCCCGAGCCAGGTGGACCTCCCAGGGCCAGCGCCGGTGTCGCTCCGGACACACTCCCTGGTCCAGACGCTCGGCAGCCGTTTGATCATAGCGAGCTGGTGACAGCAAATGCAGCTTCCAGCTTGGGTTCACCGGGTTCTCGGGTTCTCGGGTTCTCGGGTTCTCGGGTTCTCGGGTTCTCGGGTTCACCGGGTTCACGGGTTCTCGGGTTCACGGGTTCACGGGTTCACGGGTTCACGGGTTCTCGGGTTCACGGGTTCTCGGGTTCGGGTTCCTGGTTCCGGGCAGGTCTCGATTCCGAGCTGATGGGCTCGTGTTCCACGTGGAACACCCCCCAGTCGAGGGCAGCTGCTGACTGGAAACTGGAAACTGGAAACTGGAAACTGGTGGGTGGTGGCTTCTTGATCCGCATCCCCTGGGGCAGCTATGCTGACGCGCGGGAATTAGTCGGTAGCTCGGTTCAGTTTAGGTTAAACAACCAATATGTCGCGCGTCCTCGCCGTCGCCAATCAGAAGGGAGGAGTGGGCAAGACCACGACCGCCATCAACCTGGCCACGGCGCTCGCGCTCGGCAAACAGCGCGTGCTCCTCGTCGACCTCGATCCGCAGAGCAATCTGACGAGTGGCGTCGGCCTGAAGGGGCGGTCGGCCCCCGGCGGCACGATCTACCAGGCGATCACCTCGCCGGCCCCCGTCGACCCGGGCGCGTTCGTGCTCGAGACGGCGATTACGTCGCTCTCCCTCATTCCCGCCGATCGCAACCTCACGGGGGCGGAAGTCGAGCTCGTCACCCTCGACCACCGCGAGCGCCGCCTGCGGGCCCTGCTCGATCCCTTGCGAAGCCGCTTCGACTACATGTTCATCGACACGCCCCCCTCGCTCGGGCTGCTCACGCTGAACGCACTCGTCGCCGCCGACGCCGTGTTGATCCCGCTCAACTGCGAGTACTTCGCCCTCGAGGGGCTCGCCGATCTCGTGGCCACGCTCCGGCGCGTGCGCGCCAGCGTGAACCCCGCCCTCGACATCGCCGGCGTCCTCATGACGATGTACGACGACCGGACCAATCTCGGGCAGCAGGTCGCGCGCGACATTCGGGACTTCTTCCAGGATCGGGTCTTCCGCACGGTGATCCCGCGCAACATTCGTCTCGGCGAGGCGCCAAGCCACGGCGTCCCCGCCATCCTCTACGATGTGAAGTCGCGCGGCGCCGAAGCGTACCTGGCGCTCGCCCGCGAACTGCTCGCGCGCGAAACCGCGGCGCTGACGGAGTCTCCTCATGGTTGACAAGCGACCCGCCCTCGGGCGCGGCCTGAGCGCGCTCATTCCGGACGTGCCTGCGGCCGCGGCCGCCGATCGTGCGCTCGAGGTCGACACCGACCTCCTGCGCCCCAACAAGTTTCAGCCGCGCACCACGATGGACGAGGCGCGCATCGAGGATCTCGCGCGCTCGATCCGCAGCCACGGGATCATCCAGCCGATCGTCGTGCGGCGCGTCGAGCCACGCGAGCGGAGCGGGGTCGCGCTCCCCGCGAGCGAGCGTGCAGGGGAGTTCGAGGGGCGGCAGCCCCTCGACACGAACACCGAATACGAGATCATCGCCGGCGAACGGCGGTGGCGCGCGGCCCAGCAGGTGGGGCTCCTCAAGGTCCCGGTCGTCGTCCGCGACATTCCCGAGGATCGCCTCCTCGCCGTCGCGCTGATCGAAAACATCCAGCGGGAGAACCTCAATCCTCTCGAGGAAGCGCACGCGTATCGCCGCCTGACCGACGAGTTCCAGCTGACGCAGGAGCAGATTGCCGACGCCGTCGGCAAGGATCGCTCGTCGATCGCCAACTACGTGCGCCTGCTGCGCCTCCCCCAGGAGATCCGCGCGAACGTCGCGTCGGGTGCGCTCTCGATGGGGCACGCGCGCGCGCTCCTCGGCCTCACCGACGAAGCCGCCCAGCGCGACATCGCCCGCCTCGTCGTCGCCTCCGGTCTGTCGGTGCGCGAAGCCGAAGCGCTCGTCCGCAAGGCGGCCACGCCGCGCCCCGAGAAGGCGGAGGCGGTCAAGGATGTTCACACGCGCGCCGCGGAAGAGAAGCTGCGTCTCGCGCTCGGCACGCGCGTGCGGATCGTCCGGAAGGGAAAAGCCGGGCGGGTGGAAATCGACTTCACCAACGAAGACGAGCTGCAGCGCATTTACGAATACCTGACCGAGCCCTGAAAGGAACAGCATGAAGCGGCTGACCGACTACGCCGCCTGCGCCGGTTGAGCGAGCAAACTCGCCGCCGGCGAGCTCGCCCAGGTGCTGGGCGACCTGCCCGTGACGAACGACGACCGCGTCCTGGTCGACTACCGGACCGCGGACGATGCGGGTGTGTACAGGCTGGATGCGACGCGGGCGCTCGTCCAGACCGTCGATTTCTTCACGCCCATCGTCGACGATCCGCGGATGTACGGCCGCATCGCCGCGGCCAACGCGCTCTCGGACGTGTACGCGATGGGCGGCCGGCCGCTGACGGCGCTCGCGATTGCGGGATTCCCGAAAGAGGCCGAGCGCCGCGTGCTGTCGGAGATCTTTCTTGGAGGCTGCGAGGTGCTGCGCGAGGCGCAGGTCGCGCTGCTCGGCGGGCATACCGTCCAGGACCAGGAGATCAAGTTCGGCTACGCCGTCACGGGCGACGTGGATCCCGCGCGGGTGCTGTCGAATGCCGGGGCGCAGGCCGGCGATCGGCTGATCCTGACGAAGCCGCTCGGCACCGGCGTGATCGCGACCGCGTTGAAGTTCAATCGGACGTCGGACGCGATTGTCGCCGGGGCGACCGCGTCGATGACGTCGCTGAACCGCGATGCGGCGGAAATCCTCGGCGCACAGCCGCCGGGGGTCGTGCACGCCTGCACGGATGTGACCGGATTCGGCCTGATCGGCCACGCGACCGAGATGGCGCGGGCCAGCCGGTGTACGGTGACGATTGACGTCGCCGCCGTGCCGCTGCTGCCGGGGGCGCGCGAACTCGTGGCCGCCAACACGCCGGGGGGCGGACGGACGAACCAGGCGCATTTCGGGAGCGGCGTGCTGAACCAGAGCGCGGGCGAGCCGGCGGCGGTGCAGTTGCTGTTCGACCCGCAGACCTCCGGCGGGCTGCTGATCGCGCTGGCCGCGTCGCGCGCGGCCGAGGTGTGCGACGCGATCCGGCGCCGCGGCGTGCCGGCGGTGATCGTCGGCGAGGTGGCGGAGGCGGGCGCACATCCGATCCGACTGCGGTAGCGCCACCGCGTGCTTGCCGGATTTCGGCGCAAAATGGTATAAACTGACGTTTTGTCTTTGTCGCCGTTTGCGCGACCGTTGACACGCGCGGGCGGCCGGCCGCCCGGATCTGGCGAGGTTTCGTGATACCCAATCTGTCGGTCGCCTGGGTCATTGCTTTCGTGCTCGTGCTGACGTTCGTGCTCGACCGCTTTCTCGTGCGGCCGGTGATGCACGTCATCGAGGCGCGTACGCAGGCGATCGAATCGGCGCGGCAACTGGCGGAGCGGTCCGCGTCCGACGCGCGCGAAGCCGCGATCGAGCTGGATCGCAAGACCTCGGCGGCTCGCGCCGACATTTATCACCAGATGGACGAGATGAGGCGCGCCGCCCTCGGCCAGCGGGCCGAGATCATGGCGCAGACGCGCGCCGAAGCGGAGGCGGCCGTCGCCGACGCGGCCCGCCGGCTCGACGAGGGGGCACGCGAGGCGCGGCGCCGCCTGGAGGCAGACGCGGACGCGCTGGGAGCGGCCGTCGCCGACCGCATCCTTCGGGCCTCCTGAGGTTTCCTTTTTTTTGCAGAGCGGCTCAGATGAGATTTGACTGCGCAGCCAGCCATGTCCGGCGATTCGTTCGCATGCCGGCGATCGCGGCCCTCGCCTTGTTCGTCATGGCGTTTGCGCCCGTCGTCGTGGCGGCTGCGCCCGCACCGACGGTGACGGCAGCGGTCGCGCAGACCCCGCAGCATCCGGAGCCCGTGTCCGGAGCGGCCGTCGAGCACGGCCATACGGACGAAGAAGAGCAGGGGGGCGGCTGGCTCGCGGTGACAGCCAAGGCGATCAACTTTGCGATTCTGGTGTGGCTCCTCGTGCACTTCCTGAGCACGCCTGTCGGCGAGTATCTGGCATCGCGCGGGACGCAGATCCGCAAGGACCTCCTGGCGGCCGCCCAGACGCGCGAGGCGGCCACGCGTCAACTGGCCGACATCCAGGTCAAGCTGAGCGCGCTGCCGGCGGAACTCGAGGCCTTGAAGACTCGCGGCGCCGAAGAGATCGCGGCCGAGCAGGTGCGGATCGCGCAGGCGGCCCAGGCCGAGCGGGCACGGCTGCTGGAGCAGACGCGGCGCGAAATCGACATGCGACTGCGCGTGGCTCGCCGGGAACTCGTGGAGCATGCGGCCAACCTGGCCGTCGGCGTGGCCGCGGCCCGCATCGAGCGGACGATCACGCCGGCCGATCAGGCCCGGCTCGTCGATCGCTTCGCGGCGCACGTCGGCGAGGCGCGCGCATGACGCACCGCGCCGCCGCCGGCCGTTACGCCAAAGCGCTGTTCGATGTCGTGCTCATGCAGGGGGACGTCGAGCAGGTGCTTCGCCAGCTCCAGGATTTTGCGGATCTCGTCGCCGGCAACGCCGCGCTCACGCAGGTCTTCGCCAATCCGGCCATCCCCGCGGCGAAGAAGCGCGGCATCGTCGAAGCGCTGCTCGCACGCGCCGCCGCGATCACGCCGGCGTTGGCCCGGCTGCTGCTGCTGCTCGCGGATCGGGACCGCCTCGTGCTGCTGCCGGATCTCGCGGCGGTGTATCGCGACCGCGTGCTCGATCATCAGAACGTGATCCGCGGCGAAGTACTGACGGCGGTCCCTCTCGACGCCGACCGTCTCGCGCGGCTGGCCGGCAGCCTGACCCGGGCGACCGGGCGCCAGGTCGTCCTCGAGCCGAGGCTCGATGCGTCGATCATCGGCGGCGTCGTCACGCAGCTCGGGAGTACGGTCTTCGACGGGAGCATCAGGACGCAGCTTCGGAATCTGAGGGCGCAACTGGTCGAGAGCGGCCTGTAGCGCCGCGCGTGGGCGGGGCGAAGCCCCCCGGAGAAGCACGAGCGCCGCGAGTCACGCGCACGGAGCGAGCGGCCGGCGAGCGAGAGCGCGTGTAGGGGGGTCCGGCGGGGCGACGCCCCCGGAGAAGCACGAGCGCCGCGAGTCACCGCGCACGGAGCGAGCCGCCGGCGAGCGAGAGCGCGTGTAGGGGTCCGGCGGGGCGAAGCCCCCGGAGAAGTACGAGCGCCGCGAGTCACGCGCACGGAGCGAGCCGCCGGCGAGCGAGAGCGCGTGCAGGGGGGGCTGGCGGGGCGAAGCCCCCGGAGAAGCACGAGCGCCGCGAGTCACGCGCACGGAGCGAGCCGCCGGCGAGCGAGAGCGCGTGTAGGGGGGTCCGGCGGGGCGAAGCCCCCCGGGTATTAAGGAAGCCATGCAAATCAAGGCCGAAGAGATTTCCCAGATCATCCGCGACCAGATCGGCAACTACGCCGTCGACATCGACGTGGCGGAGGTCGGCACGGTCGTGTCGGTGGGTGACGGCATCGCGCGCGTCCACGGCGTCGAGAACACGATGGCCGGCGAGATGCTCGAGTTCCCGCACGGCGTGTTCGGCATCGCGCTGAACCTGGAAGAAGACAGCGTCGGCGTGGTGCTGCTCGGCGACTACACGGAGATCAAGGAAGGGGATACGGTCAAGCGGACGCGGCGCATCATCTCGGTGCCGGTCGGCGAGGAGCTGGTGGGGCGCGTCGTGAACGCGCTGGGCCAGCCGATCGACGGCAAGGGGCCGATCGTGTCGCGGCAGAGCGCCCCCATCGAGCGCATCGCCCCGGGCGTCGTGGACCGGCAGCCCGTCAAGGAGCCGCTGCAGACCGGGCTGAAGGCGATCGACGCGATGGTGCCGATCGGCCGCGGCCAGCGCGAGCTGATCATCGGCGACCGTCAGACCGGCAAGACCGCCGTCGCGGTCGACGCGATCATCAATCAAAAGGGGCAGGACGTCGTCTGCATCTACAACGCGATCGGGCAGAAGCAGTCGACGATCGCCCAGGTGGTGCGCACGCTGGACGATGCCGGGGCGATGGAGTACACGATCGTCGTCGCGTCGGCGGCCGCCGACCCGGCGCCGCTGCTCTACATCAGCCCGTACTCGGCCTGCACGATGGGGGAATACTTCCGCGACAGCGGCCGCCACGCGCTGTGCATTTACGACGACCTCTCGAAGCATGCGCAGGCCTATCGCGAAATTTCGCTGCTGCTGCGCCGGCCGCCCGGCCGCGAAGCGTACCCCGGCGACGTCTTCTACCTGCATTCGCGGCTGCTCGAGCGCGCCGCCAAGATGAACAAGGCCCGCGGCGGCGGGTCGCTGACGGCGCTGCCGATCATCGAAACGCAGGCGGGCGACCTCTCGGCGTACATCCCGACGAACGTGATTTCGATCACCGACGGCCAGATTTTTCTCGAGACGGACCTGTTCCATCAGGGCGTGCGTCCGGCGATCAACGTCGGCAACTCGGTGTCGCGCGTGGGCGGTTCGGCGCAGATCAAGGCGATGCGCCAGGTCGCCGGCACGTTGCGCCTCGACCTCGCGCAGTACCGCGAACTGGCGGCGTTCGCGCAGTTCGGCAGCGACCTCGACAAGGCGACGCTCAACCAGCTCAATCGCGGCCGGCGCCTCGTCGAGGTGCTGAAGCAGCCGCAGTATCAGCCGCTTCCGGTCGAGAAGCAGGTGCTGATCATCTACGCGGCCACCAACGGCTACCTCGATCCGGTGCCGGTCGAGCAGGTGCACACGTACGAGGTCGAGCTGTACCGGTTCCTCGACACGCGCCGGACGCAGCTGCTCTCGTCGCTCGCCGAAAAGAAGCAGCTCGACGATGCGCTGAAGGGGGAGATCGGCGCCGCGCTCGACGAGTTCGGCAAGACGTTCGCCGCGGCGCACAAGACGGCCGCCTAGGACCATGCCTTCGCTTCTGGACATCCGGCGCCGGATCCGCTCGGTCAAATCGATCCAGCAGATCACGAAGGCGATGAAGATGGTGGCCGCCTCGCGGCTGCGGCGCGCGCAGGATCGCATCCAGCAGGCGCGGCCGTTCGCGACCGAGATGCTGCGCGTCCTCAACAGCGTGGCGTCGCGCGTGGAGCCGGCGTCGCACCCGCTGCTCGACGAGCGGCGGACGCCGCGCGCCGGAGGCAAGGCCCTGCTGTTCGTGATTACCGCGGACCGCGGGCTGTGCGGCGGCTTCAACACGAACGCGATCAAGGCGGCCAGCACGTTCATCGTCGAGGACCCGGCGCGCGAAGTGGCGCTCGGCCTCGTCGGCCGCCGGGGGCGCGACTTCTTCGCGCGGCGAGGCTTCGAGGTGCGCTACGAACAGGTCAACCTGTTCCTGGCGCTCCAATTCGGGCACGCCCAGGCGATCGCGCGCGCGGCGATCGAGGCCTTCATCGGCGGCCAGGTCGACAGCGTCCACCTCGTGTACAACGAATTCAAATCGGTCATCCAGCAGCGCATTGTCGTGGAGCGGCTGCTGCCGATTCCACGGCTGGAGATCGAACCGCCCAGCCGTGTCACGCCGAAGCCCGGCACCGAGGGAACGGGCGAAGCCGGACCGCAGGTCGACTACTTGTACGAGCCGGCGCCCGAGGAAATCTTCACGACGCTGCTCCCGCGGCACGTCGAGGTGCAGGCGTACCGGGCGCTGCTCGATTCGAACGCCGCGTTCTACGCCGCGCAGATGACGGCGATGGACGCCGCCACGCGCAATTCGGCTGAAATGATCGATCAACTCACCTTGTACATGAACAAGGTGCGTCAGGCCGCGATCACGCGCGAGATCATCGAAGTAGTCTCGGGCGCGGAGGCCCTGTAACGATGAACAGCGCCTGCGGCCGCGGCGCGCGAGCGGAGCGAGACGCGCCGCCGCGCGTGGGGGTGGGGCCCCA
>DASUKM010000020.1:0-24799 GCA_036278735.1 Vicinamibacterales bacterium
GGGGCGCGAGCCCGGCGGAGCGGAGCGAGGCCTTCAGGCCGAGCGCGCGACGCCGTGGAGTCCGAGGGGCGCGAGCCCGGCGGAGCGGAGCGAGGCCTCCAGGCCGAGCGCGCGACGCCGTGGAGTCCGAGGGGCGCGAGCCCGGCGGAGCGGAGCGAGGCCTTCAGGCCGAGCGCGCGACGCCGTGGGGGGAGTCCGAGGGGCGCGAGCCCGGCGGAGCGGAGCGAGGCCTTCAGGCCGAGCGCGCGACGCCGTGGGGGAGTCCGAGGGGCGCTAGCCCCTCGGTTCAAAAAGATGCTCTGCGAGCACGCGCTTCATCTGGCGGTTGTGCCGGATCACGTGCGCGGTCGCCCAGTCGCCGACCTGGTACAACGTGATGGTCCCGGTGAGGGGATGCGTGAGGCCCAGGGTCCGCGCGCGATCGGGCGTGAGCGCGGCCAGCGTGCCGAGCAGGTGCGCCTCGGCCCCCGACAGCGCCGCCAGGACGTCGTCGCGCGTGACCGCCGGCGGAGGGGTCGCGCTGCGGCTCGCCTCGAGCTTCTCGGGAATCTCCAGCGCGACGGCGTCCCACTCGCGCTCGCGGAAGCCGGTGGGGAGCGGCGCGGCACCCGGGCGTTCCCCCGCAATCAGGTCGGCGAAGGTGTCGGTGACGCGCGCGACGTGCCAGCCGATCTGCGCCGCCGACCACCCGCCGGCCGCCGGCCCGCGCTGCGCCGCGTCCGCCGAGGCGCCCGCGAGCCGCGCCATCAGGCGCGCGTTGGCCTCCTTGTAGGCCTGCGCCAACTGCTCGACGCGATGCTGATGACTCGCCGGCATCAGCGTCAGCCGCCGAAGTAGGACGGGATGGGCATGTCGCGCATCGTGTGCAGGCCGGGCGGCGCCTGGACGACCTTGGGAATCGAGTTCACCGTGATCGACGCGGTCGCGATGTCGCCGTGCACGCCGCCGGCAATCTTCATCTTCAGGGCGGGGGATCCGCTGATCTCGACCGCGTCGAACGACTCGGGCGCTCCCAGGTAGGCTTCCATGTGGAGCGTGACGAGCGGCTCGCCCGCGCGGTAGCCCACGCCGTCCTGGACGATGCCGCACACGTAGCCGCGATCGACCGCGAGAAACTCGCTCGCCACCGTTTCGGCGGCGATCTTCGGCTGGATCTCGTCGGTAATGCGATCGAGCTTCCATCCCATCGCGTCGCCGATCATCGAGATCGATTCGGCGAGACCGACGTGCCGGACCGTCCCCTCGTCCACCTTCTGCTGAAACTGCTCGCGCGTGAGGCCGGCGCCAATCTTCTGCTGGAACGGCAGCCGCCGCGTGCGCGCGTCCTGCACGCGATCCACGCGGATCGCGTCGACGCGCTCGCACACGCCGGTCAGCGTGATCGGCAGCGCGTCCATCGTGAAGCCCGGATTCACGCCCGTCCCGAGCACCGCGACCTTGTACTTCTTCGCGAGTCCGTGGATGGCGCGTGCCTCGCGCATGTTCTTCGCCGTCGGATACGCCAGCTCCTCGGTCGTCGAGACGATCGGCGTGCGCAGCTTCAGGATCGTTTCGATCTGCGGCCGCACCTTCTTCAGCGACGAACTGGTGCACAGCACGACGACGTCGGGCTTCGACGCCTTGATCGCCTTCTTCGCATCGTCTGCGACCTTGATGCGGAGGCGGCGGCCGATGCCCGCGACCTCGCCGAGGTCGCGCCCGGCCTTCATGGGATCGATATCGACAGCCCCGACGATCTGGAGGCCGCGGCGGGAGGCGACCTGACGGACGACGGCGGCGCCGATGGGCCCGAGGCCGAAGTGGAGTACGCGAATGGAACCCTTCTTTGATGCCATAACCGCACATTATGCCACGGACGGCGTGAGGGAGCCGCCCCCACGCGCGCGATACGGCGTCGCTCGTCCTTTGAAGAGGCCTGCGGTCGACACGGTCGCGCGGAGGACGTCAATTCGCGGCGGCCACCTTCCTGATCCGCGCGCGCAGCACGTCGAGGTCCGCCTGCGACCAATACCGGCCGTCGGCCACGACGCCGGCGATCGTCCGCGTGTTGGCGATGTCGTCGAGTGGATTCGCGCGAAGGATCACGAGATCCGCCACGCGTCCCGGCCGCACGCTGCCGAAGTCCGACAGCTTCCCCAGGAACCGCGCCGGATCGATCGTCGCCGTCTGCAGCGCTTCGAGCGGCGTGAATCCCGCAGCGACGAACCGCTGCAGCTCCAGGTGCAGGCTGATGCCGGGAATCAGGTCCACGCCGGCCGGCGTATCGGTCCCCGCGAGAAACGGAACGCCCGCCGCGTGGAGCCGGCGAACGATCTCCAGTTCGTGCTCGACGAACCGCTGACGCACCGCCAGCGGGTCGGCGTCCATGGTGCGGGCCACCCCCTTCTGCATCGAGGGATACCGCTTGTCGACCCATGTGCGAAGCGCGTACGCGAGATCGGGATCCTTCGTGTAGTCGGTCACGTCGACGAGCCACTGACCCCGTTCCCAGAAGAGCGTCGGGCACTGCCACACCTGTTTGGCGGCCAGGAGCCGGATGATCGTCGCCTCTCTCGCCGGGTCGTACCCATCGAGGAGCGAGGCGAGGCTCTTGTTGACGGACGGATCGCGGCCGGCGCCGTACCGGCGCGTCAGGTAGGCGTCTTCGTCCGGCGTGCTCGCCTCGAAGATCCCGATGAGGTGCTCGAAGGTCCGCTGGCCGGCCGCCACCGCCTCCGAGGCGCGAATCGCGTCCGGCACGTGCCCTTCGCTCGCGCCGCCGCCTCGGCCGCGACGGCGAAGTAGGCGTCGCGCGGAACGCCCGAGACGACCTTGATGAAATCGACGCCGCTGTCCGCCAGCGAGTCCACGGCCTTCGTGGCGTCCTCGGCCGTGGCGATCGGCATCGACGCCCGTGACCGTGCCGCCGGCCCGTCGAGCATCGGGCCGGCGACAATCATGCGCGGGCCGACGATCTGGTGGGCCGCCACCTCGCTCCGTGCCCGCAGCACGTCGTCGAGCCGGCTCCCCATGTCCCGGATGCCGGTGATTCCGTTCGCGACGAACAGCGGCAGCACGTAGCTCTCGCTGACCTCCCGCGTCGTGCTGTAGAAGGTGTGCGTGTGCATGTCCCAGAGGCCGGGAAGGACATACAGGCCGTGCGCATCGACGACCCTGCCGCGGATCCGTCCAACGGTCGAGGCAGGGCCGACGCGGACAATGCGATTGCCGTCGATGACGACTGTCGTGCCAGGGTGAAGCGTGCCGTCGACGACGTCGACGACCGTCGCGTTGGCAATCGTGAGGGTCGGCGCCGGAGCGCGCAGACCTGCCAGCGAGAGCAGGAGAACGACGATGACGAGGCACGATCGGATCATGTGCTCACCTGCCCTCGCGCGCTGGGAAACCGGCGGAGACCCGCCCTACGACGTCAGCCCCGCGGCGCCGCGCCGGCCGGTGGGATGGAGGCTTCCGCGTTCATCCCCAGGATCCCCTGCACGGCGCGCATGCTGGCGCCGGCGCCCGAATCCATGAACACGACCTTCCCCTCCGAATGCTCCGCGACGTACTTCAGCGCGTCGGTGTACTCGAGGAACAGGATGAAATTCGCGTCGACCCCCGCGACGCGCAGGCTCTCGGCGGCGTCCTTCATCCCCTCGGCGACGTTCCGGCGGAACAGCGCCATCCCTTCGCCGCGAAGCGCCGCCGCCTTTTTCTCGGCTTCGGCCCCAATCGTCTTGTAGGCCGCCTCGGCTTCCGCGTCCTTGGTGCGCTTCACGAGCAGCGCCGCCCCTTCGTTCGAGGCGGCGGCGAGCAGGTTCTTCGACGACACCACGCGCGCCATCGAATCCATGATCTCCTTGTCGAACGTCATATCCGTGATCTGAATGTCGCGGACGACGTAGCCCCAGGAGGAGACGACCTCGTCGAGGTTCTTCTTCGTGTGGTCGACGATTTCCGCGCGCATCCCGAGGATGTCGGCCTGCTTCGTCGTCGCGACGAACTGGCGGATCGATCCGTCGATGGTCCGCTGCAGCGCGAGCTGGAACTCCTGCGGCGTCGCGAAGCTGAAGATCGCCTTCTTGATGCTCGCCTCGTCCGATCCGGCGACCGCATACAGCACCATCGTGGCGAACTTCACGTTCGCCTGATCCTGCGTGATCGCCTGGAACTCGAGCTGCAGGGCGCGGTTCTGCAGCGACAGCCGCTGGAACACCTTCTCCCACGGCCGCTTCAAATTGAGCCCTTCCCGCATCGTCCGCCGGTACTTGCCGAACACCGTAATGACGGCGACCGTGGACTGCGGCACGCTGCGGAACCACGAGGACGCGAACACGAGCGCGACGACAACGACGATCAGCACGAGCACGAGTGCGGCCATTGGGGTCACCTCTTCTCAGGCTTTGGGCTTTAGGCTTTGGGAAGACCTGAGCCCAGATCCCAAGGCCTGAGCCAAAGCCCCCAAAGCCCAAAGCCTAAAGCCTAAAGCCCGCTCGTGCAATGGTGTAGCATGGGCGCGTGTTTGCGCGGCTGGGTTTGCTCGCGACGCTGTGCGCCGCGGTCGGCGCCGCTCCGCAAGGGACGGCGGCACGATCGCCGCGCAACGCGAGCTACACGATCGACGCGCGCCTGACGCCCGCCACCCGGACGATCGACGCCACCGAGCGGCTGACGTGGCGCAACATCACGCATCGCCCGGCGACCTCGCTCCGCTTCCACCTGTATTACAACGCCTGGCGCGATGCACGCTCGACGTGGATGCGGGAACTGCGGCTCGCCGGCGGCCGCATCGATCCCCACCCCGGCGAGTGGGCCGGCACAGACATTTCCACCCTGCGCGTCGTCCGCGACGGCGCCCCGGCCGCCGACCTCACGGGCCGCATCGGGTTCATCGCGCCCGACGATGGGAATGTCGACGACCGGACGGTGATCGACGTCCCGCTCGACACGCCCGTGGAGCCCGGGCAGACGATCGAGGTCCGGATCGCCTGGCGCGCGCACGTCCCGCGCACCTTCGCACGCACGGGGGCCATCGGCAACTACTTCTTCCTCGGCCAGTGGTTTCCGAAGATTGGCGTGCTCGAAGACGGGGGCTGGAACTGCCATCAGTTCCACGCCACGACGGAGTTCTTCTCCGATTTCGGCGTGTACGACGTGCACCTGACGGTCCCCTCCACCTGGATCGTGGGAGCGACGGGCGTCGAACTCGACGCTCATCCGGAGGGCCCCGGCGAGACCTCGCATCATTATTATCAGGAGGACGTTCACGATTTCGCGTGGACGACCAGCCCCGATTTCGTCGAGCGGCACGCGCGGTTCGACGAACCCGGGCTGCCGCCGGTCGACCTCCGGCTGCTGCTCCAGCCGGAACACGCCGGACAGGCCGAACGGCATTTCGCCGCGGCGCGCGCGGCGCTCGGGTCGTACGGCCGATGGTTCGGGCCGTACCCGTACGGCCACCTGACGATCGTGGATCCCGCCTGGCAGAGCGGCACCGGCGGGATGGAATACCCCACGCTGTACACCGCGGGCACGCGCTGGCTCGCGCCGGAGGGCAGCGGCACGCCGGAGGGGGTCGTCGTCCACGAGAACGGGCATCAGTTCTGGTACGGCCTCGTGGCGACCAACGAGTTCGAGCACGCGTGGATGGACGAAGGGATCAACACGTTCTCGACAGCGCGGACGCTCGCGACGGCGCTGCCGCACAGCTTCTACACCGAACGTTATTTCGGCGGGTTCATCCCGTGGGTGTTCCACGATCTGCCGCTCTCGCGCATCGACGGCGATCGGTTGGCCGCCTATCGCGCCAGCCCGCGCGCCGACGTGCCGGCGACCCCGAGCTGGCAGTACTGGCCAGGCAGCGCCGGCGCGACGACGTACGCCAAGACGGCGGTCTGGCTGCACACGCTCGAGAATTATCTCGGGTGGCCGATGCTGCAGCGCATCCTGTCGACCTATTTCGCCGACTGGACCTTCCGGCATCCGGGACCGGACGACTTCTTCTTCATCGCCAATCAGGTGAGCGGGCGCGACCTCGCGTGGTACGTCGACGAGGTCTACCGCGGCTCGCAGGTGTTCGATTACGGCGTCGCGTCGTTCCGGTCCGAGCGCCAGGCCGACGGCCGCTATCACACGACCGTCGTGGCGCGGCGGTATCAGGACGGCGTGTTTCCCCTGACCGTGAGGGTCGGGTTCGAGGATGGCACGGAGGCGAACTGGACGTGGGACGGCCGCGCGCAGTGGAAGCGCTTCTCGGCCGATCGCGCCGCGCGCGCGACGGTCGCCTCGGTCGATCCCGATCGCGTCCTGGTGCTCGACGTCAATCGCACGAACAACACCGCGTCGCTGCATCCGCAGGCGCCGGCGGCCGCGCGCAAGTGGTCGCTCGCCTGGCTCGTGTGGCTGCAGGATCACCTGCTCACGTACGGGTTCTTCGTATGACGGGCGCCGGATCCGCGCTTCGGGACGGGGTGCGGCGCGTGGCGCGCGCGCCGGTGCTGCTGTTCGGCACCTTTTTCACCACGCTGCTGATCGCGATCCCGCTCGCCATCGCCCTGGACGGCATGTTGAAGGCGCAGCTTGGCACGAGCGGCATCGCCACCGCGCTCGCGCGCGGCGCCGACGAAGGCTGGTGGCAGGAGTTTCTCGCCCAGGCGCACGGCCTGGGGACGACGTTCGTGCCGTCGATCATCGGGTTCGGCGCCGTGCTGCAGGACGTCAGCGATCTGCTCGACGACGTCCGGATGGCGACGACGATTGCCGGCGTGACGGCGGCGTGGCTCGTCGTGTGGAGCTTTCTGTCGGGCGGCCTGCTCGATCGCTACGCGCGCAACCGCGCCATCCGGGCGCGCGGGTTTTTCGGCGCGTGCGGCGCCCATTTCGGCCCGATCGTCCGGCTCGGCCTCCTCGCCCTCGTCGCCTACGGCATCCTGTTCGGCTGGGTGCACGGCTGGATCGCCGGCGAGTACGGCCGCCTGACACGGAATCTGACGGTCGAGCGCTCCGCCTTCCTGGTGTACGGCGCGGCGCTGGCGGTCTTCGGCCTGCTGCTGATCGTCGTCAACGTCGTCGTCGACTACGCGCGCATCCGGATCGTCGTGGAGGACCGCCGCAGCGCGGTCGGGGGTCTCCTGGCGGGGTTCCGCTTCGTCCGCCGGCAGCCGGGGACGGTGGCCGCCCTGTACGGCCTGAACGCGGCCCTCTTCATCGTCCTGATCGCGATCTACGGGCTGGCGGCCCCCGGGGCGGGCACGGCGGGAGCGATCGTGTGGCTCGCGTTCGGGCTGAGCGAGGCGTACCTGCTCGCGCGGCATTTCCTCAAATTGACGTTTTATGCCTCGGAAACCGCCTTGTTCCAGGCGCGGCTGGCGCACGCCGCCTACACGGCGGCCCCCCCGGTCCTGTGGCCGGAGTCCCCTGCGGCCGAAAGTATAGGCAACACGAGCCCATGACCCGCGTCTTCAAGAACGCCCGCCTGCTCATCGTCGACGACGAGCCGAACAACGTCGAGATCCTGCGGCGTTTCCTGACGAGGGCGGGCTACGAACGCATCGAGAGCACGACGGACCCGCGCGAGGCCGCGGAACGCTACGTCCAGACCCGGCCGGATCTGATCCTGCTCGACCTCCACATGCCGCATCTGGACGGCCTCCAGGTGATGGCGCAGCTCGGGCAGATTGCCGAGGCGACGTATCTGCCGATCGTGATCCTCTCGGCGGACGTGACGCCGGAGGCGCGGCGCGAGGCGCTGTCGCGCGGCGCCAAGGATTTCGTCAACAAGCCGTTCCAGCAGGACGAGATCCTGCTCCGCATCGCGACGCTGCTCGAGACCCGCTTCCTCTACCTGCAGATCCAGAGCCAGAACCAGATCCTCGAGGCGAAGGTCCGCGAGCGGACGCGCGCGCTCGAGGACGCACAGGTCGAGATCGTCGAGCGGCTGGCGATGGCGGCGGAGTTCCGCGACGACAACACCGGCCAGCACACGCGGCGCGTCGGACAGATGTCGGCGCTGCTCGCGCGTCAGCTCGGGCTGCCCGATGCGCAGGTGTCGCTCATCCGGCGCGCAGCGCCGCTGCACGACGTCGGCAAGATCGGCATCCCCGACGCGATCCTGATGAAGCTCGGACGGCTCACCCCGGAAGAGTTCGCCGTCGTCAAGACGCACACGACGATCGGCGCGCGGCTCCTCTCGGGCGGCAAGTTTCCGCTGCTGCGGCTTGCCGAAGAGATCGCCTTCAGCCACCACGAGCACTGGGACGGCAGCGGCTACGCCGGGCTGTGCGCGGCGGATATCCCGCTGGCCGGCCGGATCGTCACCGTGGCCGACGTCTTCGACGCGCTCACACAGCAGCGGCCCTACAAGCCGGCGTGGCCGATCGGCGAGGCGATGGCGGAAATCGACAGGCAGCGCGGCCGCCAGTTCGATCCGGAGATTGTCGAGGCGTTTCTCCGGGTCACCGAAACCCACCCGGTGGACCGGCTGTCGGCGATCGATCCGCAGGTCCGGGGGCCGTTCCGCGAAGCCTTTTGAGGACCGTCTGAACCGAAGTACCCGCGCGCGAGCGCGAGCGAGCCACGCGATCGGAGCGCGCCGGCGAAGCGGCGAGCGAGCTACGCGATCGGAGCGAGCTGGCGAAGCGGCGAGCGAGCTACGCGATCGGAGCGCGCCGGCGAAGCGGCGAGCGAGCCACGCGATCGGAGCGAGCCGGCGAAGCGGCGAGCGAGAGCGCGTGTAGGGGAGTCCGAGGGGCGAAGCCCCTCGGTTGATTAAGGAGCTATGGCGCACACGCCCGGACGAGACGAGATTACGGAATGGCTGCGGCAGCGCGTGGCGGCCGCCGGCGCGCGCGGCCTGGCGGTGGGGCTCAGCGGCGGCATCGACTCGGCGGTCGTCGTCGGGCTGTGCCAGCTCGCGTCGCCTGACGCCGTCGTCGGCGTGATCATGCCGTGCCACAGCGATCCGCGCGACGAACAGGACGCGCGGCTGGTGGCCGATCATTTCCACGTGCCCGCGATCCGCGTCGATCTGGCCCCGGCCTACGACGCGCTCACGGGCACGCTGACGGCGGCGACGGCCGACCTGCCCGCCGGCCTCACCCGCGCGCCGGCGGCGCACACGGCCGACATCAAGGCGCAGCTGCCGCTGGTGAACGTCAAACCGCGTCTCCGCATGACGTCGCTGTACTACGTCGCGAACTCGCTCAATTTCCTCGTGGCCGGGACGGGCAACCGCAGCGAACTCGCGATCGGCTACTTCACGAAGTACGGCGACGGCGGCGTGGACCTGCTGCCGATCGGCAATCTCCTGAAGAGCGACGTCCGCGCGCTCGCGCGCGAGCTGGGCATCCCGGCGGCAATCATCGACAAGGCGCCGAGCGCCGGCCTCTGGCTCGGCCAGACCGACGAAGCGGAGATGGGCTTCAGCTACGCGGATCTCGAAAATTATCTGACGCAAGGCGCCGAAGCGGTCGCGCCCGCGCTCGCCCTGCGCATCGAACGCCTCGCCCGCGCCAGCGAACACAAGCGCGCGCTGGCCCCGACGCCGGGAGAAGACTAGGCTTTGGGCTTTGGGCTTTGGGCTTTAGGCTTTAGGAGGCGGGAAACTGGCGACTGGCGACTGGCCGCTACCCGCCGCTACCCTACTCCAATGCCCATCTGCGCCGGCGGTTCGGCTGATTCGGGCGCGGGCTCGCGGTCGCCGGTCAACTGCCTCAGCGCGGACGCTGCCGCCTCCTGCACGACGGTGTCGCGCGAGCCGGCCAGGCGCGAGACGCGGGCGCCGAGCCCGTGGAGCCGGAGCGTGCCGACCGCCTGCGCGGCGCTCGCCCGCAGCCACACGTCCTCGCTCGCGAGCAGCGTGTCGACCGCCTGCTCGGCCGACGTCAGCGGCGCGCCAATCAGCCGGTTGGCGCGCGCGGCGCGCTCCGCGACCGTCACGTGCGCGTCGAGCAGCGGCAGCAGCAGGTGCCGCAGCGACGGCGGCAGCACGTTGTCGAGGAACTCGAGCGCGTTGGCGCGAATCGTCGAATTGGCGGACTGCAGGCCCACGTAGGCGTCCTGCAGATCCGCGTCGGGATACAGCAGCGACATCAGCCGGAAGATCCGCTCGAGCTCCTGCGCCATCGAGCGCTCCAGCTCCCGCACCATCCCCTCTTCTCCCTCGACGGACGCCATCAGCGCGGCGAGCACCTGATACGACCGGTAGTGCCCCGAAATTTCGGCCGCGAGCAGCAGATCGACGAGGCCGCGGTCGACGGGCACGTTCGGGTGCACGCGCCGCAGCTTGTTGAGCCCCGCGATCACGCGATGCCGCACGCTGGCGTCTCCCTGCAGCAGCGCGTCGACCAGCGCCTGCGCCGCCTGGCCGCTGCCGATGCGCACGAGTGCGATCGGAATCTCGCGGCGGGTCGCCGCGAGGGTGGTTTCGTCGAGCAGCCGCGCCTCGAGCGCGGGGACGACGTCGTTGCCATAGCGCGCGAGGGCATCGGCCGCTTCGTCGCCCGCCTCCGGATGCCCGAGCGCGTCGATCAGCGCGTCGACGACGCCGGGCGACAGGCGGGTGCGGGCGGTGGCGATCGCCTGCCGGGCGACGCCGGCGTCGTCGTCGCGAATCAGGCGGCAGAGCAGGTCGTCGCACCCCTCGTCGGCGAGCGCGAGCACGCGCGCCGCTTCGATCCGCTCGCGCGCGCCGTCGGGGCCCGAAGCCGCCGCCATCTGCTCCAGGATTGCGCGAGACGCCTCCAGGTTGCGCGACGGTCCCGCCGAGGCCAGAAACGCCGCCATGCCCGCCCGAATCGAGAAGTCCTCGAAGTCGCCCAGCTCCTGGATCCGCGCGACCGGATCGATCCCCATCTCGCGGGCGAGGAACAGCAGCGCTTCCGTCCGGACGCCCGGGTCCGGGTCGCGCAGCAGGTCGCCGGCGGCCGGCGCGATCGCGCGGTCGCCGATGTCGCGCAGCAGCGCGAGCGCACGGCGCCGCACTTCCGCCTCCGGGTGTTGCAGCAGCGGCCGCAGCGAGGCGCGCCAGCGATCGATGCGCTGCTCGCCGATCGCGGCGAGCGCGTCCAGCACGTCGCCGGTCTCCTCCGCCGCCAGCTTCGAGGCGAGCGCCTCGGCCGCGGACCGGTCGAACGTGTGCTGCGTCTGCTGCTCGGAGGCGAGACGGTGCTGGTGGATGCTGTCGCGGATCGTCCCGACGTAGGCGCGGCGCAATTGCCACGCGGCGGCGCACCAGCCCGCAATCAGCGCGAGGTTGATCGCCGCGGTGCCGCGCAGGCCGAGCCGGAGCCCGGGCAGGCCGAAGAATCCGCGCGTCGCCAGCCCCAGCAGGATGCCGCCCGCCGCGTCGCCGAACCGGTTGACGACGATGTCGATCGCGTTCTTCACCCGCGCGCGGGCGCCGGGGGAAATCGGCAGGTACAGCAGCTCGTAGGTCGCCTTGTCGACGGAAAAGCGCAGGCCCTGGTCGCACGCGTTGGTGATCAGCACGGGCCAGAGCGCCGGCGCGATCAGGATGGCCGCGCTGCCCAGGCCGAGCGCGGCGGGCAGCAGCAGGATCGTCAGGCCGACGCCGAAGCGCGCCAGCACCGGACCGGTCAACAACAGCTGCAGGGCGAAACTGACGATCCCGAGCGCGAAGTTGAAGCTGCCGAAAAAGCTGGTGATCGCTTCGGCATTGCCGTTGAAGCGGTGATCGACCACGAGACTGAGCTGAAAGCCGGTCCACTGGGTGGCGATCGCCACGAGGAACACCATCGCGGCCATCAGCCGCAGATAGCGGCTGCGGCCGATTTCGGCGAGCGTGGTGCGAAACGCCGTGGAGCTCGGGCGCCCTCGCCGTGCGAGCCCGCGGCGCCGCAGTCGCGCGTTGGCGACCACCACGATCCCGGCGCTGCCGAAGATCAGCAGCGCCAGCACCAGCAGCAGGTTGGCCGCGCCGCCGACCGGCCCCACCAGCACCCGCGCCAGCAGGCCCCCCAGGATGGCCCCGAGCGACGCGCCGCTGCCGACGAGACCGAACAGGCGCCGCGCCTGCCGGGTGTCGAACAGCGAATTGGCGAAGCTCCAGGCCTGCACGGGCGCGATGATCCCGAAGCAGTTCACCCAGACGTAGAAGATCGCCGGCAGCGAGCGATCGGGATGGAAGCGGAACCCCCACCAGAACAGCAGGACGTTGAGGCCGAAGAAGACGAGGGTCCCGACCGTGACCGTCCGCTGGCCGACCCGGGCGGCAATGCGCGCGTGCAGCGGCACGAACAGCGAGAGCGCAATCGGCACCGCCGCATACGCGTAGGCCAGGGCGAAGGGGCCGTATTGTTTCAGGAACAGGCCGTTGCGGATCGACTTGGCGAGCAGGAAGGCCGCCACGACGGCGGCGATGTACACGAAGGTCAGGGCGACCGGCAGCGCCTCGCCGGGGCGCACGTCCAGGAACCGCCGCACGCGGGCGAGCATGGCCGCGGCAGTTTACTTCATTCACCGCATCGCATAGGCTGAACTCCCCGACGGCCGGGCGAGGGCGCCCGGCGCGAACCCCAGAGGTCTTCCCATGTCGATGACGCAGCGGCTGCTGGCGCCCGTCGCGGACGTCCGGCGCGAAGAGAGCACCACCGCCCTGATGATGTTCTCGTACTCGTTCCTCGCGATGGCCGCGTACAACGTCATCAAGCCGATCACGCGATCGAAGTTCATCTCGGATCTGGGCGCCGACAACCTGCCGTACGTGCTGCTCGCCGCCGGCTTCCTGATCAGCATCCTGATGGCGGGCTACACGTGGCTGATGGGGCGATTGCCGCGCCGGTGGGGGCTGCCGATCACGCAGCTCGGGATGGCGGCCGTGCTGATCCTCTTCTGGGTGCTGTTCCAGACGAATGCCGCGTGGGTGCCGGTGGCGTTCTACATCGGCGGATTGATCCTCGGCGTGCTGCTCATCAGCCAGTTCTGGACGCTCGCGAACATCGTCTACGATCCGCGCCAGGCCAAGCGCCTGTTCGGCTTCATCGGCGGCGGCGCGCCGCTCGGCGGGATTGCGGCGTCGGCGTTCGTGGCCGCCTACGCGAAGCAGATCGGATCGACGAACCTGCTGATCCCGAGCGCGGCGTGCATGGTGCTGAGCGCGCTGCTGGTCGCCGCCATCATCACGCGCGAGCGCGTGGAACCGGGGGCCGCGCCCGCCATCGCCGGCAAGAAACCGACAGCCGTCAGCGCGACCGAGGCGTTCAACCTGCTGCGGCAGTCGAAGCACCTCCAGATCATCGCGCTCGTCATCAGCTTTGCCGCGATCGGCGCCGTCATCATCGAGCAGCAGCTCAATATGGCGGCGGAAGCGGCCAAAGGCGCCGCGGCCACCGACTCGATCACCGCGTTCCTCGCGCAGGTCGGCCTGTGGACATCGACGATCGGCTTCATCATCCAGGTCTGGCTGACGAGCAAGATCCATCGGTATCTGGGGATCGGCTTCGCGCTGATGATCCTGCCGGTCAGCCTCGGCACGACCGGCGTGATCATGCTGCTGAACGCCGCGCTCTGGGCCCCGAGCCTGGCGCGCATCGCCGACCAGTCGCTTCGCTACACCGTCGACAAGACGACGCGCGAGATCCTGTTCCTCCCGCTGCCCAGCGACATCAAGCTGAAGGCGAAATCGTTCGTCGACGTGACCGTCGATCGCGGCGCGAAGGCCCTCGGCGCGCTGCTGCTGATCGTGCTCGTGAAGCCCTGGGGCCTGGGCCTCGACTGGCAGCACCTCAGCTACGCCAGCCTCGTCGTGACGGTGCTGTGGATCTTCATGGCGCTGCGCGCGCGGCGCGGCTACCTCGAGGCGTTCCGCCACAGCATCGAACGGCGCGACGTGAAGCCGTCGGAGCTGCGGCTCACCGGCGCCGACCTGTCCACGATTGAAACGCTGGTGCAGGAGCTGTCGCGGCCGGACGCCAGCCGCGTCGTCTACGCGATCGACGTCCTGGAGTCGCTCGACAAACGTCACCTCGTCACGCCGCTGCTGCTCTATCACGAGGCGCCGCCGGTGCGGGCGCGGGCGCTGCGGGCGCTCGGGCAGGTGCGGCCGGACATCGCGCAGCAATGGGCGCCGCAGATCCGGCGGCTGCTCGGCGACGCAGACTCGGCGGTGCGGGCCGCCGCCATCGGGGCGCTCTGCGCGATCCATAACGAGGATGCGGCCACGATCGCGCGTCCGCTGCTCGACGACGCCGACCCGCGCATCCGCGTGACCGCGGCGGTCGCGCTCGCCTCGAGCGGCCGCGAAGAAGACCGCGCCGCGGCCGAACGCCAACTGGCCACCGCCATCGACGACGCGAGCGCCGCGAACCGGGCGACGAGGCGCGACGTCGCGACCGCCATCCGTCAGGTGCGGGACCCGCGGCTGCAGCGGCTGCTGATCCCGCTGCTGTACGACAGCGACGCCGACGTCGCCGCCGACGCGCTGGCCAGCGTGCGGGCGCTCGGGACGTCGGAGTTCCTGTTCGTCCCGGCGCTGTTGACGCTGCTGCGCAACCGCCGCCTCAAGGGAGACGCCCGCAACGTGCTCGTGAGCTACGGCGAGCCGGTCGTCGACGTGCTCGCCCACGTGCTGGCCGATCCCGACGAGGACGTGTGGGTCCGGCGGCACATTCCGTCCACCCTTGCGCAGATCCCCAGCCAGCGATCCGTGGACGCGCTGGCCGCGGCGCTCGGCGACGCCGACGGGTTCCTGCGGTTCAAGGCGGTCGCGGCGCTCGAGCGGCTGCGGCGGGAGCATCCCGACCTGCGCTTCCCGCGCGAGCCGATCGAGGCGCTGGCCGTCAAACAGTCCGGCCGGTACTTCCGGTGCCTGTCGCTGCACGACAATCTGTTCGAACGCGGGGGCCTGCCGGCCGATTCGCTGCTCGCGCGCGCGCTGGCCGAGAAGATGGACCGCGCGATCGACCGCGCGTACCTGCTGCTCTCGCTCGTGCACCCGTGGCGCGACATCAACGCCGCGCGGTGGACGCTGCAGCACGGGGACCCGCGCAGCCGCGCCAGCGCGTCGGAGTATCTCGACAACATCCTGGCCGGCCAGGTGCGGAAACGGCTGATGCCCGCGCTCGAGGATCTGCCGCGGCAGGAGAAGGTGCAGCGCGGCAACGTGCTCCTCAAGACCCGCCGGCGCAACGTCGAGGAGTCGCTGCTCGAGCTGATCAACGACGAAGACGAAGTCGTCGCCGCGAGCGCCATCGAGCTGGTGCGCGAGCGCAAGCTGTGGAATCTCGCCCCCGACGTCGAGCACGTGCTGGCGCACCGCGACGTCCGCGACTGGTGCGTGTTCGAGGCCGCGTCGTGGGCCCTCGCCGAGTGGCGCGTGCCCGAGCGCCGGCGCGAGCTGTGGCTCGAGCCGCTGCCCGCCTCCGCCATGGCCTCGCAGCTCCGCGTGCTGCCGATGTTCGCCGGCGTCAGCGTCGACGAGCTGTTCCGGATCGCCGCGGGCGGCCGACAGGTGCGGCACGACGCCGGGCGCATCCTGCTGCAGGAAGGCGCCGTACCCGAGACGGTGCACGTGCTGCTCGACGGGCGCGTCACGCGCGGCTCGCAGACCTCGGAGGGGGTCGCCGTCGACGCGCCCGCCGCGCTCGGGCTCGAAGATGCACTCCAGGGCTCGGCGTCTCCCGTGACCGTGAAGACCGCCGGCCTGTCGGTGACGCTCGCGCTCGCGCTGGACGATCTGCAGACGCTGCTCGCCGACAACACGGACCTGGTGCGCGGCCTGTTTTCGACGCTCGCCGGGCAGGCCGGTGCCGCCCTCCCCCTCGTGACCTCCACGGGCGCCGTCGCGGATCTCGGGCAGTTGGCGGGCGGCGGCACGACCGCTGTCGAGAAGGTGCTCGCGCTGCAGCGCGTGCCGATGTTCTCGCGCGTGAGCGCCGACGAGATGCTGCCGCTGGCGGCCGCGGCCCGCACCGTGCCGTTCGACAGCGGCGGACGTCCGTTCGACACGTCGAGCGCGCCGGCGCTCTGGCTCGTGCTCTCGGGCGAACTGACGGTCGAGGCGCCGGGATCGTCGCCACTCCACGCCGCCGCCGGGGACGTGCTCTTCGCCGACACGATTCTCTGCGATCGTCCCGCCGCCGCCGTCGCCGCCGTCGTCCAGCCCGGCGTCGCGCTGCGGGTCGACCGCGACGACCTGTTCGACCTGCTCGGCCAGCGCCCGGCGCTCCTGCAGCAGGTGTTCGCGGCGCTGTTCCGGCAGGCGGAGCCGGCCAGTCGATAGACAACAGTTGCCAGTTACCAGTTGCCAGTTTCCAGTTTCCAGTTTCCAGTTTCCAGTTTCCAGCCGGGTTCAGGCTTCCAGGAACAACTGGCAACTGGCAACTGGCAACTGGCTACTGGTTACTGGTTACTGGTTACTGAGAACGGAGACGCAGATGCGGCGTGTGTTCCTCGCTCGGCAGTTCGTTGGCTGTGTCGCCGCGGCGGCCCTGATGCTCGCGTCCGGGTGGTCGCCGCATGCGATCGCGCAGGCCCCCGGGACGGCGGTCCAGTCGCCCGAGCAGTTCCTCGGCTTCCGCGTCGGCACCGACAACAAGCTCGCCCGGTGGGACAAGATCGTCGACTACATGCGGCTGGTCGCGAACGGGTCCGATCGCGTGCGCTTCCGCGAGCTGGGCCAGTCGACGAGCGGCAATCCGTTCATTGCCCTGGAAATCAGCGCACCCGACACGCTGAATCGTCTCGACCACTACAAGCAGCTGGAGCGGCGTCTCTATTTCCAGGACGGCGTGCCGAGCGACGCCGAACGCGACGAGATCTTCCGCGAGGGGAAGGTCGTGGTCGTCGTGACGTGCAGCATCCACGCGACGGAAATCGGCGCCACGCAGATGTCGATGGAACTGGTGCACCGGCTCGCGACCGACCCGTCGCCCGAGGTGAAGAAGATCCTCGACAACGTGATCTTCGTGCTGCTCCCGAGCGTGAACCCGGACGGCGAGATCCTCGTGACCGACTGGTTCAACCGCAACGTCGGGACCCCCTACGAGCGCAGCCCGATCCCGTATCTCTATCATCCGTACGTCGGGCACGACAACAACCGCGATCTGTACATGTTCACGCAGAAGGAGAGCCAGCTCACGGCGCAGCTCCTGTGGCACGACTGGTTCCCTGTCGTCTGGCTCGACGAGCACCAGATGGGGGGCAACGCGGCGCGCATCTTCGTCATGCCGGCGACCGATCCGATCAATCCCAACGTGCACCCGCTGATTTACCGCTGGAACGGCATCCTCGGCCAGTCGCAGGCGGCGGCGCTCGAAGCGGCCGGCAAGGACGGCATCATCTACAACTCGACGTACACGAACTTCTGGGAAGGGGCGATGGCGTGGAGCGGCTGGTGGCACAACGAGGTCGGGCTGCTCACCGAAGTCGCGAGCGTCGACGTCGCGGCGCCGACCGATCAGCAGCGGGCCACGCCGGGCCAGGCGACGGCGCCGCGCGGCGGACGCGGCCGCGGACGCGGCGTCTTCGAGACCGGCCACGCGCCCCTGCCGCCGCCCAACGACATCACGCCGCGCACCGAATATCCGCGCCCCTGGATGGGCGGCCACTGGACGCTCCGCAACATCGTCGACTACGAACTCGTCGCGACCATGGGGCTGCTCGATACCGTGGCGGACCGGCGCGAGACGCTGCTGCGGCAGATCTACGAGGTGAACCGGGAGACCGTGGAAAACGGACGCAAAGGGGACCCCGGCGCGATTCTGATTCCGGTCGCCTCACAGCACGATCCGAACGAGGCCCTGCATCTCGTCGAGAAGTTGCAGATGGGAGGCGTCGAGGTGGATCGCGCGGAGAAGCCGTTCCAGGCCGGCGGCGTGTCGTACGCGGCCGGCACGTTCGTGATCCCGATGACGCAGGTGTTCGCGCGCTACGCGAAAGACATCCTCGAGAAGCAGACCTATCCGGAGGTGCGGCGAACGCCGGCGTCCCCCCCCGAGCCGCCATACGACGTCACGGCCTGGTCGCTCGGCATGCTGCTGGGCGTCGACGTCGCGTTCGTCGACGCGCCGCTCGGCAGCGACGTCGCGCTCCGGAAGCTCGACGCCGCGCCGGCGCCCGGCGGCCGCGTCGAAGGGCGCGGCAGCGCGTACGTGTTCGACTACCGCGGGCCCGACGCGGCCAAGGCGATCAACGCGCTCCTGAAGCGCGGCGCGCACGTGTCGATCGAACGCGTGCCTACGGACGAAGACGAGTCGGCGCGGGTCCGCGTGACCGGCGCGCCGGCCGACGCGCTGCAGGCCGCCGCGCGCGATGCCGGCCTCGTCCTGACGGCAGCATCCAACGCCGCTCTGGCGCCCGGCGGCACGCCCCTTACGGCGCCTCGCATCGGCATGTATCAGCCGTGGACCGGCGGCAACATGGACGAAGGCTGGACGCGCTGGGTGCTCGAGCAGTACGGCTTCGCGTCGACGCCGCTGCACAACGCCGACATCCGCGCCGGCGGCCTGCGCGATCGCTTCGACGCGATCGTTCTCGCGGATCAGAACCCGCGGCAGATGATCGACGGCTACACCGGGCCGGCGATCCGGCCGGAGTACCGGGGCGGTCTCGGCGACGAAGGCGTGGCGGCGCTGAAGGCGTTCGTCGGGGCGGGCGGCACGCTCGTCACGCTCGGGGCGGCGTGCGACTTCGCGATCGATCAGTTCCCGCTCCCTGTCGACGATCTGCAGCGCGGGCTGACGCGCGATCAGCATTTCGCCCCCGGCACGATCCTGCGGGTGGAGGTGGACCCCGCGACGGCGATCGGGGCCGGCATGCCGCGGTCGACGTACGGCTTCTACGACAACAGCCCGTTCTTCTCCGTCTCCGACGGCTTCGCGTCGCAGCGCACGACGATCGTGGCGCGGTACCCGAACAGCCATCTGGTGGCGTCCGGCTGGCTGAAAGGAGAGGACCTGATGGCGGGCCGCGCCGCCGTCGTCTCCGTGGATCTGCATCCGGGCCGGACCGTGTTGTTCGGCTTGCGCCCGCAGCACCGCGCCCAGACGCACGCGACGTTCCCGCTGCTGTTCAACGCGCTGTATTTATCGGCGGCACAGCGGTAACCGGCAGGCGGCGCCAGCGTTCGTTCGCAGCGCCCGCCGCCGGGGTTCTCACAGGAGATCAGGAGACCGGTACGGTTGACCGTTGCTCTCCTGCCGTCCGACAAGCCGCGTCGTGTGTCGCCGCCGCAAGCAGCCGCGCGCCACTCACCGGACAGGCCCACCCCAACGTCCTCCTGATCTCCTGGTCTCCTGCCTTCGGAGCTCAGGCCTTGACGCGGATGCGCGCGCGCACGGCCTGCACGATGTGCTTGGCGGAGATGCCGAAGCGGTCGAGCAGCTCGTCGGGCTGACCGCTGCGCGGGATCTCGCGGACCGCGAGCCGCGTGGCGCTGAAGCCCGCGGGGGCGAGCGCCTCGCTCACGGCATCGCCGAGCCCGCCCGCCGCGTAGTGATCCTCGACCGACACGACGATCCCGCCGGTGGCCCGCGCGGCGGCGACGAGCGTCGCGGCGTCGATCGGCTGCACCGAATAGGCGTCGATCACGCGGATCGCGATCCCTTCCGTCTTCAACTGGTCGTACGCCTCGAGGGCCTCGAACAGGGTGACGCCCGCACCCACGACCGTCGCCACGTCGTCGGCGCTCTGGCGCACGACCTTCGAGCCGCCGATCGGAAAGCTCTCGCTGGCGTCGTAGATGACCGGCGTCTTCGGACGGGACGTCCGCATGTAAACCATCCCCTTGTGCTGCGCCATCTGCTCGACCAGCCGCGCGGTGCTCATCGCCTCGGATGGATAGAGCACGACGCAGTCGGGCACGGCGCGCGTGATCGCCATGTCTTCGAGCGCCATCTGCGAGGGGCCGTCCTCGCCGATGGAGATGCCCGCGTGCGACCCCGTCAGCTTGACGTTGACGCCGGAGATGCCCGCCATCCGGATGAAATCGGCCGCGCGCGACAGGAAGCACGCGAACGTCGAGGCGAACGGAATGGCGCCGCGCGCGGCGAGCCCCATCGAAGCCCCGACCATCACCTGTTCGGCGATGAAGTTCTCGTAGAAGCGGCCGGCGTACGCCTTCTCGAACTTGTCGCTGAACGTGGAGTTCTTGACGTCGGCATCGAGCGCGACGATGCGCGGGTCGATGCCGCCGACGACGGCCAGGGCGACCCCCCAGGCCTCGCGCGTGGCGACCGCGTCCCCCTTTTTGTAGGCTGGCGCGGGCACCGTCGAGTAGTCTCCCGCGGGGATCTCGCGGCTGTGCGAGGTGGGACGGCGGATCTCCGGCTTCGGCGCGTTCGGCACGAGCTGCTTCTGCAGCTCGGCGATCGCCTTGTCCATCTCGTCTCCCTTTTTCAGCGCCTTGCCGTGCCAGCCGTCCTTCCCTTGAATCGACGCGATCCCCTTCCCCTTCTCGGTGCGCGCGAGGATCACCGTCGGACGCCCCTTCGTGCGGCGCGCCTCTTCGAAGGCCTTGAGGATCGCTTCCATGTCGTGCCCGTCGATCACGACCGCATGCCAGCCGAACGCGGCCCAGCGACGCTGGAACTGATCCATGTCGTGGCCGAACTGCGTCGCGCGGCTCTGGCCGAGGCCGTTGACGTCGACGATCGCGCACAGGTTGTCGAGCTTCTGGAACTGGCCGATGTCGGCCGCTTCCCAGACGGAGCCTTCGGCCGATTCGCCGTCGCCGAGCAGCACGTAGGTGCGGTAGTCGGAGCCGATGCGGCGCGCGTTGAGCGCGATGCCGATCGCGGCGCAGATGCCCTGGCCGAGCGAGCCGGTCGCGACGTCGACGAACGGCAGACGCGGCGTGGGATGCCCTTCGAGATCCGAACCGATCTGCCGCAGCTTCAGCAGGTCGCTGCGCGGGAACAGGCCGGCTTCGGCCCAGACCGCGTACAGGATCGGCGCCGCGTGCCCCTTCGAGAGGACGAAGCGGTCGTTGTCGGGATTCTGCGGATCCTGCGGGTCGTACCGCATCTCGCTGAAGAAGAGCGCGGACATGACATCGGCGGCCGAGAGGCAGCTCGTCGGATGCCCGCTGCCCGCCTCGCTCGTGGACTTGACCGAGTCGATGCGCAGCTGAGCCGCGATGTTGCGGAGCGATTCGAGCGAAGCAGTCGTGGACACAACAGGTGAGTGTATCAGAAGCCGCCCTTGGCGGATCTTACGGCGCGAGCACGGCGCGGGCAGCGAGCGCGTAATGGGCGGCGAGCGGGCCCTGCGCGGAGACGCGCGGGTACAACGCCAGCAGGATCGATTCGGCCCGCCCGCGGAACGCCGATTCGTCCGACACCCGCGCGAGTCGCGCGAACGCGCGGGCGGCCTCGCAGCCGGTCACGAACGGATGCTCCGGCGCGGCGAGCAGGCCCACGTCGTCGTCTCGAGGGACGCGATCGCGCACGGTCCCGCCAGCCTCGTCCCACAACGCGCGAAGCACGTAATGCGCGATCTCTTCGGCCATCATCAGGTAGGGCTCGTCGCCGGTGCGGTCGTGCGCGTCGAGCATCGCGTGGACGACCGCGCATTGATCGGCGAGCAGGCCGCGCACCACGCGGGCGCAGTCGGCACAGTGCGCCACGCCGTCGCCCGGCCGGTAGGCGGCCAGCACGACGCGCTCGAGCGCGCGCAGCGCGCGGGCCGCGAGGTCATTGTCTTCGAGCAGCGACGAGGCGGCGAGCAGCGCGCTGACGGCGGCGCCGTTGGCGTCGGTGAAGAGCGTCCGATCCACCTCCGGACGGGTCCGACCCGTCCGCTCCGTCGCGCCGTAGTACTCGGGCGCGGCCTCTTCGCTGCCGGAATAGCCCCCGGCCGGATCGCCAAGGCGATCGTCGAGGTACCGAATGGTCCGGCCGATGACCTCGAGGTACGCGCCGTCGCCGAACACGCGTTCGGCCTCGACGAACGCGCCCAGCAGCGACGCGTTCGTCTCGAGCAGCTTTTCGAGGTGCGGCAACTGCCAGTCGCGCGCGGCCGCGTAGCGGAAGAAGCCGCCGTCCACCGGGTCGTGCAGCGCCCCTTCCGCCATCGCGTCGAGCGTCCGCTCCGCGATGCGGCGCGCGACCGGATCGCCACTCTCGCCGAAGCGCGCCAGCGCGAGCCGGATGGGTGCGGTGTGCGGGAACTTCGGCTCGATGCCGAATCCGCCGTGCGCCTCGTCGAAGAGCGCCAGGACGCGATCGCCGACGGTCCGGGCCGCGGCCGTCAACGCGCCGGGCGCCGGCGGGGCGCCGCTCGAGCCGGTCACGGTCCCGCGATGATCGGACGACGAGGAAGACGAGGGAGGGCACGCGTCCGGATCGAAGGCGGCCAGCACGCGCATCAGGATCGATTCGATACGATCCAGCGCGACGAACGTGCCGCCGCCGAGCAGCTCGCCCGTCGGCGTGAGGAACGCCGTCGTCGGCCAGCCCCCCAGGTTGTACCGCTCGTTGATGTCGGGCCGCCGATCCGAGTCCACGCGCAGCGCCACGAAGCGATCCCCGACGAGCGCCGCCACGCGCGCGTCGGCCCACGTCGTGGCATCCATCTGATGACACGCGTGGCACCAGCGGGCGCTGATCGACAGCAGCACCGGCTTGCGCTCGCGCGCCGCGCGCGCGAACGGCTCCGCGCCCCACGCGTCCCAGACGATGGCCGCCGCCGGAGGGGGTGACACGACCGCATTATAATGATGGGATGCTCGCGCTGCGCTACATCGCGCTGCTCGCGCTCGTCCTCTGGATCGGCGGTCTCGTGGCGCTCGGCGGCTTCGCGGCGCCGGCGATCTTCGGCGTGATCGGCGCGCGCGATCCGGCCGGCGGCCGGCTGCTCGCGGGCGCGGTCTTCGGCGAAACGCTCGGCCGCTTCTTCCTGCTCACCTACGCGGCCGGCGCGATCCTGCTGCTGGCCATGATCGCGCGCGCCGTGCTCGGCCCGCGGCCGCGGCGCTTCGCCTGGCGCGCCGGGCTCGCCTGCGTCATGCTGCTGAGCACGCTCTATTCCGGCCTGGTGCTCGTGCGGGAGATCGATGGCGTGCAAGCGCAGATCGGCGACCGCGCCCCCTCGAGCCTGCCGGCGGACAATCCGCTCCGCCTCGAGTTCGGACGCCTGCACGCGGCGACGAGCGGTCTTCAGGTGGTGCCGCTGCTCGGCGGGCTCGCGCTGCTCTACTGGGAAGCCAAAGAATGACCACGCTCGAACAGGATCGGCTGCTCCGGTCGGTGCGCGACGCCATCGTCGAAGCCATGGACGCGACGCGCGCCATGGAACAGACCGTGCGGCTGCTGAAGGACGCGGTCGCGCACTACTCGTGGGTCGGCGTGTACGTGCTCGAGGGGGACGTGCTGGTGCTCGGCCCGTTCGTCGGCAAACCCTCGCCGCACACCCGCATTCCGGTCGGCCAGGGCATTTGCGGCGCGGCGGCCGCCGAGCGCGCGACCATCGTGGTCGAGGACGTGAAGGCGGACGCGCGGTATCTGGCGTGCAGTCTGGAGACTCAGTCGGAGATCGTCGTGCCGATCATGCGGGATGGACGCGTGCTCGGCGAGATCGATATCGACAGCGATCGTCCCGCGGCGTTCGACGCGGCGGACCGGGGGCTGCTCGAGGCGGTCGCGGCCCTGCTGGCCGACCGGCTGTCCGAGTCCTCGCCGGCCGGCCAGACGCGATGACACACACCGTCACCTTGATTCCGGGGGACGGCATCGGGCCCGAAGTGACGGCGGCCGTCGTCCGCATCTTCGACGAGGCTGGCGTCCCGATCGAGTGGGAGTCGCACGAAGCAGGCGTGATCGCCTTCGAGCGGACGGGGGCGCCGCTGCCGCCTGCGCTGATCGAGTCGGTGAAGCGGAATCGCGTGGCGCTCAAGGGCCCGGTCACCACTCCGGTGGGCGAGGGCTTCACGAGCGTGAACGTCGGGCTGCGCAAAGCGCTCGAGCTGTACGCGAACCTGCGGCCGATCCGCAACATCCCCGGCGTCCCCAGCCGGTTCGATCGCGTCGACCTCATCGTCGTCCGCGAGAACACCGAGGATCTGTACGCGGGGCTCGAACACGAAATCGTGCCGGGCATCGTGGAAAGCCTGAAGATCATCACCGAGAAGGCGTCGACGCGGATTGCGAGATTCGCCTTCGAGTTCGCCCGCGCGAAAGGGCGCCGGCGCGTCACCGCCATCCACAAGGCGAACATCATGAAGCTCGGCGACGGCCTGTTCCTCGACAGCGCACGCCGTGTCGCGCGCGAGTACGGGGACGTGACCTACGACGAACGGATCGTGGACGCCGCCTGCATGCACCTGGTGATGCATCCCGAGCGGCTCGACGTGCTGCTGCTGCCGAACCTCTACGGCGACATCGTGTCGGATCTGTGCGCCGGGCTCGTCGGCGGCCTCGGCGTCGTGCCGGGGGCGAACATCGGGGCCGGGGCGGCCGTCTTCGAAGCGGTGCACGGCAGCGCCCCCGACATCGCCGGGCGCAACGTCGCGAACCCGACGGCCCTGCTGCTCTCCGGCGTCATGATGCTGGAGCATCTCGGCGAGGCGGACCGCGCCGCGCGCATCCTGGCGGCGCTCCATCGCGTGCTCGGGGAAGGACGCATCCGGACCCCCGACCTGGGCGGCACGGCCACGACGACGGAATTCACGGAGGCGATCTGCGCGGAAGTCGCCGGGGGCCAGTAGGCAGTCGCCAGTAGGCAGTTTCCAGTTTCCAGTTTCCAGTTTCCAGTTTCCAGTTTCCAGTTTCCAGTTTCCAGCTTCCAGCTTCCAGTTCGAGGTTCCGCCCTCCGTCCTCCGTCATCCGCTCTCCGCCCTCCGTCCTCCGTCCTCCGCCCTCCGTCCTCC
>DASUKM010000021.1:0-38532 GCA_036278735.1 Vicinamibacterales bacterium
CACCTGCTCGCCGCGCTCGGCCAGCTTCGCGCGTCCGGGCGTGTGGATCCGGCCGGCCGTCGTCCTGTAGACCGTGAAGCCGAGCAGCGCGAGGAAGCCCACCGCGAGCGACACGGCGGTGATGCTCAGCGTGCCCGCGTCGGGCGACGGCTTGACGTCGACCTGCACGCCGTGGCGGGCCAGGTCGGTCACGAACGAGGCGTTGGCCGCGAGAAAGGCCGGCGGCGCGACCGTCTGGACGGTGTGACCGTCGCGCAGCCCGACGGCGATGCTGCTGTCGGCGAAGGTGACCTTGGCGACCTGCCCCTGGTCGACTTGCTGGATGAAGGTGGAAAATGCCTCGCTCTGAATCACCGACCGATCGCGGGTCGCGTAGATCCCGAACCCGATCAGCAGCGCCAGGACGCAGGCGGCGGGCACATAGAAACGAGGACGTCGGAACAGAGGTGGCAGCACTGAAAGATCCATTTCCCCGGAGACCGCGCCGGCCGACGGCACAAGCCGACACACCGCGCAGATCTCCCGCCGGTCTCGAAGGCGGCGTCTGATGAGATGTGAAAAAAGGACACTCCGCTGGGGACGGGAATGTGTTCAGATTCTACATGATAGCGGGATCAGAATGCCAGCTCAGCAGTTTAAACCGGAGGGCGTCGTCCCGCCGGGCCCCCCGGCGCGCGTGCGCGCCATCCTTGTCCATGCCTACACCGCCTCAGGGGCGGTGCTCGGGTATCTGTCGCTGCGCGCCGCGATTGCCCACGACTTCCGCCTCGCGTTCGCCTGGATGTTCGCCGCCACGATCGTCGACGCCACCGACGGCTTCTTCGCCCGGGCCGCGAATGTCGCCACCGCGCTGCCGTCGGTCGACGGCAAACGCCTCGACGACATCGTCGACTACCTGACGTTCGTGATCGCTCCCATGCTCGTGCTGGACATGGCGGGAGACGTCGAGGGGGCGTGGGGCCTGGCGGCGATCGCGGCCGTGCTGCTCGGCAGCGGCTACGGCTTCGCGTCGGTCGATGCGAAGACGAACGACGCCTACTTCACCGGCTTCCCGTCCTACTGGAACATCGTGGCGCTGTACCTGCATCTGGGACGGCTGGGGCCGACCGTGAACGTCATCGTGCTGTTCGTGCTCACCGGATTGATCTTCGTGCGCGTGGGCTACGTCTATCCTACAAGGACCCCCGTGCTGCGTTCGCTGACGCTGGGGCTCGCTGGCGCGTGGGCCGTGCTTCTGGCGGTGCTGATCTGGCGGATGCCGGCCCCTTCGCCCGGGTTGTTGATGGTGTCGTTGTCGTATCCCGTGTATTACACGATCCTCTCGTTTGCCCTCCAGGCGCGGCGTCGCGCGCCGGTCTGGTGACCGCGCCCGTCCGGCGGCTTCGCGACCGGTTCTTCGCGGCGGCCTTCGCCTGTCTCGTCGTGCTGACCGCGATCGTCGTCGTCTGGTCCATGCGCGAAGGGTGGGCGGTCTACAAGCTCCGGCGCGGCGTCGGCGACACCTGGTTCTACTCGGCCGATGGCCGTCCGTGGTTCCGGATGGACGAGCAGCGGCGCGACGTGCCGCTCGAGGAGATTGCCCCCGACCTGCAGCACGCCGTCGTCGCGATCGAGGATCATCGCTTCTACCATCACATCGGCATCGATCCGATCGGGCTCGGCCGCGCGGTCTGGCGCGACGCGCGCGGCGCGGACCGGATGGAGGGGGGCAGCACGATCACGCAGCAGCTCGCCCGCACGCTGTTCCTGTCGAACGAGCGGACGCTCGGGCGCAAGGCGCGGGAAGCCGTGCTGGCGCTGCTGCTCGAACAGGAACTCTCGAAGCGGCAGATCCTCGAGCTGTATCTGAATCGCGTGTACTTGAGCGGCGGCGTGTACGGCGTCGAGCCGATGTCGCGTCACCTGTTCGGACGCCACGCGAAAGACGTCACGCTGCCGGAAGCGGCGCTGATCGCCGGCCTCATTCGCGCGCCGTCGGCGCTGTCGCCGTGGTCCAACCTCGATGGCGCGATCGCGCGCAGCCACGTCGTGCTCGATCGCATGCGCGAGGAGGGGTTCATCACCGCGGCGCAGGAGCAGGCGGCGCGCCGGGCGCCTCTGCCTATCCGCGCGTTTCCGCGCGCCGAGGAAGCGCGCGCCGGCTACGCGAAGGAGTACCTGCGCCAGCAGTTCCGCGACCGCTTCGGGGGGGACCACCCGCCAGACTGGAAGGTCGAAACCACGTTCGTGCCGGCGCTGCAGGACGCGGCCGAACGCGCCGTCGACGAAGGACTGCGGCGGTTCCACCGGCCGGCCCTGCAGGCCGCGCTCGTCGCGCTCGATCCGGCCACGGGCAACATCCTCGCGATGGTGGGCGGACGCGACTTCCAGGAGTCGCAATTCAACCGTGCCGTGCGCAGCCGCCGTCAGCCGGGCTCCGCGTTCAAGCCGCTGCTGTATGCGGCGGCGCTCGCGCGCGGGTTCTCGCCGGTCACCATGCTGCGCGGCCTCGCGTCGATCGCGCCGCAGGGACCCGACGAGTGGGCGCCGCGCAACGCGGGGGGAGATGACCCGGATGCCCTGACGCTCAGGGCCGCGCTGATCGAATCGAACAATCGCGCGGCCACCCTGCTGCAGCAGGAAATCGGATCGCGCCCCGTGCTGCGCCTGGCCAACGATGCCGGCCTGCCGAACCAGCCGGACGTCCCGTCGTTGTCGCTCGGAACCGGGCTCGTGACGCCGCTCGACCTCACGGCGGCGTATGCGATCTTTCCAAATGGCGGCCAGCGCGCCGCGCCCCGCGCCCTGGCGCGCGTGGTCGACGCCGACGGCGGCGTCGCCTACGACAATCCGGTCCACACCGACCGGGTCCTCTCGCCGCAGGTAGCGTTTCAGATGGTCTCGATGCTCGAGGACGTCGTCGACCGCGGGACGGCCACCGCCGCGCGAACGGCCTACGGGATTCGCTTTCCGATCGCCGGGAAGACCGGCACGACCGACGACTTCAAGGACGCCTGGTTCGTCGGCTTCTCGTCGTCGCTGGTCGTGGGCGTGTGGGTCGGGATGGACCAGCCCGCGACGATCGCGCGCGACGGGTACGGCGCACGCTACGCGCTCCCGATCTGGAGCGCGTTCATGCGCCGCGCCGTTCACTCGCGACCCGCCACGGATTTCGTCCGGCCGGACGGCCTGCGCGACGTCGCCCTCTGCCGCGTGTCGTACTTACGTCCTGTCGAAGGATGCCCGACGTACACGGAATATTTCAAATCGGGCGACGACGTGCCGTCGCGCCTGTGTCCGATCCACGAGGGCAGCGTGAAACAGGAGATTCACCGCGCCGTGCAGGGGTTGCTGGCTACCCTCGGACGGAAGATTCTGGGCCTCATCAAGCCGTAACCCGCCCGCAAACGCAGCCGACCGTCCCTTCGGGCGGATCGCTGTTTGCACTGAACTCAGCCGCATGAGAGCACTGGGCATCGTCCTGATTGTCATCGGTCTCGTGGCACTGATCTTCGGCGGCATCAGCTGGACGAGACACGAAAAGGTCCTCGACATCGGCCCCGTGCAGGCCGAAGTGCAGAAGCGGCACACGTTGCCGCTGCCGCCGATCTTCGGCGGCCTGGCGGTGGTGGCCGGCGTGGCGCTGGTGATCGCCGGCGGCAAGCGCGCGTGAGGCCGTAGTCCGCTCCGTTGCCGTCCGTGGCCTTCCGTGTGGTCCGTGGCGTCCGGTCCGTGGCCGTCCGTGTAATCCGTGGCCGTCCCGTAGCCTCCGGTCCGTGGCCTTCCGTGTAATCCGTGGCCGTCCGTGGCCTCCGGTCCGTGGCCTTCCGTGGCGTCCGGTCCGTGGCCGTCCGTGGCCTTCCGTGTATTCCGTGGCCCCTGTTAGCATGATCCGGTGCTGATGACCGGTGACGTGCTCGACGGCCGGTACGAGATCGTGGCGGCGATCGCCGAAGGGGGCATGGGCGCGGTGTTCCGCGCGCGGCGGCGCATGCTCGGCGACGAAGTCGCGATCAAGATCATGCGCCAGGATCTCGCGGCTGATCCCGGGCCCCGCGAACGGTTCTTCCGCGAGAGCCGCGCATGCGCCCGGTTGCGGCATCCGAACATCGTCTCGATCTTCGACTTCAACCTCGATGCGGAGGGGCGGCCGTTCCTCGTGATGGAACTGCTCAGCGGCCCGAGCCTGCGGGAGGAGCTGGCCGCGCGCGGGCCGTTGCCGCTCGAAGACGTGCAGCAGATCATGCTGCCGATCTGCGGCGCGCTGCAGTTCGCGCACAGCTGCAACATTCTGCATCGCGACCTCAAGCCGGCCAACATCGTCGCACACGATTTCGGCGGCGGCGCGCGCGTGCACAAGATCGTCGACTTCGGGCTCGCCAGCGTGCGCGATTCGACCGACGAGACGCGGCTGACCGGCAATCACCAGTTCCTCGGCACGATCGCGTACGCCCCTCCCGAGCAGTTGAGCGGCGGAGTGCCCGACGCGCGCTCGGACGTGTACGCGCTGGCCGTCGTGATCTTCGAGCTGCTCACCGGCCGCGTCCCCTTCGAGGGGACGGACGCGATGACGATCGTCACGGCGCACATGATGACCCCCCCGCCCGCCGCGAGCAGCCTGCGGCCCGGGCTGCCCGTCTGGATCGATCTCGCGCTCGCCCGGGCGATGGCCAAGAGCCCGGACGATCGGTATCAGGACATGGCGGCGTTCGGTCGCGCGCTGGCGGGCGGAGAGACGTCCGCGCGTGGCGCGGCGACACCGGGGGCCGGATCGGGCACGACCTTGCTGGGCACGTACGAGCTCGGCCGGCGCCTCGGTCCCGGACGCCTGGGCAGCGACGTGTTCGCGGGGAACCATCGCGCGCTCGGTCATCCCGTGGCGATCCGGCTGCTGCGCCGCGGTCCCGAGCGGAACTGGGACGCGGTGCGCGGGCGCTTCCTTCGCGAAGCGAAGACGCTGCAGGTGGCGCATCCCTCGATCATGCAAGTGCGCGATTTCGGCGAGGAGGGGGACCTCCTCTATCTGGTGACCGACTTCGTCGAGGGCCCGAGCCTGCGGGAGCTGCTGCAGACGGACGGGCCGCTCGCATGGCCGCGTCTGCGGCCGCTGCTGTCGCATCTGCTCGAAGCCGCGCGGGTGCTGCACCGTCGCGGCGGGCTGCTGTGCGGACTGAGCCCCGAGATCATCCGCGTGACGCGCGACGAGGACGGCGAGCGCCTGATGCTGTCGAGCGCGGGCATCTGGCATGCCGCGGATCTGCTCGCGACGATGCGCGAGCAGACGGTGCGGGGAAGCGAGATCGCCGACGTAGAGCTGCGCTACGTTGCGCCGGAGCTGCTGACCGGACGCGACGCCGACGTCCGGTCCGACGTCTTCACGCTCGGCGTGCTCGCCTACGAAATGGCGGCGGGCGTCGTGCCGTACGACGGCGCGTCGATGCCGGCGCTGCTCGGCGCGATGCTGCGCGGGCACCCGTCGGACCCGCGCACCCTGCAGCCGTCGCTGCCCGAGACCGCCGCCTCGGCCATCCTGCGCGCGCTGGCCCCGCAGGCGACGGATCGCTTCGACGACGTCCGCCAGTTCGCCGCGGCCGCCGGCGTCGGCGCATGACTGATCGCCGGGGTCAGATCTTGTTTGTTGCACAAATGTCCTCGAGAGAGGTCAGTTTTCCCGCGGATTGGGGGTGGCCCCGTTCGTCCTCAAAAGAGGACAAATCTGCAAAGAACAAGATCTGACCCCGAATTGCGGGCGGGGGGCTGCGGCGGGCGCCGCTAGGCGTCGAGTCCGAGGTGCTCGAACAGGAACGCGAACATGTCGGCGTCTTCGTCGATCATTTTCGCGGTCGGCTTGCCGGCGCCGTGGCCGGCGTTCGTCTCGACGCGCACGAGGATGGGGGCGTCGCCTCCCGTGGCCGCCTGCAGCCGGGCGCCGAATTTCTTCGCCATCCCGGGCGAGACGCGGTCGTCGGTGTCGGCGGTCATCACCAGCGTGGCCGGATACGGCGCCCCCTCTTTCACGTTGTGGTAGGGGGAGTACGCGACGAGATAGCGAAACTGCTCCGGATCGTCCGCCGAACCGTACTCCGGAATCCAGAAGCGGCCGACGGTGAAGAGGTGATAGCGGAGCATGTCGGCGACCGGCACCCGGCAGATGACGGCGCCGAACAGGTCCGGACGCTGCACGAGCGCGGCGCCGGTCAGCAGCCCCCCGTTGCTGCCGCCGGTGATCGCCAGCCGGCGCGGCCGCGTCCAGCTCTGGGCGATCAGGTATTCGGCGCCCGCGATGAAGTCGTCGAAGACGTTCTGCTTGCGCTCCCGCATGCCCGCGTCGTGCCAGGCCTCGCCGTACTCGCCGCCGCCGCGCAGGTTGGCGACCGCCAGGATGCCGCCCGCGTCGAGCAGCAGGAGCATGGCCGGATCGAAGGCCGGCGTCAGGCTGATGTTGAATCCGCCATAGCCGGTCAGCAGGACCGGCCGGTCGGCGTCCTTCCGCACGTCCGCGCGATGGACGAGGAACATCGACACGCGCGTGCCGTCCTTCGACGGATACCAGACCTGATCGGTAACGTAAGCCCCCGACGTCGCGACCTCCGTTGCCGGGCCGTGGACCCCGGCGAACGGCTCCAGCCGCGCGGCGGCCACATCGCAGCGAAACGCCGCCGGCGGCATCGTGAACGACTGAAACGTGAGGAGCAGATCGTCCTGATCGGCGCGGCCGTCGAGCGTCGAGACGGATCCAAGCGAGGGAAGCGTCACCTCCCCGGCGGGCGCGCCCGACAGGTCGAACAGACGGATCCGATCGCTCGCGTCGCGCCGGTACGAGGCGACGAGCCGGCCGGCGGCGACGAGCGCGTCCGACAGCGTGTCGGCCGACTCGGGAATCACCGTGACGGGCTCGCCGGCTGGACCGTCCGGGCCCGCCTCGATCGCCATCACGCGGCCGCGCGGCGCCCCGCGATCGGTGCGAAAGAACAGGCGGTCCCCCGCGGATCCGGCAAAGGCGTACGCCGCGTCGTAGCCCGTGAACAGCGGACGCAGCCGGTCGCCGCCCCGCGCGCGATCGATGACGTGGATCTCGCTGCGGTCGCTCGCGCCGCGCTGCGCCGTGACGACGACGAACCGGCCGCCGCCGGAGACGTCGACGAGCGGCACCGTCTCGCGCTCGTGCGGCGCGTCGAACACCAGCGCGTCGGTCCGCTGCGCGTCGCCAAGCCGATGAAAGTAGATGCGGCCGAAGTACTGCTCGTCTTCGGGGGGGACGGCGCCCGGCTCCGGAAACCGCAGGTAGTAGAAGCCGCTCCCGTCGGCCGCCCAGGCGATGCTGGCGAACTTGACCCAGCGCAGGCGGTCGGGGCGATCGACGCCGGTGGCGACGTCGCGAACGCACATTTCCTGCCTGTCGCTGCCGCTCGCCGACAACGCGTACACGAGCATCGCGCCGTCGTCGGAGACGGCGGTCGCGGTGAGGGCGACGGTGCCGTCGGGGCTCAGCGTGTTGGGATCGAGCAGCACGCGTGATGGCCCCGGCCGCTCGTCCTGCACCATCAGGATCGCCTGATTCGCCAGGCCCGGGTTCCAGTTGAAGAAGTAGCGCCGGCCGCGGCGGAACGGCGCGGTGACGCGCGGGCGATCGAACGACGCCCGCAGCCGCCCGGCGAGCCGATCCCGAACGGGTCCGTCGAGCGCGGCGCGCGTGAGCGCGTTCTGCGCGTCCACCCAGCGCCGCGTCTCGGCGCTGTCGGGGTCTTCGAGCCACCGATAGGGATCGGCGACGGCGACGCCGTGCAGGCGGTCCACGACGTCGGCGATGCGGGCGGGGGGATAGACCGGGCGCGACGACATCGGCGGGCGTTCGGATCATATAATCCCGGGTCATGAAACGCCACGTCCTGCTGTTCGCCGTTGCCGTCGCCGGCATGCTCGCCACGTTGTCCGCGCAGCCGCCGTTGTTCACCACCGCCCTCCCCAAGGAGGAGTTCGCCGCACGCCGCGCGAAAGTCTTCGATCAGATCGGCGACGGCGTCGTGGTCATTCAGGGAGGCACCGAGACCGTCGCGTACGAGAAGTTCCGGCAGACGAATCAGTTCTTCTATCTGACGGGCATCGAGGTGCCGCGCTCGATGCTGATGATGGACGGCCGGACCAAGACGAGCACGCTGTACATCATGCCGATCAGCGAGCGCATGGAGCGGACCGAAGGGCCCCTGCTGAAGCCGGGCGCCGAAGCCGAGCGGCTCAGCGGCATCGAGCACGTGGTGGCGCACGACGAATTCGAAAAGGTCGCACCCTCGCTCACCGGCCGCGTCGTCTACACGACGTTCCGCGGCGAGACGGCGGAGGCGGGCACGCCGGACCGCGAAGCGTCGCACGCGGCGGCCCGCAAGGCGGACGTCTGGGACCAGCGGCCGTCGCGCGAAGAGTGGTTCATGAACAAGCTGCGCGAGAAGGCGCCCGGCGTGCAGTTCAAGAACCTCGATCCGATCCTCGACGCGATGCGCCAGATCAAGAGCCCGCGCGAGATCGCGCTGCTGCGGCAATCGAGCCGGATCGCCGGCGAAGCGATGATGGAAGCGATGCGATCGGCCGAGCCCGGCATGTACGAGTACGAGATCGAGGCGCTCGGCGACTACATCTTCAAGAAGAACAACGCGCACGGCCCGGCGTACTTCGCGCTCGTGGCCGACGGCACCAACGCCGCCTGGCCGCACTACCACGCCGCGCAGAGCCAGTTGAAGTCGGGGGATCTCGTGCTGTTCGACTACGCGCCCGACTATCAGTACTACACGTCGGACGTGACGCGCATGTTCCCGGCCAACGGCAAGTTCACCCCGGCGCAGCGCGAGCTCTACGGGGTGTACCTCGAGCTGTACCGTTCGATTCTGACGTCGATCCGGCCGGCGCCCACGCGCGACATCCTGCGCGACGCGGTCAAGAAGATGGACGACGTGATGGCGAGGTACACCTTTACGAATCCGAAATACAAGGCGGCGGCGCAGCGGTTCGTCGACGGGTACCATCGCCGCGTCGACGCGCCGCCGAGCGGCCGCACGCTGACGCTCGGCCACATGGTCGGGATGGAGACGCACGACGTCCAGGTGCCGTTCGACGCGTACGCCCCCGGCATGGTGTTCACGATCGAACCGGCGCTCACGATTCCCGAGGACCACGTGTACATCCGGCTCGAGGACATGCTCGTCATCACGAAGGACGGCTACGACAATATGTCGGCGTTCGCGCCCGAGGACCCGGACGCCATCGAGAAGCTGATGGCCGAGCCGGGGCTGGCGCAATGGAAGCCCGGACACTGAAGGCGCCGGGTCCGATCGCGACGACGTGTAGGCCGGGTCTTCAGACCCGGCTCGCGCAGGCAACGCACGGGGGGTGAAGTCCGTCCAACCGTGCATGACGACCCAGAACGTTCTTTTTGGCGCGGTGCTCGCCCTCGGACTCGTGGCGCATCCAGGACCGGCAGCGGTGCAGCAGAGCGCCGCGGCGAACAACTGGTGCGCCGACCAGTCGTGGGGCGACGACAGGCAGGGCACGTGTGACGTCCGCGAATATACCGTCCCCGGCTCGGGAGCAACGCTCACGGTCGACGCCGCCCCGAACGGCGGCATCGAGGTCGAAGGATCGGCCCGCGGAGACGTCCACGTCCTGGCGCGGGTCGTGGCGACTGCCGACACGGCGGATCGCGCCCGCGCCATCGCATCTGGCGTGCAAGTCGTGGCGACCCCCGATCGCGTGCACGCGACCGGTCCGCGCACGACAGGACACGGCGAGGGCTGGTCCGTGAGCTACCGGCTCGCGGTCCCTACGGCCACACCGCTCTCGCTCCAGACGACCAACGGCGGCATCCGCCTCGCCGGCCTCAACAGCCAGATCGACTTCCGGACCACCAACGGCGGAGTGAAGCTCTCGGGCCTCGGAGGCGACGTGCACGGCCGGACGACGAACGGGGGGGTGGACATTGAACTGGACGGCGCGTCGTGGAACGGCGGCGGCCTCGACGTCCAGACGACCAATGGCGGCGTCCGCCTGGCAGTCCCGGAAGGCTACTCGGCGCACCTCGAAACAGGGACAGAGAACGGCGGCGTCCATGTCGATTTCCCGATCACGGTGCAGGGCAGTATCGGACGCCGCCACCTCTCGACGGATCTCGGCGGCGGCGGCCCGACGCTTCGGGTGCAAACCACGAACGGAGGCGTCACGATCCGGCGGCCCTGACGGGCCGGCGTCAGACTCACCGCGTTTCGTGCGTGCCGGCGCTCGCGCCCGGATCGATCGGCGGCAGCTTGCCCGCCATCGCTTTGTTGAACGCTGGCACGTCCTGCTCGACGAGCGTCGCGAACGCCGCCTGCGCGTCCTTCAGTTGCCCCTCGAGCTGATCGAGCACCTGCAGCGACGCCGCGGTCGGCCGATGGTCCGCTCCTCCGGCCACGTCGCCGGCGCCGCTCCCGACCACGCCATTCAGCCAGATCAGATTCATGTAGAGGTGGTACTGCTCGACGTACCACTTGTCGTCGCTGTACATGTCGGCGTCGGACAACAGGGGGCGCTCGACGTCGCGCAGCTTCCGGCCGAAATCCGTCAACGCACGCTCCAGATCGGCATGTCCGTGCTGCGCCACCAGCTGGTCCTGCACCTGCTTCCGCATCCGTTCGATCCGATTGGCCATCGTGGCGGTCGCGTTCATGGCGTCCCGGATCCGGATCTGCGCGGCCGTGGAAGCGGCCAGGTCGTCGTTTGACGCGGTGATGTCGGGGTCCTTGACCACGTCGAACGGCTTCGTGACCGTCTGACCGGCGGCCGTCATCCGCACCGTATACCGGCCGGGCAGTGCGAGCGGCCCGGCGCGCTTGGCCCCTTCGATGCCCCAGTGGTCGATCGGCCGGGTCTCATGTCCCTTGAATCGCGGCTCTTCCCAGATGTGCGGGTTGTCGGGGGGCGTCGTCCTCAGCTCCACCTGGATCGGCGGGTCGTAGCGCAGATCCCACGTCGCCTCGTTGACGCCGGCCTGCGCCGGCACCGTGAGGTGCCGGATGGCGGCGCCGTTGGCATCGAGAATGTCGAACGACACCGGACCAGCCGGCGCGGCGCGCAGCGAGAACAGGAATTCGGCGCTGCCGCCGCGCGGCTCCCGGAAGCCGGGCCGCGGATCGTAGAGAAACGCGGCGGCCGTCGGATCGACCTTGTCAGACTGTTCGAGCCGGGTGATGTCGCGCAGGATGTACAGCCCGCGGCCGTACGTCGAAATCACGACGTCGTGGTACTGCTTCTGGACGGTGATCCACGTCACCGAGGTCGGCGGCAGCCCTTCCTTGAACTGCTTCCACGTGGCGCCGTCGTCCATGGAGTAGAAGAAGCCGTTGCCGGTGCCGGCGAACAGCATGCCGCGGCGGTTGGGATTTTCGGTGATGGCCTTCACGTACGCCAGGGGATGATGGTGCGGAAGGCCGCCGCTGATCGACGTCCACGTCTGACCGAAGTCGGTCGTCTTGTAGATGTAGGGCTCCCGGTCATCCATCAGATGGAAGTCGACCGCCACGTACGCCGTGGCCGGATCGAAGTGGGACGGCTCGATCTTCGTGACGGTGCCCCAGGGCGCCATGCCTGTCACGTTCTTCGAGACGTCGGTCCAGTTCTTCCCCGCGTCCTTCGTGTACCAGATCTTGCCGTCGTTGGTGCCCGCCCAGATCAGGCCGCGCTGAATGTCCGACGGCGCGATCGCGAAGACGACCTCGCCGTAGAACTGGCCGAGATTGTCGGCCGTCACGCCGCCCGACGAGACGATCCGGGACGGATCCTGCGTCGACAGGTCGGGGCTGATCACGTCCCAGGTCTGCCCCTCGTCGGACGTCTTGAAGATCACCTGACAGCCGTAATAGACCGTCTTCGTGTCGAACGGATCGATGGCGAGCGGCGGCGTCCAATGGCACCGGTACTTCGCCTTGTTCGGCTCGGAGTCGAGCGTGTGGATCCAGGGGCTGACGGAGCGCGCGGTTTTCGTCCGCTCGTCCCAGCGCGTCACCTCGTTGCCGTAGCAGCTCGCCCAGACGATGTCTGGATCGTTGACGTCGGGCAGCGTGAACCCCGACTCGCAGCCGCCAATCGGGCCTTCCCACGCGGCGCCGCCGCCGCGCCCTCCGCGCCCGCCCCGGCCGCCGGCCTCCCGCTCCGGCGCGTATGACGGCACGTTGGGAACGGGCACGGGCGAGTCGCTCGGGCCGCGCATCGTGCCATCGTCCTGACGGTTGCTGTAGACCCAGTACGGGACGCGATTGTCGGTGGCCACGTGATACATCTGGCCGATCGGGAGCGCGACCCTCGTGAACTGGCGGGCATGATCCGTCGTGATCCCCATGCCGCCGTCTCCGGTCGTCACCCAGTGGTCCGGGTTCTTCGGGTCCATCCAGATGGCGTGGCAGTCGCCGCACCCCCGGTCGGTGATCGGGAACGTGAGGCCGCCGTCGGTCGACCGATGGAAGCTGCTGTTGGCGACGAGCACTTCGTCGGCGTTGGCGGGGTTCACCGCGACCCGGATGTAGTAGCCCGCCCGGCCGATCAGGGTGCGATCCCAGCTCACCACGCGCCAGTTCGCGCCGCCGTCGTCCGATCGCCAGAGCGACCCCTGATTCGCGGTCTGGATCAGCGCGTACATGCGGCTGGAATTCGACGGCGCAATGGCGACGTCGATCTTGCCGACCGGCGATTTCGGCAGCCCCTTCTCCAGTCTTTGCCAGGTCGCGCCGCCGTCGGTCGAGCGATACACGCCGCTGCCGGGGCCGCCGCTGAACATGGCCCACGTGTGCATCACGACCTGCCACGTGCCGGCGAGCAGCACGTTCGGATTCTTGCTATCCATCGCGAGACCTGAGCAGCCCGTGTCGGGGTTGACGAACAGGACGCGTTCCCATTTCTGTCCGCCGTCGGTCGTGCGGAACACGCCGCGCTCCTGCTGCGGTCCGGTCGTGCGGCCGAGTGCGCACGCGAACACGATGTCGGGGTTCGTCGGGTTGACGATGATGCGGCCGATGCGGCCGGTCTCGGTCAGGCCTGCGTGCTGCCACGTGGCCCCCGCGTCGGTGGACTTGTAGATGCCATCGCCCATCAGATCGCTGTCGCGCACCGCCCAGGCCTCGCCGGTGCCCGCCCACACGATGTTCGGGTTCGACGGCGCGACGGCGAGCGCCCCGACGGCGGCCGACGTGGCCTTGTCGAAAACCGGCTCGAACGTCCTGGCGCCGTCCGTCGATTTCCAGACGCCGCCCGCAGCAGCGCCGGCGTAATAGGTGTGGGTGTCGCCGGGGATGCCGGTGACCGACGCGATACGGCCGGCCGACGCCGGGCCGATCCACTCGAAGTGCAGCGGTTCGGGCGCGCGCGGCCCCTCGGGCGCCCCGCCGCGGCGCTGTGCCGACAGCACGATGCCGCTCAATCCGATCGCCAGTGCGCCAGCCGTCAACGTCCGCCAGGTCCGATCCATCAGCATTCCGCTCCTGTTCCGGATGGTCGTAACCCTACCATCAGAAGAACCCGAGAACCCGAGAACCCGAGAACCCGCGAACCCGAGAACCCGAGAACCCGAGAACCCGAGAACCCGAGAACCCGAGAACCCGAGAACCCGCTACGGCCGCTGCCACGCCTTCAGGTGCGCCTGCTGGTCCGCGGACGGCTGCGGCACCACTCCAAGCGACCAGACGTCGGCCGGCGCCGCGCCGAGCGTCGTGTCGAGCCGTTTCAGCTCGTCGCGGCGCGCGATCAGCAACGTGACCTTCTGTCCCGGATGGTACGCCTCGAGCCGCGTATCGAGCTGGCCGGCAGGGACGCGGTAGTCGTCGATCGCGACGATCTCGTCGCCGGCATTCAGGCCGGCGTCGTACGCGGGCGTTGCTCTCGGCACGGTCGTCACGATCAGGCGGCCGTTCTCGTCGCGCGTGCGCGCTCCGAGCCAGGCGGCCGGGTCGGACGGAGGCGGCGGCGCGGGGCGGAACTGCAGGCCGAACCAGTCGAGCGCCGGGCCGTAGTCCAGCTCCGCCGTCGAATCGACAGCCTTCTCGAACCACGCGCTCAGGTCCGTGCCCGCCACCTCGCTCGCGGTCTGACGAAACTGCTCCGGCGTGTACCCGTGCGCCCCCGAGTAGCGCGCGAACTCCAGCCGCATCACGTCGTCCAGACTCCTGGCGCCGTTGGTGGCGGCGCGGACGCGCGCGTCCAGCAGGAAGCCGACCACCGCCCCCTTCGTGTAATAGCTGATGCCGCTGTTGATCGAGTTCTCGTCCGGCCGGTATTGCTTGATCCACGCGTCGAACGACGCCTCTTCCGCCGTCTCGACGAGACGTCCGGGCGTCGTCTGCAGCGAACGGATCGTCCGGGAGAGCTGATCGAGGAACTCCTTGTCGGTCGACAGCCCGCTGCGATGGAGCAGGACGTCGGCGTAATAGTCGGTGAACCCTTCGGCAATCCACAGGCTCTTCGGATAGACCTCGTGCTCGTAGTCGAACGGCCCGAGCTCGATCGGGCGCAGCCGCTTCACGTTCCAGAGATGGAAAAACTCGTGCGCCACCGTGCCCATCCAGCCGAGATACTGGCGCCGGGTGCCCGTGGACCAGCGGCTCGCCATCATCATCACCGAGTTCTTGTGCTCGATGCCGCCGCCGCCCCCCGTCAGCACGTTGAAGAACACGTACTTGTCGTACGGCAGCGACCCCCAGAACTTCGCCTCGGTCTCGACGATGCGCTGCGTGTCGCGCGCGGCGCGGTCGCCGTCGAACACGCCCCCCTCGCCGACGTCGACGAGGAAGTGCGGCTTGCCGTCCACCTCGAAGCGGTGGATCGTGGGATTGCCGGCTACGATGGGGCAGTCGACGAGCGTGTCGTAATCGGGCGCGCGGTAATGATTCGGCCTGCCGCCGGGGGCGTCGGGCATCCCGGTGATGCTCGTCTTCCACGCCGGCGGCAGCTCCAGCTGGACGTCGTGGGGCCGCGGTCCCTTCTCGACGAGCGTCATGTAGGTCGGCGCGCCGTTGAGCATTGCGAAGTCCGCCTCGACCCAGTTCGAACGCACCGTCATCTCGTGGCAGTACACGCGATAGGTGAGCGTGATCTCGGGCGCTCCCCCGGTGGCGATCCGCCAGCGGTTCTTGATCGTCTTCTCGATCGTCAGCGCGCGCCCGCCGGCCGTCGCCTTCAGGTTCTCGACGTTCCGTTCGTACTCGCGGATCAGATACGACCCCGGCGTCCAGACCGCCATCATCATCTCGACCGACGCGCGCCCGCCGGTCGGCACCTGCGCGGTCACCTCGACGTAATTCGTCTGAGGCGCGGGAAATCGAAGCGTGTAGCGGATGGGCTCGGAAGCGGTCTGCGCGCTGGCGGCCGGAGCGCTGCCGGGCAGCAGAGCCATCAGCAGGAAGGCCATCGAAACGAGGTGGACGGTAGGCCGGGTCTTTAGACCCGGCTGACGCGACGAACGCTGGATGAGCATGCGCCGAATTGTATCGGAACGGGCTCGCCTGTAATCTTGATCCACGTTCCCATGATCGATTCCGCGGTCAGCGTTCGTTCCCGGCGTGTCCTTTCGGGCCTCGCGCTCGTCGCGGTGCTGGCCGCGGCCGCCGGCTGCGGGCGAGGCGGGCCGTCCTCTTCGTCGGGCGGCTCGGCGGCCGGGCCGAAGCCCTCGATCCTGCTCGTCACGCTCGATACGACGCGCGCCGATGCGATCGGGCCCGAGGCGCACGGCGTCGAAACGCCGGCGTTCGACGCGCTGGCCGCGCGCGGCGTGCGGTTCCGGCAGGCCTACGCCACGGTCCCCGAAACGCTCCCGTCCCATGCGTCGATGATGACGGGTCTCTATCCGGCGGGTCACGGCATTCACGAGAACGGCCGCTATCTCTCCGAAAAGGTGCCCGTCGCGGCAGAGGCGCTCGCGAAGGCCGGCTATCGCACGGCGGCCTTCGTCTCGAGCTTCAGCCTCGCCCGGCGTTTCGGCCTCTCGCGGGGCTTCGCCGTCTACGACGACGCGCGGCCGGAGCGCGACGTCGAGCGGAGCGCGCGCGAGACGACGGACGCGGCGCTGGCGTATCTCGCACAGCCCGGCGCGGCCGGGCCGGAGTTCCTCTGGGTCCACTACAACGATCCGCACGCGCCATACGATCCGCCGGAGCCGTTCCGCTCGCAGTACGCGGGCCGTCCGTACCGGGGGGAGGTGGCCGCCATGGACCAGCAACTCGGGCGTCTGCTGCACGCGTTCGAGTCGCAGGTGAAGGGGCCGATCGCCATCGCCGTGGTCGCCGATCACGGCGAGGGGCTTGGCGATCACGGTGAGCTGCAGCACGGGCTGCTGCTGTATCAGTCCACGATGCATGTGCCGCTGGTGCTCGTCGGGCCGGGGATCGCGCCGCGGGTGGACGACACCCCCGTCAGCACGCGCCAGATCTTCTTTACGCTGCTCGATTGGGCGGGCCTTGGATCCGCGCACAGTCTCCTGCGTCCGCAGTCCAGGGAAGACGTCGTGATCGCGGAAGCGATGAAGCCGTTCCTCGAGGAAGGGTGGCAGCCGCAGATCATGACCGTCGACGGACGGCAGAAGGCGATCTTTGCGGGCCGCGTCGAGGTCTACGACGTGGTGGCCGATCCCGGCGAGACCCACGACCTGGGCCGGTCGGCGAGGCTGGCGCCGATCGTCCAGACGACGCTCGACGAGTACCCGGTGCCGTCGCCCGAGGCCGCCCGCGCGCCCGATGGGCTGAGCGGCGAAGCGCGCGACAAACTGGCGAGCCTCGGCTACGTGAGCGCCGGCGCGGCGCCGGTCGTGCGGAAGGACGCGCCCCGGCCCGCCGACATGACCGCGCTCTTCGGGCTCATGGACGAGGCATCGGGGCTGTTCGAGCGCGCCGAGTACGCCCGCGCGATCCCGCTGCTGCAGCAGATCATCGCGAAGGATCCGACGAACCTCGACGCCACGCTGCGGCTCGCGGCCTCGCACTCCGCGCTCGGGCACGACGCCGAAGCCATGGTGATGTTCCGGAAGGCGGCGGTGCTGGCGCCGAAGTCGCCTGACGTGCGCATGTATCTCGGGCTGCACTACGCGCGGCAGCGGGAGTGGGAGCGCGCGGGTCCGTTGCTCGAGCAGGCGCTTGCCGGGATGCCGAACCGCGTGCCGGCCCTCGAAGCGCTGGCGGTGGTGCGGGAGCGGCAGGGGCGGCCGGCGGACGCCCTCGTGCTCTATCAGCGGCTGTACCGGCTACGCGCGCCCGATGCCGCGGAAATGGTGCACGTCGGGGAACTGGCGATGGCCGCGCAGCAGACCCAGGCGGCCATCGACGCGTTCGAACGGGCGCGCCGCCTGCAGCCGGCGGGCTTTGCCCACGACCTCGAACTCGGCGTCCTGTATCTGGCGGCGCACCGATTTGCCGAGGCGCGCGACGCACTCGACCGCGTGCCGTCGTCGGACCCGCGCTACCCGATGGCGCTGTTCAAGCGCGCGCAGGTCAGCGTCCTGCTGCACGAACCGGACGCCCCCGCGCGGATCGCGCTGGCCAAAGAAAAAGCGGACGCGACCACGCGTCCGCTCATCGCATCCGAGAAGTTGTTTCGGTAGAGAGGAGGCGGGTCTGAAGACCCGCCCCACACGTACACCCTGGAGGCCGGGTCTTCAGACCCGGCCGCACCGTCAGAAATCAAACCTCAGCGTCAGTTCCAGCCGCCGCGGATTCAGGAACGCGGTTGGCTCCTTGTAGGTGGCCGAGTTGAAGTTCGGGTCGATGCTGTATCCCGTCTGCTTGTTGAGCACGTTGAACAGGTAGACGGCGATCGCGCCGTTGTAGCGGCTCAGCACCGGGATGCGCTGCGTGTAGTTGACGTCCACGTCCGACTGCGCCGGAGACCGGTGGGACCCGGCGGGCTCGGCGTAGCGGGCCGCGTTGCTGGTGCTGCCCGTCAGCGCCTTGTAGGGCACGTAGCTGTGGGTTTCCCACGGCTGGCCGGACTGCGCGGTCACGAACAGGCCGACCGACGCGTTCCACGACAGCGCGTATGTGCCGAACATTTTGAAGACGTTCGGCTTGTCTCCACGGAGCCGTCCGAGCTTGTTGTTCCACAGCTGGCGTCCGGCGCCGTCGCCGATGTTCGACGAGCCGATGAAGATGTTCGAGTCGTTCGCCCCCGCGGTGCCGGCCGAGGCGTCCTGGTCGAAGTTGCCGTAGTAGCGGCTGTACGTGTACGAGATGTTCGCCCAGAGCGGCCCCTTCTGGTACTCCGACTCGAGCGTCAACCCACGGTAGTCGGTGAAGGCGCCATCCAGTTCGGCGATCACGTACGACGAACCGCTGCCGATCTGCGCGAGCTTGTCGTTGAGGTCTGGAATGTACGGCGTCTTCGGGATGTGCACGTCCGTGCCGGGGAGCACATCGGGCGGATCGAAGGCCACGCGCGCGGTGTTGTTCGTGTCTTCCCAGTAGTGCGAACCCCTCTTGTACCGGAAGTAGGCGCGGGCGGACCATGCCGTCGTGAACTGCTTCGCCGTCCCGACGATCCATTCGTCGAAGCGGGTGGGCGTCAAGTCCTGCACGAACAGCTTGCCGGACGAGGAGGCCACCGTCTCGACGGCGAACAGGTTGCCGTCGGCGTCGAAGTCGGCGTTCTGCGTGGCCGCGAGATTGCGGTCCCACGAGGCGGCGCGCGGCAGCGAGCTGGCCGCCGGGTTGTAGCGCGCGTAGCTCGCCCAGATCGTGTCCTTCCCGTTGTACGCCCAGGTCGCGCTCAGGCGCGGCTGGATCATCTTGCTGAACGGGATGTTGTACATCTTGTACCGCCGGCCTTCCGACGTGGTCGCCGTCGCCTTCACGTAACCCGAGAGCGTCGAGGGATCGTTCTGCAGGCCCTGGCCGTACAGCGTATCGTTGCTCGCGAGCAGCCCGACGTTGTAGGTCCAGTTCTTCCACGTAATCGTATCGTTGGCCTCGAAGTCCTTGGAGCGGTACTCCGAATGGATCTTCGGGAGCGAGCCGATGCCCTGGGACTGGAACGTGGCCTGGTAGAAGATCGGCGTCCCCTGATAGCTGACCGTGCCCGCCGGCACCGTGATGAGCCCCCAGCCGTTCGAGCTGCGGGTGAGGTCCTCGGAGTCCTCGTACTGCTGGTACCCGAAGTGGAGCTGGTGCCGCATGTTCATCCCGCTGAACGTGCTGTCGTAGGCGATCTGGCCGGAGTCGCGGTAGAAGTTGTCTTCGTCGAACTCGGTGCCGAAGCCCACGATCCCGCCGCCGGTCGGGACGCCGTTCCGGATGAACCCGTACTGATTGATGAGCGGCTGCACGAACGCGCTGGCCGCCGGGTCGCCGGCGATCGGCTTGGGCACGAGCAGTTCGCCGAGCCGATCGAGGTTGTTCGTGTCGAGGTGCGTGCCGGGCGCGGTGCTGACCGTCGTGTCGGCCACGTTGTCGGGCCGGCCGCGGGTCGGGTTCGCGAAGTGCGTGTACTTGAAGGTGACCACGTTGTTGCCGTTGAGGATCCACGATCCGTCGGCCGTGGCGATCCGCTGCCACGCCTCGTTGCCCGTGCCGGCCGTGCCCGCCGTCGCCGAGCCGAACTGCGCCCCCTTGTCGAGGCGGTGCGAGTCGCGGTAGCTGACGTTGAACAGGCTGGAGTGCGTCGGGGTGATCGTGACCTTGCCGAAGCCTTCGTTCCTGACGCTGTCGTAGCTGGGCACCGGTCCGTACGCGGTGGCCGCGTTGCGGCGATTGACCGTCGGCCGGTAATACGAGCCGTAGAAGAACACCTTGTCGGGCAGGATGGGGCCGCCGATGTTCAGGTCGGTCCACGCGCTGTTCTCGTCGAACCGCGATGCGCTGCCGTTGTCGAGCGCGGCCGCCATGCTGTGGTTCTGGAACCGGTAGCTCGCCTCGCCGTGGAAGGTGTTCGTGCCCGACTTGCTGACCGAGTCGATCTCGAACCCGCCCGCGCGGTTGAAGTCGACCGCCCGCGCGCCTCCCTTGACGGTGGTCACCTGCGCGATGTCCTGCGAGGTCGGCTCCGCCGACAGCGTGCCGAACAGCGGGAGCGTCACGTTCACACCGTCGAAGTTGTAGACGTTGTTCTGACCGCTCGCGCCGAGGCTCTGGCCGCGCACTTGGTCCTGGCTGTACTGCACGCCGGGAATCAGGTTGACCAGATCCCGGTACTGCGTTCCCACCGGCAGCGCGTTGATCTGTTGATCCGAGATGCTGTCTTTGACGGCTGCCGACGTGCGGTCGATGAACGACGCTTCGGCCGTGACCGTCACGCTCTCGGTCACCCCGCCCACGCCCAGGGTCGCGTCGGCATTGGTCACCTCCGCCAACTGGACGGCCACTTTCTTGGTGACCGTCTGCATGCCCTGCAGGGTGTACGTCACCGTGTAGGTGCCCGGCGGCAGCGCCGGCATTTGATAGCTGCCGTCGCTCTGCGTCACGGCATCGCGGGGGCCAGGCAGCACGGGGGAGCGCGCCTCGACCGTCACGCCCGGCAGGACGCCGCCGCTCGAGTCGGTGACTTTACCGGAGATCGTGCCCGTCTGCTGCGCGAAGGCCGGAACAGCCAACGTGAGCACGAGGACAGAGAATATCGCACGATAAACACGAGCGGAACACATTCCAGGCACCTCCAGGATGCGGGGGGATTATACGCTCATCCGCACCGTTCAGGGTTCATCGCCAGCGTATGGGCGTAGACAGCGGCGCCGAGCAGGCCCGCTTCAGGATTCAAAATCACCGCAATCGGGATCGCGGCGGCGAAGTCGGCCATCGGCGTCTTGGCGCGGAACGCGTCGAGGAACGCCGGCGTCCGGAGCGCGGGGAGGATTTTGGGGGCGATGCCGCCGCCCACGTACACGCCGGCGGAGGCGACCGATCGCAGCGCCAGATTGCCGGCTTCCGCGCCGTAGGCGGCGATGAAGATGTCGAGCGCTTCGACACATTGGGGACAGCGTCCGGCCATCGCCGACTGACTGATGGCCGCCGGCAGCATCGCCGGATCCGTGACGGCCCCCACCCCTTCGCACAGCCGCCTCGGCACCCGCGCCGTCCCCGAGACATACGGCGTGGTCCCGAACGCGTCGTGGGTGAATTGATAGATGTTGACGAGGCCGGGACCCGAGATGACGGTTTCGACGTCGACGCGCCCGAACAGACGCGTGAGCGCCTGGAGCAACTCGATCTCGCGCACCGTCCGCGCGCCCCAGTCGGCGTGCCCCGCCTCGGAGGCGGCGGGGACGAACCGTCCGTCCAGACGGTGGAGCAGCGCCTGCCCCAGCCCGGTACCCGCCGCAATGACCGCGGCGTTGCCACGCGGCTGCCGGGTGCCCGCCTGCAATTCGGCCAGCTCGGCGGGCTCGAGCACCATGACCGAGTGCGCCATCGCCTCCAGATCGTTGATCAGGCCGACGCACCGGAACCCGGCCGCCTTCTGGATCGCGGCGGCGTCGACGAGCCACGGCACGTTGGTCAGCCGCGCGACCTGATGGCTGACGGCCCCCGCGACCCCGAAGGCGGCCGCGTCGATCCGCGTCGCCTCGACCCTCGCCGCCGCCAGGAATTCGCGCACCATCGGCACCGGGCCGTCGTAGGCCAGGGTGACGAATTCGCCGACCCTGACCCGCGCCGGCCGGCGCGCGTCCGGCTCGAACAGCCCGAGCAGGGTCTTGGTGCCGCCGACATCGGCTGCGAGGAGCATAACGCTTGATTGTATCGGTTCTCGGGTTCTCAGGTTCTCGGGTTCTCGGGTTCGCGGTCGTGATCGTCGTCGTCGCCGCCGCGTGCGTGGCGGCGGGCGCGTGGTGGCTGCGGCAGCAGCGGGCGCCATCGGCCGCCGACGGCCCGATCGTCCTGATCTCGATCGACACGCTGCGCGCCGATCACCTGCCGATCTACGGGTACACCAAAGTCCGGACGCCGAACATCGACGCGCTCGCGGGCGACAGCACCGTGTTCGAGCGGGCCTACGCGCACACCCCGCAGACGCTCCCCTCGCACACGACCATCCTGTCGGGCGAACTGCCGTTCCAGCATGGCGTGCGCGACAACATCGGGTTCACTGTCCGCAAGGGGCAGTGGTTCATCCAGCAGGCCCTCCACGATCGCGGCTGGGCGACGGGGGGATTCGTCTCTTCGTACGTGCTGCGGAAGCAGACCGGGATCGGCCAGGGATTCGACGTCTACGACAGCGACTTGCCCGCCGCGTCTCCCGACCAGCCGATCGGCAGCGTTCAGCGCGACGGCGCCACGACGCTCGCGGCCGCGGAGAAATGGCTCGCGACGCTGCGGACGCCGCGGTTCTTCCTGTTCGTCCACTTCTACGAGCCGCACACGCCGTACACCCCTCCCGCGCGGTTCGGTCAGTATTTGCCGTACGACGGCGAAATCGCGTACGCCGACGAGCTGGTCGGCCGGCTCCTCGATCGCTTGAAGGCAGAGGAGCTGTACGACCGCGCCACGATCGTGCTGCTGTCGGATCATGGTGAAGGGCTCGGGGATCACGGCGAGGAAGAACACGGCCTTTTCCTGTACCAATCGACGACGCACGTGCCGCTCGTCATCAAGTCCCCCGGTCAGCATCGGACGCGCCGCATCGCCGTGCCGGTTCAGCACATCGACGTGGTCCCGACGATCCTCGACCTCGTCGGCATGGCACGACCGTCCGCGCAGGGGCGATCGCTGCGCCCGCTGCTGGACGGCACGGGCACCATCCCCGACGCCGGCATCTACGCGGAGGCGCTCTACGGCCGCTATCACTTCGGCTGGAGCGAGCTGTACTCGCTGACGGATGCCCGCTACAGCTTCATCCGCGCGCCACGCGACGAGCTGTACGATCTGCGCGACGACCCCGGCGAGCGCGCGTCGCTGGCCGCGCAGCGTCCGCAGGTGCGTCAGGCCATGCGCGGGGCGCTCGGCTCGATGATCGCCAGCACGCCGCTTGCCGCGCCGTCGGCCGTCCCGGCGGACGATCGCCAGCGCCTTGCGGCGCTCGGATACATCGGAAGCGGCAACGGCGCGTCGCTGGCCACGCCGGGCGATCGACTCGCGGATCCCAAGGACGAGATCGACGTCCTGCGACGCTACCGGGAAGCGGTGGATCTGATCGGGCGGCAGCAGATCGATCCGGCGATCGCGATCTTGCGCGGCCTCGTGCGCGACGATCCCGGCATGCTGGACGTGTGGGAGCAGCTCGGCAACGCGCTCCTGGACCAGAATCGTTTCGCCGACGCGCTGGAGGCGTATCAGTCGCTCCTGAGCCGCAGCCCGTCGAACCCGTCAGCCCTGACCGGTGCGGCCAACGCGCTGCTGCGGTTGAAGCGCTACGACGAGGCGCGAACGTACGGGCAGCGGGCGGTCGCGGGGGCGCCGGCCACCGCCCACCAGTTGCTGGCGCGGATCGACATCGCGCGCGGCGACGGGCCGGAGGCGCTGCGCGAGGCGGCGCTCGCCGAAGCGGCGGACCCGTCGCTGCCGATGTCGCTCTTCACTCAGGGCGTGCTCCTCTATCATGCCGGCCGCTACGCCGAGGCGGTGCCTCCGCTGCTGAAGGCGCACCAGGCGCTCGAAGGGGAAACGCTGCAGATCGCGGACCTCAACTATTACCTGGGTGACGCGCTCGCGCGGCTCGATCGCTATCCGGAAGCGGAGCGCTACCTGCAGGAGGAAGTCCGGATGTTCCCGCGCGCGGTTCGGGCGCGCGCGGCGCTCGCGATGCTGTATCGCGCGGAAGGACGGCCGGCCGACGCGGACCGCGCGGTCGACGCGCTGCTGCGCGCCAACCCCACCGACGAAGGACGCGCGCTCGCGGCCATGCTCAGGAGGGCCTTCGGAGAGCCGGAGAAGGCGAAGGGGGGCGCGAAGCAATAGGAGCCCTCTCGCGCGATCCATAATCGATCATCGATGTCCCGTAAGAAATCCAAGGCTCGTCAGGCGCCCCGCCCGGCGCCGCGGCGGCGCGCGCTGACGCCGGTGCTCGTCGCGCTCGCGTGTGTCGTCGCGATCGTGTCCGGCGTGTGGCTGCTGCGGTCGCGCGCGGCGGCGGTGCGCCCCTTCGACGGCCCGATCGTCCTCGTCTCCATCGACACGCTGCGCGCGGATCACCTGCCCATATATGGCTACACGAAGGTCCGGACGCCGAACATCGACGGGCTTGCGGCGCAGAGCACCGTGTTCGAGCACGCCTACTCGCACGCGCCGCAGACGCTGCCGGCGCACACCAGCATCCTGACCGGTGAACTCCCGTTCCAGACGCAGGTGCGCGACAACGTCGGGTTCACGCTGAAGAAGGATCAGTGGACGCTGGCGCGCGCGCTGAAGGGGGACGGCTTCGACACCGGCGGGTTCGTCTCGGCCTACGTGCTCCGCGCGGCGACCGGCATCAATCAGGGGTTCGACACCTACGACGACGATCTTCCGGAGGCCTCGTCCGAAAAGCCGCTCGGGCAGGTGCAGCGCGACGGCGCCCTGACGCTCGCGGCCGCGGAACGCTGGCTGGGCCGGCGCACGAGCGACCGGCTGTTCCTCTTCGTTCACTTCTACGAGCCGCACCGGCCGTACACGCCCCCCGCGCGGTTCGCCGCGTACGCGCCGTACGACGGCGAGATCGCGTACGCCGACGAACTCGTCGGCCGCCTGTTCGATCGCCTCCGCGCCGAGCACCTGTTCGACAAGGCCGCCATCGTCCTGCTCGCCGATCACGGCGAGGGCCTCGGGGATCACGGCGAGCAGGAGCACGGCATGTTCCTCTACGACGACACCGTGCACGTGCCGCTGGTCGTCAAGCTGCCGTATCAGCGCGCCGGACGCCGCGTCGCCGAACCGGTGCAGCAGATCGACGTCGCCCCCACGCTGCTCGCGCTCGCCGGATCGAAGCCGCCGGCCGATTTGCACGGCCGGAATTTGCGGCCGCTGCTCGACGGCTCCGGGACCATTCCGGAGACGGGCATCTATGCCGAGGCGATGGAGTCGCGCTATCACTTCGGCTGGAGCGAGCTGTACTCGCTGACCGACGCGCGCTACCGGCTGATCCGCGCGCCGCGCGACGAACTGTACGATCTGCAGAACGATCCGCGCGAGGCGGCGTCGATCGTGTCGGCGCGGGCGCAGGTGCACCAGGCGATGCGCGCGGCGCTCGAGCGGCTCATCGCCGGGACGCCGATCACCGCGCCGTCCACGGTGTCGGAGGCCGACCGCCAGCGGCTCGAAGCGCTCGGCTACGTGGGCACGAGCAGCGGCGTCTCCCTCGCGCTTCCCGGCGATCGTCTGCCCGATCCGAAGGACAAGCTCGCGGTGCTCGAGCGGTATCAGCGCGCGCAGGCGCTGGCGGGCGCGCGGAAGTACGACCAGGCGGCGGCGCTGTACCGCCAGGTGCTCGCCACCGATCCCGAGATGCTGGACGTCTGGACCCAGCTCGCGCAGGCCGACATCCGTCTCGGCCGGCACGCCGACGCCGTCGACGCGTACCGTCAGATGATCCAGCGCGATCCGAAAAATACCGCGGCGCTGATCGGCGCGGGCGACGAGCTGCTCCGGTTGAAGCGCTTCGACGAGGCGCGCCAGTACGGCGCGCTGGCGGTCAGCGTCGCGCCGGCGCTCGCGCACGAACTGCTCGCCAAGATTGCCGTGCAGCGAAAGGATGCCGTGGACGCGCGCCGCGAAGCCGCGCTGGCGCACCAGGCCGATCCCTCGGTGCCGCTGCCCGACATCGTCGAAGGCATGCTGCTCTACGACGCGGGGCACTACGACCAGGCGCTTCCCCACTTCATGGCGGCGCACGCCGCGCTCGAGCACCGGACCGTCCAGATGCCGGACGTGAACTACTACATCGGCGACTGCCTCGGGCGGCTGAATCGCTACGACGAGGCGCAGAAGTTCCTGCGCACCGAGGTGCGGCTCTTCCCGTTCAACGCGCGCGCCCGCGCCGGGCTCGCGATGCTGTACCGCGCGACGGGGAACGACGCCGGGGCGGAAGCGGCCATCGAGGAGATGCTGCGGGTCACCCCGGCCGACGGCCGTCCCCTCGCGATCCAGCTCTGGACGATGTTCGGCGAACCGAAAAAGGCGGCCGCGCTGAAAACCCGGCCTTCCGCCCGGTAACCGGCGCTTTTTCAGGCATTTCCCTCCCCCGCCCGGCCGCCGGACGATCTACAATTTCAGGAGAATTTCCTGGAGTGCCTATGCGTACCTCGGCAGCGATCGTCGCCGGTCTGTTCGTGATCAGTGGCGCCGCGGCGGGCGCCCAACAGTCGAATCCGCCGGTCTTTCGTTCCGGCGTCGACCTCGTTCGCTTCGACCTGAGCGTCGTGGATGCCAACGGCCGGCCGGTGACGGACATCCGGCCCGACGAGATCCAGATCGTCCAGGACGGGCACGTGCTGCCGATCGTGCTGTTCCAGCACGTGCGCGAGCCGGCCGGCCGGTACAAGGACGCCGCCGTCCGCGCCGTCTCCGCGGAGGTCACGAACAACGAGGCGACCCCGCGCGGACATCTCTATATCTTCATCTTCGATCAGCGGCACATCGCGCCGGGCAACGAGCAGGCGGCGCGGCGCGCGGCCGAAGCGTTCATTCGTACGCGCGTGCGTCCGTCGGACCGCGTCGCCGTCTACGGACTGCCGGGTCCTGGCCCTGACCTCTCGTTCACGGCCGACCCGTCGCGTGCGATTGCCGAGCTGCAGAAGGTGCGCGGGTCGCTCGATCGCACGGTCGACAGCCCGCTCGGCCAGATGACGCTGCAGGAGGCCTACCAGATCGCCGCCGGAGACGAAACGCTGGCCGGGCAGGTGATGAACCGGATGGCCGGGGAACAGATCGGCGACGTCGGCAAGAGCAAAGCGTCCACCGCGTTGAACACCGGCGGCGGCGGCGTGGGGCAGCAGACGGGGGCCGACGACTACCGGACGACGCTGCGGATCCTGACCGAGAACGCGCGCGGCATCGTGCAGCAGACCGACACCGACACCCGCGACTTCCTGCAGCGCCTGTCGGACCTGATGACGCAGTTCCGTCCGATCGAAGGGCGCAAGACGGTGGTGCTGCTGTCGGAGGGGTTCCACGACGACAACGTGTCGCGCGAACTGCAGGACGTGGAGGCGTCGGCAGCCGAGGCCTACTGCGTGTTCAACGCCCTCGATCTCAATCGCCGCGGCGCCGACCCGTCGCAGGCCGCCGCCCCCACGACCGTGCGGTCGACCGAGATCCAGACGAGCACGGCGCCGCTGGCGAGCCTCGCGGTCGAGACCGACGGCGTCTTCGTGAACGATGCCTCCGCCCAGATCGACAAGGCCCTCGACCGCATCGCCGACCAGGCGCAGGACTATTACATCGCCGGCTTCGTGCCCAGCAAGGCCGCCCTCGACAATCGAGGCGCGTACCAGCGCGTGAGCGTGCGCGTGAAGCGTCCGGGCACGCACGTGAGCGCCCGGACGGGCTACGCCGTGCCGCGGGCCACGGCGCCGCTGGATCGCCGGCGCGCGATCGATGCGGCGCTCGGCGCGCCGTTCGTCCAGCAGGCGCTCGACGTGAACTACACGACCTACGAGCTGCGCTCGGAACAGTCGGGCAATCCGCGCGTCGTCCTGTCGCTCGACGCCGACCTGCCGCTGCGCGCCGTGAGTGACGACACGCACGCGCGCGCCGACGTGGTGTTCGTCGTCCGCGACGTCCACGACGGCCGCGTCGCGGCGAGCGGCACCGATACGATGCCGCTGCCCACCAAGCCGCTCGCCGGTTCGGCGCTCGGACGCAGCACGTATCGCGTGCAGTTCGACGTGCCCCCCGGCTCGTATCTGATGCGCGCCGTCGTGAGGGAACCGGGCGGCCTCGTGGGCAGCGCGGATCGCCGGTTCGACGTGCGGTCGATCGACGGTCCGGCGGTGACCGCCAGCGACGTGGTACTCGGCTCCGCCGCCGGCGCGCTGCCGGTGCGCGCGACCGCCTACACCGACAGCGGCCTGAGCGGCGTGCTCGAAGTCTACGGCCGCACGCCGGATCAGTTGTCGAACGTCACCGTGCAGGTGGCGCTCGCCGGGCCGGATGCGGCCGGCGCGAAAACGTTCGATGCGGACCTGACCCCGGCCGAGGCGTCGTCCCACGGCGCGATCCGGCATGCGACGTTCACGATGCCGCTCGAAGGGGTGCAGCCCGGCCCCTACGTCGCCACCGTGCACGTGCGCGCCGGCGGCGAAGCGGTCGCGGACCTCACGCGACAGGTGGACATCGTGGCGGGAGCGGCGCCGGCGGCCGCGGCCACGACGGAGCCCGCCGCGGCGCCCGATCCGCGCGACGTGGCACAGGGAGAGATCTTCAAGCGCGCGACAGCCGATTGGACCGGGAGCAACTCGCCGGCCGCGGCGCACGCGACCAGGGGCTTCGATCTGTTTGCGCGCGGCCAGTTCCCCGACGCCGCGGCCGAACTGCAGCAGGCCTTCGACGCCAACTCGAAGAGCGCCGCCACCGGGTTCGTGCTCGGCTGGGCATGGGAAGCCGCCGGCGATCACCGCAAGGCGATCGGCGCGTGGCGCGCCGCCGCCGTCGCCGATCCGACGCTCGTGCCCGTGCACCTGGCGCTCGCGGACGTCTACGAACGCCTGTCGGACGGCGCGCTCGCGATGCAGGTGCTGCGCGCCGGCCTGGCCGCGGTCCCGAACTCCGTGGAACTGAAAGCGAGACTGGCAGAGATCAGCGGCGGCCGTTGACCCGAGCGTGTCTGGGTCAGGCTTCTATGACCTGACATCTGTGTGGGTCAGGCCTTTACGGCCTGACGAGACATGAACACCAATTCTGGAGGTCCCATGTTGATTCCGCTCGTATTGGCCAGCCTCGCTCTGCTGCCCGCGCAGGCGCCCCCGGCCGGCGCCACGACGTTGGACGTGAGCGCGCCGGCCAAGGTCGTGACCCTCGACAAGATCAAGGGAGAACCGATTCAACTCGCCTGGTCTCCGGACGGCACGCAACTCTACGTTCAGACGGGCCAGCGCACGCGCGTCGGGACGTTCCAGTCGCCCCGGCACTACGTGCTCACGCTCGCCGATCAAAAGGTCAAGAGCGTGGACGCGCCGCCGGACTGGGCGACGACGTACTTCACCTGGAAGTCGAACAAGTGGGCGCCCGCCGCCCGAAACTTCGCGATCAGCATCGACAGCGAACAGCACACGCAGCGGGCGGTTGCGGCCCCCACGGGCGGCGACCTTGCCAAAGGGGGCGCTGACGCGACCGGCACGTCGGCCGACGACATGGTCAGCGCCGCGCAGTCCAGCCAGACGCAGCACGTGATCACCCTCATGCTCGCCGGAGAGGTCGTGGGCAAGTACGTCGACATGCAGTTCGTGCCCGGATACACGTTCGGGTGGGCTCCGGCCGCCGCCGGCCCCGTGATTGCCTATGCGAACGAGGAGGGACATCTCGGCCTCATGAATCAGCAGAAGGACAAGCGCGTGGTGCCCGGGACGAAGAACGTGGTGCTCCCCGCGTGGTCGGAGGACGGGAAGCAGATCGCGTTTCTCGAGAAGAACGGCAAGAAGTTCGACCTGTACCTGACGCAGGTCCACTGATCGCTTGCGGTCAGCCCGTAAAGGGCTGACCCACACGATCATTCGGAAAGCCACACGGTGGGTCGTAAGGGGCTGACACACGCACGGAAGGGGAGCATGAGCGTCCAAGCTGTCGGCCAGGTTGCCGCGATCGTGGCCCTGACCGGAGGCATGGTGCTGGGTGTGCACGCCCAACCGCCTCCGGCGCGCCAGCAGCAGGCGCCTTCGGCGGGTCAGCAGCCGCCGCGCTTCCGGTCGAGTACGCAGATCGTCGAAGTGGACGTCCGCGTCTTCGACAAGGATGGGCAGTTCGTCACGAATCTGAAGCCGGGCGATTTCGAGATCAAGGAAAACGGCACGGTCCAGCCGATCGTGACGGCCACGTTGATTGGCGGCGCCCCCGCGGTTTCAGGATCGGCCGCTTCCGCCGCGGCTCCGTCCACCCCGGCGCTCCCGTCCGCGCCCGCCGCGACGCCGCCTGCCGCTCCCTCGACGTGGATCTTTCTGTTCGACACGATTCACCTCTCGCCGGCGGGCCTTCACCACACGCGCGACGCCGTCAAGTCGTTTCTGGCCGAACGTCTGCAGAAGCCGGACCTGGCGGGCGTCGTGGCGAACGGCAAGATGCTCGGCAATCATCTGACGACGAACCATGAGGAGCTGGCCAAAGCGATCGACGGCATCAAGGTGCCCGACGAACTGACGAACCTGACGCGGGAAATGAAGTTCGACTATCCACGCCTGCAGGACGAGTACGAAGCCTGGCTGATCGCAGCGAAAGACGACGGACAGGCGCTCGACCGCGCCGTGGCGCGTGCGTGCCGTGACGAACCGCAGCTGTGCCCGACCGCCGACTCCACCGTCAGGGCCAAGGCGAGCGAGATCAACAGCCAGTTCCACCGCGCGTCGCTGCTGACGCTCGACACCCTGCGCGTGCTGTCGCATGGCCTCGCCCGCATGGCCGGCCCCAAGACGCTGGTCTTCGTGTCGGAAGGGTTCATGATGTGGGGCGTTTCGTCCGAACTGCGCGATGCGATCGGCGAAGCCAATCGCGCCGGTGCCCACGTGTACGCCATCGACGCGCGTGGCTTGAACAAAGGGCACGGCACCGACCTCCTGATGGCGCGACAGGCGGACGCCGAGTCGTCCTTACCGGCGTTCGACGAGCAGGTGGATGGCCCGAACAGCCTCGCCATCGATACCGGCGGCATGTTCCTCGAGAACGAGAACGATTTCGGGAAGGCGCTGGACACGGTTCAGCACGACGCCGGCACGTACTACGTGATTGGCTACACGCCGACGAACCAGACGTTCGACGGCAAGTATCGGACGATCTCGGTGAAGGTGGATCGCCCCGGCGTGAACGTCCGGGCGCGTCGCGGATATCTTGCCGTCGAGCCCGCGAAACTGCTCAAAGCGGTGCCCATCGGGACGCCGCCGGCGGGCCCTGGCGGAGCATGACCGGCGGGAGGATGACGTGTCGTTCGGGCGACTTCCCATAATCGCAGCGCTGGGCGGGCTGCTGTGGCAGCAGTCCGCCGCCCCGCCGGCAGCTCAACGCCAAGCGCCCACCTTCAAGTCGGGCACGCAGGTCGTCCAGGTGGACGTCCGCGTGTTCGACAAGGACGGCCGCTTCGTCACGAACCTCGGGCCGGGGGACTTCGAGATCAAGGAAGACAAGGTCGCGCAGCCGATTGTCAGCCTGACGCTCGTCGGCGGCGCGGCCACAGCGGGCGTTGCGGCGGCCTCCGGAACGACAGCGGCGACGGCCGGACCCGCAGCGACAACCCCTGCCGCGTCGACTCGTGCGACGTGGCTCTTCGTCTTCGACACCCCGCATCTGTCCGCCGCCGGCCTGCACCGGACGCGCGAGGCGCTCGAGACGTTCATCAGCAGCAAGTTCCGTCAAGGAGACATCGGCGGCGTGGTGGCCGGCGGGAAGATGGCCAACAACCGGCTCACCTCCGACCAGACGGAGCTCGAGAAGGCCGTCGAAGACGTCAAGCTGCCGGGCAACGAGCGCAGCCTGCGGCGGGAAATGCGCGAGTGGCCGCGCCTCCAGGACGAATACGAAGCCTGGCGCATCGGCGTCCGCGGGGATGCCGACGCGCTCGCTCAGGCTACGACGCGCGCGTGCTCAGAGCGTCCCGACGAGTGCTATAAGCGCGACGTACCCATCGATCTGCAGATCAAGGAGAAGGCGCAGGACGTGGCCCGGACCGCAACCACTGCGACGCAGCTCACGCTGTCGGTCGTGCGGGTGTTGTCGCACGGGCTCGCGCGCATACCGGGGCCGAAAACCGTGGTGTTCATCTCCGAAGGGTTCTTCCTCCAGGACATGGAATCGGAGCTTCAGGACGCCACCGGCGAGGCGAACCGCGCCGGCGCGCATTTCTATACGATTGACGCGCGCGGGCTGAACAAGGGCAGCGCGTCGAGCGCGATCGACCAGGCGACCGCGTTCGATGCCGCCGGTCCGTCCGTGAATTTCGATCTCCAGACCGACGGCACCAACGCGCTCGCGGTCGACACCGGCGGCCTGGCCATTCGCAACGAGAACAATTTCGGCCGCGCGCTCGATACGATCCAGCAGGACGCCGGCACCTATTACGTGCTCGGCTACACGCCGGCGAATCAATCGTTCGACGGCAAGTACCGGACGATTTCCGTGTCCGTCACGCGGCCGGGGCTGAAGGTGCGGGCACGGCGGGGATACCTGGCGCTCCAGCCGGCGCTGATGCTGCGCCCCACGCCCATCGCCGCGACCTCGCCGTCCCGGGGAGCGCCTGGTCCACCCGGATCATCGGCCTCCCCTGGCCCGGTGAACGCCAGACCTGAACCCTCCGCGGGGTCCGACGTCTCCGAGCCAGCGATCCCGGTCGCTGCCGGCGCGCCAGACCTCGCGACCGTCCGCCCCGCGCCTCCCGCGCCCGCCGAGCCTCCTTCGAAGGCGCTGCGCGCGAAGATCGAGTCCGGCGGGTTCGTCGAGAAGCTCCAGGGAGAGGAAACCGGTACGACCGGCGTCGAAAACGACGCGGCTGCGAAGGGATGGGCCGCGTATCAACGCGGGGACGTCGTCGACGCCGAGGCGTATCTCGGGCGCGCGGCGCAGTCGCCGGATGCGCATCCATGGGTGAGCTATGCGCTCGGCCTGGCCCACCTCGCGCTCGAGCATTACGCGGAGGCGGTCCGGGCCTGGAACCACGTGCGCGCCGCGGTGCCGGAGTTCGAGCCGATCTACTTCAATCTCGCCGACGGCTACCTGCTCCAGCACCAGGATGGCGCCGCGCTGGACGTGCTGCGGGAAGCCGGCAAACGATGGCCGAAGGACGCCGAATTGCTCAACGCGATCGGCGTCGTCGAGGTGCGGCGGGGCGCGCTCGACGCCGCCGTGAAGTCGTTCGCGCGGGCGATTGCGGCGGAGCCCGCCGACGGCCTCGGCTACTTCAACGCCGGCCGCGCGTACCAGATGCGGGCGGCCAAGTCGCAGCGGTTCGACGCGAAGATGGAGAAGTGGATTGGGGGGGAAGAGGACCGCAAGAAGGCGCGCGAGCACTACGAACACTACCTGCGCATCGGCGGCCCCTTCGTGCAGCAGGCGAAGGACGCGCTGGCGACGCTGAACTGGGAAGGGTAGGGTTCGTCAGCCCTGAAGGGCTGACCCACAGGCACCCAAGCGGACCAGATCTGTGGGTCAGGCCTTTACGGCCTGACCACCTGACCTGCCCTGCAGATCTAGCTCCCGCCGCCGGTCGACTTGAGCATCTCGAGGATCTTGTTGGCCTGCGTGACCTCGTTGGCGTCGGCGCCGGGCATGGCGACGAACTTCTGGAGATCCGCCTTCGCCTCGGGGAACTTGTTCTGCGCCAGATACGCGCGGCCGCGATAGTAGTAGCCTTCCGGCTCCGTCGGGAACGCCGTCACCACCTTGTCGAAGATCGCCGTCGCTTCGGCGGCCTTGCCCTGGTTGATGAGCGAAATGCCCTCGTTCAGGAACACGACCGGATCCTTCACCTGGCTCATGTCGATCCCATCCAGGTATTTCTGGCTCTCCGCGACCTTCCCCTGATCGACGAGGACGGAGGCGAGCAGGAGCTTCACCTCGACGTTGTTCGGATCGTGCTGCAGCGCCGCCTGGAGGTGCGTGATGGCTTCGTCGGGCTTCTTCTCGCCGGCATACGTGCGCGCGATCAATGGCTCCACCTGCCACGCCTCGGGGTACTTGGCCAGCAGCGCCTCGTAAATCGCGCGCGCTTCGGCGTACTTGCCCGCCTGCATCAACGGCGCGGCCTTCTCCAGGTCCGTCCGGATTTCGGCGTTCGGATCGACCTTCACGACCGCCTTCTTGATCGCGATCTTCATGTGCGGCAGGCCGTTCACCTCGCTGAAGGGGACCCTCAGCGACCGCGTCTCGTAGCCATCCTTGGCGAAGTCGAGATTCCAGGTACCGCTGGCGAGCCCTCCGAGGCCCCATTCCCCTTTCTTGTTCGTCTTGGCGGTCAGGACCTGAGTTTCCCCCTCCTTGACGGCTTTGATCTGAACACCTTCGATCGGCGTACCCGACTCGTCTTCGACGACTCCCCCCATGCGGCCAATCCCGCGGGTCTGGGCGAGTACAGGAACAGCCAGCGACAAGGCCAGAACAGCCGCCGCCGCGCTACGTAGCGTGCTCATCGATGCCTCTCCTCCACCAGGAACCGGTGTCGGCTCCATCTCCGTCCCCATTCTATCGTGACCGCACAGTGTATACTCGGCTCAGCCTCCCTGAAGCCTTACATCGTGCCGCGCAAGCGCGCCAGACTCCGGCGCTCCACCGAATCCGCTCCCTCAGCCGTTTCACGCTCGCCGTTCAGGCGCAGGCTCATCCTCACCGCGGCCGTCGTGGCGCTGGTGGCGGTCGGCGGCGCGGCGTGGCTCGTCCATCGGCGGGCCGCTGCCTTTCCGGCGTTCGTGAAGGGCACGAACCAGAACGTCCTCCTGATCACGATCGATACGCTGCGCGCCGACGCGCTCGGCTGTTACGGCGGCGCGGCCGCGACGCCGAACATCGATCGAGTGGCGCGCGACGGCGTCCGGTTCACCTTCGCGCACGCGCACGCGGTCGTCACGCTCGTGTCGCACACGAGCATCCTGACGGGCCTCTATCCGTTTCAGCACGGCGTCCGCGACAACGCGGGCTTCCGGCTGCCGGACAGCGCGCATACGCTGGCCGAAACGATGCGGCAGGCGGGATTCCCGACGGGTGCGTTCGTCGGCGCCTTTCCCGTCAACCGCCAGTTCGGCCTCGCGCAGGGGTTCGACGTCTACGACGACGTGAGCGCGAGGGATTCGCTGTCGGCGGACTTCGCGCTGCCGGAGCGGCGGGCGGGAGAGGTCGTCAAGGTGGCGCGTCCGTGGATCGAGGCGCAGCCGAAGCCCTGGTTCGCGTGGGTCCACGTCTTCGATCCGCACGCGCCGTACGCGCCGCCGGCCCCCTTCGACAAGGAGTACGCCGGCAACCTGTACGAGGGGGAGGTCGCGTACGTCGACAGCGCGCTCGGACCGCTGATCGAGGCCGTGCGGCGGCAACCGCGCCCGACCACGATCATCGTCACCGGCGATCACGGCGAGAGCCTCGGCGAACACGGCGAGCGTACGCACGGCATTTTCGCGTACGAGGCGACGCTGCACGTGCCGCTGATCCTCGCGCAGGTCGGCCCCGGCACCACCGAACCGGCGCGCGGGGCGGTCAGCGACGTGCCGGTTCGCCACGTGGACATCTTCCCCACCATCACGGACCTGCTCGGCCTCCAGGCGCCGGCGGGGCTGCCCGGACGGACGCTGCTCGCCGCGCGCGAGGGGGAGCGCGCCCCGCGTCCCTCCTACTTCGAAGCGATGACGGCGATGCTCAAGCGCGGCTGGGCGCCGCTCACCGGCATCGTCGCGGGGCGCGACAAGTACATCGATTTGCCGCTCGACGAGATGTACGACCTCGCACGGGATCCGCACGAGCAGCAGAATCTCGTCCAGCGCAGCCCCGAGCGCGTGCGCAGCCTGTCGGCCGAACTGCGGGACATGCACCCGGTGCTGCCCGGACAGGAGCGGCGCGAGTCGTCGCAGGTGCGCGAGATGCTCGAGTCGCTTGGTTATGTCGCCGGATCTGCGCCAAGGAAGGCGCGCTACACCGAGGCCGACGACCCGAAGAACCTGATCGACGTCGACCGTCTGATGATGGACGGCATCGCGCTGCAGCGCGACGGGCGGACCGATCAGGCCATCGAAAACTATCGGAAGGTGATCGCGCGCCGCCCCGACATGGGGCTGGCGTACCGGCGGCTCGCGTATCTGTTGTGGGAGGCGGGGCGAACGCAGGAGGCGATCGACACGCTGCGGCATGCGCTGACGGTCATCGGATCCGACGTCGACATCGACGTGCGGCTGGGCACGTACCTGGCGGAGACCGGGAACGTGACCGACGCCATCCCGATGCTGGAGAGCGCCGCGAAGGCCGACCCGGACGACAGCGACGCGCTGAACGGCCTCGGGATCGCCTATGCGCGCGCCGGCCGGCCGGCCGACGCACTGCGGACGTTCCAGCAGTTGCTCGCGCAGAATCCGCACAACGCCTACGCGCTCGAGAACATCGGCACCGTCGAGCTGCAGCAGGGACACGCGGCCGCGGCGCACGACGCGTTCACGAAGGCGCTCGTCAACGACCCGAAGTCCTCGCGCGCCCACGCCGGCCTCGGCGTGATCGCGCTGCAGGCCGGCGACCGCGACCGCGCGTTCGCCGAATGGAAGCAGGCGGTGCAAACCGACCCGCACAACTTCGACGCCCTGTTCGACCTCGCGTCGGAGCTGGTCCGGGCGGGACGGATCGACGAGGCGCGCCCGTACGTCGAGCAGTTCGTGAACACGGCGCCGCGCTCGATGTACGCGGCGGAGATCGATCGGCTCGCGAAGACAATCAGGTAGTCAGCCCATAAAGGGCTGACCCACAAGAGACCCCGCGCTCCGCACCCCCGCCCTCCGCGCTCCGCGCCCCGCGCCCCGCGCCCCGCGCCCCGCGCCTGGCATCGACGCTCACCTGTACTGCGTGTACACTCGATGTCGTGAAAGAGGACCCTCCTCCGCCGGCCACGTCGACAGAGCGTGCTCAGTTGAAGCAGTGGCTGGACACGTGGTCGCGCGTGGGCCCGCTTCTCGAGCAGGAGCGATGGGCGCGCCTGCGCGCGATGAGCCGCGAAGAGATCGACCGCGACGTGCTGCTCGTGCTCGGCTCGTGGCAGACCGACTGGACCGGCGACAACGGCGACGAGCTCCTCAGACACCAGGCCGTCTTCTCCAAGGCACGCCGGTCCGGGCATGCCTGACATTCCACCGCTCCTGGCCGCGGCGAACGACGTTCTCGCGGTCCTCGCGGCCGCAGGTCATCGCGCGTGCCTGATCGGCGGCCTCGCCGTCCAGCGCTGGGGTGAGCCTCGAACGACACAGGACGTGGACGTGTCGGTCCTCGCGCCTTACGGCGACGAGCATCAGGTCGTCACCACGCTCTTGCACGCGTATCCGCCGCGCATTCAGGGGGCTCGCGAGTTCGCCGTGGAGCGCCGGGTGCTGCTCGTGAAGACCCCTGCGGGTGTGAATATCGACGTGGCCCTCGCGGCATATCCGTTCGAGCAGGAAGCCATCGACGGTGCGGTGGGTTGGTCGCCCCTCGCGGGAATCGAGCTGCGCGTGTGTCCTCCCGAACACTTGATCCTGTACAAACTGGTTGCCGGCCGACCGCAGGACCTGGTCGACATCGCCGGGGTCGTTCGCCGCCAAATGCCTCATCTCGACGTCGAGGAGGTGCGCCGCTGGGGGCGTCAGTTCGCCGAGGTCAAAGAAGACCCTGGCTTGCTGCGGCCGTTCGAGGATGCGCTGCGGCAGAACCCTTGATGATCGGCTCCCGCGGCCCGCGCCCCGCCCCCCGCGCCGCGCAATAAAAAACCCCGGAACCCGGCACGAGGCCGGACACCGGGGTTTGGGCTATCCGCGGCGCTGCGCCCTAGAAATTCACGCGCAGGCCCACGCGGGCGATCAGCGGATTCTGGATCTCGCGGACCGTGTTGGCCGACGACAACCGCTGGTCGTACTGGAAACCAAGCACGGTGGCCTTGTTCAACACGTTGAAGACATCCAGGTCGAGGTTGAGGCGCGCGCGCGAGATCTTGAACTCCTTCTCGACACGGGCGTCGAACTCGGTCACGGTCGGCAGCCGATAGGCCACGACGTTCGAGTTCAGCAGGATCGTCTTGCGCGACGAGAGCGGATCCTGCTTGACCGTCACATTGCTATGGTTGAACGGCTCGGCGAACCCCTGGCGGATGTTCACGTTCGCCCCAAAGTTCAAGCCCAGCGGCCCCTGATATAGGCCGGTCAGGATGAACTGGTACTCCGGCAGCACCTGGTAGATGCTGCTCTTGCCGCTGCCGCCGCTGGCCCGGATGATGATGCCGCCGTTGACGTTCGGGCTGCCGACCGTCTGCGTCGGATCGTTGTGGCCGGCGGGGCTGTCGAAGTACTCCCGGTCGAAGTTCGTCGAGAACCCGAACCGCGCCATCCACTTGTTCGACATCCGCTTGGTCGCCGCGAATTCGAAGCCCTTGAACGTCTGGTGGTAATCGGGCCGCGTCTGGTAGATCGTCGCGGCGTGATTGTCCGGCACCGTGCCCGGAATCGGCGCGAAGAGCGGCACGCTCACGTCGCCGGTCGCCGGGGACGTGCCGTTGAACGTGCCGACCTGTTCGTAATCCGCCCCGGTCACCCCGAGGTTGTTCCGGATGAAGTTGACGAACCGGCGATACGTGTAGGTGCCGCTGATCCCGAAGTTCGGCATCAGCTCGTGATCCAGACCAATCTGGATCTCGTGCGTCAGGGGCGTCTTGTACTTGCCGACGGTCGCGCTCGGCGTCCCGACGTTGCCGGGATTGTTGAGATCGAAGCCGCTGAAGTTCGCGCCGCCGGCATCGTTCAACGCGTTGAACCCGCCGGCC